>CAKTTB010000008.1 GCA_934613505.1 uncultured Oscillospiraceae bacterium | reverse complement strand
TGTGTCCGAGGATCGCGCAGCTTTTCGTTCCGCACATCTTGTATCACCTCGCATGTAGTCTAATGGCTTATATTTCGTATTCTATCAGTCGCTATTTTCTGCGTCAAGAAAAATGTAAGCTTATAGGGAACGAATTTGCCTCAATCAGCATACAGGTGGGGAGAATCAGATGGATAAAAAGTTGCTGGGAAAACGAATCAACACCGCGCGAAAGGATAGGGGCTGGACAAGTGAACGCCTGTCCGAAGCCTGCAACATCAATGCGACATATCTCAGGCAAATAGAGTCTGGCGCAAAAACACCCAGCCTGCAGGTTTTCGTAACGCTTTGCAGCACGTTGAATGTTTCCCCAACATATTTGCTTGCGGACAACCTGAACCTGACAGAATCGCAGGATTTGGATTCCCTGCTTGCGCTTTGCCGCTCGGCCACACCAAAACAGATGAACATGATCGTCGCAATGGTCCGCAGCGCACTTGAATCGGTTGAATAGTTTTTTCAAGCCCCTTGCTGTTTGGCTTTAAGCTGCCATATCATGCGCCACCAACGCCGTGTAATAGCTGCTCATCGTACTTGGTGCATTGAACAGCGCAGTCAGCAGATATTGCCGGATATTCCGAATCCGTGTTGTGTTTTGCTTCAGGCAGTCCATGACAAAGCGGATATGCTCGCTGTTCAGCTTCAGCAGCTTTGACCGCACGACCTCGGCTGGATAATCGTTGCCTGCAACGCGGATTCGGCTGCGCGTGCTGCAAACTGTCTCCTGCACCAGGTCGACGATTTCGTCAAGCTGCTCCCGGTCAACGTGCGGGTCGTCTGCCAGAACGTCGTAGTCGATGTTTTCCAGAATCAATTCCCGATAGCTTTCAAACGTTTCCTTCGCTTCCGTTCGCTTCTGCGCGGTAACGTCCGGAAAACCGGAAGGGAAAGGAATCGGTAATTGATAAGTCTTTACTTTGTCTTTTTCTTTTTTTCGTACTCTTAGTATTTAATTGCATTGGATTTTCCAACGTAGGCAAATCCAACATAGGCTTTTCCAATATTGGATTATCCAACGCAGGCAAAGCCTGCGCAGGTTCTTCCGGCGTTGGCTCCGCGTGCGGCTGCTCGTAGATCGTGTAGACGGTCCCGCGCAGACAGCCACGCTCGTCACGTTCTCGGCTGCGCTTGATGTAACCGGCACGTTCCAATTCGCGCACAGCTTCGCGGATGGCGTCGATGCTCTCTTTGTTGATCTGCGCGAGACCCTGCAGCGTGTAATCCCAATCCTCCGGCAGTGACAGCATCTGCGAGAGCAGGCCCTTTGCCTTGAGGGACAGCGTATGGTTGCGGAGATGGTGGTTGGACATGACCGTGTAACCTTTGTTTTTCTCGACACGGAATACAGACATTTTTGTGACCTCCTTCGTCTCAGGTTTCAAATTTAAGAAAAGAAAAAAGCGGTGTTTCAACCCTCTTTTCATAAGAGAGCGAAACGCCGCTTCATTTTGTGTATTGGTTTGTGATTCAATATTTCGGCACAATGCGCATAGACCGGTACTGCATCTTGTGGTATGATTGCCGCGTTTGTTGTGTGAACATCGTAGAGGAGGGCAATCACCATGCAGTACACCGATAACGAAGCCGCGCTGATCGGCGGCCTGATTTCAAACTATTTCTTCCAGCCGTCCGTGGATGCAAAGCTCCGCGAATCCTATCGCCGGGTGCTGCGCCATCTGCGCGAGAATACGCTCTCTGCGTCTGATCTGAGCCGCATTCAGAACGCGTTGACCTTCCTGTCGCCGCTCTGCCGGGACACCCGCGAAGCCCACAAGGACATGATGGGTGTGACATTAAAAACCGATGCTCTGCTGAGAGCCAGCAGATAAACGACCACCCGCTGCGCTGGCAGCGGGTGTTTTGCTTTCTCGCGTCCCAGCATCGCCAATACGCCGTGTTTTCGTCCTGGAGTGGGGATGGGGCTTGCCTGCGGTTTTAACGTCTGAAACGTCGCACAGCCGGCTAACGCGCTGGCATCTGTGCTTGGAGTTCGCATTCGGCAAGACCAACAAAAACGCCGGTCGAAATTCTACATTTTGCCGAGAGCAAAAGCGAGCCGCTTTCCCGAAAAAACTCCGGAAAAGCGGCCCAAAATCGCGTGCGTAAAGGTTCAAGTCCACTGATTTTGCCAAAACCCTTTTTGATATCTTTTTTTCCGACTTCAAAAATTGGGCGCAAAAAAACCCGGAAGTCGTTGAAACTTCTGGGTTTTTCGCGTAGATATCTTTTTTGGTTCTACTAGATGGTTGCGGGAGAGGGATTTGAACCCCCGACCTCCGGGTTATGAGGGATCAACAATAATCAGAGCCACAAAATTCGTTCCTGAACATGCCTAATTCAACTAAATTAGGACACTATTTATCCGCAATTGTTCGCACCATCCTGAACATGCCCAAACAGACGCAATTACGTTGGGGTCAAAATGGGGTCAACACAACAGGTTCCTTCCGAAAGGAGATATCAACATTGCATAATCTTATGCCGTGAAACACAACATATTGTGTTTCACGGACTTTTTTCTCTACGATTCCACTTGATATTGTGTATTAGCACTTGCATAACGTGAATTTGTATAGTATAATCATCCTGCATTACGAACGGACGTTCTTGTATGCGCAATATAGGTTTATATGCACCAAGTCCACCAAATCACCAGACACGATTCAGGAAATCGAAAAAGAACAGCATCCTGCGACTGGTCCTCGCAAAATGCTGATCTCTTGTGCTCGCGCTTACAGCTAGAACTGCTATGCAACGAAACTTTACAAATTCAGTATAGCAGCCAGCAGGTGTGAATTCAAGTCTTGACGAGAGAAAATTTTGAGCACAGGCTTTTTCCTGTTTGTGAATTACAAACAAAGGAGTATAATCTTGAAAATCGAAAAAGAAAAAATTGTCGAGCCAAAACGCTACTTACTGGAATTTTCGCCTGACGAACAACTATTTGTTGCTGTGCCGCTATGCGCTGAGGACTATGAGAAACTAGGGACATATGGAATTCTAGCAGACGACCTACAGAGAATTCCTCGGCCTATTCGAGCAGCAACGTCGAAGAATGCAAATGGATATACCGTTCCGGTTAAGGATTTACCGAAGGAGATTCGGTCATGGGAGCATAGTTATCGCTATGAAGACTGGGGTGGTACAGAACACTATGGGACATGCTGGCAGGATCGGAAATGCTATCAACGACGACTTATTCCACCAACTGAAGTGCATTTTCACATTGAAAATAGTGTGCTTTTCTCAACGCCGCTCGTTAACCGGGAGGAAGACTATCCGGCAATAAAAGCTGCAATCAATGTTGCCCTTGAAATGCTTGGGCGCTGCGAACTGTGGCCGAATAAGGAAGCACCTATTTTCAGTGCGGCGAAGGACATAGAGGTGCCTTGGGAGATTCTTCGCGCAGGCACCAGAAACAGTGAACTTGCTGAACGCTACCTCACGCACGTTCTCAAGCACAAATCAGAGGGAGAACAAACAATAATCCGCGGAAGACATAAGCATTTGAATGCGATGAATCCGGATTTTCGTGCCGTTGGAAAACAAGGATATTGGGGCTACATTATCTACGGGTTTCAAGCAAAAAACCTTTATGTCTTTGAAAGCTGTACGCCCAACAATGCGACTTATTTTTTTGTTGGTGGTTGGGAAACTGCTTCGCGGCTCACCAAGACTGAAATCCTTACGGGCCATTTGCATGAGTTGAGAATCTTCCATTCTCGAACATGGCACGAAAATGTTGCAGCGGCAATTCGTGTGTATTTGGCCGCAGCGTAATCAGTACAACTTAAGAGTTAGCCAACATCATGTGGACCAGCCGTGATGTTGGCTTTTCTATTGCAAATACTGTTTAAGCGCAATATTGGTTTCACGATTTGTTGCAATTTTAATTTATTTAAGTTATAATTATCTAAAAATAAAATAAAAATTTATAATCTTTTTCATTATAAGTATTTTATAATATATTTTACATTAAGGATTTAGGTAAATATTATGGATAAAATGATTATTCCAATTATTTCAGAAGGATGGAGGCCAGACGGTTATTCTTATCCCGTGATCAATTTGCAGCTTATTAACGCAGTAAAAATTATATACGATGAACCATATAAATGTCATCCACATTATCAGCTACATTTGCAGTACCAAAGCGTAAAGCATACTATCGAGTTACAAGAAAAAGAATTTAGATCCCCAGATCTGTTTGATATCGTTTTCGATAAGTTTGAAAATGAATGCAGGGATATCCAATTTAGTAGATGGATTGATCCAAACGAATCTGACGTGAGTAATATTACACATCAATTTCGCCATACCATAAAAAGCCTTGCAGGAGATAATGATTTAATTAGAATTCCGTTTTATGGCGGATGGGAATATGATAAGAAGATTCAGAAATGGTTTTTCTATCGGCCAATAAATCAAAGCATGCGTGACAACTTGAAGGCCAGATCTTTCGTCTATGATGATCTGAGTTGGCTCAGACCAGCCCCATATTTCCCCAAGAAGGTTAAGGATGTGCTGAATACTGTATTTGCGCACTTTGAGCAAGTCGTTGACCCGGAAAAGAGGCTGTTCTTATTTCTTTATTTCCACTATACATACTTCGCCAGTCTTCTTCGCAGCATCAATCTGTCAGATGTTCTTTGCCTTGATATTTCAAATCAAATTCTGCGCTCAAATGTTATTACGTTCTTATTTGGCAATCCGCGAGAAAACTGGTGCGAAATTGTGCAGGAAAATCTGCCCAAAAAGCAATTTTTGCAGCGATTCAAAGAGACAAAAGACATTCCTTTTTTGATTGAAAGTTCTGCTTATGCGGAGAGATGTACGCTGCGGGCCAAAGTTGCAGCATTGCAAAATGAACTAAACAGCAGTTATACTTGCAATAATTGTGTGCCGATTGTCTTTTCTGCAAAATCCCTTGATGTAAATGGGATGCTGCATCTGGCGTTGACCGAAAGGGACTTTGCTGGATATTCAAACGTCGATATACGCATGTATATCGATATCCTCGCGACTTCTTTTGTACCTGCACAGATATCTATTGTGCTAAAACAAATGAATTGCCAAAATTCGGCCTTACATTCTGTTTTACGGACAATATTTGATGCGCTGCGTCTCTTTTATGAAAATAACGGAGTGAAAATTGACCCGTGGTTAGGAAATCATTCAAGCATTGATGATTTTCTGACGTGGACACTCGCCAAGTATTCCTCTGATATTTCTGTTGATGGTGAATGTTTTCTGGATGAGTTAGAAAAACTTATAGGAGAAAATGTGATAGTCAATCTCGGCGAAGCGGCAAACGGCAAAGAAATGGATTTGGGCATATTTGACAATAAGGCTTGTGTCCGCTGGAACGAAGAACGTTCTGCGTGGGAAGTTAATGCAATAGCATTTGAGGAAATTTTACAAGGTCTGGATATGCCTGTGAGCATATATCAGGCATTACGCGCACTGGAGCAAGAGCGTCGCTTATGTGCACCTAAAATCAATCGCAACTCTTATCAAAGTAGGATTAGGTTTGAAGCAAACGGCAGGACAGCTCAATACCGCAATGCTTATGTGATTAAGGGCAAAAGTCAGATGAACCCCGCCCATAATCTTAGTGAGCCAGACTGGGCCAGTAAAAATACATGCGGTTATACATTCTGCTTCGGTCAAAGCATTAAAACGGGGAAAGCGGTAAACTGGCTATTTCAAAAGAACGCTAACAGGCATATGCGTATATTGGGTGCATCTGGTCAAGGAAAAAGTGTCTTCTTGGAGACTATGCTGCAACAAGCTGCGCAGAAAAGAATAATGACCGTTATTGTCCACTTGCAAGGTAAGTTGCCCGAGATAGACGGGGCCCAAGTCATCAATATTGCAGAACATTTTTCTGATGTTTCTATCGAAGATCCAAATATTACGAACCAGTATGCAAATTATTTCAGGCAGTCGCTACGACTATCGGATACATATGCTACTTTAATAGAGCGAACGCTTACTGACTTCTGTAAAAATAACGCACATCCAACCATGAGGAGGTTTATCACCTCTTTCAGGGATATGCTAAATAGCAACGGCGGCAATAGAAAAAAGGTAAAAGATGCACTAAATCTAATGGCTGACAGTCGAGCGTTTTCTGGTGATGTAATATCATGGAATGATTGTATTGGAAAAACGACTATTTTAAATATGCAGGATTTCAAAGGTAGTAGTTTTATGCTTTCCGTTTATATAGAAATACTTTTGGCCAGCCTATACCAATTTCAGAAGGCACGTTTAACGTACTCCTGCGTTGATACTGATGTGCCCTTGATTATTGCAATCGATGAATTTCAACAATTTAATCCTGCAGAGACTTCCATACTTTTTGAGATTATTCGAGAAGGTCGAATGTTCGATTGTTGCCTTTGGCTTACAACGCAAATACTGACCAGCAAGATGAAAAGAATCACAGATCAAATGAATACGTCAGTGTATTTCAACCAAGGTCAGGCTGAAAACGCAAAGGCTGCACAAGTACTGGAATCAACATCCAAAGGACAGGCTTTAGCCCGGACGACGTTACAAGATTTAAAAATCGGTGAACATATTGTGTCCCAAATTGGGAATGGATGGATTGCCTGCGCCGCAAATAAGCCATTCGTGGAAGAATATACGCAAAGGACGGTTGACCTTCAAAAAATATGGAACGTCTAAACGTAAAATGGTTCCTGCCGAAACGCAGGAACCGTTTTACGTTTTATAGAACATGTAATCGATAGACGGTTAGTGCTTCTTCTCCCGTGTTACACGCAATAACCGGCAGCGTCTATTGCTGAAGAAAAATTCCGTAAGATGTAATTACTCCTTCACCAAGCTGTTCAGCATCGGCGCCATACTGGTACAACACCTCATTCCCGGTGCCGATCCAAATCAGGTCGTTCTGATTCGCGGCCTCGGCTGCGGTCATTGCATAGAACTGATCATAATCGTACCATGACAACGTGCTGCTGACTCTATAAATATCAAATTGGACACTGAAGGTTCTATCGTTGTTATCGCAGATATCATTTGCGATTGCAATGTACGGCCAGTGCGACTCATCGTAGGTTCGATAGTAGATAGTATCGCCGCTGAGGAATACGTCTCCTGTAGGACTCAGCATGGAATAATCGGGCTGAAGCCCAAAAAAGTCCAGCAGGACTTCATTGGCGGTCTGTGTGGAAATTGCATGCCGGAGTCTTCCGTCCTTCATAAAAACGTCCACATTCGTCGGATCGTTTACCATTTCATATCCGATAGCAAACAAAAGCAGCTCGTCAAGCGTGGCAGTCTCGTACACTTCAATGCCCATCTGCATCGGCAGGCTGGCTCTGAAATTGATATCATAAAGGCTGCCATTATCCCGAAGCTCGTCAATCATGTTATAGCTCCAGTGCTGCTCCAAGAACTGATTAAAGAGCCACTCGTTGATCTCGGAAGGATTTCCGTTCCAACTCACGTCGTTTCGCTTGCGAAGTGGCGTAAATTCCAATTCCTCATACCCGCCGTAGCCGTCTATGATCTCCCCGTTGTAAGACTCGATATCCGTGACGGCACCATTATCAAATACAAGAAGGGAAACGCGCAAGAAATTCTGTGCCTCGTTAACTGTCAGACAGATCAACGCATAATATCGTGACACGGGGTACAGCTTTGTATCGATGCCGTCAATGCTTCCGTAGCAAATTGCTTCACCGTTTTTGATTCCATAGATCTCGTATCTGGAGGATGCCTTTGAGCTTCCGGTTTTCAGAATCACCTCCGGCTGATCATCTGCGTCCATATCAAACAGCGCGAACATTGCCGATGGCGAGGTTTCAGCAGCCTGATCCAGAAAATCCTGATAGGACGCAAAGCCCCATATGGGCGTATCGACCGATGTGCTGTCCGCTGAAGGCTGAAGGGTTGTAACGTCTTCTCGTGAATCCTGCGGACTATTTGAACGATCTGCGCCTTCGGTTGTCGTTTCCTGTTCCGCAGCCGCACTGTAATCTCGTTCCTCATTTGCTAATGTCTCCGTCGGTTCTGATGCCTTCTGGCACCCCAGAAGCGTTACCAGACATACCGCGCATAATAGAATTGCTGTTTTCTTTTTCATTGTTCATTTTCCTCCAGTTTTCTGTGTGATGGATACGATGATTCATGTCTGTAAGCAAAGCGGCTAACGCAAAATACAGGATAATTGCCAGTGAAATCCACTGCGATGTAGAGCGGCCCAGCCAGATGCCGCGCAATTCGTCCCCACGGAAAAATTCCAGCGCAAACCGGCAGACTGCATAGGAAATGAGATAAATCCGGAGCGCAGGAGCATGGGACCTTCGGCGCTGCAGCAGGAGCAGTCCTATGAAAATAACAAGCAGACAGCCCGCTTCGATCAACTGAATCGGAATGCGCGGCACGTCCGGTGTCTGCTGCATGGCGATGCCCCAGCCAACAGGTTTTCCGTAACAGCAGCCCGCAAAGAAGCAGCCGATTCTTCCCCAGAAATGGAAAAGCGGGAATGCGGGCGCGATCTGGTTAAGAAAGGATTGCCCGTTCAGGCGGAACACCTTTGCATAGAGCTTTACGGCCAATATCGCTCCGAATAAACCGCCGTAAAATACAAACCCGCTTGTCCAGATTATTTCCCCAAGATTCCGAAGCGTCGGCTCCTTCAGAAATTCCGGGATCTGCGTCAGTGCGAATAGCGCCTTACTGCCGATACCGACGCCTGCCGCCATTGCCCCGACGAGCAGAAGGAACCGCAAAAATGAGACCCCGATCTGCTGCGTTTTCGCATATAGAAACAGCATCATAAAGAGCAGGCCGATGCAGGCAAATACCGAGTAGGCTGGAAGTGAGAACGACGCAAGCCCGTGGATCGTAAATGTAAAATTCGGACACATGTTCTGTTCCTTAATCCACGAAGGGGCTTCTGCAGCCTTCGCAGAAATATCCGCATCCCGCGCATTCGACGCACGTTGCGCAGGATTTTGTTGCACAGTTGCAGGACTTCAGACATGAATTTGTTGTGCAGCTTCCGCAATCATAACAGGCATTGTTGCAGCCGCCGCAGCCCGTGATTGCCAGCAGGCACGAAAAACAGATCACAAAAATGATCAGGATGTGTAAAAAATGCTGCTTCCTCATTTCAATTCCTCTCCTTACGATTTTCCTTCAACCTGACGGCGGATGGTTTCTTCTTCCTCTCCCTTGTTGCTGTACGCGCTGAGCACCCGGAACAGCGGCCATGTGCCAAGCGCATATCCAATGTAATAAAAGATGGAGGTCTTCTGAAAAAATACGGTGACAAGGCACAGAATGTACCGCGGGATTGCAAGGAACGCATGCTTGATCAGCGTCCAGAAGATGCCGACAACGGCCCAGACAACTCCGGCCAGAAAGCCATTGTGGAAACCTGCAAAATATTCGTGAAAGCTCTTTATAAAGATATCGCCGGCGCAGTGGCCGAAGACAACGACCGCATTCTTGATGCCATCCCAGAAAGACAGCCGATCACAGACATTCAAATCGCTGAGCATATAGGAATACCCCAGAATATAAAAGCGTCTGCCTAAAAAAGCCTGTGTACAGGACAGAGAAAGAAAATGGCTCACGATGATTACGGCAATCAGAATCCATGTACTTGCTTTTCCAAAACCCTTCGCAGCGGCGATCCGTGTTGCATGCTCCTTCTGAAAGAGTGTGGTTCGGAGCGCTTCTTTTGTTGCCTCCGGTAAATCGGCCTGTGCAATCTGCTTTCGGATCGCCTCCGCATGTTTGGGGGCGTCCGGCTTATGAACGCTCTGCTCCAACTGCGTATACGTTTGCTGTGCGTTTGCTGCCGCTTCTCTGTTGGGGTATTCCTGCCCAAATGCGGTGCGTTCTTTCCGGTCGATCTCACACAGCAGGCGGTTCAGCTCTGCCGTATAGCAGGCAAGCAGCTCCGCCGGGAGCCCTTCATATGCAAGATGGCCGAGCATCGTTTTAAGCGCAGCTTCCGCATTTGCGCTTTTCTGACATGTGATCATCCGCTGCCGTAATTGATCGGCAATCTGCTGTGCTTGTGCGGCGAGCTCCGGGGTGTTAAAGACGAGCGGCTCTCCGTTTGGAATCCCTGTCGCAACAGACCGCCGCTTGATATCCAGTCCGGTCCATGCCTCGTCCAGCTTCTGCTGGTGCTGCTGGGCTACGGCAGAATGGAAAACGCTGAGCTGCTGCTGCCCGCTCGCAACCGAGTCTATGTCTGAAAAATCGACGCCTTCTTCGACCGCTAAGATCTGATTGATTTCACTGCGGGAAAAATCGGCGTCTTCTCTGGTTTGGTGCAGGTATCCGTCTACTGTCCGATAGGCAATATCAAAGTTTTTAACCGTATCGACGGCTAACTGCGTATGTTCGGTGTCCTCAAAGTATTGCAGCCGTTCTTTTTCTGCCTGAATTTTCTGAACGGCCAGTTTTGCGGCATCTTCGGTATCGAGCGGCAATGCTTTCGCAAATGTGTCCAGTATGGATTGTTTTGCACTGGTAATGCCAGGAATATCAAAATAATCTGCAGCTTCCTGCAGCTTCCCATCCGGATCGCCATCGCTTTGCAGCGCAAGCAGATACCAGTCAGAGAGATATGGGTCGATCCGAAAAGCCTCCAACAACGCCTCCCGCCGCTGGGAAGCGTCGGCTATATGCGCGATATTATTCAAAATCGCGGTTGCCTTTTGATCCATACCTGAGGTTTCGCGCCCCTCATAAGGCAGGTGATCAGCCCCGGTACGATCCAGACAGTCGATCAGCGCGTAATGCAGATAAAAAACTGTATTCCAGACGCTTCTGGCCAGACTGGATCGTGTTTTGCTGTCGTTGAAGATCTTCCGCATTTCGCTTGAAGCAGATAATGATGAGAAAATCTTTCCGACACCGTTTACGACTCTGTGCGCAGCGCCGGATACCATGTTCATAGCCCCTGCGGTCGCAGCTCCCTTCAACGCACCGCCAACGCCGAAGCCTCCGCCGACCCAACGGCCGCGATTCTCCCGGCGCGCAACACGATACTGATCCAGCTCCTCCTGCTCAGAAACAATGCTGTCATACTGGCCGCAGATCGCCTCATACGCTTTCTTCCACCGATCCAGATAAGACCGATATGTGCTGGAGAATTGTTCACGGTCAATGGTATAAACACCATGGTCGACCAGTATCTGAATGCACAGCTCGACCGACGGCGCAATACACGCTGCAATTTGATCCGGTGTTTTTCTCACAACGTCTTCCAGCGACTGGTTTCTTTCATACGCATCAAAGAATTGATTGGCCGCAGTTTTGGCCTGTCCAATGAACAGTTTCCGATATGTGTTGTAGCTTTCTGCCGCTTCGCTGATCGCTACGTCCTGACCGAGCAGCCGAAACTTCATCTAAAGCCCTCCCTTTTCTCCTATATCACTCTGTATCACATATTTTACATGAATTTCTATCACATTTCAACCTCTTATAACACATATTAAACTTGTGATTAGAGGTGATTTCGTGGATAAAGAAACAAAAGCAGAAATTGGGAAGCGGCTTCGGGCGAAACGCGAAGCTGCCGGATACACCAGAGAACAGCTCAGCGAGCTCTGTTCTCTCAGTCCGCGCTTTTTGGCAAATGTCGAGTTGGGCGATTCTGCGTTCAGTCTGGACACGCTTATGACGGTTTGCAAGATTCTTTCCTGCAGCAGCGATGAACTGCTGTTTGGGAATACGGTCAATCAAAGCGCATGGTCTGATACGACATCAAAAATCAGTCAGCTTGACGTTGCTTATAAGGAAAGCATCGACAAAACCTTGCAGGGAATCCTTGAACTGATCACAAAAGCGAAGCAAGGCCCGAATCGTTTCTGATTCGGACCTTGCTTTGTGGATCATTCCAGCTTTGACTGCTCTACAACATATTTTCGCACAGCTTCCTTTGGGATCAGCCAATTGCGCCCGTTTTTATAGGCGCTGAGTTTTTTGCTGTTCAGCAATTCATAAATCGCATTCTCACCGATCCTGAGGGCTTCTGCGGCTTCCTCCGGCGAAAGGATATCCGGGTAATCCTCAAACATTACACGGTCTCCTTTGCTGCTTTTTGCAGCCGTCGGATGGTGCAGGCTTCCGGGTCTGCCGTGCATTCTTTGCACAGGCAGCCGCTTGGAAGCGCGGGGCGTACCCTGTGCCGACGGCGCTTACGCTCAAACAGGTCCATATGCGCTATCTGTTGACAGATAGCAGGCTCTCCGCGCCGGAGCTCCAGCGCAATTTCGCTGATGCCAAAGCCCATGTCGAACAGGCATTTCAGCCGCGCACGGTCTTCATCGCTCCAGTAATCTCCTTCGTGGGCGGGCGGCTCCAAACCGGCCCGCTGCTTGATCAAATCTTGTCTATCATAATCGTTCATGATAAAAACTCCTTCTTTGTTTTTTACCATGATGTTCCCTTATTTCTCCGAAAAACTGCGTAAAAATCGCTGATTTCAACTACATATTATCGCTGTGAAGCCGTCGGATGCAGATGCGTCCGGCGGTTATCTTTTTATCTGGAGGAAAACGACTATGCGAGACTACCATGGATGCAGCATCTGCGGACGGAAATTCCCAGAAGATGCGCTGACGCTGTTCGCAGGAGATTATTTCTGCGAACACTGCCTTGACGAAGAAACTATTGTCTGCTCGGACTGTGGGGAGCGGCTTTGGAATGACGCCAATGCCGGTTCGCGGACGCATCCGCTCTGCCAGCGATGCTATGACAGTCATTACACAAACTGTGAACGCTGCGGGGAACTGATCGATTGCGAGAATGCGTATTATCTGGGAGATGGCGAGGACTATCCCTATTGCGAAAACTGCTATCATATTCTGAAAAATCAGGTCATTCACAACTACGATTACCGCCCGGAAACGATTTTCTACGGAGACGGGCCACGATACTTCGGCGTAGAGCTGGAAATCGACAAGGGCGGCGAAATTGGAAGCAACGCAGAGCAGATCCTTGCCGTTGGAAACCGGGAGCATGATTTTTACTACTGCAAGCATGATGGCAGTCTGGACGATGGGTTTGAAATCGTCAGCCATCCAGCGACGGCGGAATATCATTTGACGCAGCTACCGTGAAAGGCAATCATGGCGGAAGCGGTTTCGCTCGGCTATCGCTCCCATCAGGCCTGTACCTGCGGCCTGCATATCCATATCAGCCGTCTTGCGTTCGGCAGAACGGCGGCGCAGCAGGAAGCAGCCATCGCAAGGCTGCTTTATTTTGTGGAAAAGCACTGGAACGAGCTGCTAAAATTCAGCCGCCGGACAAACCGGCAGTTGGAACGCTGGGCGGCGAGATACGGCTATAAGGACACGCCGAAGGAAATGATGGATCACGCCAAGAGCTATCACTATGGCCGATATACCTGTGTAAACCTGACGAACGAAGACACCGTGGAGATCCGTATTTTCAGAGGTACGCTCAAATACAACACGCTTGCCGCGACGATCCAGTTGACGGATCACCTGTGCGATGTGGTGACGTGCCTGAACGATGAGGAGCTTCGTGCGCTTTCATGGTCGGATTTTATTGCAGGCGTGACGGAACCGGAGCTGATCCAGTATCTGAAGGAGCGGCGACTATATCTCAACGAGCCGGTAGAAAGTGAGGTGGAGCTGTAATGTGCTGCCTGTTTGGATTTTATGATTACGGCGGAACGCTTTCCGCAAAGCAGAAGAACAGGATCATTTCTGCCCTTGCCATTTCCAGTGAGATCCGTGGGACAGATGCGACCGGAATCGCATATCGAACCGGGACGAAGCTCTGTATCTATAAACGACCATTTCCCGCCCGGTGGATGCGCTTTCGGCTTCCGGCAGAGGTAAAGGCGGTAATGGGGCACACCAGAATGACCACACAGGGCTCCGAAATGCAGAACTGCAACAATCATCCCTTTTATGGGGTCGCAGACGGCAGCGCATTTGCACTGGCACACAACGGCATTCTGAGCAATGACAAGCTGCTGCGCTTGGAAAAGAAGCTGCCTGCTTCAAGAATCGAGACAGACAGCTTTGCAATCGTGCAGCTTCTGGAACAGGCAGGAACAATCGATCTGGATACGCTGCGCATAACATCGGAGCTGCTGCGCGGTTCCTTTACTTATACAGTGCTGGATGACCATGAGCGCCTTTATATCGTGCGCGGGAACAATCCGTTCTGCCTGTACCATTTTCCAAAGCAAAGGGTATATCTGTATGCTTCCACCAAGGAGATCTTAAACTACGCGCTGTCCAGCATTCGGAAAAGTCTGCATGGCCCGGTAGAAGAAATTGCGGTTCGGGAAGGGGACATTCTGTGCCTGCTGCCGGATGGCGGGCGCAGCAAAGGCACCTTCTCCGTGCGGCATCTGTATGACCTCCGCGCATATGACTGGCCGCTGTCCGGTACGCAGAGCACCAGAGTCCAAAAGGTTTCCGGCGGCAGCTATGTCCGTGAACTGAAAAATCTGGCCTGCGCATTCGGATATACCCCGGAGGATGTGGATACATGGCTGGGCGAGGGATTGCAGCCGGAGGAAATTGAGGAGTGTTTCTATTATGGGGAGATATAGGTCAATAGGGTCGGGCGGCCAGCGGCATATATGTCAAAAGTGGAAAACCGACGCTATTGGGAGAGCATTTCTGTATCCCATATGGGTACGCCCTATTGACACAGGAGATTTCACATGAAGGTCGGCTATATCCGGGTCAGCACCCAAGAACAGAATACCATCCGGCAGGAGGTGCTGATGCAGGCGCTTGACGTGGAACAGGTTTTCATTGACCGCATGAGCGGTAAGAACCTGGCCCGCCCGGAGCTGCAAAAGCTGTTGGCATTTGTGCGGACCGGTGATTGCGTCATTGTGGAGTCGATCAGCCGGTTTGCGCGGAATACAAGAGATCTTCTGGAGCTGATTGAGCGGCTTCAAAGCAAGCAGGTACAGTTTGTTTCCAAAAAGGAAGCTATCGACACTACGACGCCGACGGGGAAATTCATGCTGACGGTGTTCGGCGCAGTAGCAGAGCTGGAACGGGAATACATTCTCCAGCGCCAGAGAGAGGGCATCGCCATTGCGAAAGAAAACGGCGTCTATAAAGGCCGAAAGCCGATTGTATGCGCAGGCTTTGACAGTGTACTCATGTTATGGCGCCGCAGGGAGATTACCGCAGTAGAGGCACAGAAACGGCTGGGACTGTCTCCGAGCACATTTTACCGCAAGGTCAGAGAATACGAGAAACAAATCGGAAAGGGGGAAAAAACATGATCTGGTATGTATTGGGTTTCCTGCTCACAGCGGCACTGCTGCTGATCGGCGGCATGGACTATGCCGTAAAATGATTACATGGGCAGCAGTCGCAAAAGCGATTGCTGCCTTTTCCAAAGGTGTATTGTTGGCGCTGGAGTTGTTGGGATATGACAGCTCCAATTAAAAGGCTGCGGGAACGGCATAGGCCAGCCCTCGCAGCTTCAATTCAATATGGGAGGCGTCTGCGCAATAACCATGATCTCTATTCCGGGATATCCTTTACCGGATAGACATAGGTGCCGAATAAAGCGGCAATGTCATTCAGATACCGGAGGAAATCATAGTAATCCTTCTTTTTTCCGGTATAGCGGGTTCCGTCCTGAAACGAGATCATGTTCATAACAAAATGAATATGAATGTTTTGGGCATCCTCATGGACGCTGTAGAGGATCTGATAGCGTTCGGCGTAAAACCAGCATGCCTGCTGTGCAAACTGATTGGCATGCCAAGCGTCCCGAATCTCACCCTTTTCAAAGCTGATGATCCAGTGCCGCAGGCGAATGCCATGATCCTGCCGGTAGGCATGCGATACGATCTGCATCTGCTCTGCCGCAAGCTGCGGCAGAACGCCGAAGCCGTCAATGAAATTGCCCGGCGTCTTCATGGGCCTGATACAGTAATGGATCAAATCTGCATAAGCGTCTTCGTCAGCATACTTCTGCGGAACGGAAATCACTTTAAACACTGCCATGCTTCTGCCTCCCAATTCAAAAAAGCGTTACGAGCATCTTTGTCATGAATCTCATGCACAATAAGATTGTGACGACAAAGCTGAGCGGAGATTTTCTGAATGCGTATCTTCAATAATTCAGCCTCCATATCTGCCCGAAGGGAGCGTTCACGAATCAATTCGCTCAGAGAACAACCGGCAGCCTTTGCTTCAGCACGAAGCCGCTGAGCATCTTCTGTTATATATCTAATTGTAATTGCCTCTGATGTTTTTATTTGATTATCCATGTTACAATCTCCTATTTATGTTTTTTGCGTACCTTGTACGCTTCCGCCAGAGGAAGTGTTTTGTATGACACTTCCTCTGAGTCCTAATATTCTGTTCTGTCATGATTAAACTTTAATACGCATTTTTTCGCATGATAGAGAATCATTATTTTTTACAAAGCATAGAACACCTTGATAATGCGCAGCCGAGCATGGTTCGCGTAAATTATCATAAGGGATGTGTCCGATATGTCTAAAACAAGAAAAGATAGAGAGGGAAATATTCGCCTGCGCGCCGACGGCAGATGGGAGGTCCGCGTTACGATCGGGATCGACTATGCAACCGGCGAGGAACGAAGAATTTCCCGCTATGCAAAAACACAGGAGGAAGCAATCAAACTGCTTCACGAGCTTTCCTTTATTCGCGATCATACACCGAATAATTTTCAGTCTGTAACTGTGAGCGAATGGCTTCCGTTCTGTCTGGAAACTTATATGCGGCCGACGCTGAAGCAGTCGACCTACCTGAGCTATGAAAGCTACATCCGTGTCCATTTGAATCCTGCTTTGGGAAATATACAGTTGAAGGAGCTGACACCGAGAATTTTGCAGCAATATTATAATTACAAAGCAGAAACAGAAAAGCTGAGTCCAAAAACAATCGTAAACCTCAATCTGTTTCTGCATAAGGCATTGAGTTTCGCCGTTGCGGAGGGATATATCAACAGTAATCCCGCAGATGGCGTGAATCTTCCGAGAGGAAGCAAGCCGCAGATCGTAATATTGACAAGAGACGAACAAGCCCGCCTGATGCAGTGCAGCTATCAGCACCGCTACGGCGTGTTTGTCCGTCTCGTTCTTTTTACCGGCCTGCGGCTTGGGGAATTGCTTGGCCTGCGCTGGGAGGATATTGATTTCCGCGCCGGTATTCTGCATGTCCGCCGGACGCTGAACCGGCTGAACAAGATGAAGCGGCCCCTGCAGCCCGGAGAGCCCACAACGGAAATCGTGATCCAGACCCCGAAAAGTCGGAATTCCATTCGTGCGATCCCGCTTCTGCCTGTCGTCCTTCAGGAGCTTCAGGGCTGGCAGTATGTTCAGCAGAAGGATGCGGAGCTTGCCGGAGATCAGTACAATGCAAGCGGCTATATTGTGACAAATCCGCTTGGGGGAATAATTGAACCTCGTACATTCAAGGATTATTACAATCAACTCCTGCAGGCGAGCGGGCTTCGCCACTTTACTTTCCATGCGCTTCGTCACACGTTTGCCTCCAGAGCAATGGAACAGGGTATGGACCCGAAAACATTGTCTGAAATCATGGGCCACTACTCCGTATCCTTCACGCTGGACACCTATGCACATGTACTGGATGGGCACAAGCAGGAAGCCGTAGCCCTTCTCGGCGATCTTTTTACCGCGCAGCCGCAGAGCGCAGTGTATCCGTTGGTCGTTACAACGGAGGACGACGGCCTTCTTCTGTTTGACCTGATCGATTTCCCGGACATAGACGCAGAAGCGTCCAACATGGCCGAGGGAATTGCCAGCATCAAGGAGCAGGCGCAGGAAGCTATGCTGACGCTCCCGGTTCCGCCGGTCCCTACACCTGTCGAGCATATTCAGTTAACTGCAAACCAGTTTATCGTGCAAATTGACGTATAACAAACGACCCCTGCTGCAGAAATCCTGCAGCAGGGGCGCGCGATTGTAGTACAGTATTTTTTATGTTTTTGCCGGAAAGAGAGTGCTCTTGTATTTTTCAGGAAGAACAGTTATGATGGTTTTGTAAATTTAACCCCGGCATACTGCACGTCAGAATACGAAGGGAGATAAAAATGGATTTCTTAAGCTATAGAGAGCAACTGGGAATTGGACTGTGTGACGATAAAAAATATCAACATTTTCTTACAATTCTATTCAATTTCTTGAATGGAATTCCGACAGACAGCAATTTTTCGGGAATCAGTACGAAAGAGTATTTACGCTTTTGCAGTACAACTGGAACGCAAATAAGCAATGCGTATATGAATGAGCAGCGTGGCAACAATCGATATAACCATTGCATTCGTGTTCTTGCAGAAAATGCGGATGAACCCAAGACTTTCTTCTCGTATTATATTGCATTCACAAATGTGCTGCCCATAAAGCGTGACGGTTATGCCTTTTTAGAACGAGGCACATTTGCAAATTTATTGGTTCAGATGCTAAAGGACTCGCATATTGCGGTCGACTTGGTTGTAAAGAATGGAGAGTACTTTGTTTTTCCAAAGGGCGCGGTTGAGTTGGATTCTGCGCTCGTGTCACAGCCATTAGCATGGTTAAACCAGTATCCAAAGGCACATACAGCTTTTGTAAAGGCTTTAAGAGAATATGCAGATGCAACAACAGAAAATGCCAGTGATATTGCAGATAAGTTTCGCAAGGCACTCGAAACATTCTTTCAGGAATTCTTCAAAAATGATAAAGCCCTTGAAAGCAATAAAAGCATCTATGGAAACTACTTATCCGAAGCTGGAGTCCCGAAAGAAATTGCCTCAAATTTTGAAACACTGCTGCAGACATACTGTAATTTCATGAACGGCTATGCAAAGCACCATGATAAGACGGAATTGAATGTACTGGAATACCTGATGTACCAAACGGGAAATATCATCCGTCTGCTGATCACGCTGAAACAGGCTGAACCCACTCCAGATAATTGAGTTAAACCTATGGGCAGCGGCACCAATTGGGGTCAAAATGGGGTCAAAGCAAGTTTTGTGGAATTGCAAAATGATGCGAAAAGTTAGAAAAACCACCGTATTTCAAGCGAAATACGGTGGTTTTATGGTTGCGGGAGAGGGATTTGAACCCCCGACCTCCGGGTTATGAGCCCGACGAGCTACCGAACTGCTCTATCCCGCGATATAAAGCTCTCACAGAGCCTTATTATAATAACAGAAAGCGGTCCGGTTGTCAAGTGGATTCCCAGAATTTTTTATCCCGGATATTCCGGCAGCGGGAGGCGCATCGGGAGCTGCACCGCGCACAGAAGCGCCAGCGTGAGCGCGCCGAAGATCATCCATACGCGCATGGACTTTTTACCCGTCAGGTGGGTATAGAGCGCGCAGCCGCAGCCGACGAGCAGCACGCACACGAGCCACGTACTCTGTACGCGCAGCGGCGTAAGGCCGAAGCAATCGATATACAGCGCCAGCTTGGAGACCGCGACCACTGCAAACAGCATGCTCTCGATCAGAAGCGCGGCCGCCATCCAGCGGACGGGCTTGCTCTCCTGCCGCCCGGTGCGCGTGACGAGCCAGAAGAGCGTCAGGTTGATCGCCATGACGCGGCACAGCTCAAAGAAGCCCTGACGCGCGTATTGGGCAACGGTGAAGCTCTCCGGCAGCGTCCGCGTGAACGCGCCGAACAGATACCGCCCCTGCACGAAAAAGAACACAAGATAGACCGCGCTGAACATTCCAAGCGCCGCAATCCAGATGGTCTCCGGCACGGTCCGCAGCTTCGGCAGCGCGCCAAGGGCGCGGTCTCCGCGCGCACGCATGTCCTCTGGCGTCTCACGGCCAAGGCCTGCCAGCAATCCGAACAGGTACGCGCCGACCGGCAGCGAGAGGAGGAGCCGATAGAACCACGGCTGGTCAAGATCCGGCGTCAGCGCCCGCTGGATATCGCCGAGCAGTTCGCTGAACGTGTCGTCCGCGGCGGACAGCTGTGTCATCGCCAGCACGAGCAGCACCAGCGCAGCAAACGCCGCGAGCACCGCGCCCGCGATCGCACCCGCATTGACGGCGCGCTCCTTTTTGGGCTTCAAAGCATAAATGACGCAGCGGATGCGCAGGAAGAGGTTTTTGAACGGAATGACGATGAACGCAAGCAGCGCGTCAAGCGGCAGCAGATGACCGCTTTCGCCGCCGGTCAGCCGTCCGGCGCGGCACAGAAGCCAGTAGACGGCGAGGATATGCAGCGCGAGGAAGGCCAGCCCCGAGGGGATAGCATACTCTCGTACAAGCTGCTCGGTCAGACGTGAATCGAATCGATCCGGATGCAGCTCCCGCCATGTAAGGCAGCCCACAATCATCACCACGCAAAGAAGCCAGATCCAGCTCTCGCGCGGGCGCTTTACGTCCCGGAACCGGTATTCCGCCGCCGCAATGAATCCGGCGGCAAACAGCGGCAGCACCCACCACTGCGAGCCCAGATACACATACGCCAGCAGATACAGCAAAAACGCAAGAATGCACTCCTTCCGACTGGCCGCAAACGGCGGCCGGATCGGTGCAAGCGTCTGCTTTGCCCAGTCGGGCGCTTCCTGCGGGCGGGAACCTTCGTTGTTTTTATGCTCCTCCATCGAAAAACCTCCTTTCAGTCGTCGACAAACTCCAGCAGGTCGCCCGGCTGGCAGCGGAGCTCATGGCACAGGGCCATGAGCGTGGAGAAACGGATGGCCTTGGCCTTGTTGTTTTTGAGAATGGAGAGGTTCGCGGGCGTGATGCCGATGCGCTCGGCCAGCTCGCCCGCGGAAATTTTGCGCTTTGCCATCATGACATCCAGATTCACGAGAATTTCCATGCCGCACCCCCTAGATCGTAAGATCCAGCTCGGATTTCATGTCGATGGCCTGCTGGAAAATGTTCTTGACGATGCGCACGATGAGCGCCATGAAGCCCGCCGCGATGGCGACCGCGATAAACGGCAGATAATACAGGCAGCTGACCAGGCACACCGCGCCCGCGCCGACGCAGCACCAGCTGACCTGCCGCAGCAGGCGCACATTGCGCATGTCAAAGACGAGCTGCGCGCGGATATTCTGCAGCAGCTGCCACAGCCGCACAAGCAGCACCCAGCCGAAGCCGCTGCAAAGATAGATCGTGGCCATCATCAGAAAAACAGAATCCCGGTTCATCAGCCGCAGCCGGACAAACCACCCGACCGCCCAATAGCAGCCGATATCGAGGGCGGCCAGAAGGATCATAAATAAGATCACACAAGCTCTTGAAAGCTCGATCGAGCTGTTTTTGGACCAGTTCATATTCCGCACATCCTTTCTGTAGCTGCAGGATACCACAGTGCAGATCGTTTGTCAATGAAAAATTATCGAAAAACAATAAATATTTCTTAAGAAACGATACTTACCTGTAACTGAACCGTAAACCAGCGAAGCGTTTGCGGTTTGGAAAGGAAGAAATGAGCACAGAGGATAAGAGACGTCGCTCGCGGCGGCTCGTTCCGTCGTGGTCATTTCTGACGCGCTGCTTTTTCTTTTGGAGAAGCAAAAGAAAAAGTAGGTCGGCACTCGCTGATTTGTAGAAGAGCATCAGCCTTTTGCCAGTCTCCCTCTGACACAGAAAAGCCCGCCCTCTCCTTTCGGAAAGGACGGGAGCCTTCGGTATGAACAAAATCACCCGCGTTCAAAGCCAAGGAATCTTGTTCCCTGGAATGTCAATCTGCCGTGGTCGCCCTCGACGAGATAACCGTAGTCGCTGCCGGAGACCGTCAACTCCATGCGGTCGCCGCTTTCAACCTGAAACGTCGCATAGTACCACGTGGAGGAGTTGGTCATGTGGGATTCTGAATTGTGGTGATGCGACACCTCCATCCGCTTGGAGACGACGGTCGCCGGGACGGTCAGGCGCGGGGAATTGTTGTTCTTGTGCCACTGACCGACGCCGCGGACGAGGGTCACGATGAACACGCCGAGAATCAGAACGAACATGACCGTAAAGATCACGGGAAACACCGAGTCAAAAAATCCGAAGCCGAACATAGCTGGCCCTCTCTTTCTGTTTGTGTCTACAGTATATCAGACGCAGAAATTTCCTGCAAGTTCCCGTGTAAAAAACCCCTTTGCATTTTCTGCCGGGACATGCTATAATGCAGGCGTTGTGTAGCAGCTTTGCGTAAGTCCAAACGGACTTACGCAATTTTTTTATTTTTGGGAGGTTTTTATGGAAGAAAAACAAAATGCCGTGCTGGGTACCGCCCCGCTCGGGAAGCTCATGGTGAAATTCGCGCTGCCGTGTACGATCTCACTGCTGGTGGGTGCGCTGTATAATATTGTCGACCAGATCTTTATCGGCTGGGGCGTCGGGTATCTGGGCAACGGCGCGACGAACGTCGTGTTCCCGCTGACGGTGCTGGCGCTGGGGCTGGCTGTGATGATCGGCGACGGCGCGTGCAGCTATGTCTCGATCTGCTTTGGCAAGGGGCAGGCGGAAAACGCCAACCGTGCTGTCGGGAGCGCAGTGACGCTGAGCGTGCTGGTCGGCGTCGTGGTCGCGGTGCTCTACGGCGTGTTCCAAACGCCGATCCTTGGCATGTTCGGCGCGACGGAGGCGAACTTTGCCTACGCAAAGGAGTATTTCACCTATATCACGATCGGCATTCCGATCTATGTCTTCGGGCAGGCAATCAACCCTATCATCCGCTCGGACGGCAGTCCGCAGTTTGCCATGCTCTCGATGCTGGCCGGTGCGATCGCCAACTGCATCCTCGACCCGATTGCGATCTTTGTGCTGCACTGGGGCGTGATGGGTGCGGCCGCCGCCACGGTGGTCGGGCAGATCATCACGGCCGCGATGGGCGTATGGTATCTCTGCCATACCAGGGCGCTGCGGCTGGGAAAAGATGATTTTAAGCTCCGCGGGAAGATCCTTGCGGCCTATCTGCCGCTCGGCCTGTGCAGCTTTCTGGCGCAGATCTCACTCGTCATCGCCATGGCGGCGACCAACAACATGCTGGTGCAGTACGGCGCGGGCAGCAAATACGGCGCGGATATCCCGCTGACGGTCCTCGGCATCGTCATGAAGGTCTTTCAGATCATCATTTCCATCACCATCGGCATGTCCGCGGGCTGCATCCCCATTGTGGGCTACAACTACGGCGCGGAGCAATACGGCCGCTGCCGCGGGATCCTGTGGCGGCTGATGGGGGCGGAATTCGCGCTCGGCGTGCTCGCACTGCTGGTCACGCAACTGTTCCCGCGGCAGCTCATCGGGCTGTTCGGTGCGGAATCGGCGCTTTATAATGAGTTTGCCGTGCTGACCTTCCGCGTGTACCTGTGCATGCTGCCGCTGGCGACGGTCAACAAGGCGGCGTTCATCTTCATGCAGGCGCTGGGGCGGCCGGTGGAGTCGGCGGGGCTGTCCTTTTTCCGCGAGGTCCTGCTGGCCGTGCCGCTCGTGACTCTTCTGCCGAAGGCGTTCGGACTGATGGGTGTGCTCTATTCCATGCCGGCGGCGGATATCATCACGTTTATCGCTTCTGTCATCGTCATTCTGCGGGCCGACCAGCTGCTGCGGAAATAATCCTTGCATTTTTCTACTTCCGTGTTATACTTGGTATGAAAAGTCATACCGAGTATAACTTATATCAGGAGGAGATCTTATGGCGATGCAGTTCCCGAAGGGGAAATTCATCAGTCTGGTCAAGGTCGGCGAAAAGGGGCAGATCGTCATCCCCAAAGGCGCGCGCGAGCTGTTTGACATTCAGCCGGGCGATCAGCTGCTGCTGATGGCCGACAAAAAGCGCGGCATCGCGCTCGTCGGCATGGACGATCTGAACGTTCCGGATTCGCTGTTCCGGCTGGCAAAGGAGGCGGAAGACGATGGAAATTCTGAGGCTTGACGGCCTTTGCAAGCAGTATCCGGCCTTCCGGCTGGATCATGTCTCGTTTGCGATGGAGGCCGGGACGATCATGGGTCTGATTGGCCGCAACGGCGCGGGCAAGACGACCACGCTCAAATCCATGCTCCATCTCGTCCACCCGGACGAGGGGCGCATCACGATCTGCGGGCTGGACATGGACCGCGACGAGCGCGAGATCCGCTCGCGCATCGGGTTCGTTTCCGGCGGCGCATCCTATTACCAGCGCAGGCGCCTGCGCGAACTGACCGCGGTCACGAAGGCGTTCTATCCCGGCTGGGACGACGCGCGGTATGCGCGGCTCGTAAGCCGGTTCTCGCTGGACGAGGGCAAGCGCGTCTGCGAGCTGTCCGAGGGCATGAAGGTCAAGTACCAGCTGGCCGTTGCCATGTCGCACCGGGCGGAGCTGCTGATCCTCGACGAGCCGACGTCCGGGCTTGACCCGGTCTCGCGCGACGAGCTGCTGCAAACATTCCTGACGCTCTGCGAGCAGGAGGGCGTGTCGATCCTCTTCTCCACGCATATCACCTCCGATCTTGACGCCTGCGCGGATACGATCACGTACATCCAGAATGGCCGCGTCGCCGTCAGCGCGGACAAAAAGACACTCACGGACGCGTATCTGTCCCTACAGGGCGAGGATGCCGCGTGCAGCGCGGCGCTGCGCGCCAGACTCATCGGCGCGCGCAGCCACAAGGGCGAACTGGAAGCGCTCCTGCACAAGGAGGACGCTGCGCTGGCCGATGGCTTTGCGCTTGCGCCGGCAAATCTGGAGCAGATCATGGTGCATCTGGAACGGGAGGCGGACGTATGAAGCTGTTAATAAAAAAAGAATGGAAGCTGACCGTCACGCCGGTGCCGCTGCTGTTTCTGCTGCTGAGCGGGCTGGTGCTCGTGCCGAGCTATCCGTATTACGTAACGTTTTTCTATAACGCCCTCGGTATTTTCCTCATGCTGCAGGCCGCGCGGGAAAACCGCGACGTATATTACATGGCGCTGCTGCCGGTCACGAAGCGCGATCTTGTCAAGGCGCGCTTCTCCACGATCATTACGCTGCAGCTGCTGCAGATCGCGGTGTGCATCCCGTTCATGCTCATCCGCAGGAGCTACGCGGAGATCAACAATCCGGTCGGCATCGAGGCGAATCTGGCCTTCCTCGGCTTTGGTTTTGTGCTGATGGGGCTGTTTGACCTTGTATTTCTGCCGATGCACTATAAAAACGGGTATGATCTCGGCAAGCCCTTCGTCGTGTCGAGCATCGTGCTGTTCTTCGCCATCGTGCTGCTCGAGGCGCTCGACCACATTGTGCCGTATATGAAGACCGTCTGTGAGAGCTATGCGCCCGCCGATCTTGTCCGGCAGCTGCCGGTGCTCTTTGGCGGCATGGCAGTATACGCGCTCGAGACGCGGCTGGCTTACCGCACGTCCTGCAAGCGGTTCGAAGCCGTCGATCTGTAACCGAATATCCGAAAGCTGCCGCTCTGCACAGAGCGGCAGCTTTTCTGTTCTTTACAAACACAACAAATATGATATAATGGAGTTGGATTATTATTGTCATATTGCACAATATGCAGAACAGGAGGCTTCTTTATGCGGCTTGCAGTTCCCTACGACCATGGGGAGGTCTTCGGCCATTTTGGCCGGACGTCCCAGTTCAAGCTCTATGATATTACAGACGGGCGGGTGGTCTCCTCCGCGATCGTCGATACGTTGGGCAGCGGCCACGGCGCGCTGGCCGGATTTCTGAAGGCGTATGCCGTTGACGCCGTGATCTGCGGCGGACTTGGCGGCGGCGCGCGGATGGCGCTGACCGAGGCCGGGATTGGGCTTTATGCCGGGGTCACCGGCCGCGCGGACGAAGCCGTGCAGGCACTGCTGGCCGGTGCGCTCAGCTATCAGCCGGACTATTGCTGCCAGCACCACACAGGCGACACCGCCAGGCTCTGCGGCAGCCACACCTGCTCGGCTGCCTGCTATCACGAAAAAACGGAGGAATGAGCATGGAACGTACATCCGAATTATATCAGAGCTTTCTGGACATCCTGCGCGAGGAGCTGGTCCCCGCCATGGGCTGCACAGAGCCGATCGCCATCGCCTATGCGGCGGCGCAGGCGCGTGCGGTGCTCGGTGTGCGTCCCTCGCGGGTGAAGATCGAGGTCAGCGGAAATATCATCAAGAACGTCAAAAGCGTCGTCGTGCCGCACACAGGCTCCATGCACGGCATTGCCGCGGCGGCGGCCGCGGGCATCGTCGCCGGTCGCGAGGACAAGGCGCTGGAGGTTCTGAGCGAGGTCACGGACGCGCAGATCGAAGAGATGCGCGCGTACCTCAAGACCGCCGAATTTGATATCCGGCCCATTGATTCCCCCTTCATCTTTGATATCCGCATTACCGTCTATATGGACGGCGATCATGCCGCCGCGCGCATCGTCGGCAATCACACGAACCTCGTGCAGCTGCTCCACGGCACGACGCGCATCATCGACCGGCCGTGCAGCGAGACCGTTTCGGAGCGCCGCACCGACCGCAGCGTCCTGACCGTCGAGCGCATCGTGGACTTTGCCGAAACGCTCTGTCCGGAGGATGTGCAGGAGATCTTTGAACGGCAGATCTCGTACAACATGGCTATCGCCGAAGCGGGTCTGAATGGCTCCTACGGCGCAAACGTCGGCAAAACGCTGCGCGAGGCCTACGGCGAGACCGTGCAGAACCGCGCGCGCTATATGGCCGCCGCGGCGAGCGACGCACGCATGTCCGGGTGCGAGCTTCCGGTCATCATCAATTCCGGCTCCGGCAATCAGGGCATCACGGCATCCGTGCCGGTCATCGTCTATGCGCAGGAGCTGGGCGTCAGCCGGGAGAAGCTCTACCGCGCCATGGCCGTCTCGAACCTCAGCACCATCCACATCAAAGCGCACATCGGCACGCTGTCGGCCTATTGCGGCGCGGTCTCGGCCGGCTGTGGGGCAGGCGCAGGCATTACGTATCTCTATGGCGGCGGGTATGAGCAGATCAAGCATACGCTCGTCAACGCCATGGCCATCACCTCCGGCATTATCTGCGACGGCGCGAAGCCCTCGTGCGCGGCCAAGATCGCGACCAGCGTGGACGCGGGCCTGCTCGGCTACCATATGTACCGCTGCGGGAACCAGTTCTACGCCGGCGACGGTATCGTCAAATCCGGCATTGAGCATACGATTGAAGCCGTCGGCTCCCTCGCCCACAACGGCATGGCCGACACCGACCGGCAGATCATCCGGCTGATGATGGAGCCATAAGGAAATACAGAAAACCCGGGCTGCGGAACTTCCGCAGCCCGGTCTGTTTATCATGAGGTCTGAGTTTTCAGATACACCCTAAAGCAGCATGAAATACGTACCATTCTGCAAGGTCCGATGGCACCTTCTAATAAGCCGTTTTTCCTTCCAAACCGCTTATTCCATGATTGTCTTCGTCTGCTCCTCGCGGTACTGGCGTGTGTAGAGCTGGTAATAGGCGTCCTTGGCAGCCATGAGGGAGCGGTGCGTGCCGCTTTCGACGATCTTGCCGTCGTGGACGACGAGGATCACATCCGCGCGGCGGATGGTCGACAGGCGGTGGGCGATGATGAACGAGGTGCGGCCGGCCATGACCTTTTCGATGGCGTTCTGGATGAGCCGCTCCGTCACAGTGTCGACCGAGCTGGTCGCCTCGTCGAGGACAAAAATACGAGGGTCGGCCAGGAGCGCGCGGGCGAAGGACAGCAGCTGCTTTTCGCCCGTGGAGAGCGTATTGCCGCCCTCGCCAATATCGGAGTTGTAGCCGTCCGGCAGGCGGGCAATGATCTGGTCGGCAGAAACGGCTTTGACCGCAGCTTCGATCTCGGCCATGGTGGCGTCCGGCCTGCCATAGAGCAGGTTTTCCAGGACTGTGCCGGAGAACAGATGCGGCGTCTGCAGCACGTAGCCGATGTTCGAGTGCAGCCACAGCTGGCTGCGCTCGCGCGCGTCGCGGCCGTCGATCAGGACGCGGCCCTCGGTCGGCTCAAAGAAGCGGCAGACAAGATTGACGAGCGTTGATTTGCCCGCGCCGGTCTCACCGACGATGGCGACGTTCGTCCCCTGCGGCACCTTGAGATCAAAATGCTCCAGCACGTTCTCACTGCCGTCCGGATAGCGGAAGGTGACGTCCTGAAATTCAATATCGCCATACAGCGGCTCCCAGTTTTCCTTTTTCGGGTGGAACACGTCGCCGTACTTCTCTGTAACCTCCGGCGTGTCGCGCACGTCGGATTCGGTCTCCATGAGCTTTGTGAAGCGCTCGACGTTGACCTGCACGTTGACGAGCGAGGAAATGACCTGTACGAGCCACTGCACCGGCTCCATCATGCCCTGCGCGTAGTTCATGAACACGGAAAGCGTACCGATGAGGATGACGCCGTCTCTTGTGATGATGCCGCCGCGCCAGAGGACGATTGCCAGCGCGATGGACGCAGCGAAGGCCGTCGTGGACATGAAGACGCTGCGGAAGTGCATGGCGCGCACGCTCAGGCGCTTCATTTCACCGGTCAGGCCATCAAATTCTTGCTCGACCTTGTCCTCGATGACCAGCGTTTTTGTCGTCTTCGCGCCGGTGATGCCCTCGTTGAAGGCGCCGGTGATCTTCGAGTTCTGCTCGCGCACCTTGCGGTGAAAGAAGACGAGCTTTTTCTGGAAATACGCGCCGGAAACGACCAGCACCGGCACGATGACCATGACGCACAGCGCAAGCTTCCAATTGAGCACGAACATCATGATGACAGCCAGCAGGAGATACGCGATATACCACACGCCCTCCATCAGGCCCCAGGCCAGCGTGCCTGCGATGCGGTCGGTATCGGACATGACGCGCGCATGCACATAGCCCACGCTGTTCTGGTTAAAGTAGGAGAACGAGAGTGTCTGCAGGTGGTTGAATGCCTCGCGCTTGAGATCGCGGCCGATATAAAGCTCCACCTTGCACGCACCGTAGGCAGATATGTAGTTCGTGGCCGTCTGGATGATCATGACCAGAATATACAGGGCGAGGAAGCCGCCGATGCCGTCCATCGTGCGGTCCGCGATGAAATGGTCGATGGCGTGCTGCTGGAAGAGCGGAATGACAACGTCCATGCCGCTGCCGATCGCACCCATCAGGATCATCCAGAAAAACAGCATCCGGTAGGGCTTGAGGTACGGGACCAGCTTCGGAATACCGAAGAAGGGCAGGCCTTTTTTCGTTTCGTCGTGCTTCATGCCGGCTCCTCCTCTCCGATGGACATCTGCATGTCATAGATCTGGCGGAACAGGCCGTCCTGCTGCAGCAGCGCCTGCGGCGTGCCGAGCTGGAGGACCTTGCCGCGCTCGAGAACCAGAATGTTGTCGCAGTCCATCAGGGTCGTGATGCGGTGGGAGATGATGATACTGGTCGCACCGGTGAGGTCGCGATCCAGCGCGGCGCGGATCCTTTCGTCCGTCTGGGTATCGACGGCGGAGAGCGAGTCGTCAAAGATGATGACCGGTGTCTTCTTCGTCAGCATCCGGGCGATGGCCACGCGCTGCTTCTGGCCGCCGGAGAGCGTCACGCCGCGCTCGCCAACCATGGTCTGATAGCCGTCCGCGAACTGCTCGATATCGTCCGCGATGCAGGCCGTCTGCGCGGCCTTCTTCACAGTCTCGTGGTCTGCGCCGCAGATGCCGATGTTCTCCTCGATCGTGCGTGAAAACAGGAACGGCTCCTGCAGCACGACGCCGATGTGGCCGCGCACCCACGCCGCGGGCATGTCCGCAATATCCTGCCCGCCGATTGTCACGCGGCCCTCGGACGGAGCATAGAGCCGGCAGAGCATCAGGATGAGGCTGCTCTTGCCGGAGCCGGTGCCGCCCAGAACACCGAAGCTCGTGCCGGCAGGGATGGTGAACGACACGTCCGAGAGGACGTCCGGCCCGGTCTCATACCGGAACGTGACATGGTCAAAGATGATATCGCCGTCCATGGGCGCAGGCTCCGCGTCCGGCTTGTCCTGCTCGCACGGAGCGTCCAGCACCTCGGAGATACGGGAGACGGAGACGCCCATCTTGCTCATCTCCGAGATCACGCGGCCCAGGCGGCGGACAGGCGAGATGCTCATGGTGTTATAGATCGCGAACGAGACGAACTCACCCTCGGTCATCTCGCCGCGCACACAGAGAAGACTTCCCAGCACCACGACGAGCATCGTCTGGATGCAGGCCGTTGCGTCGCCGACGGCCCAGAAGTCCGAGAGCGTCCGGCAAAGCCGGACCCAGAGGGAGGTATAATCCTCGTTCTGCTTTTCAAAGCGCTCGCGCTCATATTCCTCACGGCCAAACGCGCGCACGACACGTACGCCGGTCAGATTCTCCTGCGCGATGGTCGACAGGACGCCCTCCGACTCGTCACAGGCCGTGAAGCGCTCACGGATGGAGTTATGGAACAGGAGCGAATAGACGATAATGATGGGGAACATGATCGCAGGCACGAGCGCCAGCTTCCAGTTCATGAGCGCCATGCACACGAGTGCAAACACGATCATGGCGAGCATGCGAAAGACGGGGACAAACTGCTCCTCAAAAAACGTCTTGATGCGCTCGACGTCGGACGTGCAGCGCTGGATGATATCGCCGGTCGGGTTCTCCATGTGCCATTTCCACGGCAGATGCTGGATATGGTGATAAAGAAGGTCGCGGCTCGTCTTGACGAGCGTCTCGCCGGCCTTGGAGCTGTAGAGATTCACGCAGTAGCGCATGATGGCCGACAGCAGGCCGAACCCCGCCATCAATGCCGCCGGGATCCACAGATCCCGCCGCAGGCGGTCAACGCCGCCGAGTGCCGCTACGATCGGCTTCGCCGCCGCGACCTTGACCGGTGCATTTCCGATCAGAGAGTCCACGCTCACGCGGATGATCTGCGGGATGACCAGTTCGCAGACCGTAAACAGCAGGCTCGCCGCGATGCAGGCGGCAAAATAGCGCCAGCTGCCCCGCAGCAGCCGCCGGAGCGTGCGGCCGTTTGTATTCGTTTTTCGGTCGTTCAAGGGGATCTCGCCTCACTTTCCTAAGACAGGCCGAGGGCGGAATTGGATGCTCCAATTCCGCCCTGTAAAGTTGAAGGGTTATTTCCAGATCAGAAACAGGATCACGAGCAGGATCGCAAGTCCGATGAGATACGCGCCGGCGATCACAAGCACCGCCTTGGCCGCACCGAGCATGGCCCAGAGACGCTCCTTGCGCGTGTACTGGACCGGCTGGCCGGACGGGTCTGCGTCCGGCTTTCTGCGCAGGAAGTGCGGCCGCTCGTCATAGAGGCCGCTCATATCGGCGACGGTCCGGCCGTCGTCCTCAAAGGGTTCCCTGTGTCTCATTTGTCATACTGGTGGCAGACCACATAGTGACCCGGTTCGACCTCGCGCTGCTTCGGTGCTTCGCACTTGCAGCGCTCGGTGGCATACGGGCATCTGGTGTGGAACTTGCAGCCGGAGGGCGGATTGGCCGGGGACGGGATCGAACCCTGCAGGACGATCCGCTCGCGTTTGACGGTCGGATCCGGGATGGGGATGGCCGAGAACAGCGCCTTGGTATACGGATGCAGCGGACGGTCAAAGATGTCCTGCGTGTCGCCGTATTCGACCAGATTGCCGAGATACATGACGCCGACGGTATCGGAGATATGCTCGACGACGGACAGGTCGTGCGAGATGAACAGATACGTCAGCTTGTACTTTTCCTGCAGCTCCTTCAGCAGGTTGATGATCTGCGCCTGAATGGACACGTCCAGCGCGGAGACCGGCTCGTCGCAGACGACGAACTCCGGATTCATGGCCAGCGCGCGGGCAATGCAGATCCTCTGGCGCTGGCCGCCGGAAAATTCGTGCGGATAACGCGTCTTGTGGTACGGCTGCAGGCCGCAGTTGTCCATGATCTGATCGATATAATCGTCAAACTCGTTCTTCGGGACGAGATTATGCTCACGCACGGCCTCGCCGATGATCTCACCGACGGGCAGACGGGGGGAAAGGCTGGAGAACGGGTCCTGGAAGATGATCTGCATCTTCGGGCGCAGCGTGCGCATCTCGGCATCGGACAGGTCATAGACCTCCTTGCCGTTGAAGAGCACCTGGCCGCCGGTTTTTTCGCCGCACAGGCGGAGGATGGCACGGCCGGTCGTCGATTTGCCGCAGCCGGATTCACCGACAAGGCCCATCGTGCAGCCGCGTTTGAGATTGAACGTGACGCCGTCGACAGCCTTGACATGGCCGACGGTCTGGGACAGAAGGCCGCCCTTGATCGGGAAGTACTTCTTCAGGTGATTGACCATCAGAATGTACTGCGGGTCGTATGCAACAGGCTCAAAATCGTTCGCAATGATCTGCTTTCCCTTTGCCATGCTTACTCACCCGCCTTTCTGTTCTCTTCGTAATACCGGTAGCAGCTCACCTTGTGGGTCGGGCTGAGGCTGATCTCACAGGGATACTCGCCCTTGCAGCAGTCCAGCTGCATTTCGCAGCGGTCCTTGAAGTAGCAGTAGTCCGGCATGTTGACCGGGTTCGGCACCTTGCCGGGGATGGAATAGAGCTTGTCGACCTTCTTGCCGACGACCGGCTTGGAGGCCATCAGGCCGATGGTGTACGGATGGCTCGGGTGCGCAAAGATCTCTTCCGCCGTACCCTTTTCCACGATGCGGCCGGCGTACATGACGACGACATAGTCTGCCATCTCGGCGATGACGCCGAGGTCGTGGGTGATGAGCATGATGGAGGAATTGATGCGGTCCTTCAGCTGCCGCAGAAGGTCGAGGATCTGTGCCTGAATGGTGACGTCGAGCGCGGTGGTCGGCTCGTCCGCGATGATGATCTTGGGGTTGCAGGCCAGCGCCATGGCGATCATGACACGCTGGCGCATGCCGCCGGACAGCTCATGCGGGTACATCTGATAGACGCCCTCACTGTTGGCAATGCCGACGGTCTCAAGCATTTCAATGGTGCGCTTTTTGATATCCTCGTCCGATTTGCCCTCGCCTTCGTGCAGGGCGATGACCTCGTCGATCTGCGCGCCGATGCGGAAGACGGGGTTCAGGCTGGTCATCGGCTCCTGGAAGATCATGGAGACGAAGTTGCCGCGCAGCCCCTGCATCTTCTCGTTTGGGGTCTTGGCGATATCATACGCCTTGTCGCCGAGATTCAGGCGGATCTCGCCCTCGACGACCTGGCCCTGCGGCCGCTGCAGCAGCTGCATGAGAGACAGGCTCGTGACGGATTTACCGCAGCCGGACTCGCCGACGACGCCGACGGTCTTGCCGATGGGGACATCGAACGAAACGCCGTCGACCGAGCGGACGACGCCCGTGTCGGTGAAGAAATAGGTGTGCAGATTGTCAAACTCGACCGCGTTATTAGGGTCATGCATTTGGGTCAGATACTCGCTCTCCGGGACGTTTCTGCGCTTGCGGGTCTTTTCGAGCTTATCGGTGATCTTGCGGTTGGCGCGGGAGATCTTCCGCGATTCCTTGGCGGACAGGTAGCCTTCATTCTTATTTGCCATCGTAGCTTCCCTCCTTCTCAGCGCTTCATCTTCGGGTCAAACGCGTCGCGCAGACCGTCGCCGACGAAGTTGAAGCCGAGGACGGTGAGCAGCAGGCAGACGCCGGCCGGGATCCAGATGAACAGATAGTTGGTCATAACGTAGGCATTGTTGACGTCGTTGATGATGTTGCCCCAAGAGGCGAACGGATACTTGACGCCGAGGCCGAGGAAGGACAGCGTCGCCTCGGTCAGGATGGTGGAGCCGAGGCTCATCGTGCAGATGACGATCAGCTGCGGGATGACGTTCGGGATCAGGTGGCGGAAAATGCGGTGCCAGGCGCGGATGCCGCCCGCTTCGGCCGCCAGCATGAACTCCTGCTCACGCAGAGACAGGATCTGACCGCGGACCAGCCGCGCGATGCTCGGCCAGCCGAGGAAGCCAAGGATGAGCATCAGATAGATCATACGCGTCCAGGAATCAATGCGCATGGCGTCCATTGCGGAACCGACGATGATGATAATCGGCATGGACGGGATACAGTAGAACACGTCGACGATACGCATGATGAGGTTATCGACCCAGCCGCCGAAGTAGCCGGACAGGCCGCCCATCAGAACGCCGAGAGAGGTCTCCATGACGACGACGATGAAGCCGATGATCAGCGATACGCGGCCGCCGTACATGAGGCGGGTCAGCATATCCATGCCGTTCGTATCGGTGCCGAGGGGATGCGCCGCGCTCGGGGTCGCGTAGCGGTCATAGACGTAGGTGTCCTTCATCTGCTTGACGGACCAGACCTTCGTGCTGGCGTCAAAGACGATATCGTATTCGGCAGTCTCGCCGGCCTCGTCGGTGTAGACGAACTGCGCGGAGTCTGCGTTGATCGCCTCTTCCAGACGATCCTTGAAGTCACGCGTGATGACGATGGAGGAATCGGCCGCCTGCACGACGAAGCGGCTGATGTAGCCAAGCGTCTCGCCGCCCTGCATGAGGTTGCCGGAGTCGTCAGCGGAATACTCGGTGCCGTCGACGGTAAAATCGGCCTCACCCTTGGCGTGTGCAGTCAGTGCGCCGAGCTTGACGGCAAACGGCAGCTCGCCCACGCCGTCCGCGGCGTTGATGATGTCGCGGCTGGCATAGCCCTGCACGGTGCCGTCCTGATAGACGATATAGAAATCGTCGGACAGAGCTTCGATGGTGTAATCGACGTCCTTATACGTAAATTCCGTATTGCCCTTTTTGTTGGCTTCGAGGGCCTTGCTCTGCGGAATGGACCCGAAGTTCTGGCCGTCGGCCACGACGAAGCGCATGGCCTCGTTTCTGGTGACGCCGACGTATTCCTTCGACATCTGGGTATAGGTATAGAACTGCTCGTCCTGACCATAGGGGCTGATGACGCCGCCGAGGAAGGAGAACAGGAACATGGCGACCAGAATGGACAGGCCGATGACGGCCAGCCGGTTGCGGAAAAAGCGCTTGGCGACGAGCGTACCCGGAGAGAGGACCTTGACGCGGCGGTCATCGTTCAGGGAATACTGCTCTTCCTGCTTGGGCGCGTTATTAGCGTTCTTGCCGGTGTTTTCAGACATGATGCAGTCCCCTTTCTTAAGAAATGCGCACGCGCGGGTCAACCACGCCGTACAGAATGTCGGTGAGGAGGTTGCTCAGAAGCGTCAGGATCGCCATGAACGACAGGTAGAACATCGAGAACGGGATATCGCCTGCGACCATGGACTGATACGACGTATAGCCGATGCCGGGGATGGAGAACAGCGTCTCGGTGATGAGCGCGCCGGAGAACAGGCCGGGCAGCGAGCCGCCGATGATCGTGACCAGCGGGATGAGCGTGTTGCGGAACGCATGCTTGTAGATGACCGTATGCTCAGACAGACCCTTGGCGCGGGCGGTCCGGATATAGTCAGCGTTCAGGACCTCGAGCATGTTCGTGCGCGTATAGCGCATGTATGAGCCGATGGAGACGATGACAAGCGTCAGGATCGGCAGGACAAGGTGATTTGCCTTGTCAAGGAACTGGTGCCAGCTGTCCAGCTGTGCATAATTTCGTCCGACAAGGCCAAACAGGTCAAACCAGCCGAGCTTGACGGAGAAGAACAGCTTCAGGAGCGTGGCGAAGAAGAACGTCGGCAGCGAAATACCGACCAGCGCGGCCGCCGTGATCACATAGTCGGTCCGGGAATACTGCTTCGTTGCAGCCAGAATGCCGAGCGGAACTGCGATGAGCAGCGACAGCACAAACGAAATACCGCCCATGATGACAGACAGCGGCACGACCTCCCAGAATTTCTGCGTGGCCGGGACATTCCACTTCCAGCTGTCGCCAAAGTTGCCGACGATCGCTTTGGAAAGCCAGGTGAAGAAGCCGGGGATGATATCCAGATCCAGACCGTAGGACGCATTGAGCTGGGCCAGCCACTCTTCATAGGGCTTGGCGCCGGGCGCCTGCGAAAGCTGGATCGCCATGGTCTGCGCAAACGAGCTGGGCAGACAGCGAATCAGAGCATAAATGATGAACATGACGCAGAACAGAATGAGGATGGCCTGCGCGATTCGCTTGATGATGTAATTTCGCACGAATTTTTTCGTTCCTTCCTTGCACGGCTGCGAGCCGCGTTTATGATTCCCTCTTTCCGGGAGAAATATCTATATCCAAATGCGCCGCAATATGGGCATCCCACCGCCTCGCACCGCGAGGCGCTGGGACGGCCAAATCCGACCTGAATTGACAAGAATCAGCCGCCCCAACGCAGCCCCGAAGGGCTGCGTTGGGTGCGGCCGCTCATTGCTAACCGCTGATGGGTCCTGCCGCAAAAGCCGCCGCAGAACGAACCAGTATGAATTACTTGACCTGGATCTGATCGATCTCAGCCAGGAAGGTCCAGTACGGGGTCATATCCTTGGGGATGGAATCGACGACCAGACGCTCGGAGGAGAAGATGGTCGCGTTGGAGCGCTGGTAGACCGGCAGCTCGACGCCCCAGTCAAGGATGATTTCCATAGCTTCCTTGTACATGGCCTTACGGGCTTCCTGATCGGTGGTCTGGCGGGCAGCGATGATCAGCTCGTCCAGATCAGCGTCGTTGATCTCGTAGTAGTTGGTGGAGCCGTTGGAATGATACAGCTGGTACATATCCGGGTCGTTGGTGGACTGCCATGCAGCAACCCAGCCCTCAGCCTCGCCGGACTGATAGGACGCGAACAGGTCGGAAGCGTTGGCCATATCGTTGACGGTCAGCGTGAAGCCGATGGTCTTGAGAGCCGCAGCAGCGTTGGTCAGGGTCTGGAAGGTCGGGTGGTCGCCGTTGCCGGAGCCGCCGATGTTGACGGTGTACTCGGTCTTAGCGCCTTCCGGAGCAGCCGTGATCTTGCCGTCCTCGACGGTGTAGCCGGCAGCCTCGAAGTAGCCCAGAGCAGCGTTCAGAGCAGCTTCATACTTGCTCTCGGTGGACATGTCGGCAGTGTAGATTGCATTGCCTTCCACGTCGGTGGAGTAAGCGATCTGATAGCCGTCGTCGGTGACCTGCGGAGCAGCCCAGGACGTGTTGGAGATCGGGTAGTTGATGACGGAAGCGGTCTCGCCGTAGTAGGAGTTGATGCCTTCGTCGCGGTAAGCGGAGATGACGGTCATGATGGCCTTACGCAGGTCCCTGGAAGCCTCGGAAGCGGGGTCGTCGCCGACCTTGACGTTGCCGGCTGCCAGAGCCACGTAGCCATAGCCGCGGTAGTCCATGAGACGGGTGGTGATGACGGGGCCGTCGTCGCCTTCGGCGCCGTTGATATCAGCGATCTGGCTGACAACTTCGAGGGAGAAGGACGGGTCGGAGATGTCGAGAGCGCCGGACTGCACGCCGGTGATCTTGTCAGCTTCCTGGGTTTCCTTCAGGCTGAGGTGGCCGTTCTTCGGAGCGCCCAGATAGTAGTTCGGGTTGGCGTCGACATAGAACACGCCGTCAGAGTAGTTGTTGAAGATGTACGGGCCAGCACCCATCGGAGCGCCGGTGACCTCGCGGATCTTGCTGAGGTCGCCCTTCGGGAAGCCGAAGGAGTTGTTGTCGTAGTCGAACAGGCTCACATCACCGTAGTAGTGCAGCGGAGCAATCTCCATCTGGAGCTGATAGATCGCAGTGGTGGACAGCTCGGAGGTGGTCAGGGTCATGCTGTAGTCGCCGGTCTTGACAATACCTTCGACATGGTCAGCGGATTCGCCGGTCTTGACACCGATGGTGTAGTCAGCCCAGCTGTCGCCGAGCTCCTCAGCGAGGAAGTCGGAGATGGAAGTGGTAGCAACTTCCTTGTTGATGCCGTCGTCGGAGATGTCGTAGCCGTAGGTCTCGACGATCTTGTTCCACAGGTCAGCGGCGTCGGTAGCTTCATAGCCCCACATGGCAACGGCAGTCGCGAAGTCTTCCGCGCCGTAGTTTTCCATAACGTAGTCCGCAATGGACTGTGCGAACTTTTCACCCGCAGTCTGGAACGCAGCCCAGAAAGCATTGTACTGCTCCTCGGTGTAGAGGTCGTTGGCGGTGTAGCCGTCGGGACCAGCAGCGAGGATGACGTTGACACGGGTATCCATACCGCCGCGGTACTCGTCGATGCCGACGATCGGCACGGAGTAGAACGTAGCGGAGCCGTCATAGGTCGGGTCCATGTAGACGTACATGTTGAAGATGACGTCGTCGATGGTCATCGGGGTGCCGTCGGAGAAGGTGATGTCGTCACGCAGGGTGATGGCATAGGTAACAGTGCCGTCTTCGTTCTCGGTGACAACGCAGTCGGCCGGGCCATAGTAGGTGTAGTCGTTGCCGTTATACTCGCGGGTCTCGCCTTCGATGCCGTTGAGGACCATCTCGCCGCGGCGGTCAGCGCCCAGCAGAGCGATCTGCGTCAGAGCGTGCGCGTCCTGGTCGGGAGCGGAAGCTGCGAAGAACGGGCTGAACTTGCCTTCGAAGCCGGTCTCAGCGATGACGATGGTACCGTCAGCGTTGGCTTCTGCGGCCGGAGTCTCGGTGGCGTCCGGAGTTTCGGGGGTTTCCGGAGTGGTCGTGTCCGCGCTGGTATCGGTCTCGGGCTTCGTCTCAGTCTTGGCGCAGCCGGCAAGCAGGCCAATGCAGAGAACGACAGCCAGAAGCAGCGCAAGGATCTGCTTGGTGTGTTTCATTTTCTAACCTCCTGAAATTTTCATTCACCAGCGAAGCGTCGTCCTGCAATGCAATTGCAGGACAAAAACGGGGATATCCCCGTTTTTGCGGCGGTCTTTCATCCGCGCACACTCACTGGTTATGATTATAAATATGATACCGCAGAATGTGCGCTAAGTCAACCAGCATTCTTTTGAGAATGTGGATTTTCCTTGTATACTTTGACGAAATAACGTAAAAACGCAATAAAGTTTTTTCCTTTTACTTCCTGATTCTCCCATGCGGTGTCCTCGTACTAAAAACAAATGCATGTGTAATACACACACGCATTTGTCCGGGTGTTTACTATATTGTATCAAACTGCACCTGCCGTATCTGCGCGAACGACAGTCCGAACCCGGCGGCAGCCAGCGCCATGGCCGCGAGATACAGTGCGCTCCACACTGAAAACCGGCTCCCGCCCTGCGTGAGCCAGACCACATGTCCGGCCGCGCCGAGCGCCGCAAGGACAGCCGCAGCGATCTCCAGCGCCGGCAGACGGCAGACCGTCTGCTCGCAGAGATACAGGCGCATCGGGTCCCCGGCCTTTGTCATGCGCGCGAGCGTATAGACGTTGACACCCGCAAGGATCAGCGCCGCCACGAGCGGCAGCGCCGCATAGAATGGCTGTCCCGCCGTCTGCCCCGGCATGCAGCCCGCGGCAAGCAGCAGCGCGGCCGCTCCGCCGGTCGCCGCCCACATGCGCCGGAGGAACCGCTTCCGCGGCAGCGCGCCGGTGTAGGCGATATACGCGCCGTCATAGTGGTATTCGCCGTCCTCGCCGCGCTTGAAATCGTCAAGATACTTCCGCCGCTTCGGGCCGCCCGGACGGACGCCGTCCGGGCGCATTTTGGGCTGATGCCCGCGGAAGGGCCACTGCATCACGCGATCCCCGTCAGATCGTAGCTGTCGAGCCATGCCTTCGCCGTCTCGCAGACGCCGCGCAGACAGGTCTCCTCAAACGGGCTGTCCAGCTCCGCGTTTTTGAGAAGCTCGGTAAACACGCGGCTGCCGCCCTGCTTCGCATAGGCCATGTAATGCTTCCACGCGTTGTCTTTGTCCTTCTGGAGCATCGCCCAGAACTGCAGGCTGACGGTCTGCGCAAGGCAGTAATCAATATAGTAGAACGGGCTCTGGTAGATATGACCCTGCCGCTGCCAGCCCTCGCCGTCGCCGTAGAACGGGATATCGTCGCCGAGCTTCATCCACGGCATATACACGCCCAGCAGCTCTTTCCAGACCGCGTGGCGCTCCGCCGGGGTCATATCCGGCTTTTCGTAGACGACATGCTGGAAATGGTCGACCATCGTGCCGTACGGGATGAAGGTCAGCGCGCCCGCCAGATGACTGTAGAGGAATTTGCGGGTATCGCCGCCGAAGAAGCCCTCGGCCCACGGCCAGGCGAAGAACTCCATGGACATGGAGTGCACCTCGCACGCCTCGAGGCTCGGCCAGATATAGGAGTACGGGATCCGGTCGCGGTTGAGCCACGCGGCAAAGGCGTGGCCGGCCTCGTGCGTCACGACCTCGACGTCATGCTGCGTGCCGTTGAAGTTGGCGAAGATAAACGGCACATGGTAGTCGCCCAGCGACGTGCAGTAGCCGCCCGCGCGCTTGCCGGGGGTCGAAAGGACGTCCAGCAGCTCGTTATCCAGCATGAGGTTGAAGAACTCGCCGGTCTCCGGCGACAGCGCTTCATAGAACCGCTTGCCCTGCGCGAGAATTTCATCCGGCGTGCCGCACGGCTTCGGGTTGCCGCTGCGGAACATGAGGGCGTTGTCGGCGAAGTTCATGGGATAGGTCTTGCCGAGACGGGCGGCCTGCTCTTTATAAACAGAGGCTGCCACCGGCACGACATATTTGACGACGGCCGCGCGGAACTGCTCCACGTCTTCCTTCGTATAGCAGTTGCGGCCCATGCGGTAATAGCCCAGCTGCGTATAGCCGCCGTAGCCCAGCTTGCGGCCCATCGTATCGCGCAGATGCACGAGCTTGTCATAGATCTCGTCCAGCTCCGGCTGGTGCGCCTTGTACCAGCCGCCTTCCGCCTTCCACGCGGCCAGACGCGTCGCGTCATCCGGGCTGTTTTTGAACGGGGACAGCTGCGAGATGGTGTAGGTGCCGCCCTCAAATTCGATCTGCGCGCTGGCGATGAGTTTGTCATAGGCCAGCACGAGCGTGTTTTCCTGCTTCAGCTCCTCGACGATCGCCGGAGAGAAGGTCTTGCGGGCCATCTCGGTATTGATGAACATGAGGTCGCCGTACTGCGCGGCAAAGTCCTTGCGGAACGGACTTTCGAGCATCGCGCCCTGCCAGGCATCCTCATAGGCCTTCAGCTCCGGCAGCGCGGCATTCCAGAACTCCTCTTCCGCGTCATAGAACTTGTCGCGGGTATCGATGGAGTTGCGGACGCTGGAGAGCGTGGCCAGCGTTTCCAGGTGGATCATCAGCTTCTGCTGGGCAAGGAACGCCTCATGCGCGGCGGCATAGTCCGGCGCATCCTTCAGCTGCTGCGTCACGGCGCCAAGCTGCGCCTTCAGTTCTTCCAGATCCGGCCGGGTATACGGCATTTCAGAAAATTTCATGGGAGTCTCCCTTCATAATTGTGATCATACGTTTCGATTATAGCACACCCGTGCGCCGCTTCGCAACGCCTGTGTCTTGCGTCCGCGGTCGAATCGTGCTACGATAAGAAAAAATGTACGCACAGGAGGAACATCCGAATGACGAATCTGCAAAAATACGCCCAGCTGCACAAAATTCTTGCGGAGGCCGCCGTCTACCGCCGCGCGGTCGGCAAGCTGGAATTTGACATGCAGTGCTGCGCGCCGAAGGACGGCATGGAGCCGGCGGGCGCGGATATGGCCGTCTTATCCGACCGGCATTTCCGGCTGACGCATTCCAAGCGCTTCTCCACCCTCGTGACCGGGCTGTACGCGGACAGCGAGGGGCTGACGCCGGTGCAGAAGAAGGTCGTCGAGCATCTGTACGACAACTGGGAAAAGGAAAAAAACATCCCGGCAAAGCTCAACTATGAGGCGAGCCTCGCCTTCAACCGCGCATATTCCAAATGGCTCTCCGCCAAGCAGGCGAACGACTTCTCCCTCTTCCGCGATTCGCTCGCCGAGGTCATCAGCTACACCCGCAAGGCCATCGACCTGCGCGACCGTCAGCTGCCGACCTATTATGACGCCTGCCTGGACGACCACGAAAAGGGCGGCAGCATTCTGCAGCTGGACACGTTCTTTGACGCGCTGCGTACGCGAATCGTCCCGCTGCTGCGCCGCATCCGGACCGAGGGCAAGCCGATCCGCACGGATTTCCTCTCCCGTCCCTGCCCCGTCGCGCAGCAGGAGGCGTTTTCCCGGTACCTGCTGGAGCTGGAGGGCCTGCGGCAGAGCGCGCTCGTCCTCATGACGACGGAGCATCCGTTCACGACAAACTTCGGCCCGCACGACGTGCGCGTGACCACGCATTATTATGAGGAGAACTTCATCTCCAACATCTTCACCACCCTCCACGAGGGCGGCCATGCGCTGTTCATGCAGAACGAGCCGGAGGAATTTTACCGCGAATACGCGGCCGACTCCATGACGAACGGCATGCACGAGTGCATTTCCCGCTTCTATGAAAACCTGATCGGCCGCAGTGAGGCGTTCATCCACTTTATTTATCCGAAGCTGCAGGAGCTGAGCGGCGGCACGTTCGCCGACGTGACGGAGCGCGAGCTGTATGAGGCGGTGAACCTTGCCTCGCCCGGCCTGATCCGCTGCGACGCAGACGAGCTGACCTACTGCCTGCACATCCTTATCCGGTATGAGCTGGAAAAGGCGTTTATGAACGGCGAGATCACCGTCGACGAGATCCCGGCGCTCTGGAACGAAAAATACAAGGCTTATCTCGGCCTCGACGTGCCGGACGACGCGCAGGGCTGTCTGCAGGATGTCCACTGGACGATGCCGATCGGCTATTTCCCGTCCTACGCGCTCGGCTCCGCCTACGGCGTGCAGATCCTGCGGACGATGGAGAAGGAGATTGACGTCTTCGGCTGCGCGGCAAAGGGCGATCTGCTCCCCATCCGCGACTGGCTGACTGAGCATGTATTCTCCATCGCCTCCGTCACGACTCCCGCCGAATGGATCCGCGCCATCACCGACAAGCCGCTGGACCCGACGTATTTCCTTGATTATCTCGAGCAGAAATTCTCCGCGATCTATCAGCTGCCGTAAAAGCAGTAACAAAAAAAGAAGCCCATATGGGCTTCTTTTTTATCGGTTCTGATTCATATCCAGAATATCCTGCAGTGTGATGCTGCTCAGGTATTCGCGGATCGTGCGATCCAGTCCCTCCCATACCGGGAGGGTCAGACAGCTGTCCTTGCGCGGACACAGATTTTCCGTTCCGTCCAGACAGGCGACGGGCGCGAGTCCCCCCTCGGCGATCGCCAGGATCTCATAGACGGTATAATCCTCCGGCGTGCGGGCCAGCCGGTAGCCGCCCTGATAGCCGCGCGAGGTCTGGAGGATATCCGCGCGGTTCAGAAGCGGGATGATCTGTTCGAGATATTTTTTCGAGATCTCCTGCCGCTGTGCGATCTCCTTCAGCGATACGAAGCCCGCCTGCTGGTGCTGCGCGATATCCAGCATCAGCCGCAGCGCATAGCGGCCCTTGGTTGAAATCTTCATTCCGTTGGTCCCCCCCTTGATTTGATTTTACAATATCATGAATGCCTCCGCGGCGCAAGGGGGACTGCCAAATTTGTGCAGGTCGCCAAGAGGGACTATTCGGTCGGCAGCTCGCGGCGGACCCGCTCGGCCTGCCGGCGGCGCGCCTCCAGACACTTGAACACGCCGGGGATCAAAAAGCAGTTCGCCAGCACCCACGCCAGCGGATTTGCCATGCAGGCGGCAGCAAAGCCGAACTGCGGCACGGCCCAGACGCTGATAAAGATCCGTGCGACCATCTCCAGAACGCCGGACAGGAGGGACAGCCGGCTGTAGCCCATGCCCTGAATGGACAGGCGCAGCACGTTGACCAGCATCAGAAACAGTCCGAAATACGCGTCCATCCGGCACATTTTCCACGCGAAGGGCAAGACGGCCTCCGCCTCCTCCGGGCGGATGAAGAGCAGGATCGCATACGGCGTGCCGAACTGCGCCAGCAGGAAATGCACCGCGCAGTAAACCACGCCCAGCAGACAGCAGGCGAAAATGCCCTGCCGGATCCGGTCATATTTACCCGCACCGAGGTTCTGTCCGACGAAGTTCGTCGCCGCCATGGCCAGCGCGTCATACGGGCAGCAGAACAGCTGAAACAGCTTCGTCGCCGCCGCGACGCCCGCCACGCAGATCGCGCCGAGCGAGTTGACCGCCGTCTGCAGAATGACGGAGCCGATCGCCGTGATGGAGCACTGCAGCCCCACCGGGACGCCCATGCCGAGCAGGCGGGACGCCTCCCGGCGGCGCAGCTGCCAGTCGTCCTTTTCCATCCGCAGAATCGGGAAGCGCCTGCGCATGTACCACACGCACAGAACGCCCGAGACCGCCTGCGACACCACCGTCGCGACCGCCGCGCCGCGCACGCCCCAATCAAGCACGCACACCGTCAGAAGATCAAGCACGATGTTGATGAGCGACGCAATGGCAAGGAACCACACCGGCGAGCGGCTGTCGCCCAGCGCGCGCAGCACGCACGCGCCCATGTTGTAGAGGATGATGGCCGGGATGCCGATGAAGATGACGAAAATATAGTCGAACGCGTAGGACATTTCCTCCTCCGGCGTCCCCATCGCGGTCAGAAGCAGGCGGCAGGCGGGCAGCGTCAGCGCCAGCAAAGCCGCCGACACGATGACGCACAGCCACACGCAATTGCCGATATACCGGCGCAGCTGCCGCACGTCATTCGCGCCGAACGCCTGCGCCACCGGGATCGCCATGCCGGTGCAAAGCCCCGTGCAGAAGCCGATCACCAGATAGTTCACCGAGCTTGTCGCGCCCACGCCGCCAAGGGCCATTACGCCCAGCGCGTGACCGACGATCGCCGTATCCACCACGGAATAGACCTGCTGCAATAAAAGCCCGAGCAGGACGGGAATTGTAAACTGTAATACCATTTTCAGCGGCTTGCCGCTGGTCAAGTCATGCGTCATATCTGTCCGCCTCCTTTTTCGAGCTATTGTTATAGCACATATTTTCCGTTTGTCAATTCATTTTTGTTTACTATTTACAGTTTCACTATTGGTTTTTTGTATACTGTGCTTCTTTCCAGCGAATAGCAAAGCCGCACGGCCCCCAATGGACCGCGCGGCTGTTTTGATCTGCTTTTCTGATTACTGGACGATAAAGTTGACGGATTCGTCGCCCTGCTTGTCTTCGCCGTAGACATAGTCCTTGCCGGGCATGATAGCGTTCAGGACGATGCCGACGATGGAGCCAACAGCCAGACCGGACAGGCTGATCGCGCCGAGCTGCAGCGCGCCGGCCGAGGAATAGCTGATGCCGATGGACAGGACCAGGATGAGAGCCGCGACGAGAACGTTGCGGGACTTGGTGAAGTCGACCTTGTTCTCAACGACGTTGCGCACGCCGACCGCGGAGATCATACCGTAGAGCACGAGGCTGACGCCGCCGATGGTGCCGTTCGGCATGGAGGAGATGATGGCCGCGAACTTCGGGCTGAAGGAGAAGAGCATGGCCAGGACCGCAGCGATGCGGATGACGCGCGGGTCGTAGATGCGGCTGAGGGCCAGAACGCCGGTGTTTTCGCCGTAGGTCGTGTTGGCGGGCGCGCCGAAGAGGGCTGCGAGGGTGGTCGCCAGACCGTCGCCCATCAGGGTGCGGTGCAGGCCGGGATCTTCAATGTAGTTGCGGTTGCAGGTGGAGGAGATGGCGGACACGTCGCCGATATGCTCGACCATGGTGGCAAGCGACAGGGGGACGATGGTGATGACTGCGGTCAGGAGCATGTGGGTGTCGACGCTGCCGGAGCTGAGAAGGCCGAAGACAGTCTGCTCCATCTTGATGGGCAGGGCGAACCACTTGGCTTCGGAGACGTTGGCGACGAGCGCGGCGCGGGTGTTGGCGTCAAAGATGACGGCCAGCACATACGAGCCGATGACGCCGAGGAGGATCGGGATGATCTTGATCATGCCCTTGCCCCAGATGTTGGCGGCGACGATGATGAGGATGGCCGCGATGGCGATCCACCAGTTGCCGGTGCAGTTATTGATGGCGGAGGAGGACAGGTTCAGGCCGATGGCGATGATGATGGGGCCGGTGACGATGGGCGGGAAGAAGCGCATGACCTTCTTGGCGCCGAACGCCTTGAACAGGGCCGCGAGGATGACATACACAAGACCTGCGCACGCAACACCGAAACAGGCGTAGGGCAGCATCTCAAGGTTGGGCTTGCCGTCGACCATCGGGGCGATGGCTGCGTAGCCGCCGAGGAAGGCGAAGGACGAGCCGAGGAAGGCCGGGACCTTGCCGCCGGTGATGAGGTGGAACAGAAGCGTGCCGAGACCGGCAAACAGAAGGGTGTTCGAAACGTCGAGGCCCGTCAGGATGGGCACGAGGATCGTCGCGCCGAACATGGCGAACATGTGCTGGAAGCCCAGCAGCAGCATCCGGCCTGTGCCGAGCTGTCTGGCATCATAAATGCCGGTTTCCGGAATCTTGCTTTTTCCCATGGTTTTCTCCTTTCTCTTCTCCATCTCCGCCGGGCCGCGCCGCACGCATAAAAAAAGAATTGTGAAATCCGAAAACACCGGTCTCACAATTCCTCATTCAAAAAACAAATACGGCGCCGGTGAAACAGGTTCCCCAGCAGAAACAAAAACGGGAGCGCAGAGACTGATACTTCCGGTTCGGACGATCATGCGGCGCACTCCCTTTCCTTAAACTCACTGGAGGGCATTATACCGGCTCGGTCCGCAAATTACAAGTGTGGATTTTGTCGAAATTCCGCCGCCGCCCGCAGCTGTTTTTGGTCAGTTTCACCGCATTATTCCAGCTCGTCCAGCGTCAGCCGGAAGCTGTCCAGAAAATGCGCCATGAAATAATCCAGGCACGGCAGATGCATGTCCGTCAGGGCCTGCCGCGTCTGCTTTTCCGCGGCCTCAAACTCGGAATTGCCGGCCTTCAGCTCCTCCACGCACTTGATATAGGCCGAGAGCTTGTCCGCCGCCTTTACGATCTTCGCGACCGCCGGGTCGGATTCAAGCAGCAGCGGCCGGTAGCTCTCCTGCAGCTCCGACGGCAGAAGCGCCAGCAGCTTTTCGCAGCTGACGGCCTCGATCTGCTTGTAGGCATTCTTGATCTCGGGGTTATAATACTTGATCGGCGTCGGCAGATCGCCCGTCAGGATCTCCGACGCGTCGTGGAACAGCGCCGCCGACGCGCAGCGATCCGGGTCCGCCGGCTGTCCCAGGATATCGCGCTGGATCACGGCAAGGCCGTGCGCCAGCACGGCGACCATGTGGCTGTGTTCCTGAATATTCTCTTCAAATGTATTGCGCATCAGTCCCCAGCGGCCAATGTAGCGCATGCGGGAAATGAGCGCGAAAAAGCGATGCTGCATATGCTCCTCCTTATGCGATCAATGATTTTTCCTTCCACTTGCCGCGGAAGAAATGCGCGTAGCAGACGATGAGCGTCAGCGTCCACGCCATTGCCTGACTCCACCAGATCGCCGTATAGCCGAAAGCCGCCGTTTTGTGCAGGCTGTAGGCGAATACAACGCGAAGTCCCAGCGCCATGAGCGCGTAGAACGTGGCATGGAAGCCCTCACCGACACCCTGGAACATGCCGTTGGCCGGGAAATAGACGGCAAAGATTGGGATGGCCACCGCGGACGCGAACAGATGCTGACGGCAGATCTCCGCCGCCGCTTCATCCAGCCGGAACGCGCCGATGATGAGGGAGATCCCCGCGATCTGGCACAAGCACAAGGCAGCCGTCATGAACAGCGATACCAGAACGCCCTGCCCAAGACCGCGCGAGACGCGCTCCGGCAGCTTTGCGCCCATGTTCTGCCCGGCATAGGTCGCCATGGTGCTCTGGATGCCGAGGATCGGGATCATCAGGATATTCTCCATCCGGCTGGCCACCGTGTACGATGCGATCATGCTCTCGCCGTAGTAGTTGACGAGCTTCTGCAGAAACAAAAACCCACACGAGACGATCGACTGCTGCAGCGCCATCGGCAGGCCGACACGTAAGATCCGCCCGGCCACCGCCGGCTCCAGCCGCAGCTCGCGCGCGGAAAAGCGCAGCAGCTCGTATTTCCGGTACATGTACCAGAAGCCGATCACGCAGGAGGCCAGCTGCGAGATGACCGTTGCGATCGCCGCACCGGCCACGCCCATGCCGCACACCGCCACGAACAGCAGATCGAGCACCACGTTCAGAACCGACGAGACCAGCAGGAAATACAGCGTTGCCCGGCTGTCGCCCAGCGCGCGCAGAAGCGCCGCCGCAATGTTATACCCGAACTGGAACACCAGCCCCGCGGCATAGATGCGGAAATACAGAACGGCCTGCGGCAGCAGCGTCTCCGGCGTGCCGAGGAAGCCGCGCAGCAGAAGCTCCGCGCTTAGAAGCCCGATCACGCTCATCACAAGCCCCATCGCCAGCATCAGAACGATCGACGTCGCGGCATACCGGCGCAGCTCTTGCATCCGCCCGGCGCCGAAATACTGCGAAATGAGAACGCCCGCGCCGATGGAAAAGCCCAGCGCCAGCGCCGTAAACAGGATCGTCAGCGAGGTACACGCGCCGACAGAGGAGAGCGCCTGCTGCCCCTCAAAATTGCCGACAATGATGGTGTCGGCTGTATTATAGAGCTGCTGCAGCAGATTTCCCAGCATGATCGGCAGCGCAAATTGCACAATAAGCTTCCAGGGCGTCCCCCGGGTCAGATCCTTTGTCATGGTATCCCTCTTCAAATCGATAGTTCGTATATTGTAACATAAAAAGAAATCCTTGTAAATCGCAGGATTCCGCTTGAAAAGCCTTTAACCTTGTAGTATAGTAGGTTATAAGAAAGCGAGGACAGGACACTATGATGATTTCCAGCAAGGGCCGCTATGCGCTGCGCGTGATGATCGATCTGGCTGAGCATCCGGACGAGGGCTATATCCCGCTGCAGACCATTGCCGCGCGGCAGGGCATTTCCGAAAAATATCTGGAGAGCATTCTTGCCGTGCTGAGCAAGGCGAAGCTCCTTGACGCCCTGCGCGGCAAGGGCGGCGGCTACCGGTTATCCAGACCGGCAGGCAGCTACACCGCGTTTGAGATCCTCTCGCTCACCGAAGGGACGCTCGCACCCGTGACGTGTCTGGAGAGCGGCCAGCAGTGTGAAAACGCCGCCAACTGCCGCACGCTCCCCCTCTGGCAGGGCCTTGACCGCGTCATCGCCGAATACCTCGGCAGCTACACACTGGCCGATCTCGTCACAATGTGGAAAAAACCGTAACTCATGTCAAAACGGACGCGCTGGTCGGCGCGTCCGTTTGAGACTGTCGAAAAGCATTCTTGCCCGTTTTTGCTGAAGATCTCTTGGTTCGTTTGTAGGGGACGATGCCTATCTTCGGCGCTAAGAGCCGCGCAGCGCGCGGTTGCGCCTCGAAACTAGCCTGCGGGCGTCGCATCGTCCCTGCAGAACAAGCTGTTTTTACGAAGGTTTACGGCAAATTCGTAACCTTTTCCGGGCCGATGTGGGCATCGGCCTCTACACGGACAGTGCATGTCTCGTACTGCTTCGTGAAAATCGAACTTTTTCGACATGCCAAAACGGACGCGCCATCCGGCGCGTCCGTTTTGTTATTCTCCGCAGCCCTGGATCTCCAGAGAGTCCAGCGCTTCCTGCCCCGCCGCGGTCAGCGCCATGCTGCCGCGGATGGGATAGTCTTCATACTCGGCGTAGTCAAAGCCCTGCAGCGGCAGGGCGAAATCGACGGAGATCAGGCGCTTGATCTGCAGCGCAAGGATCGCCGCGCTCACTGCCGTGCGCGAGCCAAGCTCCGTCAGATAGACCGGCGTTTCGCTCGTCCGGGTACAGGCAGCCGGCAGAAAGGCCAGCTCTCCGAACTGCCGCAGAAGCTGCATCTCCAGCTCCGTCAGCAAAAGCACATGGCTCCTGCAGCCGCCGCAGGCGCTGCCACACCCGCCGCAGCCTCCGCATCCACTCATACAGCATCCCTCCTGTCTGATAGCATACCCAAAACCGGCCGTTTCGTCAACTGTCTGGTCACACGCCCGCAAAATGGAACACAATACCGATTACAGCGGAAATGCCGATAAAGATGATCGGGTGCCATTTCTTCGTCGGCTTCACCCAGTTGGTAAACACGATCAGCGCAGCCGCCAGCAAAACCGCCGGCCACTTGATATCCTGTAAGATCCGGCTGCTGACAGCGCCGGAGTTCAGAAACGCCAGCGGCAGCACCGAAAGCCCCGCCGCCGCGATCAGTCCGGAGGACGCCGGGCGCAGCCCATAGAACGCATGCTCCACATACCGGTTGTGGCGGAATTTTTCCAGAATTTTTGCAACGAGCAGGATGACAATGATCGACGGCGTGACCAGCCCGACCGTCGCAATGACCGCGCCTGAGACCCCGGCGGATGTGAAGCCTACGTAGGTCGCCGTGTTGACGCCCAGCGGGCCGGGCGTCGACTCGGCCACGGCGAGCATATCCGCCAGCTGCGAGAGCGTATACCAGCCGGTCTTGCCCGCGATCTCCCGCAAGAACGGCAGCGTCGCCAGTCCTCCGCCGATGGCGAACAGACCGGCCTTGAAAAACTCATAAAAAAGGCGCAGATAGATCACGGCTTCTTCACCTCCAGCTGCTTGATCACCAGCCCCGCGGCAGCTGCAAGAAGCACGTACACGACCGGCGAAATGCCAAGCCCCAGCAGATCCGACGCGACAGCGCCAAGCATCACGATCAGGAAAATGACAAACGTCGGCACGTCGATGACCGATTTTTTAAGAAGCTTCAAAACCGCATTCAAAATCAGCACGCAGACACAGACCTTGATCCCGGCAAACGCGTTCTGTACCACGGCCAGTTCAGCAAAGTTGGAGATCAGCCCCGCCAGAATGCAGATAATGACCAGCGACGGAAATACCACACCAAGCGTGGCGAGAATACCGCCCGCGACTCCGCGCCGCTTCTGGCCGATAAAGGTCGCCGTATTGACGGCGATCACGCCCGGCGTACACTGGCCAATGGCAAAATAGTCGACAAGCTCTTCCTCGCTTGCCCATTTCTTATTTTCCACGACCTCGCGCTGTAAGATCGGCAGCATGGCATAGCCGCCGCCGAAGGTCATCACGCCGACCTTTGCAAACGTGATGAACAGTTCCCATAGTTCCTTCAAGCTTGTCCCTCCCAGGAAAAATATCAGAATATTAAGGTAGCGTCGCTATAATACCACAAAAGTTTTCCCTGTCAATCTCCGCGGTGTCGGACGCGGCATTTCTTTTCCGCTTTTTTACACACAACTGTTGACATCTGTAACCACATCTGCTATGCTGTGTTTACAAACGTAAACACTCTCGAAGGGAGTCCTCCCGTATGGAAAAGAAGCTCGATCTGACGCAGGCCGAATGGCTGCTGATGGAACAGCTTTGGACGCAGTCCCCGCAGACCGGCCGCGAGCTGACCTGCACCATGCAGGCCCAGACCGGCTGGAGCCGCAGCACGACGCTGACGCTTCTGCGGCGGCTGACGGAAAAAGGTGCCGTCCGCTGCGACGCGCAGGGCAAAACAAACGTCTTCCTGCCCGCTGTCGCACGCGCAGACGCCGCAGCCCAGCAGACGCGTGACCTGCTCGGCCGCGTGTATCACGGAAGTCTCAGCCTGCTCGTCAGCGCCATGGCGCAGCAGCAGGCGCTGACGCAGGCTGAGATCGACGAACTCTATGCCCTGCTGCACGACATGGAGGAGAAACAGCGCCATGACTGAATGGTTCATCTCGTCCGCCGTTCTGACGGCAGCTCTCATCGCGCTCCACTATCTGCTGCGCGGCCGGATCGGCCCTCGGCTGCAGTATGCCCTGTGGCTGCTGGCGCTCATCCGGCTGCTCGTCCCGGTCTCCGTCGGGAAAACAGCCCTCAGCGTCGAAAATCTTCTGCCGCATACGCAGCCCGCGGCGCAGAGCGCCGTGCAGACCGTCCCGCCGTCTGCGCCCGGCCCGGCTGCACCGGCAGCCGCTTCGAAGCCTGCGCCGATATCCGTGTCCAACGCCGCCCCGGCGCAGAAGACCGCCGGTCGTGGGCAGATCCTGTTCGCCGTCTGGCTCACCGGCGCAGCGCTGATCGGCGGGTGGCTCGTCTTCTGCGATCTGCGCTGCCGCCTCAGGCTGCGCACCGGAAGCCAACAGCTGCGTCCCGCTGCGAAGAGCTGTCCGGAGATCCGGCTCGCCGGAACCGCCGCATCTCCGTGCCTGTTCGGCCTGTTCCCGCCGGTCATCTATGTGACGCCCGATTGCGCGCAGGATCCGGCGCTCCTGCGCCACTGCATCGCACACGAGACCGCGCATTACCGGCACGGGGATCACATCTGGGCCGCGCTGCGTGGGCTGTGTCTGGCGCTGCACTGGTTCGACCCCTTCGTCTGGTGGGCGGCGATTTTGTCACGGGAGGACGCAGAGCTGGCCTGCGACGAAGCGGCCATCCGCCTGCTGGGCGAGGACGCGCGCGCCGATTACGGCCGCTCGCTCATCCGCATGACCTGCCGGATGCAAGTCAGCCCGTTCTCGGCTGCGACCACGATGTCCGGCCGCGGCAGGCAGCTCAAGGCCCGCATCCGCTCCATCACGAAAAAGCCCCGGACGACCATCCCCGTCCTCATCGCTGTGCTGCTTCTCGCCCTGCTTGCTGCGGGCTGCACCATGACGGGCGCAAAGCCGCAGGAAGCCCCGGCGGCGGAGCCGTCCGCCGCGCAGCAGCCGGAACCCGATCAGTTTCCCGACGAACAGCCGGCCTCCACTGTGGAACCGCTGGACATGATGATCGCCGCGAAGCTGGATCATGCCGCGGGCGCGGATGCGCTTTCACAGGACGCGAAGGACAGCTTCTGTGCGTATCTGCTCCGGAACTACGGCGCACTGGAGCAGCTTGGTCTGTTTGACGCCGAAGCCCATTGGACCGCCGAAGCGCTGAGCGCTACCTCTTTCTGCCTGACTCTGTACGCACCGGAGCAGGAGAATGCAGCAGACGAGCTTCTTTACCGCAGCGAGACCGGCCTTGTGACCGATACGCGCTTCCGCATCTTTGCCGCCGCATGCGGCGACAGCGCGCCGGAGGACGTGCGGGCGTATATCTTCCAGTGCCTTCTCAGCAGCGTCAGCCCGCTCTCGCCGCTGGACTACCTCGAGGCGTATCTGGATGGGCAGTATGACGAGCTTTCCACAGTCGGGATCTGGGACTATCAAACCGTCTGGTCTATGATGCTGGCCGGCCGGAGCCTGTTTCTGACGATCTCCGGCCTCCCGGACGGCGGCGAGCAGATCTTTGTCCTGGATCTGGATACGAATGCCATAACGCCGACCGAGCTCATGGTCTGCAACTAAAAAAGAACCGGCGCCGCATGCGCCGGTTCTTTTGTTTATGCAGTTTGAATGTTTTTCAGTCGCTTGCAGCAGTGGATGAAATAGAGGATCTCCGCTGCCGCCGTGATCGTCCACGAGAAGACGTAGAGCAGATACAAAGACGGGATCGTGTGGAAATGCGCGAAGATCGTATACACCCAGATCACGCGGAACACGCACGAGCCGAGGATCACGATCACCGTCGGCACAAAGCTGCGGCCAATGCCGCGGCAGGCCGCGATGGTGCAGTCCATGAATGCGCTGACGGCATACGAGAAGCACATGATCTGCATCCGCTCCATGCCTGCCGCGACGACGTCCGCGTCGTTGGTAAAGATATAGAGGAACGGCTCGCCGCACAGCAAAAACGCCACACCGAGAATGGCCGCGATCAAAAACGAATAGCCGAGGCTCACGTAATAGCTCTTCATCATGCGGTCTTTTTTGCCCGCGCCCCAGTTCTGCCCCATGAAGGTCGAGCAGGCCGTATAGAACGCGGCCATGACGTTATAAATGACGTTATCCACGTTGACCGCCGCCGAATTGCCGGAAACGACGGTGGAATCGAACGAGTTGATGCCGACCTGAATGAACAAATTCGCCACCGCGAAGATCATATGCTGGATGCCCGCCGGAACGCCGAGCCCGAGGATGCGCCCGACCTCGCCGCCGTGCAGCCGCAGACGCTTCCATTCCACCCTGCAGCTGTCGTCCAGCCGCAGCATGTGGATGAGGACGAGAATGGCCGACAGATACTGCGAAAGGATGCTCGCCAGCGCCACGCCGTCAGCCGCCATCTTGCAGACGATAACGAAGAACAGATTGAGGATCACGTTCAGAATGCCTGCCGCTGTCAGATAGACCAGCGGCCGCTTCGTATCGCCGCTTGCACTCAGAACGGCGTTGCCGAAGTTGAAAATGCCGAGGGCCGGCATGCCGAGGGCGTAAATGCGGAAATACAAAACTGCGCCGGGCAGCAGATCGTCTTTGGTTTTCAGCAGCTCCAGCATCGGCGCGGCCAGCGTGAAGCACAGGACGGTAATGACGAGACCGGCCAGCGTGCACAGAATCAGCGACGTATGGACGCAGTTTCTGGTGTCCTCGTCCTGCCGCGCGCCGAGATACTGTGCCACGCGCACGTTGACGCCGTTGGACAGGCCGATCAGAAAGCCCGTAAAGAGCGTCACGAGCGTCGATGTGGAGCCGACGGAGCCGAGCGCCGTCGCACTGGAAAATTTGCCGACGACAGCGACATCCGCCATATTGAACAGCACCTGCAGCAGCTGCGAGAACATCAGCGGCACACTGAACAGGAAAATATTCCGGAGCAGCGACCCCTCGGTCATCGAAATGCCCGCCGGGCGCACAGAGCGTGTCTTTGTCATACTCTGAATATCCTTTTTTGCACAGATTTGGGTCAAAACCCGTAAAAGCTTCCCTATTATAGAGCCTTTCCCACTGGCCGTCAAGCGGGTAAAAAATAAATTTCCGCCCGGTTTTCCGGGCAAAAGTCCGGGTCTGCGGGAAGCTGACCCGGACTTTTTATGCCTGTGATTTACTCGACCGTGACGCCTCTCTTGGCAAATTCTTCGACCATGAGATCGAGGTCGGGCTTGATGTTGATCGGCTCGCCCGCAGACTTGATGGCGTTCGCCACGTCCTTCAGGCCGTTGCCGGTCACGACGGAGACGACCGTCGCGCCCTTTTCGATGAGGCCCTGCTCGCAGGCCTTCTTGACGGCAGCCGTGCCGGTGACGCCGGCAGGCTCGCCGAAGACGCCGCAGGTGCGGCCGAGCAGCTTCTGCGCGGCAAGGATCTCCTCATCGGTGACATTGACGGCGATGCCGTTCGATTCCCGGATGGCCATGAGGGCCTTATCGGCATTGCGCGGCACGCCGACGGAGATGGAGTCGGCGATGGTGTTCTCCTCCATCGGCTCCCAGGGCTTGTTCTCCTGAATGGCGCGGTTGATGGGGTAGCAGCCGGTGGACTGGGCGGAGATGAGCCGCGGCAGCTTGTCGATGAAGCCGATGGCGTACAGATCCTTCAGGCCCTTCCACACGCCCGCGATCGTGCAGCCGTCGCCGACGGAGATGGCCAGATAGTCAGGCATTTCCCAGTTCAGCTGCTCGGCGATCTCGAGCGAGACGGTCTTCTTGCCCTCGGACAGATACGGGTTGATGGCCGCGTTGCGGTTGTACCAGCCCCACTTTTCGATGGCCTCGGCGGACATCTTGAAGGTCTCCTCGTAGTTGCCCTTGACGGAGATGACGTTCGCGCCGAAGATCATCAGCTGCGCGACCTTGCCCTTCGGGGCGCGCTCGGGGACGAAGATGTAGGTCTTGAAGCCCGCGGCAGCGGCGTTGCCGGCCAGGGAGGACGCGGCGTTGCCCGTGGACGAGCAGGCGATGATCTTCGCGCCCGCCTCATGCGCCTTGGCGACGGCCATGGCGGAGGCGCGGTCTTTCAGGGAAGCGGTGGGGTTGATGCCGTCGTCCTTGACCCACAGACGGCCAAGACCCAGCTGCTCGGCGAGCTTCGGCTCTTCGTACAGCGGGCTCCAGCCCACGCGCAGCGGCGTGTCGGGTGTGGTCTCCTCGACGGGCAGCAGCTCGCGGTAGCGCCACATGGTGGGGTTCACGCGGTTTTTCAGCGTCTCCTTGGTGAGATGCGCCTTGATGTAGTCGTAATCGTAAACGATATCCAGAATACCGCCGCAGGAGCAGTTGGTCAGATTCGGGACAGCCTCATATTCCTTGCCGCAGCGCACACAGCGCGCACATTTGACGTTTTTCATTCAGAATCCTCCTTCAGATTTTCCAGCGCGACACGCACAGCCTCGACCACGAACGCAGAAAATGTGCAGTCCGTTCCCTTGATGGCGTCCTCAATTTCATCGATCACGTCATTGGGGAAGCGGATGCTCTTGTTTGTCGTGGGCGGAATACTCGGGATTCGGAATTTCTTCATCGCAATGCACCTCGCATTATGTTTCGTAATGCAAATTGTATTGCAATTATGCGCCAAACATTGTAATATAAACGTAGCACAAATGTGCAACAAAGGAGGCGCATATATTATGAATGAAATTCCCGAATATTACACCATTTTATTTCAGGCCGCAGAACAGGCGATTCAAGCGCTGGAACAGCAAAATTACGGGCTTGCGAAACAAATTCTGATCGACGGCGAACAGGCCGCCGAGGAAGCGTTTGTCGTAAAGGATGAATAAACGGGGTGGGGTCATTCCCCCACCCCATTTTGGTTCTATATTGGCTTAATTTCGGCTTACAGCGCCTTCAGCAGACCAACCTCGTCGTTGAATGCGTTGATGAGCTCGTCGAGCTCCTTGGCCTGTGCGTGGACGGCGTCCCAGGTGTTCTTGGTGTCGTACCACTGGGCGTTGAGGTCTTCGACCGTCATGCCCTGCTGCTCGACCCAGGTGTAATACTTCAGGTTGTGCACGCGCTTGCGCTCCGGATACGTCAGCTCCATCATGTTGTCGGTCTTGAGGTTCAGCATGTGCAGGTTGTGATCCAGCTCGGCAGCCTGTGCGGAGTAGGCACCGTACATCTCGTTGAGCTCTTCGACACGGGACTTGTACATGACGGCGGAGTCAGTCAGAACGGTAACAACGACGTCATCCTCGGTCAGCTCATAGAACTTGGCCATCTTGATGCAGCACAGAACGTTTGCGATGCCGGAAATGCCCATCCACGTGAACTTCTCGATCTGCTCGCCCGACAGGCCGAGGGACTTGAGGTACGCCTGGCCTTCCTTGCAGTTGAACAGGCGGAGCAGGCGCTGGGAATCTTCGTCGTCAATGTCAATGACCATGTCGGTGTTCTTGACGTTATGGACCCAGGGGATGTGCTTGTCGCCGATGCCTTCGATGCGGTGGCCGCCGAAGCCGTTATCCAGAATGGTCGGGCACTGCAGCGCTTCGCCGACTGCCAGCTTCATGCCCGGATAGCGCTCCTTGAGGAGGTCGCCCGCGGACATCGTGCCGGCGGAGCCGGAGGTGAAGCAGGCGCCGGCAAGTCTCTGGCCGGGCTTCTTCACGTTCTCAAACAGATCGCTCAGAGCGTAGCCGGTGACATTGTAGTGCCACAGGGGGTTGCCCATCTCGGCAAACTGGTTGAAGATCATCATGCTGGGATCCTGCTTGAGCTCCCAGGTCTTGTCGAAGATCTCCTTGACGTTGGACTCGCAGCCCGGGGTGGCGATGATCTGGCCGGCGATGGTCTTCAGCCAGTCAAAGCGTTCCTTGGACATATCCTGCGGCAGGATGGCGACGGAGTCGCAGGCCAGCAGCTTGGAGTTGAACGCGCCGCCGCGGCAGTAGTTGCCGGTGGAGGGCCAGACAGCGTGATGATAGGTAGCGTCGAACTGACCGGTCACGAGACGCGGAGCCAGGCAGCCGAAGGATGCGCCGACCTTATGGCAGCCGGTCGGGAACCACTTGCCGGACATGGCAAGGATACGGCAGGGAACGCCGGAGACGGAGGACGGGATCTCGACGTAGTTCGGGGTCTTCTGGTACAGGCCGCCGGACTCCTTGGCTTCGTTGTGCCAGCTGATGCGGAACAGGTTGACCGGGTCAACGTCCCACAGGCCGGTGTGCGTCAGCTTTTCCTTGATCTTCTCCGGGATCAGGTCCGGGTTCTGCATCTGCGCGATGGTCGGGATGATGATGTTGTTTTCCTTGGCCTTCTGGATGTTATGCGCCAGGCCTTCCTTGTTGATGGTAAGATCGATCTTGCTCATAAGTCGTTTGTTCCTCCTGTTTTACTGTTATCTAAATACGAATAGAGTGTGTACTTGGAGATGCCAAAGTGTCTTGCAATTTTGTCGCCGGATTTGGTAATCAGAAGAGCGCCGGAATTACTCAGGTAGCGGATTGCCTTGACCTTATCGTCTTTCGTCATCAGCGCGACCGGTTTGCCGACCAGTTCATCCGCCTGCCGGATCAGATCATCAAGCAGATCCGCCACATTGAGGGTGATCCGCTCCGGTTCGCGCCGCACCTGATGGTCCGCCGAGATAAAGTCATGCAGGGAATTTTCAAACATCTGCATCATGGAGATATCATAGTTGATGCCGAGGATCCCTGCGACCTTTCCGGCCTCATCCCGAATATACACAGAGGAGGACTTTAAGATCTTTCCATCCTTTGTGCGCGTCAGATAAGCGAGCTGATCCTTTGCGCCGTCATCCTCATGCCCCAGCTGCTCCAGTACCACATGCGACGGTCCGTCGCCGACCTTGCGGCCCGTTACGTGGCCGTTTTCGATCGCGACGATCGAGGAATAGGCGCTTTTGCCGGAAAGCTCGTGGATGACCACCTCGCAGTTGCTGCCGAATTGGGCTGCGATCGCCTTTGCGATCTGTTCAAGCATTTCCAGTAATTTCGCGTCCAATCTGCTATCACCTCCAAATTGATACCCGGATAAAGCTTATTGCTGTTATCCATCATACCAGCATCGGAAGCAGATTGCAAGGAATTTTCAAAAATATTTTTAGGCTAACAAAAAATTTGTCGTGCCGGTTCGCATGCACATGGGGAGCGCCTTGCAGCGCTCCCCAAAAGCGTAGAGAATCAGTCCTTGCCGATGTAGGGCAGAGGATCGGAAATCGGTCTGTTTTTCAGAATATACTTATCATTGTAGTCGCGATAGATCTTCATGAACACGCCGGAAAGCGCGATCAATGCGATGGCATTCGGAACGCACCACAGGCCGGAGGCAATATCGACAACGGTCCAGACAAGATCGGGCGTATTGCCGAGCGCGATGAAGCCGGGGACGAGCCAGATCGCACGGATCAGGAACTTGAAGACCTTGGAGGTTTCCAGCTTCGGGAAGATATAGAAGAACGCAGATTCGTAGTTGATCTCCCAGCCGACCATGGTGGAGAAGGCAAACAGCGCCAGCGGAATGGTGACCAGCAGGTTGCCGATCACTGTGCCATAGGTCGTGTCAAAGGCAGACATAGTGAGCGCTTCCGCCTTGAGACCGGACGCCCAGATGTCGCTGCCGGAGCACATGATGGCAAGAGAAGTCATGGTGCAGACAATGATCGTATCCACGAAAACCTCGAACGAGCCGTACATGCCTTCCTTGAACGGATGGTCGGTGATGGCAGTCGCGTGGGTGATGGGGGACGAGCCGCAGCCGGCTTCGTTGGAGAATGTGCCGCGGGCCGCGCCCTGACGCAGGGCCAGCGCAAGTGTCGAACCAGCCAGGCCGCCGATGGCGGGCATCGGAGCGAACGCATACTTGAAGATCGCAGCGAACGCCTGCGGGACGAATCGGATGTTAACAAAGATGACGCCGAGCGCACCGACGACATAAATCAGGCACATAGCCGGCGTGATCTTTTCGCAGAACTTGCCGATGCCCTTGACGCCGCCGATGAGGACGACGCCGCAGATCACGGCAGCGACAACCGTCACGATCCACGCCGGGACGCCGAAGGTCCGCTGCACGGCCGTGGACATTGTGTAGGGCTGTGCAAACGCCGCGGTGCCGAGGCCGCCGAGAATGATGGTAATTGCAAAGAAGATCGCAAGCGGCTTCCACTTCTTGCCCATGCCGCGCTCGATATAGTACATCGGGCCGCCATAGTAGACGCCGTCCTTACCCTTAATGCGGTAATACTGGCCAAGCGTGACCTCGACGCATTTGGTCATCATGCCAAGCAGGGCAATGACCCACATCCAGAACACAGCGCCCGGGCCGCCGACGACCATCGCCGTCGCGACACCTGCGATATTTGCGGTACCGACGCAGCCGGCCAGCGCGGAGCAAACTGCCTGCAGCGGGGTGAGCGTGCCCTTGTCGCCGCTTGCGCCGCCGCCCTTTTTGAACATTTCACCGGCGGTATTCTTGAGAATATACCCCATTTTCCGGATTTGGAAGAACTTCGTGCGGATGCCAAACAGCAGACCAACGATGCCCAGAAGGATCAATACGGGCGCGCCCCAAAGGATATTGCTAAATCCAGTTAAAAACTCAGCCATATTTGTCTCTCCTTTTCTGTTTCCTGTTCTTTTTTGCGTTTCTCTTTCTATTGCCAGCCCGGGCGAAGCATCTTATTGGGTCAGCTGCGCGAGGATGCACTCAAAGCCCTTGCAGGCCTTGGTCAGCTGATCGATCTCGATGTATTCGTCACGGACGTGTGCAAGACTTTCGAGCGACGGGCCGTAGCCGATGCAGGGGATGCCGGCTTCGCCGCAGAAGCTGCTGCCGTTGGTGCAGAAGGCGAAATGGGAAAGCTTCGCTTCGATCCCGGCGTCCTTCAAGCCCTTCATCGCGGCCTGCACGAGCTCGCTGTCCTCTTCAATGACCCATGCCGGGAAGTAGCGCTTTGCGCGGATCGTCTCGCCGGTCCAGCACGTTTCCTCGCCCTCGGCCAGATAGCAGCGGGCCTTGAGACCGGGATGCTTTTCCTGCGCGCGGGCAATGGCGTCGTTGACCTGGCCAAGAATGACGCCCTCGTCCTCGCCGACGAGCGTGCGGCGGTCAAAGGTCGCGCGGCACAGCGACGGAACGACGGACGCGCCGGGGTACGGCTTGGAAATGATATCGGTGAGCTCCAGAATGCCCTTGCCGAGCAGCGGATGCTCGTTGGGGACGATCTTGCGGATTTCTTCAATGACTTCCATCATCTCATAGACGGCGTTTACGCCCTTCTCCGGGTTGGAGGAATGGCAACTGACGCCCTCGGTCTCCACAACGACCTCCGCACGGCCGCGCTGGCCGCGTTTGACCGTCGTGGTCGTAGCTTCACCGATGATGACAAAGTCGGGCTTTGCAAGCCGCGTGATCTTGCGGGAGGAGACGCCCTCGAAGCATTCTTCGTGAACTGTGCAGGAGACGCAGATCTTACCGGCAAAATCCTTGCCCGTCTTTTCCGCATAGCGCGCGGCCGCCGTGATCATGGCGCAGTCGCTGCCCTTCATGTCGGAGGTGCCGCGGCCATAGATCTTTCCGTCTTCGATCTCGCCGCCGAACGGATCATGCTTCCACTGCGGCGCGTCGATCACATCGACCGTGTCGATATGGCCGTCCATCAGGATCGTCTTTCCGGGCCGCTTGCCGTTGATGGTGCCAAGCACGCTGCCATATTTATCAATGATGACCTCGTCAAAGCCGTACTCTTCCATCTTGCGCTTCATCAGCTCTGCGACGCGCTTTTCCTGGCCGGAATAACTGGGGATCCGGACGGCCTCCTGGCAAAATGCGATCAGCTGCTCATTTGTGTACATACTGCATCCATCCTTTCCAGCAGAGATTATATGCAATGTGCGATGTGCAATATATTGCATAATGCAAGCATAATACGCCCCGCTTTCTCTGTCAAGATGCTGCCGTCTGCCCAGCCGCAGATTCTATGTTTTACAAAAAAAGCAAGTAAAAAATTTGTTGAAAAACACAGCGTTCCGAAGCGTTTTTGCGCTTCGGAACGCTGATAATACATATGAATTTCTTAAGAAGACGACACTTCGGACTGCCGCAGGCTCTCCATGGTGTCCTTGAGACTTCCGTGCATCGACGTGAGCCAATGCTCGCGCATGAGCGTCTTGGCGCGCTGCGCGTCTCTGGCCCGCAGCGCTTCCAGGATCCCCCGATGCTGGGACGCGGAGATCCGGCGCATGGTCGGAAGATTGAAGAAATGGTGGCGGATGCGCTGAATGTGCAAAACCAGCATATGAGAAAACTCCGCGATATATTCGTTGTCCGCCGCGTCAATGATGATCTCATGGAAGCGGGTGTCATGGGTAATGATCGCGGGCGTGTCGCCCTTGATGTTGGCTTCCGCAGATGCCTGCAGCTCCTGCTCCAGCTCCTCGAGCATGGGCTCGGTCAGGTTTTTGCAGGCAAGCTCCGCGGCCAGCGCGTCGATCTCCGCCAGCGGGCGGTAGCACTTTTCAAAATCCTCCACGTCAAGATCGGCCACCACGGTCGCGCGCCCGGGGATCACGCAGACCAGCCGCTGGTTTTGCAGCAGCTGGAGCGCTTCGCGCACGGGCGTGCGGCTTACATTAAAATAGGAAGCCAGCTCCGAGTCCAGGATCTTTTCGCCCGGCTTCATGACGCCGGTAATGATCCAGTCGCAGACCGTCTGGTAGACAACGCTTTTGGCCGACTGCCGCTGCAGCGCCTGTGTACGCTCCGGTATGGGCACGGCTTCTCCTCCTGTCCTTGTGCAATTAAATGGAAACTAGTTTATTTTATCATACTCCGGCGGCGTTTGCAAGGAAAAAGACCTGTAGTTTCGCTGCAGAACGCGGAGATCTCCCATCCGCCATAAAAAATTTTAGGTTGTCAAAAATTTTGTTTGACATCTGCATCTGTTGTGGTATGATGGTAGCAGAACGTGTCTGCACGGCAGGCGCAACATCATTATGAATATTATTTACGGGAGGTCACCTGGGTTTATGAATTATGATGCAATCAAGAAAGCTGCTGAAGGCTACAAGGCTGACATGGCAAAGTTCCTCCGCGACATGATCGCGATCCCGTCGGAATCCTGCGAGGAAGAGGGCGTTGTCAAGCGCATCGCCGCTGAGATGGAAAAGCTCGGCTATGATAAGGTCGAATTTGATAAGCTCGGCAACGTCATCGGCTGGATGGGCGAAGGCGACAAGATCATCGCCATCGACTCCCACATCGACACCGTCGGCATCGGCAACCGTGAGAACTGGACGTCCGATCCCTACGAGGGTTACGAGACCGACGATATCATCTACGGCCGCGGCGGCTCCGACCAGGAAGGCGGCATGGCCTCCGCAACCTACGGCACGAAGATCATGAAGGATCTGGGCCTCATCCCCGAAGGCTATAAGATCATGGTCGTCGGCTCCGTGCAGGAGGAGGACTGCGACGGTATGTGCTGGCAGTCCATCGTCAACGAATACTTTGATGGCCCGGAAGACGCCCGCAGCAAGATCGAGTTCGTCATCTCCACCGAGCCGACCGACGGCGGCATCTATCGCGGCCACCGCGGCAGAATGGAGATCCGCGTCGACATGCACGGTGTCTCCTGCCACGGCTCCGCTCCGGAGCGCGGCGACAACGCCATTCACAAGATGGCTGAGGTCATTCTGAACGTCCGCGATCTCAACGAGAACGACGCTGCCGACGACACCGAGATCAAGGGTCTTGTCAAGATGCTCGACCCGAAGTACAACCCCGAGCACTACGAAGACGCCCGCTTCCTCGGCCGCGGCACCTGCACCACCAGCCAGATCTTCTATACCTCCCCGTCCCGCTGCGCAGTTGCCGACTCCTGCTCCATCTCCATCGACCGCCGCATGACGGCCGGCGAGACCTACAAGTCCTGCCTGAAGGAGATCGAGGATCTGCCCGCCTGCAAGAAGTATGCCAAGGACGTCAAGGTCTCCATGTACATGTACGACCGTCCCGCGTGGACCGGCCACGTCTACGAGACCGAGTGCTTCTTCCCCACCTGGATCAACAAGGAGACCTCGCCGCACGTGCAGGCTCTGGTCGACGCGCACCACGCACTGTGGGGCGACAAGAGACTGTGGGCTGACGAGACCGCCAGAGAAAAGCGCGAAGGCCGCCCGCTGACCGACAAGTGGACCTTCTCCACCAACGGCGTTTCCATCCAGGGCCGCTACGGCATCCCGTGTGTCGGCTTCGGCCCCGGCGCCGAGTCCCAGGCACACGCCCCCAACGAGATCACCTGGAAGCAGGACCTCGTCGTCTGTGCCGCGCTGTACGCCGCTGTCCCGATGCTCTACAAGCCCGAGAACAAGGACGGCTCCGCCACCTCCTTCCGTCAGGAACTCACTGGCAACGATATCAAGTAATTTGTAAGGGCAAGCAAGAATCCCATGCGTCTGCGGCAGCTGGCAGCCATTTTCCGCCGGTAATGCATTATGGCCGCTTGAAATACACAGAGTATTCCTGCGCGGCCATGCCTTTTCCCAACGAAAAATGGCTTGCCATCTGCTCTTGCCGATGGGATTCATGCTTGCCCGATGAAAATACAACAATTTTTATTTTAATCCATAATTATTAAGGAGACAGAAAATGAGCAAAACTGTTGAACTGGCAAGACATCTTGAAAAGCTGCACATCAACAACATGTATAAGACCGACTTCTACTGGACCTGGGACAAGACCGACGACGAGATCGACGCTGTCTTTACCGTAGCCGACGCTCTGCGCGACCTGCGTGAGCGCAACAAGTCCACAAAGATCTTCAACTCCGGCCTCGGCATCTCCCTGTTCCGTGACAACTCCACCCGTACCCGCTTCTCCTTCGCTTCCGCCTGCAACCTCCTCGGCCTCGAAGAGCAGGTCCTCGACGAGAAGAAGAGCCAGATCGCACACGGCGAGACCGTCCGTGAGACGGCCAACATGGTCTCCTTCATGGCTGACGTCATCGGCATCCGCGACGACATGTACATCCATCAGGGCCACGAGTATCAGAAGACCTTCATGGACGCTCTGGAAGAAGGCTACCGCGACGGTATCCTCGAGCAGCGCCCGACGCTGGTCAACCTGCAGTGCGACGTCGACCATCCGACGCAGTGCATGGCCGACATGCTGCACGTCATCCACTACTTCGGCGGCGTTGAGAACCTGAAGGGCAAGAAGGTCGCTATGACCTGGGCCTACAGCCCGAGCTACGGCAAGCCGCTGTCCGTCCCGCAGGGCGTGATTGGCCTGTTCACCCGTTTCGGTATGGACGTCACGCTGGCGCATCCGGAAGGATACGACGTCTTCCCCGAGGTCGAGGAAGTCGCCCGCAAGAACTGTGAGAAGTACGGCTCCAAGTTCCACAAGACCAACTCCATGGCCGAAGCTTTCAAGGACGCCGATATCGTTTATCCGAAGTCCTGGGCGCCGTTCAAGGCAATGGAAAAGCGCTCCGAGCTGTATGTCAAGGGCGACCAGAAGGGCATCGACGAACTCGAAAAGCAGCTGCTGGCGCAGAACGCCGAGCATAAGGACTGGACCTGCTCCGAAGAGATGATGAAGCTCACCAAGGACGGCAAGGCGCTGTATCTGCACTGCCTGCCCGCCGATATCTCCGGCCTGAGCTGCCCCGAGGGCGAGGTCGACAACTCCGTCTTCGACCGCTATCTCGTTCCTCTGTACAAGCAGGCTTCCTACAAGCCGTACATCATTGCTGCTATGATCTTCCTAGCGCAGGTCAAGGATCCGGTTAAGGCTCTGATGGATCTCGATTCCGCTGACAACAAGCGCAAGATGTTCTAATTTATGAGGGCAGCAACGCACAATTGCGTCTGCGCGCTTCGCCGGATCTTTTCCGCCAATGCCGCGGTTTGAAAACTTGAAATACACAAAGTATTCCTGCGTTTTCAAACCTTGCCTTGGCGAAAAATCTCTCGCCGAATCTGCTTGCCGAATTGTGCGATGCAGCCCAAAAAAAGCTAAACGAAACACCATATGGCAGGAGTTTTGCTCCTGCCATATGTAATTAGAAGAGGACTGTGAAAATGGGAAAAAGAATTGTGATCGCCTTGGGCGGCAATGCTCTGGGCAAAAACCTTGACGAGCAGATGCATGCCGTCAAAACGACCGCATGTGCAATCGCTGATCTGATTGAGGACGGCCACGAGGTCGTCATCGCGCACGGCAACGGCCCGCAGGTCGGTATGATCCAGAACGCCTTCGCCGCTTACCACAAGCAGCAGGCCAAGAGCGATATCATGCCCCTTTCCATGTGCGTGGCCATGAGCCAGGGCTATATCGGCTACGATCTGCAGAACATGATCGGCGAAGAACTGGACCGCCGCAGACTCGGCATCCACTGCGCAACGGTCCTGACGCAGGTCGCCGTTGACCCGGAGGATCCCGCGTTCCAGCACCCGACCAAGCCCATCGGTGCATTCATGACCGAGGAAGAAGCCAAGAAGCTCGCCGCGGAAAAGGGCATCGACGTTGCCGAGGACGCAGGCCGTGGTTGGCGTCAGGTCGTCGCAAGCCCGCGCCCGAAGGAGATCGTTGAGATCGCAACGGTCAAGGCGCTCATGAACGCGAACCACGCCGTCATCGCTGCCGGCGGCGGCGGTATCCCCGTTGTGTGGGAGAACCACTACCACCTCAGAGGCGTGCCCGCCGTCATCGACAAGGACTTCGCTTCCGAGTGCATGGCGGAGCAGCTGGACGCCGACATGCTCATCATCCTGACCGCCGTTGAGAAGGTCGCCATCAACTTCGGTAAGCCCGACCAGAAGAATCTGGACGAGCTGACGCCCGACGAGGCGAGACAGTACATGGCCGAAGGCCAGTTCGCCCCCGGCTCCATGCTGCCGAAGGTCGAAGCAGCCGTCAAGTTCGCCGAGTCCAAGCCCGGCCGCACGGCGCTCATCACCCTGCTGGAGAAGGCCAAGGACGGCATCGAAGGCAAAACCGGCACGTCCATCCATCTGTAAATCAGCAAAAGGGAGACCGGACGGTCTCCCTTTCGTGTATCAAAAAGCTTATTTTTCCGAAGTAGTATGAAATAAGCATCATCCGTGTAGGGGCCGATGCCCACATCGGCCCGAGAAAGGTTGCGAGTTTGCCGTAAACTTCCGTAAAATCGGTCTGTTCTGCCGGGACGATGCGACGCCCGCAGGCTAGTTTCGAGGCGCAACCGCGCGCAGCGCGGCTCTTAGCGCCGAAGATAGGCATCGTCCCCTACAAACAGGCCAGAGGAATTTCCGCGCAGAACATACATTGAGGCTTTTCGACAGCCTCCCGTTTTCTGCGCATAAAATACCCTGCCAGCTTATGCAGCCTGGCAGGGCTTTGTTTTATTCTTCCTCGCTGGTTTCCGGTTCGGAGGCGGGCGCGCTCTTGTAGCGGCTGTAGGCCACGACAATGCGGCGGTTCGGCTCGGTGCCGGTGGAGAAGGTGGTCACGTCGGGATGATCCTGCAGGGCGGCATGGATGACATGGCGCTCATAGGCGTTCATCGGCTCGAGCGTGATGTTGCGGCGGTAGCGGGTGACCTTGCCTGCGACCTTCTGCGCGAGGCGCTGCAGCGCCTGCTCGCGCTTGAGACGGTAGCTCTCGGCGTCGACATTGATGCGTACGCGCTTCGACTGGCCGCGGTTGATGGCATAGTTGGTCAGATGCTGGATGGCGTCGAGCGTTTCACCGCGGCGGCCGATGAGGATGCCGAGGTTCTCGCCGACGAGATCGACCAGATACGCGTCATCGCCGTTCTTCATGGCGTGCGGCACGGCGTCGGAACCCATGTGCTCGAGAAGACCCTTGATGAAGGTCTCGATGCGCTCTTCCATGGAGCCGGGCTCGGCCGGGGCATAGACCTTCGGCTCGGCCGGAGCCGCAGGCGCGGGGCGCTCGGACTGCTGACGCGGCTTCTGGTCGCGGCGCTCCGGTCTGGGGCCGCGGGACGGCTTCTGGTCGCGGCGGTCACTGCGGAGCTGCTGGGGCGCCTTGGAGGAAGCTGCGCGCACCTCCTGCGGGCGCGGAGCCTCGGGCGCGGCAGGTGCGATGACCTTCGGAGCCGCGGGGGCAATGACCTTGGGATTGTCGCCGGTCTTCTGCTCGGCGGGCTTTTTGGGCTTGCTGCGCGAAGCCGAGGAGAGCGCGGGCTTGGGCGCTTCGTCGGGGACCTCATAGGTCACCTTGACACGCGCGGGCTGCGCGCCGATGCCGAGGAAGCCGGATTTCGGGTTGTCGAGGACCTCAACGGAGACGCTGTCGCGGTCCATATGCAGTTCATCCAGTGCAGCCGCGATCGCCAGATCGATCGTTTTTCCGGTTGCGGTAATAAATTTCTCCATAGTTACTCCTTCGTCTGTTCCGCCTCAGCGTCGGCAGAACGCTTTTTGCCGTAGTGAGAAGGATCATAGGCACGGCCACGGCTGTATGGGCGCTCCGGATCGCCGGAGAGCGGCTTCTTTTCCGGGTTCTCAGAGACTGGGTTCTTCTTTGCCTCGTATTCTCTGGCGGCCTTTTCGGCAGCTTCCTTTTCCTGCTGCCGGATCTTCTTTTTGCTGACGTTGTCGGTAATGCCGTCGGGATTCTGCTCACGGCGCAGGGCGCGCATGCGCTCCTTTTCCGCCTCTTCGGCGCGGCGCTTGGCTGCCTGCTCCTGCTTGATGGCGTCCTCTTCCTCATAGACCTTGCGGTAGTGCTTCGTCAGGATGTAGTCCTGGATCGCACCGAACACGGCCTGCGCGATCCAGTAGATCGAGATCGCGGCCGGCATCGAGAAGCCGATCCAGAGGGACATGAGCGGCATCATGAGCATCATGGTCATGTTGGTCTGGTTGGCGGTCTTGGCAGCCTCTGCGTCCTGTTCGCCGTCGGCGTTGGTCGCGACCTGATTGTTCATCTTCTGGCTGATGAGCATGGAAACTGCCTGCAGCGCAGCGGAGACGACCGGGATCAGGAACAGGCCGATCTCGCCCCAGCCCTCGCATTCCCAGAAGCGGAACGAAGGGATGCCGGACAGATCGATGCCGAGGAACTGGAAGTTCATGGCCTGCAGATGGGCGTTCGCCGTGACGGCCAGCGCCTTCAGCTCATCCATGAACTCGCCGATGTGACCCGCGGCGGCAAGCTGCGCATAGTATGCGTTCTTGCCGAGATTGACGCCGCTGGCCTGCATGAAGGCGACGATCGCCTCGGAGATCGAGCGGGAGTTGTGCATCATGTAGGTGATCGGCTCACGGATGACGTAGTAGAGGGGCAGCAGAATGATGAGCGGGATAAACGACCACAAACAGCCGCCGCCCATCGAGACGCCCTCTTCCTTGTACATCTGCTGGACAGCCAGCTGATATTTCTGCTTGTCGTCACCGTATTTGGCTTCGAGCGCCTTGACCTGCGGCGACAAGCGGGACATCTTGAGCATGCTCTTCTTGCTCTTGACCGACATGGGCAGAAGCACCAGCTTGACGATCAGGGAGAACAGGATGAGCGCCAGACCGTAGTTATTGGTAACGGTATACAGCCAGTCGAGCAGATATCCGAACGGAACACGGATGATATCGGACAGACTGGTGGTATCCTTCGTCTCTGCTGCGGCAGACTCAGCGGCCGCGGCAGGCTCCATACCCGCGTACTTGTCGGTCGTGGTGTTGGCAGTGCCGGCGGCACAGCCGACCATCGACAGCAGAAGCAGGGCGGCAAGGATCCAGATCAGGACTTTTTTCTTCATTGTCTTCCTCCAAATGTGGGGTGGTGATGCCGGGAAACGCGGAAAAACCACGCTGCCCTATGGCACCGGGTCAAAATAGTCTCCCTTGTAGAAGGGATTACACCGCAGCAGCCGCTTCAGCGCCAGCCAGCCGCCCTTGATCGCGCCGTATTTGGTGATCGCCTCCAGCGCATACTGCGAGCAGGTCGGCGAAAACCGACACCGGCGCGGCAGGCCGGGAGAGATATACCGCTGGTACAGGCGGATGAGCCACAAAAGCGCGGCCTTCATGAACGCGTTTCCCCCGTCAGGCCGAGCTTTCCGGCCAGAGACAGATACGAACGCTCCAGCGCGGCATAGTCCGCGCCGATGGCGCGCGACCGTGCGACAACGACAAGATCATATCCGCGGGCAAACTCCTGCTCATGCAGCCGGTAAATTTCCCGCAGCTGCCGGCGCAGCCGGTTGCGATGCACGGCGTGGGCCAGCTTCGCGCTGACGGTCAGACCGACGCGGTTGTACGCAGAGCCGTTTCTGCGGCAGTAGAGCACAAGATAGCCGTTTGCTGCGCTCTGGCCCTTGTGGTAGAGCCGGCGGAAGATATGATTGAGCTTTAACGACGAGGAAAACTGCATAAACGCTCACCTTTTGCAGCCATGCCCGCCCCTGCGGCCATATGGCGGCTGATAAACAGATGGGGCGAACAGAACTGCTTCCATTCACCCCGAATGTATGTGTGTTGCGGTGTAGCGCGCCGGTTACGCGGAGAGCTTTGCTCTGCCCTTGGCGCGGCGACGGGCGAGGACCTTGCGGCCGTTGGCGGTAGCCATTCTCTTTCTGAAGCCATGCACCTTGGATCTGTGACGCTTTCTGGGCTGATAGGTACGAACAGTTGCCATGGAATCTACACCTCCTGTAAAAATATGCTCAACAGCGAAGAGCCAAACGGCTCTCGCCGCAGCGAGTCAGAATATAGTTGCTCCTATGGAGCATACAAATGGTATTATAGCCGATTGCCCATTGTTTTGTCAATCATTTTTTGATTTTTTGCGGGTTTTTCCGGCCGCTACTGCTTACGCGTCAGAGGCTTGGATTTCTGCTGGGCCTCGAGCAGCTCGACGAGGATGGAATTGGACAGCATGAAGCCCTTCGGCGTCAGGTGCCACCGGCCGGCAGAGAACGCCGCAAGCTCCTGCGCCTGCAGCTTCAGAAGAATCTCCTCGATCGGCTCGAACGGCAGGAGGAAGGATCTTGTATATTCGCCCTTCTCGATGCCGTCGACCGTCCGCAGACGGAGCATGAGGTATTCGCCCGCACGCTCACGCAGCGGGACCAGCTCAGACTCCGACAGGATGACGCCCTTTTCCATGACGCCCTTTATATATTTTTCCAGATTTGGCTCAATGGTAAAGCGCCGGCCGGCAAAATCGGACGCCGCGCACGGGCCGAAGCCCAGATACTCGTCGCCAACCCAGTATTTCATATTGTGCCGGCAGATGAAGCCGTCGTGGGCAAAATTGGAGATCTCATACTGGTGATAGCCGAACTGCTCGAGCGTCTCGACGGCGTAGAAGTACATGTCCGCCTGCGCGTCGTCGTCGGGGAGATTCGCGCAGTCCTTGTAGCTCCAGAGCTTCGTCCCCGGCTCCACCTTCAGCCCGTAGCAGCTGATATGGTCGGCCTTGAGGTCGATGACGTTGCGGAGCGTCTGCATCCACTGCTCGCGCGACTGGTTGGGAAGGCCGAACATGAGGTCGACCGAGACATTGTCAAAGCCCGCGCGGCGCGAGAGCGACACGGCCTGCTGCGCCTGCCGGTAGTTGTGCGGACGGCCGAGCGCCTTGAGCTGCGCGTCGTCGTCCGACTGCACGCCGATGGAGATACGGTTGAAGCCCGCGCGGCGCAGGTGCGTCAGCATGGGGAGCGTGACGGAATCGGGATTGGCCTCCAGGGTGACCTCCGCGTCGCGGCTGACGTCAAAGCGCCGGTCGATCTCCGCGAAGATCTTGGACAGGCCGCCGGCCCCAAAGAACGACGGCGTGCCGCCGCCAAAATAGACGGTATCGACCTCATAGCCCGCCGCGCCCTGCGCGGCCTCCCGGATGTGCAGGATCACAGCGTCCAGATACCGCTCCATCAAATCGCGGTTCCGCGCGCCGGGCAGGGAATAGAAGTCGCAGTATTCACATTTACTCCGGCAGAACGGGATATGCACGTAAATGCCGAGGCTCTTTTTCCGGTTTTCTACGATCTGAAGCAGTGCCACACAAGCACCTCCTACGATTCATCATCAAGCTTGAGGACCGCCATGAACGCCTCCGACGGCACGGCGACCGTGCCGAACGTGCGCATGCGCTTTTTGCCCTCCTTCTGCTTTTCCAGCAGCTTCTTCTTTCGCGAGATATCGCCGCCGTAGCACTTGGCCAGCACGTCCTTGCGCAGGGCCTTGATCGTCTCGCGGGCGATGATCTTGCCGCCGATGGCTGCCTGCACGGGGATCTCAAACATCTGGCGGGGGATATTGTCCTTGAGCTTCTCGCAGATCTTGCGGGCGCGCGCGTAGGCGTTGTCAGCGAAGAGGATGAAGCTGAGCGCGTCGACGATCTCGCCGTTCAGCAGGATATCGAGCTTCACGAGCTTCGACGGGCGATAGCCCTCCAGCTCGTAGTCGAGCGAGCCATAGCCGCGCGTACGGCTCTTGAGCGCGTCAAAGAAATCATAGATGATCTCATTGAGCGGGATGGAATAGTGCAGTTCCACGCGCGTGGGATCAAGGTACTGCATGTCCTTGAACTCGCCGCGGCGGTTCTGGCACAGATCCATGATCGCGCCGACATACTCGGGCGGCGCAATGAGATTGGCCTTGGCATACGGCTCCTGTGCTTCGGCGATCTCGGCGGGATCGGGGTAGTTGAGCGGGGTATAGACGTCCAGCTGCGTGCCGTCGGTCTTGGTGATCTTATAGACGACGTTGGGCGCGGTCGTGATGAGGTCGAGGTTATATTCCCGCTCCAGCCGCTCGAGGATGATCTCCATGTGCAGAAGCCCCAGAAAGCCGCAGCGGAAGCCGAAGCCCAGCGCGATGGAGTTTTCCTGCGTGAAGCTCATGGACGCGTCGTTCAGCTTGAGCTTTTCCAGCGCGTCGCGCAGATCTCCGTACTTGGAGCCGTCGGCGGGATACACGCCGGAGAAGACCATCGGCTGCGCCTGATGGTAGCCGGGCAGCGCTTCGGCCGCCGGATTTTCCATGCCCGTGATGGTGTCGCCCACGCGGGTGTCGGAGACAGTCTTGATAGACGCGGTCAGATATCCGACCTCGCCCGCGCCGAGGCTTTCGGCGGGGACCATGCCCTTGGGATGGAGATATCCGACCTCCACGACCTTATAGACCGCGCCGGAGGCCATCATGCGGATATCCATGCCGGGATACACCGTGCCGTTCACGACGCGCAGATAGACGATCGCGCCGCGGTAGGAGTCATACTGGCTGTCAAAGATCAGGCACTGCAGGGGCGCCGCCCGGTCGCCCTTGGGCGCGGGGACGTTCTTCACGATCATTTCCAGCACGGAGTGGATGTTGATGCCATTTTTGGCGGAGATCTCCGGCGCGTCCATGGCAGGAATGCCGATGACGTCCTCGATCTCCTTCTTGACCTCGGCGGGCCGGGCCGCCGGGAGGTCGATCTTGTTGACGACGGGCAGGACCTCCAGCCCGTTGTCGACGGCCAGATACGTGTTGGCCAACGTCTGCGCCTCGATGCCCTGCGACGCGTCGACGACCAGCACCGCGCCCTCACAGGCGGACAGGCTGCGCGAGACCTCGTAGTTGAAGTCGACGTGGCCCGGGGTGTCGATGAGGTTCAGGACGTATTGCTCGCCGTCGTCGGCGCGGTAGTCCAGACGCACGGCGCGGGCCTTGATGGTGATGCCGCGCTCGCGCTCGAGATCCATGGAGTCGAGGATCTGGTCCTCCATCTCGCGCTTTTCGATCGAGTGGCATTCTTCAAGCAGCCGGTCGGCCAGCGTGGACTTGCCGTGGTCAATGTGGGCGATGATGGAAAAATTGCGGATATGCGAAAGGTCGGTCATGTGCGGTTCCTCACTTAATAAGCGATATTTTCCGTCGCGATGGTCTCATATTTGGTGGAGCTGGAGAAATAGGCGTCCAGGATCGGGATACAGACGTTCGCCAGATTGCCGCCCTGCGAGCCGCGCTCGATGTAGACGGAAATGGCGATCTCCGGATCGTCCGCCGGGGCATACAGGACGAACGACGCGTTATCAGAGCCGGAGAACGAGCCGGTGGAGGTCGTGCCCTGCCACTGCGCCGTGCCGGTCTTGCAGGCAATGGTGATGGGGTAATCCTTGAGATACTGCTCCGCCGTACCGAGCGTAGCCGTCAGGCGCATGCCCTGATCGACGGCGGCCATCGCCTTTTCGGAGATGTCCAGCGTGCTGGCCACGGTCGGCTTGTGTTCTTCGATCAGATCCTGATAGTCCCACGAGACGACGCGGGACAGAAGCGTTGCCTCATAGCGCGTGCCCTTGTTGGCCAGCGCCGAGGTATAGCAGACCAGCTGCAGGGGCGAGAATTTGTTCAGGCTCTGGCCAATGACGGCCTGCAGGACGTCCGCGCCGTACCAGCCGGAATCGTCGCCCGCGTACTGTCTGTTCTTTTCCTCCGCGTTTGCGCGCGTACCGGTGTCCTCCGGCAGCTCGATGCCCGTCGCCTCGCCGAGGCCGAGCGCCTTTGCCACGATATCAAACGGGTTCTCGCCGTTCTTTGCGATGCACGCGTCATACGTCCGGCGGCCGATCTCGTAGAAGTAATAGTTGCAGGAATAGGCGATAGCCTGCATCAGATTGATCTTGCCATGCGTACGCGGATTGGCCAGCGACCAGATGTGGCACTTGGGCTGGAAGGAATCATAGTAGGTATACAGGCCCTTGTCTTCGATGATATAGCCGGGGTCAAACCCGCCGTAGTCCACGGCGGCGATGGACGTGACCATCTTATAGACCGAACCGGGCGGATAGGTAGCCAGCGCGCGATTGAACATCGGTGCGGTCTCGTCCTCGTTGAGCGCGACGGCATTTTCACTGAGCGTGGACAGATCATACGTTGGATAGCTCGCCATGGCGAGGATCTCGCCGGTCTTGACAGCCTGCACGACCACGGCGCCGCCGCGGGCGTCCTTGCCCTCCTTGTTCCGGCCGACGCCGTTTTCGCGCAGGTCGAGGATGACCTTTTCGAGCGACTGCTCGGCCACGGCCTGCAGGGAGATATCGATGGTCAGCTCGACATTGTTGCCCGGCACGGGTTCGGTCACGTAATAGCGGTTCAGGATCTCGCCGGTCGAGGAGACCGTCGTCTTTTTCAGTCCGCTCGAGCCGTGCAGATACTGCTCGAACGCCTTTTCCACGCCGGATTTGCCGACGAGGGCGTTCATGGCGTAGCCCTGCTGCTTGTATTCGGTGTATTCCTCCGGGTTCATCGCGCCGATGTAGCCGAGGATATGCGCGGCATATGTCGTCCGATATTCGCGCACCGTGCCGTTTTCGACCACGACACCCGGCACGGCCAGCTCCATGACGGCGGCGAGGGATTCCGCGTCGACGTCCTCTGCCAGCGTGTAGTTTTCGATGCCGATGCCCTCGATCGAGCGCAGCTCCAGCTCGTACCGGACGGAGATGATGCGGTAGACGTCCGCCTGCTTCCAGTCGTCGGGGATCTTGTATTCGCTGCGCAGCCGCTTCATGAGCGTGGGCGCGGAGATATCGAGGTCATAGCCGCGCTCGGCCAGGAATTTGCGGAAATAGCCCTGCCACGCGGCGTCATTCTCGTCGGTATATTCATAGGGCCGGTCCGGCGTGACGGGGAAGTGCGACTCATACGCGATCCCAAGCTCGTCGCACAGGTCCAGCACCTTCAGAAGGTTCCCGTTCGGGTCCGGCGCGTTGAAGAACACGAAATTGACGATGACAAGGTTATAGCTCGCGCGGTTGGAAACCAGCACGTTGCCGTTGCGGTCGAGGATATTGCCGCGTGCGGCCTCGACCGTGGACTGATAGGTCATGGAGTCGGCGTCCGCGGTGACGAAGGATTCCTCGGTGACGGCGGCCTGCGTCTTGTAAAGCCGCAGGGCAAAAACGCCGATCATGGCCAGAATGATGATGATGAACATGATCATGCGGAAGCGGGAAATTCGCTGCATTTACTTGGCACCAACCTTTCGGATCGCCCAGGCCCCCAGATACACGGGCGGGCAGGCAAGCAGGCTCAGGCCGATCTGGATGGGCAGCGTATAGATCGTGCCGATATGGATCGTGCCGAGATAGCATTGGAACAGGAACAAAACTGTCTGGCAGAACGTCAGCGCCAGCAGGCTCATCAGAAGCGCCGACAGAAGCCGCCGCACCAGATACCGGTCGCAGAGGTATCCGACCACCGCGCCGCAGAGCGTCAGCAGAACGATATGAAGCGCCCCGCCGCTCGCCCCGGTAAAGCACCAGACCGTGCCGCAGACAAGGCCGTAGATCGCGCCGGATTCCGCGCCGCAGTGCATCGCCGCGCAGGCCACGCACACGGGGATGAGCGCGATCTTCACATCAAAAAACCGCGCGCGGCCGAACACGACCGTCTGCAGAACCGCCAACAGCAGGAACAGAACGCCGTAGAGCGTCCACATCAATGCGTTTTTATAGGATGCATGCAAGGCGTTCGCCTCCTTTTACTCATAAATCGGAAAAGCGAAGAAACAGGCTTCGCGGATCAGAGGCACCGCGCGGTGCTCCGTTCCGGCAAGGCTGTTTCTGCCGCTATTGGACGTTATATTCGGTGATGATCGCGACCTGCTCGATCTTGCCGAGGTCGCACGACGGCTCCAGCGTGGCATATTTCGCAACGCCCGTCTCGTCCAGGCTCGCGTTCGTGATATAGCCCAGCAGCAGTCCGCGCGGATAGAGCGTCGAGCCGGTCGTGACGACCTGGTCGTTGTTTTTGACGATCGCGTCTGTCAACAGATAGTTCATGCGGAGGATCTCCGTCCCGTCCTCGAGGAACGTCCCCTGTACGACGCCGGTATAGCCGGAGGACGCGATGGACGCCGAAATTTCAAGAGACGAGTCCATAATGGTCGTGATGGTTGCCCAGTTGACGCCGACCTTGGTCACAAGGCCGATGACCTGTCCGTTTTCCGTCACGGCGCACATGCCCTCTTCAATGCCGGCATTGGAGCCTTTTCCGATGGTGAACGCGCTCTTATAGTCGGAGGAGTCCCACGAGATGATGTACGCGGAGAGGAATTTATAGTCCTCATGCTCGCCCGACAGCTGCAGAAGCGCCTTGAGCCATTCGTTCTCGCGCTGCAGCTGCTCGGCGTCGCGGGCGTCCTGCTGCAGGGCAAGGATCTGCTTTTCCATTTCGGCGTTCTCCGCTTCGAGCGACGCGTAGCGGAACATATAGTCATAATAGCGCTGCGCCAGCCGGTCGATGGAGGCCACGCCTGCGCGCACCGGGGACAGGATCGTCCCGACCACGTTTTCCAGCACGCTCGTGCCGGTAGCGATGGCGAGCGTCACCGCGGCGCAGATGGCCACGACGAGCGCGATGATCAGGATGGTCTTGAGCCGGGCCGTCCAGAATTTTTTCTTCATGTGTTCTGCGCCTCCTTCGGCACGAGGATCGGCACGCCGAACGCGCGCAGCTGACTGCACAGCGGACACAGCGGCAGACCCATGACGGAGAAATAATCCCCCTCCAGATGGCTGACGAACATGGCGCCGTAGCCCTGAATGCCGTAGCTGCCGGCCTTGTCCATCGGCTCGCCGGTGGCAATGTAGGCAGTGATCTCGTCCTCCGAAAGCGCGCGGAACGTCACGCGGGTCACGACCGGCTCGGAGTGGAGCTGCTCGCCGCAGCAGACGGTCAGGACGGTCACGACCTCGTGCGTCCGGCCGGAGAGCAGGTGCAGCATCGCGCGCGCGTCAGCCTCACTGTGGGGCTTGCCCAGCTTTTTGCCGTCAATGACGACGATGGTGTCCGCCGCGATGATGATATCGCCCGGCGCGGCAGCCGCGGCAATGGCCTGCGCCTTCAGGCGGCTGACCCGGCCGACCTCCTGCACCGGCGGGAGCGAATCGTCCATCGTCTCGTCGATGTCGGCCACACGCACGGTAAACGGCAGGCCGGTCAGCTTCATCAGCTCCTGCCGGCGGGGGGATTGGGATGCAAGGATGATCATAGCGTTTTCGCCTCAAATTTCTGATTGATTCCGCGCCTTTACTCTACGCCGCGCGAATACAGACCGCGTGTGTAGCTGCCCGCGTCAAAGGCGGCGCGGCCCTGATAGTCCATGAGAATCTTATCGATCTCGCCGGGATTTTCCGTCGTAAACTGCAGCCGCAGCGCCCACAGGCCCATGCCGCGGAAGGTGTCCTTTTTGTCCAGCAGATACATCTTCTTGCCGTTCAGCAGTACGTTTCGACAAGTGCCGGGGTCCTTGACGATCGGAAATTCCTCGCCCATGCGGTCGACCAGACGGACGGTGCCGGTCTGGCAGGTGCAGGTGCCGGTGCGGTTTTTGATGACGCAGTTCTCCATCAGCATAAGCGGCAGCCGCCCGTAGATCATGACCTCAGCCGGGACGGCCTTGGATATGTCGCGGATCTGCGGCAGCGTCAGTTCGAACGACAGCAGCTGAGAATCCAGTCCCTGCTCGCGCAGATAGCGCATGGAGCGGGAATTAACGATATTCATGCCGAAATCGCCGCGCACGGCAAAGCCCGCCGCTTTGGCGATCTGCAGCTGGCCGAGATTCCCGGCCAGCACCTGCCGCACGCCCATCTCATACACCGCATGCAGCTGCCGCGCCAGCGGCGCAAGCTCCCCGCTCCACACGACGCGCGGTAAGATCGCCGCCAGCTGCGTGTCCACGCCGACCCGCTGCGGCAGGTCCGGATGGCTCGCCAACTCGGAGAGCGGGACATAGAGAACCGTCGGGCTGAGGCTCAGCATGCGCGAGGTGATCTGGTCGGCCGTGCGTACCGCGACGGTCAGCTGCGGCTCGCCGGAGATGCCGTCATAGCGCGGCGTAGGGTTATAGGCGTTCAGCCGCGGCACCGAGACGCGGCCGCGCCGCGCCGTCAGCTCCGCAATCACATCGCGGCGCATGGCGTTGATCGCCGACATCGGCAGCATGAGGTCCGGGCCAAGCACCGTCCGCACACCGATGCAGCGGTACGGTGTCCCGCCGGTTTTTTTGAGCTGCTGCTCCAGATCCTGCTGGGTCAAAGAGCGATAGACCGCGGCCTCCGGCACGGGACCGGTCGTCTTACAAACGTTGCCGTCCGCGTCCTCCACGGCCAGCTGTGCAGGCCGTCCGGCCTGAATGATAGCATAGAAGGTGATACCGGTGCGCTGCGCCTCGCCCTGCTCATAGGTCGCGCGGGCGGACGCGAACAGGGCGGCGGTATCCTCGCCCTCCTGCCGGCGGCCGAACATGTCCGCGCCGGTCTGGCCGCGGAAATAGCCGTTCGTAAAGCCCTGCCGGGAGAAGGCCGCCTGCAGCTGCTGCAGGTCGCTCTCGGTCAATCTGCCGCCATCCAGCACCGTGCGGTAGGCGCGGGTCACGATGGCAACGTATTCCGGCCGCTTCATGCGGCCCTCGATTTTAATGGACGCCACGCCCATGCGGCGCAGCTCCGCCAGTTCGCCGACCAGACAGTTGTCCTTCAGGCTGAGCGGATACCGGGTCGATTCAAACCGGCCGTAGCCATAGGGCAGGCGGCAGGGCTGGGCGCACTGGCCTCGGTTGCCGGAGCGCCGGCCGATGACAGACGAAAGATAGCACTGCCCGGAATAGCACATGCAGAGCGCGCCATGGGCAAATACCTCGATCTCGACCGGGCTTTTTTTGCAGATGTGGGCGATCTCCTCCGCCGGAAGCTCCCGCGCCAGCACGACGCGGCTGCAGCCAAGCGCCGCCGCCTGCAGAACGCCCTCGAGCGAATGGATGCTCATCTGCGTGGACGCATGCACCGGCACGTCCGGCGCGATCTCGCGGCAAAGCGACACAATGCCCAGATCCTGCACAATGAACGCGTCGACGCCGAACGCCGCGGCCATGCGGATGAGGTCGGCCGCCCGCTGCATCTCGCGGTCAAGCACGAGCGTATTGAGGGTCAGATGGACCTTGACGCCGCGCACATGACAATAGACGATTGCCTCCTGCAGATCGGCGGCGGAAAAATTGCGGGCATTCATGCGGGCGTTGAAGGTGTCCGCGCCCAGATATACAGCGTCAGCGCCGTTGCAGACGGCGGCGCGCAGCGCCTCCATCGAACCGGCGGGAGAGAGTAATTCCATTATAAACTTCCTCTATCTATGATTTATCGTAAAATGCATCAAAATTACTGCATAAGAATCCTTATACATTGTATCACATCCAAGCGCAACAGGAAAGTGCCAGCCGGTAAAAAATTGTTGCCGGGCTGTAAACTTTTTGCGGTCACTTCGCCAGGCTGCTGCCATCCGCGCGGCTTGCAATTGGCGGCTGCGCCTGTTATAATAAGAAAAACCCGCGGCGATGCGCGCGGGAATCTGAACGGAGGCAATCGTATGGAAAAGAATTATCGTGCCGAGCTGATCGGCCTATTCGGCGACCCGGTCGACGGCAACCCCATCGGCGTTGTGGAAGAAGCCGCCTTTGCCGCGCGCGGACTTAATTACCGCTATATCATCACCCGCGTCCCGCCCGACGATCTGGAGGCTGCCTTCCGCGGCATTCAGGCCATGGGCTTCCGCGGTGCAAATCTCACCATGCCGCACAAGATCCAGATCCTCCCGCTGCTCGACGAGATCGGTGTGTCCGCGTCCATCATCGGCGCCGTCAACACCGTCGTCTGCCGCGACGGCCGCTGGATCGGCGAAAACAGCGACGGCAAGGGCTTTGTGGCCGCCCTTCTGAAAAACGGCGGCACGCTGGAAGGAAAACACGTCACGCTCCTTGGCGCGGGCGGCGCGGCACGCGCCATCGGCGTAGAATGCGCGCTGGCCGGCGCGGCGAAGATCTCGGTCATCAACCGCAATGCGCAGCGCGGCGCAGAGCTTGCCGCTCTGATTGCGGACAAGACGCCCGCGCAGGCGGAATATCTCCCCTGGACGCCCGCCGTGGCCATCCCGGCCGGTACGCAGATCCTCATCAATGCCACCTGCGTCGGCTTCGGCGCAGACGCAGACAAGGCGCCGGATATCTGCTACGATACCGTCACGCCCGACATGTACGTCAGCGACGTGGTCTTTAATCCGACGGATCCGCTGTTTCTGCAGAAGGCGCGCGCCCGCGGCGCGAAGACGCTCAACGGCGTCGGCATGATGGTGCAGCAGGGCGCCATTAACTTCACCATCTGGACCGGCGAGGAAGCGCCGGTGGATGTCATGTACGAAGCGCTCTCCCACGAGCTTGGATAACGAACACGTCCCGGACCGCATCGGCCCGGGACGTCTTTTGTTTATGTGTGCAGCTTGAAGCGGATATCGTCGCCGCAGAACTGGCAAAGGCGGTACGTGCCGAGGATACGCGAGGCGATCTGCGGCGAATAGCGCGTGGCCAGTTCGTTGGGTGTGAGATTGGTCGAAAGGATGACGGGCTTTTTCTCCATCAAACGGGTATTGAGCAGTTGATAGAGAACGGAGACGGTAAACTGCGTCGTCATCTCCGTGCCAAGATCGTCAATGATCAGCAAATCGCAGACAAAAACATCCTCCGTGCGGGACGCATCTGGCTGCGGCCGAAATTTTTCCGTCTCAAAAGCAGCAAACAGCTGACCAACCGGCGCATAGCTGACCGAGAACCCACGTTCCGCAACTACGCGCGCCACGCAGGCGGACAGGAATGTTTTTCCCAGCCCGGTCGCGCCGGAAAACACCAGTGACTGACCGTCCGCTGGGAAACTCTGTGCATAGTTCTGCGCCATGCGGTAGGTCGCACGCATAAGTTCGCGCGGACTGCTGCGGTATTTTGCGTCATACTGGTCGGAATACAGGTCGAGGCGGAACTTTTCAAAGCTCTCAGCACCGAACAGATTCGTCAGCTCTTTTTTCTGCTCCTGCCGGCAAAGCTCCTTGAGGCATTCGCACATGGCCGCGCCGACATAGCCCGTGCCGCCGCATTTCGGGCAGATGGGCTGCACGGTCAGATCGTCCGGCTCCAGCCCCTCCGTCTGCAGGATCCAGTCGCGTTCCTGCTGCAGGGCCAGGTTTTCCTTCTTGAGCTGCTGCATGGCGCTCACCGGGTCGCCCTGCGTCCGGAAGGTCACGGCCAGCACGTGCGCGGCCGTTTTGCGCAGCTCCCGCTCGATCTCGGCCAGCCGCGGTTCCTTTTCATAGATCGCGGCAATGCGCGCGCGGGAGAACCGCTCGTTCTGCTCTTTTTCGTTCTGCAGCCGGGCCTCAGCACGCTTCACGATGGCTCTGGAATACGCCATGGTCAATCCTCCTTATCGTTCAGCATCCGGTCAATGGCAGCAATCTGCAGGTCACTGAGTTCGTCGTTATGCTGCTGCACGCCGCGGCTGTACTTCCCCTTGTCCGGTGCACGGTCGCCCGCTTCGATCTGCGCGAGCGTGGTAAAGCCCTGCTCGTGCCAGCTGCGCAGGATGGAATTGCAGTACGGCCATTTAAGCCCGCCCGTGGCAAGGCAGGTCTTTTCATAGGCCAGCCCGATCTCCCTTTCGCTGAAGCCCCAGCCGATCCACGTGAGGATATATTTTTCCTCGCCGTTCGTCAGCCGGCGGCCCGTGATGCCGAGCAGCTCCCTGATCTTTCCCAGCTGCGACTGACGCAGCAGCTGGTTCTGCATATAGACGGCGGCCTGCTCCATGGTGTCGATGCCGTGGTCGGCCCAGTAATACGCTTCCTTTTCGATCGACCGCAGCGACGGCATCCGCGTAATACCGCGCGAGCGCTGGCGCTGGATGCAGTAATTGACCAGAATGGAGATCACCTCGCCCGGCAGGCCGAGATAGCGATAAATCGACAGCAGGATTTTCAGCTCTTCATTGCTCAGCACGCGTCCCAGCCGCCGCTGCGTCTCGCCCGTGATGGCTTCAAACTCGCGGCTGGTGCGGCTCTCGCGGATAACGTCCTGCTCGGTGTAGACCGGCGCCTGCGCCGCGTCCAGATGGCGCTGCGGCTCCTGCGGCCAGAGGCCCAGCTGCTGCAGCGTCGCACAGGCGAGGTCATACCGCGCCTGGCTCATGCGAAGCGCCTGCGCCGCTTCCTCCAGCGGACGGTCAGACGCGAGATAGAGATACAGAAGCGCCGCGTCGCCGTTGGCGGCGGCAAGCAGCCGCTGCAGCGCTTCGGAGGATACCGTGAGCGTAGTCTCCGCCATGGCGGACGCCCCCTTTCCTGTCATCCGAAATCAAACGCCAGATACACGTCTGGCATCCGGTCTGCCGAGAGCCATTTGCACATGGCAAACGGCTGCGTGCCGCCCGCCGTGCGCATGCGGCAGGTCTTGGCCGGCAGCTTTTTTAAGAGCGCGGGCAGGACAGACCCGTCCGGCAGAATTTCATCCACGACGAGCATTTCGCCGTCCAGATGCGCGCAGGCGCAGCCATAGTGGCTGCCGAGCTCCAGCCGGTAAAAGTCCGACATGGACGCCTGATAGCGAAGATCTGTGATGGAATAGCGCACATGCGGCTCGTCATAGAGAACGGTCTCCCGCAGGCCCGCATAGTCGGCCGGCGTCAGAGGCTCACACACGCCGCGCGCCTCCGGCGCGGGGCCGTCGTCCAGGAACTCGCTCTTCTGCGCGCAGAAGCCCATGGTTTCATAATACGCGCGCAGCTCCTCCGTCGCGGGGACGAGCAGCAGGCAGTCAAAATACCGCTTTTTCAGCTCCTTTTCCGCGAAAGCCAGCAGCTTCCGGCAGATCCCCTGCCGGCGGAAGTCCGGATGGGTGGTCACGGCGTAGAGATACGCGGCCTTCGCCGTGCGCTCGTCCCAGGCGATCTGCTGCGGCAGGGCATAGGCCGCCGCGGCCAGCTGCCCGTTTTCTTCCGCGCAGAAGCCAAACGCCGCCGGATAGGCGATGGTAAAAAACGCGTCGATCTCCCGCTCGGTGTCGCCGAAGCCCAGCGCCCAAAGCTGCCGCAGCTGCGGGATATCCTCGGGATTTGTCTTGCGGATGCGCATCAGACAGACTCCTTCCAGTCAGCAACGTATTTTTCCAGCAGCACCGTCGGCTGGTACGACTCCTTCGCGCGGCGAAGGCCCTCGGAACCCATGTCGTCCTCGCGGTTGAGGAACTGCACCTCGGGGTATTTCTCTGCGATCATGCGGGAAAACTCCCGGTTGATCATGGCATAGGCGCCATTCACGTCCGGGAATGCCTTTTCAAAGCCGACGTCATAGTAGTCGCGGTTCATGCGGCTGCCCATGGAGAACGCAATGATACGCTCGCCGTCGGACAGGAGCAGGCCGTCCATTTCCAGCTCGTCAAAGTGGTCGAAGGCCAGCTGCAGCGCCGTCTTTTCCAGCTGCAGCTGATCCAGCTCCTGCTCGTTCACGGCAGGCTCGTGCGTCTCGTACCAGATGCGCAGCATCTCGTGGCACTGCGGCAGATTCTCGTCCGTGATGGGTGCAGTGAACCAGTCGGGGAATTCATCCTCAAACCGGTTGCAGTGGTTGCGCTTGGACTGCAGCTTCTTGCCGTGCAGCTCGGAAAGCTCCTCCACGGTATAGATATAGTCATAGGAATTGCGGCAGGCCGTAAATTCAAACTTCCCCGGATAGAGCGTCTCCAGCTCCTGCTTCGTTTCGTTCGTCAGACTGCGCAGGCGCAGGGGATTGCCGCGCTCCGCCGCGTCGGCGCGGATGGCTTCGATCGCCTCACGCAGATCGCCGGTGCCGGCGGGGTAGAGATAGACCTCGCGGCCGCGCCAGCTCGCGTGCTGGGTCAGGCGATCGCCGGCCCGGCCAAGCTCGCCGAAATACTCCGACCAAAGATACATGCAGCTGAACGCGTATTCCGCGCCGGGATATTCACAGTTTTTCAGGATTTCATGCGCCCACGCGCGATCGGCGGCCTCCGCCTTGTGAAAAGAGATCATAAAAAAATCGGGACTCCTGTCTGTTTATTAAAATTAGCGCAGCTTGACCAGAGTACACATGGTTTTCCCGGGTCTAAACGCCATCTGGCTTCGTTATCCTCATTGATGGGCGACAGTATGTCAAGGACGATAATGCGGCGAAAGGCGTGCCGAAGCGTCCTACGGGCATGTGTGCCCTTGTCAAGCGACGCTAAAATCGATTTACTGTCAGTATACCACGAATGTCAAATATTTCGCAACAGCGTTGACAAAAATACGGGAAAAGGATACAGTATAGGGTAACAGCCCCTCTTTCATTCGGAGCGGGCGGAAAAGAGGAAAAAACTATGTGTGAAGCATGCAAAAAGACATTTTATATCACCACGCCGATCTATTATCCGTCAGATAAGCTGCACATCGGCCACACCTACTGCACCGTTGCGACCGACGCCATGGCGCGCTACAAGCGGCTGCAGGGCTACGACGTCATGTTCCTGACCGGCACGGACGAGCATGGCCAGAAAATTGAGGACAAGGCCAGGGCCGCGGGCGTCACGCCGCAGCAGTTCGTCGACAATATTGTCGCCGGGCCGAAGGGCATTCTCGATCTGTGGAAGCTCATGAACATCTCCAACGACCGCTTTATCCGCACGACGGACGATTATCATGTGGAGTCCATCCAGAAGATCTTCCGCAAGATGTATGAAAACGGCGATATCTATAAGGGCGAATACAAGGGCAAATACTGCACCCCCTGCGAGAGCTTCTGGACCGAGAGTCAGCTGAAGGACGGCAAATGCCCCGACTGCGGCGGCGAGGTCCACGACGCGTCGGAGGAAGCGTATTTCTTCCGTCTTTCCAAATATGCCGCTCGTGTGCGCGAGCTTCTGACGACGACCGACTTCCTGCAGCCGAAGTCCCGCGTCAACGAGATGGTCAACAACTTCATCGATCCGGGTCTGGAGGATCTGTGCGTCTCCCGCACCAGCTTCACCTGGGGCGTGCCGGTCGACTTTGATCCGGGCCACGTCGTCTATGTCTGGGTCGACGCCCTGTTCAACTACACCACGGCGCTCGGCTTCATGAACGAAAAATATCACGATTACGACAAATACTGGCCGGCAGATGTTCATTTTGTCGGCAAGGAGATCGTCCGCTTCCATTCGATCATCTGGCCGGCCATGCTCATGAGCATGGGCATGCCGCTTCCCAAGCACGTCTACGGCCACGGCTGGCTTGTCATGGACGGCGGCAAAATGTCCAAGTCCAAGGGCAACGTCGTCGATCCGTATATTCTGGCTGAAAAGTTCGGCGTTGATGCGCTGCGCTTCTTCCTGCTGCGCACGTTCCCGTTCGGTTCCGACGGCAACTTCTCCAACGAGCTGCTGATCAACACCATCAATATTGATCTTGCCAACGACCTCGGCAACCTCGTCTCCCGCACGACGGCGATGGTCGAGAAGTATTTTGGCGGCACGCTGCCCGAGGCGCGCGAGGCCGGCGAAGCCGACGAGGCGCTTATTTCGATGCTCTCCGGCCTGCGTGAGCGCTATGAGGCGCAGATGGAGAAATTCCAGTTCCAGAACGCGCTTGACGAGATCTTCAAGTGCATCCAGCGCGCCAACAAGTATATCGACGAGACAATGCCGTGGTCCCTCGCCAAGGACGAAGCCAACCGCGCTCGGCTTGCTTCCGTCATGTATAACCTGCTCGAGTCCATCCGCATCTGCGCCACGCTCCTGCTGCCGTTCATCCCGGCCTCGTGCGAAAAGATCTTCGCGCAGATCGGTGCAGGCGCAGACGTCGTCACATGGGACGCTGCGAACGTCTGGGGCAAGCTCCCGCAGATCGTGACCGTCCACAAGGGCGAGGCCATCTTCCCGCGCATCGACGCGCCCAAGGCGCTGGCCGAGCTGGAGGAGCTGGAAGCCGCGCAGAAGCGCGCTCTGCTGCCCGCCGTTGAGGTCGAGCCGCAGCTGGAGGAAAAGGTCGATTTCGATACCTTCTGCAGATCCGACCTGCGCGCCGTCAAGGTCAAGGCCTGCGAGCGCGTCAAGAAGTCCGACAAGCTCCTGCGCTTCACGCTCGACGACGGCACCGGCACCGACCGGCAGATCCTCTCCGGCATCGCGAAGTTCTACGAGCCGGAGCAGCTCGTCGGCAAGACGCTGGCTGCGATCGTCAATCTGCCGCCCAGAAAGATGATGGGCCTCGAGTCCTGCGGCATGCTCATCTCCGCCGTCCACAAGGAAAAGGGCGAGGAGAAGCTGCATCTTCTCATGATCGACGACGCCATCCCCGCCGGCGCAAAGCTCTGCTGAACCCCATCCGCCGGGCCTTTCGGAAAGGCCCGGCGGTTATTCGCCAGAAAACGGTTGCTTTTTTGCCGGAAAGATGCTATGATACTTACGAACTCCACGCAGGATTCGTACATCGGTAGTACAGCGGCTTCCCAAGCTGCAGAAGGCGGGGACGACCGCAAGCATTTTGCCGTCGCCAGACGGCTGCGATGCACAGCATCGCAGCTTTGGGCGCAGCCAAAAGAAAATGTGCAGCGGCACGGAGCCGACGCAGTCGGCGGAGTACTCCCGTATCCTGCCGCACCACCGTGCGGCAATTCAAACTTCATATATGCAGGATTCGTACATCGGTAGTACAGCGGCTTCCCAAGCCGCGGAGGCGGGTTCGACTCCCGTATCCTGCTCCAATGAAAAACACCATCCATATGGATGGTGTTTTTCATTGGTGTACAGGATCCCACAACGAACCCGTGGGTTCAATCACAAGCATTTTGCCGTCGCCAGACGGCCGCGATGCAGCGCATCGCAGCTGCCGACGTATTCCCGTATCCCATCCCTACACCGCACGGTTTTCCGCCCCTTCTTGCAATCACCCGCGCCGTATGGTACTGTAGTACTATCACAAGCCCCTTAATCCACATCACGACCGGCTCGCGGTCATGAGAACATGCAAGGAGGAAACAGGATGCTGAACAAGTTTTGCAAAAAGCCGCTGTATGAGGCCACGCGCACGCTCGCGCGCGTGGCCATGGGCGTACAGAAGGCGGAGACTGTCATCAAGAATGCCCGTCTGGTCAACGTCTGCACGGCGGAGATCCAGGCGGGCATCGACGTTGCGATCGCCGAGGGCCGCATCGCGCTCGTGGGCGACGCAGCACACTGCATCGGGCCGGAGACGAAGGTCATCGACGCAGGCGGCCAGTATATCGCGCCCGGCTTTATGGACGGACATATCCACGTGGAATCGTCGATGATCTCCGTGGGTGAATACGCAAAGGCGGTCGTTCCCTGCGGCACGACCGGCATCTTCATGGATCCGCACGAGATCTGCAACGTCTGCGGCAAGGAGGGCGTCCGGATCATGATTGAGGACGCAAAGCGCGCCCCGCTCAAGGCCATGTCGAACGCGCCGTCCTGCGTGCCCGCAGTAGCCGGCTTTGAGGATACCGGCGCGGCCATCCATGCCGACGATATCCGCGAAATGATGGGCTGGGACGGCATTATGGGTCTCGGCGAGATGATGAGCTTCCCGAACGTCATCGGCGCCGAGGAGAACATCCACGCAGAGCTTGCCGAGACGCTGAAATCCGACAACATCATCACCGGCCATTTCTCCATCCCCGACACCGGCGCGGCGCTGAACGCCTATATCGCCTCCGGCATCCGCTGCTGTCATGAATCCACGCGGGCGGAGGACGTGCTGGAAAAGATGCGGCACGGCATGTACGCCCTCATGCGCTACGGCAGTGCCTGGCACGATATGCCGGTCATCATCAAGGCCGTGCTGGACAACAGGATCGACGATCGCTTTGCCTGTCTGATCTCCGACGATACCCACCCGGACACGCTCATCAACGACGGCCATCTGGATCATATCGTCCGCTGCGCCATCAAGGAGGGGCTGGACCCCGTCAAGGCGATCCAGTACGTGACGATCAACGTCGCGACCTGCTTCCGCATGGATCACGAGATGGGCAGCATCACGCCGGGCAAGTGCGCGGATATCGTATTCTTTGACGATCTGCATGACATCCGCATCACGCGGACGATGATCGACGGCGACGTCGTCGCCGAAAACGGAAAGATGTGCGTGGAGATCAAGCCCGCCAACTTCCCGGAGCATGTCTTCCACACGATGCATGTCGGCCATCCGATCACGGAGGAAAGCTTCAGGATCGCCGCGCCCGCCGGGGCCGGCAAAACGGTCAAAACCCGCGTGATCGAGATCATCCCGAACCGCGTCGGCAACTATGAGCGGCTGCTCGAGCTGCCGGTGAAGGACGGCTTCGTCGAGCCGGACGCCGCGCAGGACGTCATGAAGATGGTCGTCTTTGAGCGCCACCACGAGACCGGCACAAAGGGTGTCGGCTTTCTCAAGGGCTTCGGCTTCAAAAAGGGCGCCATGGCGCAGACCGTCTCCCACGATGCGCACAATCTGCTCGTCGCAGGCACGAATGACGCGGACATGGCGCTGGCAGCCAATACGCTCGTCGAATGCGGCGGCGGCATGTGCGCCGTCGCGGACGGCAAGGTGCTTGCCGTGGTGCCGCTGCCCATTGCGGGTCTCATGAACGATCTTCCTGTGCGCGAGATGGCCGGGCTGGTCTCGAAGCTCGACGCCGCATGGAAGCAGATGGGCTGCGTGATCAACTCGCCGTATATGACGATGGCGCTCGTCCCGCTGGCCTGCCTGCCGGAGCTGCGCCTGACCAACCGCGGTCTGGTCGACTGCCGGACCTTCAGCTTCGTCCCGCTGTTTGCGGAGGAATAAAGCAAATCCCCACCGGCACATGCCGGTGGGGATATTTTTTACGCCGCGCGGGCGGATTTTTTGTCGAAGCCGTGGACCCAGTCGGAGCAGTGGTAGTAGATGAAATAGACGATCGAGCTGAGCGACCACGTCAGCGGGTAGGCCATGTAGATATACTGGATCTCATGGACAATGCGCATGACGATCGTGATATAGGTGATGCGGATCACGCACCAGAACAGCAGCATGATGATCATCGGCACGAACGCCTTGCCCGCGCCGCGGCAGACGGCCGCAATGGCGTGCGAGAAGGCCAGCAGGCAGAAGAACAGGCAGATCGTCCGCATCTCCCGCGTGCCGAGCGCGATGACCTCCGGCGTGGAGGTGAAGCAGGCAAAGAGCGTCGGCGCGAGCAGATACGAGGCGACGCCGATCAGTTCCGCGATCACCGCCGCGGCGATGATGCCGAAGCGGGAGCCTTTCTTCGCGCGGTCATGCAGGCCTGCGCCGAGGTTCTGGCTGACGAAGGTCGTCAGTGCCATGGTGAAGCTCGTGACCGGCAGGAAGGCGAAGCCCTCCAGCTTGGAATACGCGCCGTAGGCCGCCATGGCGATCTTACCGAAGGAGTTGATGTTCGACTGCACGATGACGTTGGCAAAGCCGATGACCGAGTTCTGCACGCCGGCCGGCAGGCCGTAGCGGACGATCAGGCTCAGCATCTCGCGGTCAAGCCCGAGCTTTTTGGGCTGGAGCTGATAGATCGTACCCTTTTTCATCAGATGGCGGACACACAGGACCATGCTGATCGCCTGTGAGATTGTCGTGGCGACCGCCGCCGACCAGACGCCCCAGTGGAAGACCGCGATGAACAGCAGATCCAGCACGATATTGGTCAGCGAGGACAAAATCAGATAATAGAGCGGCCTGCGGCTGTCGCCGAGGGCGTTCATGATGCTCTTGCAGGTATTGTACATCACAACGGCCAGAACGCCGGTGAAATAATACCGGAAATAGGAGATCGCCTCCGGCAGAACCTCCGGGTCGGTCCCCATCCACCGCAGGAACGTCGGTGTCAGCCAGACGCCGATGACTGTCAGGAATACGCCCGCGAGCAGGCTGAAGGTCACGTTCGTATGCACGGCGCGCGAGACCTTCTCGTGATCTCCGGCCCCAAAGAAGCGGGAGATGGTCACGCCCGCGCCCATGGTCATGCCTTCAAAGAAGCTGATCAGCAAAAAGATCAGCGGTCCGGACGAGCTGACCGCCGCGAGCGCCTCGTCTCCAAGAAACCGGCCGACGATCAGCGTGTCCGCCGTATTATAAAGCTGCTGGAAAACCTGGCTCAGAAACACTGGGATCGCGAATTTGACGATCAGCCTCCACGGGCTGCCCTTCGTCATATCCAGCGTATTTCCGCCCACAGCGCATCCTTCCCTTCTGCGTAAAAAATACCGCGTGCAAAGAGCGGTATAATTTAGCATACCAGAAAGGTAGACCAAATGCAAGCCATTGTCTTCCATACGCAAACAAAAAAGCGGAGAACCTCGGCGAGGTTCTCCGCTTTCAGGGTTTTTATCAGGTACGGATCAATACATGCCGCCCATGCCGCCGCCCTGGGCTGCGGCAGCTGCCATGGCAGCGTCGGCCTTGGGATCGGGCTTGTCGGCGACCAGAGATTCGGTCGTCAGGACGCAGGAGGCGATGGACGCGGCGTTCTCCAGAGCAGTACGCGTGACCTTGGTCGGGTCAACGATGCCGGACGGGATCATGTCGCAGTAGGTCTCGGTGTAGGCGTTGTAGCCATAGCCGAGCTTGCGGCTGGAGCGGATCTTGTCGTAGACGATGGAGCCGTCGACGCCGGCGTTCTCAGCGATCTGGCGGATCGGAGCCTGCAGGGCGCGGGCAATGATCTGAGCGCCGGTCTTCTCATCGCCGGAGAGCTTTGCAACCAGCTTTTCAACAGCCGGGATGGCGTTGACGTAAGCGGTGCCGCCGCCTGCCACGATGCCTTCTTCGACAGCAGCGCGGGTCGCGTTCAGGGCGTCCTCAACGCGGAGTTTCTGCTCCTTCATGGCGACCTCGGTCTGTGCGCCGACCTTGATAACGGCTACGCCGCCGGACAGCTTTGCAAGACGCTCCTGCAGCTTTTCCTTGTCATAGTCAGAGGTGGTAACGGAGATGGTGTTCTTGATCTCGGCGATACGGGCCTTGATCTCGTTGGCATCGCCGGCGCCGTCAACGATGACGGTGTTGTCCTTGGTGACCTTGATCTGACGGGCAGTGCCGAGATCGGTGATCTGGGTGTCCGGCAGGTTCATGTTCAGCTCGGAGGAGATATACGTGCCGCCCGTGAGGATGGCGATATCCTTGAGCATTTCCTTGCGGCGGTCGCCGAAGCCCGGAGCCTTGACGCAGACGCAGGTGAAGTTGCCGCGCAGACGGTTGACCAGCAGGGTAGCCAGTGCGTCGCCCTCGACGTCCTCTGCGATGATGACGAGCTTCTTGCCGGTCTTGACGATCTGCTCGAGCAGCGGCAGGATCTCCTGGATGGAGGAGATCTTCTTGTCGGTGATCAGGATATACGGATCATCGATGACAGCTTCCATCTTGTCGGTATCGGTGACCATGTAGGGGGAAATGTAGCCGCGGTCGAACTGCATGCCCTCGACGACCTCCAGACCGGTCTCGGCGGTCTTGGACTCTTCGATGGTGATGACGCCGGACGCGCCGACCTTCTCCATGGCCTCGGCGATCAGCTTGCCGACGGACTCGTCACCGGAGGAGACGGTGCCGACTCTTGCGATATCATCGGAGCCCTTGACGGTCTCGGAGTTCGCCTTGATGGTGTCGATGGCGGTCTTGACGGCCTTTTCCATGCCCTTGCGCATGACCATCGGGTTCGCGCCCGCGGAGACATTCTTCAGGCCCTCATGGACGATGGCCTGCGCCAGCAGGGTCGCGGTGGTGGTGCCGTCGCCGGCGATGTCGTTGGTCTTGGTGGCGACTTCGCGGACGAGCTGCGCGCCCATGTTCTCGAACGCGTCCTCGAGCTCAATGTCCTTGGCGATCGTGACGCCGTCATTGGTGATGAGCGGAGAACCGAACTTCTTGCCCAGAACAACGTTGCGGCCCTTCGGGCCCATGGTGACCTTTACAGTATTGGCGAGCTGGTCAATGCCGGACAGCAGAGCCTTGCGGGCTTCTTCGCCATAAACAATCTGCTTTGCCATAAAAATTGCTTCCTTTCAATCAATCACGAATTATTCAACAACTGCCAGAATGTCGGCCATCTTGACGATGACATAGTCTTCGCCGTCGAGCTTCAGCTCCTGTCCGGCGAACTTGCCGGTAACGACCTTGTCGCCGGGCTTGACAGTGACCTTGACATCATCGGTGCCGGGGCCGGCGGAGATGACTTCTGCGATCACGGACTTTTCCTTGGTGGCAGTGGAGAGGATGATGCCGGATGCGGTCTTTTCCTCAGCTTCCATGTGCTTGAGCAGAACGTTGTCTGCGAGCGGGGTCAATTTCATAACGAATACCTCCCAGTATCAAGTCGCTGCACAAAGCAGCGTGTCTTACAAGATTTTTTAGCACTCATTCATCTTGACTGCTAACACCTATATAATAATCCGAACTTGGAAAAAGTCAAGGGGGTATTTTAGCAAATTTATGACGAGAGTGTTAATTTTTCACGTGGTAGGTCAGGCCCTTCGGATAGAAGAAGCGGATGGCGTGCGGAACGAGCGAGATCTTTGCGTCCGTCGTGTGGATCGCCTCGCCGTCGACATTGACGACGGACGGCTCCTTGCACTCGATCCGCAGATCCGTGCAGCGGTAATGGCGGATGAGCTCCGGGAAGTCGGCGTAATGTCCCTTCTGATACTGGCCGACCACAGAAGCGACCTGCAGGAGATTCACCTTATCGACGACAAGGACCTCCAGAATCCCGTCGTCCGGCTCCGCCTCCGGCATGGGATTGAAGCTGCCGCCGTACCAGCGGCCGTTGCAGATGCAGATCATGGTCTTCTGGCCGGAGATCGTCTCGCCGGAACCGAGCGTGACCGTATACTGCGCGCTCAGCCCGTGCAGCATATTGGAGAGGATGGACAGGATATACGCGCCCTTGCCCGTCACGAGCGGCAGGCGCTTGAAGCGGGCAATATCCGTGCCGACGCGGGCGTCAAAGCCGATGGACAGGACGTTGAGCGCATACGTGTCGTTACAGCGGATGAGATCGAAGCGCGCCTCGTCCGCGTCGAGAAGACGGTCGATGGAGGCAAAGGCCGCGGGATTGCTGAACACCTTGATGGCGTCGTTGCCGGAGCCGCCGGGAAAATGCGTTACGGTGGCGTTGTCGAACCCGACCACGCCGTTGACGACCTCGTTGAGCGTTCCGTCGCCGCCGCAGGCATAGATGCGGACCTCCTCGCCGGATTCGGCCGCCTGTCTGGCCAGAGACCGGCAGTCGCCCGGCGCTTTGGACACGAGCAGCTCATATGTAAGCCCGCGCGGCTGGAAGGCAGCGTCGATCATGGCGCGGTAGCCCTCCGTGCGGTCAAATTTTCCGGCGGCGGGATTCACAATAAAAACGTGCTTCATAGCGCGGAACATTCCCCTTTCTCTTTCGTCTTATCTGTATCCGGATCAATAATACATGTATACGTTGCACTGCAGGCGGCCGTTATAGAGCTTGCGCTTTTTGGTCGCCTGACGGCCGAAATAGTGCTCGAACTCCGGCTCGGAGGAGATGATGTATTTTTTCCAGCCGTCCGCATATTTGAGGTGCCGCCCCAGCGCGCCGTAGAGCCGCTGCGCGCTGCGCTGCTCGAGCATGCGCTCGCCGTAGGGCGGGTTGCAGACGATGAGACCCTTGTCGGCGGGCAGGCTCATCTTGGTGGCGTCCGCCTCGCGGAAGTCGATGAGCTTGCCGACGCCCGCCTTGCGCGCGTTCTGCTGCGCGATCTCAAGTGAGGCCGGATCGATATCCGTGCCGAGGATGTGATACTCCCCGCGGTATTCACGGTCGAGTGCTTCCGTCCGCGCCTGCTGCCAGACGGTCTCGGGTACGCAGCCCCACTTCTGCGCCATGAACGACCGGTTCAGACCCGGCGCGCGGTTCAAGGCGATCATGGCCGCTTCGATGCAGATGGTGCCGGAGCCGCAGAACGGATCCCAGAAGAAGTCCCGCCCGCGGTAGCGGGCAAGGTTCACCATCGCGGCCGCCATCGTCTCGTGCAGGGGCGCAAGATTCGCCTCGCGGCGGTAGCCGCGCTTGTGCAGGCTCACGCCGGAGGTATCGAGAAACAGCTCCACATGATCCTTCATGATGGAAAAGCGCAGCTGATACGTTTCGCCCGTCTCCGGCAGCCAGCCGAGGCCGTACTTCTCGCCCAGCCGCGTGACCGCCGCTTTTTTGACGATGGCCTGACAGTCCGGGACGGAATGGAGCTGGCTGTTCAGGCTGTAGCCCTTGACGGGGAACGCGCCGTTTTTCGGGATGAAGCGCTCGAGCTCCACCGCCTTGACACCCTGAAACAGATCCTCAAAGCTGTGCGCGTCAAATTCGGCAAGCAGGATCATCACGCGCTCACCCATGCGGCAGCAGAGATTGGCCTTGGCCATGGCGTCGAAGCCGCCCTCAAAAAAAACGCGCCGGTCTTCCACCCGGACGCCCGCCAGACCGAGCCGCTTCAGCTCGTCTCCGACCAGACCCTCCAGCCCAAACAGGCACGGCACGCAGAATGTCATTGTATCCATCGTTTTCTATCTCCAGTTTTCCGGCCGCACGCAGCGGCGCAATCAATATTCTAAGTATACGGAATTTTCCGCCAAATAGCAAACCCTATGTGTAACGATTTTGTAAAATTTATTAAGAAGAACTTAAGACGTCAGACCCGTGACAAGCACGGGAGGATGCTGTATACTGGTAGTCAAGAAGAAAGGAGGCTATGCCCATGACGCCATGCATCTGGTTCTGGATCGCGGCCATCGTGATCTTTATCATCGCCGAGGCCGTCACGGTCGCGCTCGTATCCGTGTGGTTCATCGGCGGCGCGGTATGCGCGCTGCTGGCGGCGATCTGCGGCGCATCGGGGCTGGCGCAGGCGGCAGTCTTCGTGATCGTGTCGGCGCTGCTGCTGATCCTCGTGTGTCCGCTTGCCAAAAAGAAGCTGAAGCCCAAGCCCGAACGTCTGAATGCCGACCGGCTGGCCGGTCAGACGGCCATCGTCACCGAACCCATCGACGCGCAGCTCGATACCGGCGCGGTCAAGGTCAGCGGCGTGCTCTGGACGGCAAAATGTCCGTCCTGCGCGCGCATCGAGACCGGCGCGCACGTGAAGATCCTGCGGGTCGAGGGCGCGAAGCTCCTTGTCGAGCCGGTCGAAGTCCCCGTAAACATCCGTTGAACATCAACCATAAAAAGAACTGAAAAACCGAAGGAGGAACTACTATGCCCGTTGGATTGATCGCCATTCTTGTTCTTGCAGTCATCCTGCTCATCGTCATCATCAGCAACGTCCACATCGTCCAGCAGTCCCGCGCGTACGTTATCGAGCGTCTCGGCGCGTTCTCGAAGGTCTGGGAGGTCGGCATCCACGTCAAGGTCCCGTTCATTGAGCGCGTGGCCAAGAAGGTCAGCCTCAAGGAGCAGGTGCTTGACTATCCGCCGCAGCCCGTCATCACCAAGGATAACGTCACCATGCAGATCGACACCGTCGTCTATTACCAGATCACCGACCCGAAGCTCTACACTTACGGCGTCGAGCGCCCCATGATGGCCATGGAGACGCTCACGGCCACGACGCTCCGCAACATCATCGGCGATCTTGAGCTGGACCAGACGCTCACCTCCCGCGACGTCATCAACACCAAGATGCGCGCCATCCTTGACGAAGCCACCGATCCCTGGGGCATCAAGGTCAACCGCGTGGAGCTGAAGAACATCCTTCCGCCGCAGGACATCCAGAACTCCATGGAAAAGCAGATGAAGGCCGAGCGCGACCGCCGTCAGGCCATCCTGCAGGCAGAAGGCACGAAGCGCAGCCAGATCCTTGTCGCCGAGGGCGAAAAGGAAGCCGCCATTCTGAGAGCCGACGCGGAAAAGCAGGCCGCCATCCTCAAGGCCGAAGCCGAAAAGCAGGCCGCCATCCTGAGAGCCGACGGCGAAGCACAGGCCATCATGGCCGTGCAGAAGGCCATGGCCGACTCGCTGGCGCTTCTGAATGAGAAGGCCCCGAACGATCAGGTCCTCCGCCTCAAGGCGCTCGAGGCCATGCAGAAGGTCGCCGACGGCAAGGCTACGAAGATCATCATCCCGTCCGAGCTGCAGGGCTATGCAGGCCTGGCCTCTGGCATTGTGGAAACGGTGAAGGAGACGAAGTAACATGGCAAAGAAGGACGAACGCTTCATCAAGGTTCTGGACGAGGGCAGCGCCTTCGGCTGGCAGCGCACGATCTTTGTCGACCGGCAGACCGGCGTCAACTACCTCTGGATTTCCTCTGGCTACGGCGGCGGCCTGACACCGCTGCTGAACGCCGACGGCCGCCCGGTCGTCACCGGGATCCCGACAGAGGAAGAATAACCCCCCAAGCAAACCGAAGGTGCAGACCGGACTCCCCGGCCTGCACTTTTTCTATATGGAGGACCAAAAGCTGTCCCCGGAACGTCGGATGAGGGAAACTGGCAGAAGGCTGAAACCCTTCTGCAAATTTGCGACTGCGGTCCCACTTTTTCTTTTGCTTCTCCAAAAGAAAAAGTGGCAAAAAGAAAACGAGCCTGAGGGGATTTCGATTTCCCC
>CAKTTB010000007.1 GCA_934613505.1 uncultured Oscillospiraceae bacterium | reverse complement strand
ATGACGCACATGCCGCTGCCGCGGTAGTTCATCATTTCGTCGCGGATCTCCTCCAGCACGGGTTCCGGCATCATCGCGGGACCGGCAGAGAAGTTAAAAGTACGACCGTATTTCATGATACTCTCCTCCTCTTACAGTGCCTTCAGCAGGCCGACTTCGTCGTTGAAGGCGTTGATCAGCTCGTCGAGCTCCTTGGCCTGGGCATGGACGGCGTCCCAGGTGTTCTTGGTGTCGTACCACTGGGCGTTGAGGTCTTCGACCGTCATGCCCTGCTGCTCGACCCAGGTGTAATACTTCAGGTTGTGCACGCGCTTGCGCTCCGGATACGTCAGCTCCATCATGTTGTCGGTCTTGAGGTTCAGCATGTGCAGGTTGTGATCCAGCTCGGCAGCCTGTGCGGAGTAGGCACCGTACATCTCGTTGAGCTCTTCGACACGGGACTTGTACATGACGGCGGAGTCAGTCAGAACGGTAACAACGACGTCATCCTCGGTCAGCTCATAGAACTTGGCCATCTTGATGCAGCACAGAACGTTTGCGATGCCGGAAATGCCCATCCACGTGAACTTCTCGATCTGCTCGCCCGACAGGCCGAGGGACTTGAGGTACGCCTGGCCTTCCTTGCAGTTGAACAGGCGGAGCAGGCGCTGGGAATCTTCGTCGTCAATGTCAATGACCATGTCGGTGTTCTTGACGTTATGGACCCAGGGGATGTGCTTGTCGCCGATGCCTTCGATGCGGTGGCCGCCGAAGCCGTTATCCAGAATGGTCGGGCACTGCAGCGCTTCGCCGACTGCCAGCTTCATGCCCGGATAGCGCTCCTTGAGGAGGTCGCCCGCGGACATCGTGCCGGCGGAGCCGGAGGTGAAGCAGGCGCCGGCAAGTCTCTGGCCGGGCTTCTTCACGTTCTCAAACAGATCGCTCAGAGCGTAGCCGGTGACATTGTAGTGCCACAGGGGGTTGCCCATCTCGGCAAACTGGTTGAAGATCATCATGCTGGGATCCTGCTTGAGCTCCCAGGTCTTGTCGAAGATCTCCTTGACGTTGGACTCGCAGCCCGGGGTGGCGATGATCTGGCCGGCGATGGTCTTCAGCCAGTCAAAGCGTTCCTTGGACATATCCTGCGGCAGGATGGCGACGGAGTCGCAGGCCAGCAGCTTGGAGTTGAACGCGCCGCCGCGGCAGTAGTTGCCGGTGGAGGGCCAGACAGCGTGATGATAGGTAGCGTCGAACTGACCGGTCACGAGACGCGGAGCCAGGCAGCCGAAGGATGCGCCGACCTTATGGCAGCCGGTCGGGAACCACTTGCCGGACATGGCAAGGATACGGCAGGGAACGCCGGAGACGGAGGACGGGATCTCGACGTAGTTCGGGGTCTTCTGGTACAGGCCGCCGGACTCCTTGGCTTCGTTGTGCCAGCTGATGCGGAACAGGTTGACCGGGTCAACGTCCCACAGGCCGGTGTGCGTCAGCTTTTCCTTGATCTTCTCCGGGATCAGGTCCGGGTTCTGCATCTGCGCGATGGTCGGGATGATGATGTTGTTTTCCTTGGCCTTCTGGATGTTATGCGCCAGGCCTTCCTTGTTGATGGTAAGATCGATCTTGCTCATATTGAATGCTCCCTCATATAGATACGAATGTTGGTTGTGGGTTAGAAACCGTGTTTCCGGCGGCGCTCCGACGAGGCGGCAATGCCAAGCTGCAGCCGGTATTTGGCGATAGTGCGGCGGCTGACCGGGATGTTCCTGTCCAGAAGCAGGAGCCGGATTTGCTCGTCGGAGAGCGGATGGTCGGGCTGCTCTTCCCGGACCAGCTTCGCGATCTGCTGCTTGACATGATCGGTGGAAAGCTGGTCGTCCGTGCCGGCGACACCGGCGACGAAGAAGGAACGGAGCGGAAGACTTGCGCCGCGAAATTCGATGTATTTACCGCTCACCGTGCGGCTGATCGTGGAGATATGCATGCCGAGACGGTCGGCAAGCTCCTGCATGCTCAGCGGCTGCATCGGGGCGCGGTGAAGGAAAAAGTTCTGCTGGGTCCGGATGATCTCCCGCAGGACCAGCTCCAGTGTGCTCCAGCGGCTGCTGACGCACTGCTGCAGCTGCTGGGCCTCGGCCTGATTTTTCTTCAGATACTGCCGGTCCTCCCGGGAGCCGTGCTCGTCGACATATTGGCAGATCTCCTGATTGAGGACGATGCCGGGCAGGAACGACCGGTTCAGCTCGACAAGGATCTGGCCGGACGCGACGTGGATATGTGCCTCCGGGATCTGGTAGACCGTCTGCAGCTCTGCGCCGAAGCCCTGCGAGGGGATCGGATTCAGATTGTAGATCAGAAGGCACAGCTGCCGGGCCTCATTGGAGGAGCAGTGGAGCAGCCGCGCGATCTTTGTGTAATCGCGCCGCGCCAGCTCCTGCAGGCCCTCGCGCAGAAGCTGCGCGGCCTGCGCGTATTGGGGGCTGCTCCGGGGGATCTGGAGCAGCAGGCACTCGGAAAGCGACCTTGCGCCGACGCCGGTGGGCTGCAGGCTCTGCACGAGCCGCAGCGCTTCGTCGACCTGCTCTGCGGGAACGCCGAGATCGGCGGCCAGCACGGAAAGGTCGGTGTCGAGGTATCCGCGGCTGTTCAGACACCGGATGATATAGGCGGCGGAGCGCCGCAGGGCGGGACAGACGCCGGGCAGCTGGTGCAGCTGCTCGAGCAGCATCTCGGTAAAGGACTGGCCGGGGGCGGGGATGCTCTCAAGGAAGCGGCGCTTCTGATCCTTGTCGGCAGAGACGGAAAAGCCGGTGTCATTCTGCAGGAACGCAAGGTTGGAATCGTCGGGCGGCGCGTCCGGCTCCCGATGGAGCGGAAGCGCGGCGGCGGGGGCCTGATCCTGCAGCTCCACGACGGGGTTGGAGAGCGTCGCCTCCAGCACGTAGTCGCGCAGATCGACCAGATTCATCTGCAGCACGCGCAGCGACTGCAGCATGCTCTGCGTCAGAAGGAGCCGGGTATCGAGCTGCTGAGAAAGGCCAAGTTCCATAAGAGCTACCTCCAAGAGCCGGAATGAATGGGATCAGAAGGAAAGCAGAATGCCAAGTCCTGCCGAGATGGCGATGTAAAGGATGGGATGCTTCTTGAACTTGCGGATGGCAATGAAAACGACCACAAAATAGATCAGCTTCTTGAGATCCAGCAGGTCCAGGAGCTTGCCGGTCTGCTCGTAAAGGGAAACGTGCAGCATGGACGCCTGAACGACGCTGATGCCGGCCGCGGCGATGAGGCCGGTGACGGCCGGGCGGAGCCCGTAGAACATGTCGCTGACCAGATTGCTGCCGCGGAAGCGGGCGAGGCAGTTGGACACGATGCAGACGATGATGATCGACGGGATGATCTCGCCCATCGTGGCGACGATGCCGCCGAGCACGCCTGCGACGGAGAAGCCGACGTAGGTCGCCATGTTGATGCCGATGGGACCGGGGGTGGATTCGGAGATGGCGATCATGTCGGTGATGAGCGCCTGACTGAACCAGCCGGTCGACGCGCTCAGCCGCTGCAGGAACGGGAGTGTGGCCATGCCGCCGCCGACGGCGAACAGGCCGATCTGCAGAAATTCCCAGAATAGCTTCAGATAGATCATACCACATTATCCTCCTTATGTGCACGGCGTTTTATGGAGCCGATGCCGATGCCGAGCAGGGCGCAGGCGATGACAAGAAGGATGGGGGAGATGCTGCTGAACAGGCTCAGGGCGAGCATGGCGAGACAGATGATGATGCCGGGCACGTCCTTGACGCCTTTTTTCCACATGTTGAGCACGGCGTCGAGGATGAGGGCTGCCACACAGACGGAGACGCCGGCCAGCGCGTGCTTGACGTAGAGATTATCCTGAAAATTGGACAGGAAGGCGGCGATGATGGAAATGATGATGATGCAGGGCGAGACCATGCCGAGGGCGGCCGCGACCGCACCGGGGACTTTTTTCTGGCGGTAGCCGATGAACGTGGAGACGTTGATGGCGATGATGCCGGGCAGGCCCTGACTGAGCGCGTAGAAGTCCATGACGGTCTCTTCGTCGGCCCACTGGTGCTTCTGTACGACCTCCCGCCGCAGAATCGGCAGCATCGCATAGCCGCCCCCAAACGTGACGGCACCCATTTTAAAAAATGTGGTGTAGATTGTGAGTAGTTCTTTCATAGTGTAATACCTGATATGTATGATATCTTGTGGTATCGGTGAAACAGTTTTCGTGATTACAGTTCGTTTTCCAGCTGTGCATAGAAGCTGCAGGCGGTAAGGATCTGGTCAATGGGGCAGGTCTCGTTGATGACATGCGCATTTTTTTCGTGTCCTGCGCCAAAGATGATCGTCGGGATCTTTTCCTGACCGCAGGTGACCCAGCCGTTTGTGCAGCCGTCGCGGCGATAAACGACCGGCGGATGCCCCAGTGCTTCGAGCGTAGCGCATGCCGCGCGTACAAGCGGATGATCCTCCGGGGTCCTCCAACTGTTGATGAAATTGCGGTAAGGAGCGGTTATTCCGGTCCAGCTAACGGCTTGTGCTTCGACAACCTTCCATGCCGTATCGGGGATCTCGGCACACAGAGCATCCATTTCCTTCGTGATGAGCTCTTCCGTTTCGGTGTATGCGATCCGGCGATCCACAGTGAGGACAGCGCGACCGGGGATGGTATTGATGGACATTGAATCGGTCTCCAACTGGGTGGAAGCGATCGAGCCGACGGCGTCACCCGCGGCAAGCAGTTTTTTGCCGAGTTGCTCCACACGTTCGATGACGGGGAGAATTTTGTTGAGCGCATTATCGCCCATCTGGTGACGGCTGGCGTGGATCCCTTTTCCGAGCGATGTGATCTCAAACAGCGCGCGTCCGTAATGACCGTTGCTGATCTGCAGATGGGTCGGCTCGCAGATGACGGCGAAATCCGGCTTGACGGGCAGATGCTTCAGCTCATAATTGACGGCGACACCTTCAAAATCCTCTTCCATCACGGAGCAGCTGACAATGATTGTCTTGCCCGCGTCGTATCCAAGTTCCCGCGCGGCCCAAGCGCCATAAACAGCGGCGCAGATAGAGGCTTTCATATCCGTGGAACCGCGGCCGCGAACAAAACCGTCGATGATATCACCGGCCCAGGGGTTAAAAGCCCACTCCTTGGGCAATGCCTTTACCGTGTCGATATGGCCGTCAAAAAAGACGGTTGTCGGTCCGTTTCCAATGATTCCGACAGCGTTGCCGATCTCGTCGATATAGGCCTGGTCAAAATTCAGCCGGAGCATTTCCTGATAGGCCAGCTCAGCGGCGGCCTTTTCGTTTCCGGTGTAGCTCTTTGCTGCGACCATCTTCTGAACGAATCGGAGCAGGTCGGGCTTGAGAGATTCCATTACATTTTGCAGAGATTTATTCATGCTGTATTTCCTCTAAATATGTGTCAGACGATGATTTTACCGTCGATCAGAACGGGCGTGCCGTCGACGAGCAGGGTCGGCTCACAGAAGACAGCATCCAGATGGAACGAGCAGGCCATATGACCGCCGAAGCCGCGATTGTCGCCGATGCCGAAATGCACCGTGCCGCCGCAGCCTTCGTCTTCCAGCATCCGTCCGCGAAGCTTGCACTTGGTATTGAGACCGATACCGATTTCACCGACATTAAACGCCGCATCCTCGTGGAAGCTGGTCAGAAGCTCCTTGAGGGTCTGCGCCTGCGGGCCGCCGGTGATATCCGTAATCAGCCCCTTGTGGATCGTGAGCTTGATCGCATCGGTCACAAGGCCGATGCTGGGATGGATCACGCTGCCGTCCAGGTAGACGACGCCTTCACCGGTTCCCTCAACAGCGCAGGTCGAGCACATGACGCAGGGCGGCGTGCAGGCTGTGCCGGGCTCATGTGCCATGCCGAAGGACATGAATGGCGCGCGGCCTTCAATCGACGCGGTGTAGTGGCTTCCGCGCGGCGTAGTGATTTCGATTCTGCTGCGGTCTTTTATCTTCTCACCGACCGCGAGGCAGAGCTTCTTCATTTCATGGAAATCTGCGTGCAGGCCGCCGTCCTCCATCATGGACATGTCGTAGTCAGCCATATTGACGAACCGTGCGCCCTGCTGTACGGCGATCTTCTTTTTCGGTGCGTGTGTGAGGGAAAATTTTGTGCATCCGAAGATCACATCTGCGTGCAACATCGCATTTCCGACAACATCATTGGTGTCTTCACCGTGCATCTGTGCATCAGGCATCAGGACAAGCGTCTTCTGCGGGTATGCTTCCAGCGCGGCCCACATGATCTTTGCAAGCTCAAGGCTCGAATCGTCCGTGATAATGGCTATTTTTTCATCCTGTTTGCATCCACCGCAGGTCTCAATCAGGATTTTCGCGGCTTCCAGGCATTTTTTATTCAAAAGATACATCTCCTTTGATTTCAAAGTGTGCGGAAACATCCGGGGAGCGGCTGCCAAAGAAGCACAAACGGCTCCGTTTGGAAGTCATTATGATCGATCAGAAGATGATCTCGCCATGATCCATGACGAGTTTTCCGTCAACGTGGATCGTCGGTTTGTGGAAAATGCAGTCCAGATGCATCTGGCACGCGACAACACCACCGAAACCGCGGTTATCGCCGAGGCCGAGGTGCGCGGTACCGCCGCAGCCCTCGTCGGACAGCATACGGCCGTTCAGAATGCCGCTGGAATTGATGCCGATGCCGACTTCGCCGACGTTATAGGCGTTCGGGTCGTGCAGGTCGGCCAGGATCTTTTTCAGAATGTCAGCTTCTTCACCGCCCTCGATGTTCTTTACCAGACCGTTTTCAATCGTGAGCTTGACCGGCTCGCGGATCAGGCCAAGTTCGGGATGCGGAATGCTGGCGTCAATATACATGACGCCGTTCGCAGTTCCTTCGACCGCGCAGGTCGCGCATTCGATATCAGGAGGCGAGGAAGAGACGCCCTTTTCAAGGCTGACGCCGTACTGGTCCTTCGGCGGACGGTTTTCAATCGAGCAGGTCATATGAGAACCGCAGTCTGTTTCAATCTCCATCCACTTTCCGCCCCGGAAATGCTCTGCCATTTTTGCGCAGCGGACACGTTCCTTTTCGTAATCGCAGAAGACGCCGCCGTGCTCCATCATCTCAAAGTCGTAGTCAGCCATGTTGATAAATCTGGCTCCGCGCGCGACTGCGTCTTTCCTGGCGTCGGAATGGAACATGGAATAGCGGGTGCAGGCGAAGATCACGTCGGCGGCCTGCATGGCGGCGTCGGCGATTGCGGTCGGGTTTTCTCCGTGCATGGTGCGGTCATCCATGAGCGTCAGCGTTCTGTTCGGAAATTCCTCAGAAGCGGCCCACATGGCCATCGCTATGTCCAGACCGGTGTTATCGGCGACAAACAGAATATTTTCGTCTTTCTGGCAATTGGAGCAGGTCGTGAGAAGAATGCGAGCGCCGTTTAAGCCTTTTGTCATAAGAATGGTCTCCTTCTGTTTTGTAGTTAAAGCGGAATTACGGTAAGCTCAAGGGAAAGCTGGGACAGTGATTCACAGCCTGACGAAGTGACAACAATGGTGTTTTCAATGCGCAGTCCAAAATGTCCGGGGATATGAAGCGTTGGCTCGATCGTGATGACCATACCTTCTTCGATGACATCGTGATTCCCATTGCATACGGAGGGGGATTCATTTGCTAGCAAGCCGATGCCGTGGCCAAGACGCACAGGCCAGTATTGCAGAACGCCTTCTTTCCGGAAAAAGTTGCCGGTGATCCAGTGCAGCTCATCGAATGTCATGCCAGGATGGACGGCCTGCTCCGCGAGTTGCTCACCCTGCAAACAGATGTTGTAGAGCCGCTGGTATGCGGCAGAGGGAGCGCCAAGGGAAAAGCACCGGGTCGTGTCTGTCCAGTAATGATTCCATACGGCGCCGAGGTCACAGTATGCCTGATCTCCGGCAGCGATCGCGGTTGAATCAGACACCCACTGCGTATAGGCGGTGTTTTTACCAAAGGCAACGCCATTTAGTAAACCGCCTGCAAAGCCGCGCTGATAATAACCTTCTTCCAGAAGATGACGGAACTCAAGCTCAGTCATACCGGGGTGAACCTCGGTTAATGCCGCCTTATATACTTCATCCGTCATGCGGTATGCAGTCCGGAGGATTGCAAGCTCTTCCGGGGTTTTGCGCATTCTGAGAGGATCAATGAGAGCGGCGGCAGAACAGAATGAAGCAGTCGGGAATGCCTGCTGCAGGATCTGAAGCTTGAAAAATTCCAGGGATTCGTCAACTGCAATTCTGGCATGGTCACGCAGATGCAGAGAGACGGCGATGCAACGGAGCACTGCTGAAATGTCATCATCGTCGGAATACCGAACCTGACGGGGGATTGCGGCACAGCCGACAGCAGCCTGGTCGGCACGCAGGGCGGGAATGAGAAGTGCGCTTTGACCGTCTACTGTAAAAAAGGCTAATGTCAGAGTCCGGTGCGGAGTTGTATCAAATCCGGTAAAGTAGTATAAATTGACAGGCAATGCGGAATTACTGAGAATCACGCAGTCTATTTTTTTGCGCTGCATCTGTGCAATCAGTTCGTCTCTGCGGCGAGCGTGCCATTCCTGGCTGAAGACTCTAGCACTCATATGAGCTCCTCCTTGTTTTTGTCGATCTGCAGGGCAGACCATGCGGAAATTACAGCTTGCCGAGGATCGAGAGGATCGTGCGGACAGCCATGAAGGTGGTTGCGGCGAAGATAACGCCATAGATGATGTTCTGCCAGGTGCGGTTCACCATGTCGCCCATGAACTCCTTCTTGTTGGAGAGGATCCAGACAACGAGCGTGATGATCGGGAAAGCAACGCCGGTGATAGCTTGCACGGAGATGATGAGCTCGGTCGGCGTGCCGCCGAAGAACAGCAGAAGAAGCGTCGGGAACACGCAGATAATGATCATCATGGCCTTACTCAGCTTATCCTTCAGGTCGACGTCGCGGCCCATTACTTCATGTGCGTAATAGGGCTGGATCGTGACCTGATACAGAACGGTGGAATATGCGGCGGCGAACAGACCGATGGAGAAGACGACACCGGCAGCCTTGCCGAGCAACGGCTCGAGCTGAACAGCCATCTGTGCTGCGTTCGAGACGGTGATGCCGAGCGGGTGGAGCGTTGCGCCGGAGCAGATGACAATCGCAGCGGTGACGCCGGAGGTGATGACGATGCCGACAATCAGGTCGAATCGGCTGTAGCGCATCCGGATATTGCGCGGGAGGAGGGACATGTCATTGCCCTTCAGAGCTTCTTCTGTGCGCTTTTTCTTAATGAGAGAAGAGTAGCCGACAGCAATGTGGAACGAAACAGACGTGGCGAGCAGCGCCATCGCAGTCCAGTAGTCGCCGCCCGGGATCTGGAAGGTGAAGCCTTCGCGCAGTATCTCTCCACCGTCGGGTTTGGCGACGACAGCGCAGATAATGAAGCAAGCGACAATGCCGAAGATCAGAACATTCGTGATTTTTTCGATTTTTCCATAGGAGCCGAGGAAGCCAAGGATCAGGCCACTTACGGCAATGATGCAGGCCCAGCCGAACGAGGAAATGGAGGGAACGAAGTATTCAAGCGCCATGGCGGTACCGGTCAGGTTGCCGACTTGGAATGTCATGCTGCCAAGCAGGATCACGATCCAGGTCAGATATGCCCAGCCCTTACCCATACGGTTTCGGATGCCGAGGAGTACGGTGTCATCAGGAGTATTGGCCTTGTTTGCGATTCGCATGGCCGGTTCCTGATAGAAAAATGCGAAGAAACAGGAGAGCAGAATGATCCACAGTGCACCATACCCATATTTTGCACCGTAGTTGGATGCGGTAACGACGCTGCCGGGACCAAGATTGCAGGCCGCAACAAGCAAAGCAGGACCTAACGCTGAGAGAGCAAGTTTCCACGAGAATCTTTGTTTGTTCATCTTCTTTCAATCCTTTCAATGTGTGAGTGCAGAATAAATATCTGCTTTCACTGCATGATTTAGCAAACGTTGAGCCAAATGCAAAAATGTGTCTAAAAAATTTTTTCTGTGCCGATTTCTGGAGGACAAGAGGCAGAAATGCCGCGGGAAAACGGCTGTTAATAGCAAAGAAGTAGCGGAAACTAATGTATATTCTCAAAATGAGGAAATAAAAAGCAGCAGTAATTCTCAAAATGAGAATAAACTCATTCTGAGAATTACTGCTGAAGAAAATATTACATATCGATCTGATACTGCTTCATTTTCCGGTACAGCGTCGCAAGGCCGATGCCGAGCTGGTCGGCGGCGAGCTTTTTGCCGTTTTTCTGGCTGCTGTACTGCTGCAGGCACTGCCGGATCAGGCGCTCCTCCGCGTGTGCCAGCGACCAGTTGGAGCCGAAATCGAGCGCGGGCGGAAGATATCCCGTTTCCGGCGTGAGATACCGGCTCAGAAGCTCCGCGTGGAGCACGCCGTCGGCATGCATCATGTTAACGACATATTCCATTGTGTTCTGCAGCTCACGGACGTTGCCGGGCCATGGATAGCGGACGAGCAGATTCCAGAACGCGTCGTCGATCTTATAGACCGGCTTCTGCATCTCCGAGCTGAAGCGCCGGATGAACAGCCCGGCCAGCATCTGAATATCCTCGCGCCGCTCGCGGAGCGGGGACTGCTTCAGCGGAATAACATTGATCCTATAGTATAGATCCTTCCGGAACGTGCCGTCCCTGACCTTCTCCATGAGGTCGCAGTTCGTGGCGAAGACGAAGCGGACGTCGATCGGGATCGGCATGTTCCCGCCCACGCGCAGGATCTCCCGCTGCTCAAGCACGCGCAGCAGTTTGGCCTGCAGCAGAAGCGGCATGTCGCCGATCTCGTCGAAGAAGAAGGTGCCGCCTTTCGCAGATTCGAGCAGACCGACCTTTCCCTGCGCACTCGCGCCGGTGAACGCACCCTTGACGTAGCCGAACAGCTCGCTTTCCAGCAGGGTTTCCGGCAGAGCCGCGCAGTTGACCGCGATGAACGGTGCATCGCGGCGGGGACTTTCGTCGTGGACCGCGCGGGCGACCAGCTCCTTGCCGGTGCCGCTTTCACCGGTGATGAGAACGTTGGAGGAGGACAGTGCGACCATCCGGATCTGCGATTTCAGCTCGGTGATCGCCTTCGAATGTCCGGCGATCCGGTCGAGCGCGCGCGGACTTTTCAGACCCAGCAGTTCGTCAGCCGCCTTGGACTGCCGCTGGGCGTCGCTGAAGATTAGAAGCCGGCTGAACGGCTCGAGCGACAGGACATAGAGATCCCCGATGATGCGCAGCGCATGATCGCCGAGGGAAAGCAGGTACTCCTTGTCATTTGCTGTTTTTTCCAGACGGACGGTCGTAAAGTCCCGGACGGCCAGATTGATGCCGAGCAGATCCCGGCCGAACGTGTTGACGTTCACGATCCGGTCCTGTGTATCGAGGATCAGAACGCCGACCTGCGCGCGGGCCAGCACCTTTTCCAGCAGGTGACTGATGCTCTGGTGGCGCTCCGTTTCGGAAAAGGTGTAGGCGTAGCTGCTCAGAAGATTGGAAAACAGCGTGAAAAATTCCTCGATCACATCGACGCGCTCCAGAAACATCTGCCGCTGCTCCTGCGTGTAGCAGACGCAGCCGATAACGCCGATGAGAGTGTCCTGCAGAAAGATTGGGGACCAGATCTCAGCAAGATTGTCGCAGTATTCTTTATCAATACAGGAGGCACACAGCGGGTTCTCACCCGGATTTGTAACAACGACAGCTTTTCTTGTCTGGATCGCGCTGAGGACGATATTTCCGTAGGAGGACATGTCGCCGATGCGCTGCTTCATGCGCCCGCTGCCCGCAATGCGGATCTGGCTGGAGTCGACAATAGACGCATCAAGCCCAAGAATTTCCCGCAGGATCTCGACATACTGCTGCGCAGTTTCTGCCATTTTGGATAAAATCGTACTCATGCCATGCCGCCTCCACAAATTCTATGGAATTGTACCATAATTTTTGTGATCCTGCAATTGAAAGTTACAGGAACTTCTGCCCACTTCCATAAAACGGACGAAGCAGGGGAGAAGACAGCTGCCTGTCAAAATTTTCTGTGGCGCTATGTTTTGTGCGGAAAGCATGCTATACTGGAGGCAGAAAGAAAGGGAGGGCGCTGCCTATGTCCATGCTATCCAAGCTCAACAGTCCTGTGATGTATCTGATCTGCGGCGGCATTGTCGCGTTCGTCGCGTTCATCTGCATCGTGTTTCTCGTCCGCGCGTGGCGCGCGGGTCTTGCCATCGGGATGGACCGGGTGAAAATGAAGCGCGTGATCGTCTCGAGCGCGACGTTCTCGGCGCTGCCGAGCGTCGGCATTCTGCTGGGCGTCATCGCGCTGTCCGGCAGTCTCGGGACGCCGTGGCCGTGGCTGCGGCTGTCGGTCATCGGGGCGCTGCACTATGAGACGCAGGTCGCGCAGGCCGCCGCCGAGCAGGTCGGCATGAAGAGCCTGTCCGCCGCGGAAATGACGCCGCAGGGCTTCGCGACCATCGCGCTTCTCATGAGCCTTTGCATCATCTGGGGCATCGTGCTGTCCATCTTCTTTAATAAGCGCTATACGCGCAGACTCTCATCCGCATCCGGCGGCAAGGGCGCGGCAGGCTTCGGCGATGCTGCCATGACGGCCATGTTCATCGGTCTTGTCAGCGCGTATCTCGGCAGCTATCTCGGCGGATTTATTTCGTCGAACGGCCTGTTCACGTGTTCCGGCGACTGGACGCCGCTGGCGGTCGCGGTGGTGTCGGCGGGCGTGATGGCGCTGTTTTCGTATCTGGCGGAGAAGAAGCACGTGACCTGGGTCGAGAATTTCTCAATCGCGGGCAGTATGCTGGCCGGTATGGCGGCCGCCGTGCTGTTCGGGCAGCTGTAAGGAGGGCGGACAGATGGAACAGAAACAGAAGGACGCCCTCTGGGCGCAATACAGCAGGCAGACGCATGTGATTGGCCGCATTCTGAGCATCATCACGGTTGCACTGCTGCTCGGCGCGCCGTTTGTGATCGGCGGCTTCCTTGGGGCCTATCCGGATCTCGGCGCGACGGCGCGGGGATTTTTGTCCGTCGGCCTCGTGTGGACGGTCAGCAGCGTGGCGGAATTTCTCATCTACACGCCGATGCTCGGCGCAGGCGGCGGCTATCTGGCCTTTATCACCGGCAATCTCATCAATATGAAGATCCCATGCGCGGTGAACGCCCGTGATCTGGCGGGCGTCAAGACCGGCACGGCGGAAAATGAGATTGTCTCCACGCTCTCGATCGCCGCGTCGTCGCTGGTCACGATTCTTATTCTGGCGCTCGGCGTGCTGGCGCTCGTCCCGCTGCAGCCCGTGCTGCAAAGTCCCGCGCTGCAGCCCGCGTTCGCGAACGTCGTTCCGGCGCTCTTCGGTGCGATGGCGTATCAGTATTACCGGAAAAATCTCGTTGTGGCGATCGCGCCGCTGGTGGTGATGAGCGTTTTGTTTACGCTCGTGCCGGGGCTGATCTCGTCCACCAGTTTTATGATCCTTCCGTCCGGTGCGCTGGCCATCGGCATTGCGTATACGATCTATAAAAGAAAAAAGGCCGGAAAGGAGACCGCGCAATGAAGTATCTGCTGCTGATCCCGGGCATTTTTGTACTTTTGATCCTGATCGCGGTCGTGCGGACGCTCTTTTCACCCCGGAAAACGTCGGACTACCGGCCGCAGGAGGATGAGCAGGAAGCGCTGCGGCTGGCAGAGAAGCTGTCGCAGATGATCCGGGTGGACACGACCTCCCACGCCGGCGGAGACGATCCGGCGCGCTTCCGCGCGTTCCACAAGACACTGGCTGAGCTGTTCCCACTCATCTTTTCGAGGCTGGAAAAGGCGGAGATCGACGGGAATCTGCTGTTTTACTGGAAGGGCCGCTCGCCGGAAAAGCCGATCCTTCTTATGAGCCATCAGGATGTTGTCCCGGCGGAGGGCGACTGGCTCCACGCGCCGTTCTCCGGCGATATCGCGGACGGCAAGGTCTGGGGGCGCGGCGCTTCGGACACGAAATGCTCCGTCATGGCGTTCTTTGAAGCGGCCGAGCAACTGCTGGCTGAGGACTATACGCCGCCGACGGACGTGTATCTGGCGTCGTCCTGCACGGAGGAATGGGCGGGCGACGGCGCGCCGAAGCTTGTGGAGGAACTGCGCCGCCGCGGTGTGGAGCTGTTTCTTGTCTGCGATGAGGGCGGCGGCATTATTTCCGAACCGATCGGCGGCATTCCCGGCAACTTTGCGATGGTCGGCGTGTTTGAAAAGGGCAAGGCCGACGTAAAATTCACGGCAAAGTCCACCGGCGGCCACGCCAGCGCGCCCGGAAAGCATACGCCGATCGCGCGTCTGGCCGCGTTTGTCAATGAGACGGAGAACCACAGCCCGTTCCGGAAAAAACTCCTGCCGGAGGTCGCGGCCATGTTCCGGACATTGTCCGGCTATGCCTCGTCCTTCGGACTGCGGCTGCTGCTGGGGAATCTGTGGCTGTTTTCACCGCTTCTGAAAGCCGTCCTGCCTGCCGTCAGCGCGCAGGCGGGCGCGATGCTGAAGACGACCATCGCCTTTACCACGCAGTCCGGCTCGGACGCGTATAATGTCATCCCGCAGGAAGCCACGCTTGGCGCGAACCTGCGATTCATCCCCCATCAGGGCGAGCAGGAGAGCCTTGCCATCATCCGCAGGCGCGCAGAAAAGCACGGCCTTGCCATGGAGGTCCTGCACGCGAACGACTACACGCCGCCGGTCGATATCCACGGCGAAGCGTTCACGCTCTTCACGAAAATCATCGGCACGACGTTCCCCGGGCTTGCATCCAGTCCCTACGTCATGACCGGCGCGACGGACGCGCAGTTCTATCAGCCTGTCTGCAAAAGCTGTATCCGCTTTGCACCTGTGATCTACGGGCCGGAGCAGATGAAGGGCATGCACGGCGTCAACGAGAATATCGAATATAACTGCCTGCCCGGCGCAGTACGTTTCTACCGGAACCTCATCTGCGCGGAAAAATAAGCGAAAAAAGCGGCAGCCGGAGGATCCGGCTGCCGCTTTGGTGTGCATGGGATTATTCAGCGGTATAGTGGACGTGCAGCAGGTGGTGGGCCTGTTCCTCGGGGAGCTTTTCGTAGAGCGTATTGAGGATCGGGTTCGACTGCGAGGCCTTGATGAGCGAGCCGCGGTCGGCTTCGTACAGATCCTCGGCGCGGGTGTTCTTCTGCGGGGTCAGTCCGCGCGGCTGGCCCGCGCCGCCGACGCAGCCGCCTCCCTTAACAACGGACATCCTTAGGGTGTATCTGAAAACTCCCAACGCACCCGGACAGCGGGGCTTTTTGCGGTGCGCCGCGTCATTTTTCCTTGAAATACGTCAGTATTCCTGCGAAAAAATGTCTTGCGCAACGCAAAATTCCCTCGCTGCCGGTCACTTCATGAGTTTTCAGATACACCCTAAGTGCAACAAACAGTTTGATAAATATTCCAACAAGGTTCAATATATAGAAGATGTGAATATTTATCCTCCAGAGTTTTTTGCGCAAAACATACACATAGTGGCATTATTACAATAAAAAAACACATATTCGATTCACCATTTTACGTTGGCTTGGGCAACAGAAGAGGTGAAAGCAGAAACGAAGAAACGCTGGAAAAAGTATAAGATCGAACGCATTAAAAAAGCACGAAGCTTTTGCTCAGAAAGCTGGTCGGGGATGAGCGGGTTGATGCGATCAAACGCCTGCTCCACCGCGCATGAGACGGCGGAGGGGTTGGCGGATGTGCAGCGGCTCCTGCGGCTGATCGGCGCGCTGTGCGCCGTCGCGCCGGTGTATTTTGCGCCGGGGAATCACGAGCTTTCCTATATGGAGCGCGACGGGACGCTTTTGCAGCAGATCGCGCAGGCCGGTGCGGTCGTGGTGAACGACAGCTTTGTGGACGTGACGGCTGCCGGGCAGCCGCTGCGCATCGGCGGCACGATGGGGCTTTACTTCGGCCGCACGCAGGCGGAGTTTGAAGCTTCGCCGGAATACCGGTTCCTGACCGCGTTTGAGGATACCGACGCACCGAAGATCTGCCTTGCCCATGCTGGACACGTTTATTTTTAACGGCGCGTCGACCTTCTGGGACGCCGATCTGCGGGCGTATTTTGCGCAGGTGTGGCAGCACGCGGACGCGGAAGCGGGGCTGCGCTTCCGGCCGGAGCCGGAATTTCATTTCGTCTATCTGGTCTGCCATCTGGCCAAGCATCTCTATGGAGGCGGCGCGGGGCTGGGAGAGAATCGCGGCGGCGTTTGCTTCGCTTCATCTGACGGCATTTTTCCATACGGCGATGAATACTTGCCGCGTCTGGTCCGGCAGCGAGACTGTCTGCCCGCTGCCGGAGCCGGACGAAGCGGCGCTGCAGGCGCTGACGAACAGGAGACCAGAAGCTACACGAGCTTTATGGAATCGATCGGGTTATAAAAAGAACGACCACCGGAGCAGATGCTCCGGTGGTCGTGCGCGTTTCAGAGCCTTCTGAGAAGCCGTTTTGCGGCTGCCTCAGCGGAGGACGGTGCCATCCGCGAGGGTGATAGTGTAGCCGTTAAAGTTGATGGTGCCGTTGTTGGTCAGGCTCGTGATCGCGCAGTCGCCGGTGAGCGTCCACGTGCAGCCCGATCCGATCGTCACAACGGCATTATCGGAGACCGCCGTGCTGCCCTCGGCGTTGCTTGCAATGTTGATCGTACCGGTGAAGCTGCTGCCGTTTTTGAGCGTCAGGTTCAGCGGCGAGATCGTGTCAACGAGGATCTTGCCGCTGAGCGCTTGATCGTCGGCAGTAAACTCGACCTGCGCGCCGTTGCTGCCCGCTGTACCCCAGCCGTGGGAAGCGGAGTTGCCGACTACGCGCAGCAGATATCCGTCGGTGTCCTCATTCTGGAGCGTCACGCCCGAGAGCGTCAGGATGCAGTGGGTGTTCGTGATGTAGAACAGGTCGCCGTTTTTGCCTGTCAGCGAGCCGCCGGTCATGGAAAATTCGGACGTGCCGACATCCGCGTCGCCGGACATGGACTGGTAGATCATGACGGTATGGACATTCTCGTCGGAGCTGGACCCCTTCGTGCTGCTCATGTTGCCGGTGACGGTGCAGCCTGTGAGCGCGATGGAGTTTTTGCCCTCGATGACGAGCGCTTCGGAGTTATTCGCGGTCAGCGCCGCGTTTTTCACGGTGATAGCGGCGGTGGAGTAGACGGCGGGGGAGTTGTAGCCGTTCGAGGTATAGCTGCCTCCAGTTACATTGACCGTGCCGCCGCCGCGATCGGAACGGATGGCCGCGGAGGAGTTGCCGGAGGTGGTGACGGTCAGATTTTCGGCGTTCGTCGTGCTGCCGCCGGTCGTCTGGATGCCGCCGGAATTATCGGCGGTCGTTGTGATGGTGGAGTCGGAGATATTGACGGTCGTGCCTGCTCCATAGCTGAACACGCCGTTGCCGTTCTGCGCGGAGGAAGTAACAGTCGCATTTTTGATCGTGGCCGTTGCGCCGTTCGTAGCCAGCAGGGCGGCGTTCATGCCGTAGAAGTCGCTGTCCTCGGTGTTGGATGTTGCGCCCGCGCGCTTGTCGACGGTGACGCCGTCCAGCGTGACGGCCGCGCCGTCAACGCGGAGGGCGTTTTCGTCGTCGACGGTCGAGGTGTAGCTCGTGCCGGTGACGGTGGTGTCTTCGGAGATGGTATTTGCGCTCGTCCCCTGCGTCACCTCGCCGCTGCCGCCGAAGCCGCCGGGCGCGCCGTCAGGCGGGTTGCCGTCGGGCATCTCCGGCGGCGTTTCGGCGGAAGTGTCGGTGGATGCGGTCTCTGTGTCCGTATCGTCGGATGCGGTATTTGCTGCGGTGCTGCCGCAGGCCGCGAGAGAAAGCAGCATGACTGCTGCAAGGAACAGTGCGATCAGCTTTTTCATGGGAAACAGCCACCTTATTTCTTGGTTGTGCCTGCATCATAGCGCCGGAGGTTGAAATGAAGCTGAAGAAGTTGCAAACAAAGTGTAAGCAGTGTGGCCCTCCGGACGAACGAACCGACTGAGCCCGATTTGGGCTCAGCCGGTTTTTGATGGAGTAGCTGGATCAGAAGACGGTGCTCAGCGGCTGCGGCGGAGGAGTTTTCCGGCCATTGCGCCGGTGTACTGGTCGTCGCGGACCGCGCAGACGCCGCCGACATAGACGCGCCGGATGCCTTCGTTTGGCAGCAGCGGCTGGGTGTAGGTCGCGTGGTCCGTGATCTTTGCGGCGTCGAACAGCGTCAGATCCGCGTCCATCCCAGCCGCGATGCGGCCCTTTCCGGCAAGACCGTAGACCTCGGCAGGCATGGCAGTCAGCTTGCGGACGGCCTCCGCCAGCGAGATGCTTTTTTCTTCACGGACAGCCCGGCGCAGGACGCACGGGAAGGTCGCGATCGAGCGCGGATGCGTCACCTTCATGCCCGGCACGTACAGCGCGTCGCTGCCGAACATGCACAGCTCGTCCGTCATCAGATACGACACATCTTCTTCGCACATGCCGAACTTGATGTACTGCACGCCGAGCTCGTTTTCCCGCAGCAGCGCCGCGTAGGCTTCAAACGGGGAGATCCCGCGGCTCTGCGCGAGCTGCCCGATGGTCTTTCCGGCGGCCTTCGGCGTTTTGGTGGCGTTGGCGATGAGCAGCCGGTCAAGGCCGCAGGCCTCGGCGGCGTCGCCGGACAGGGCAGAAGTGCTTTGCAGGAGCAGGGAAGAGAGCCGCGCAAGCTCGCCCGGGTCCGCGAGCGCCTGCAGGAGCGCCTGCGGCTCCAATTGTGCAAACTCCATCGGCAGCGTGGAGATGAGCATGGTGGAGCTGGCGGCGTAGGGATAGACGTCGTGCGTAGCCGGGATCCCGGCTTCGTGCAGCATCTGTGTGGTTTTGTGGACCTTGCCGAAGTTCGCTTCGCCGACGGCCTTGTGGTGCGAGACGTTCACGCGCGCGCCGCCGCGGCGGGCGATGTCAATGGCCTCCTGCACGCTCTGCTCGAGCTGATCGCCCTGGTCGCGCAGGTGCGAGGTATATACGCCGCCGTGCTGTCCGACCGGCTCCGTCAGCGCGGCCAGCTCGTCAGTCGCGGCGAAGCGTCCCGGTGCGTAGGCAAGACCGGTGGACAGGCCAAGCGCGCCCGCCTGCATGGCGTCCTCGACCAGCTCCTGCATCTGCGCGAGCTGCCTTTCATCCGGCGCGTCATGGGAAAAGCCCATGACCGCCAGCCGGACGGTCCCGTGCGGGATAAAATAGGCGAGGTTGATGCCGGCGGGCGTCCGCTCCATGCGGGACAGATAGGCGGAGAAGCTGGTGAAGGAGCGGTCGTCCGGATACATGGGGATGCCCTGCTGGGAGAGATATTTGTGATAGACCGGATAGTTCTGCTCCGTGACCGGCGCGGGGCCGAGCCCGCACTGGCCGCACAGCTCCGTGGTGACGCCCTGCAGGAGCTTGCTGGCGCGTGCCGGGTCGAGCGGCATGAAGAAATCCGAATGGCCGTGGACATCAATGAAGCCCGGCGCGAGCGTCAGACCGGCGGCGTCGACCGTTTCGGCTGCCTCGCCGCCGATCTTTCCGACAGCGGCGATTTTTCCGTCCTTGACAGCGACATCCGCTGTAAATCCGGGCGCGCCTGTACCGTCGAGCACCTGCGCATTCTGAATCAAAAGATCAAACATCATAGCCTCCTGAAAAACCGACGCGGGGAACGCCGCGCCGGCGTTTGTTGGGGGTCAGGCGAGCAGGGAAGCGGTGACGGCCGTAAACATGGCCGCGCCGTTTGCAAGCGCCTGTTCATCAAAATCAAAGTGGTCGTTGTGGTTTGCCGCCGGGCAGGCAGTGAGCAGGCCGACGTATGCGGCCTGACCGCCGTGCTGCTGCACGCGCTGCGCCATGCAGGAGAAATCCTCGCTGCCGCCGCCGAGCGCGCCGACACGCGTGACGCGAAGCCCGAGCTCTTCCCGGCAGATTCGCTCGACACGTTCGGAAAGCGGCCAGTCACAGCGCAGCGCGTCCGCGTGCCCCATGGGGCAAAGTTCGACGGTGCAGTCCTGCATCTGGGCGGCGGCTTTGACGATTCTCTGCGCGCGGGAGAGCATATAGTCGTTGGCCTCTGTCGTCTGGCCGCGTACCTCCAGCTCCAGCTTTGCCGTCTCACAGACGACGTTGCGGCCGGTTCCGGCGTGGAGCGTGCCGACGTTCAGCTGCGTCGGCGTGTTGCCGAAGCGGGGAATGGCGTGCAGGTTCAAAACGGCGGTCGCCGCGGCGAGCAGTGCGTTGCGGCCCTCCTGCGGGGCGATCCCCGCGTGGGCGGAGCGGCCGTGGAACGTCACGTCCAGCTTGGAGGTGGCAAGACCGCCTTTCCCGTTTTCAGCCAGAACGCCGATATCGACGAGTCCGGCGGCCTTTCCGGCGGGGAAAACATGGGCGGCAAGCGCATAATCGGCGTCGTCAAGGTGCCCGGCCGCGACGATGGAGCCTGCGCCGCGAACGCCCTCCTCGGCGGGCTGGAAGATCAGCCGGACCGTCCCGTGCAGCCGGTCACGCAGCTCGCGCAGCAGCATCGCTGTGCCGATGCCCACGGCGGCGTGGCCGTCGTGGCCGCAGGCGTGCATGACGCCGGGCGTGACGGAGGCAAACCCCTCCCGGGCGGGAAGATGCGTCTCGTCGCCGGCTTCCAGCACGCCGAGCGCGTCGATATCAAAGCGCAGCGCGACCGTCGGACCTTCGCCGCAGTGCATGGTCGCAATGACGCCCGTGAAGCCGCCGCGCGTGGCCGGAAGAAAGTCCGGGTCCGCGCCGTGTTCCTGCGCCCATACATAATGTTCCTCCAGCGTTTCCGGGGAGGGAAGCCCCATGCGCGCGTCTGCCTTGCAGACGGCGGGGCCGGTCAGGACTTCGTAGCCGAGGTCGGTGAGTTTGCGTGCGAGCAGAGAGGTGGTTCGCATCTCGAGCCAGCCCGGTTCGGCGAACCGGTGGAGATCACGCCGGATGGCTGTCAGCTCCGGCAGAAGCGCCTGCGCGCGGGATCGGATCGTATCTGTCATAGCGGTGTACCGGGGATCAATACGCGGGGAAGACGGTCATGACCCACACGACGTTGACGATGCAGAGGATCAGCGCCGGCAGCCAGCCCATCTTGAACATGGTCTTCTGGTCATAGCCGCCGATACCCATGAACATGGCGACGGACGGCGTGGCCAGCGGGGTCATGAACGCGGTCAGCGCGCCGGTCGCGACAAGGACCAGCGGGCCGATGGGGTTCGCGCCGATGGCCGTGCAGGTCAAAATCGCGATGGGGGCGAACATGTTGAGGACGGCCCAGTTCATCATGAACTGCGTCAGCACGAACGGAACAAGGAAGAACACGAGGCCGATCAGATAGCCGTTCGCGTTCTGGCCGAAGAGCGAGGCGATGGCGTTGCCGATGAGCGCGCCCGTGCCGGTGTTGGTCAGGCCGCTGGCCAGCGCCAGAACGCCGACGTAGGTCAGGACCATGCCGCCCATGCCGAAGGAGGCATACGCCTCCTTCGGCTTCAGAATGCCGAACGCGACCATGAGAAGCGCGCCGATGAGCGGGAAGACGCAGGTGTCGAGCTTCATAAGCGTCGTCGTGCCGTCCTCACCGATGACGGGGATCTTGATGAGCTGCAGGCTCGTGACGATCAGGCCGAGGATGACGCCGAAGAAGACGAGATAGCCCACGACCTCCTGCACGGGGCTGAGCTTGACCGCGCCGGCCGCGCCGACGGGCTTGACTTCGCGCGTCTCAATGACGGGCTTTTCGGGTGCGAATTTCGGCGCGAGCAGAATTGCATACAGCATGACCGCGATCACGCCCGGCAGACGGGCCAGACCGACGTCCCAGAATTTGAACTGGTACATGCCTGCACCGAGGTTTTCAAGCAGGCCGTTATACTGCGCAGGATAGACGGCGCCTGCACCGATGGGAAGCGCCGTGACAGTGGAGATGGCGACGATGCCGATGGAGAACATGATCTTCGATGGACTGACCTTCATTTCATCGCACACGCCGAGCGCCAGCGGGAACACGATGCTGAAGACCGCCATGGCGCTGGGGACGATCTGCGCGATGAGGAACGTCACGATGATATAGCCGGTCAGCACGCGGGTGAAGGAGCCCTTGGCCGCCTTTGCCACGCCGCGGGAGAGCTTTGCCACCATCTGTGTTTTGGAGAAGCCGGCCGAGATGATGAACATACAGGCCATGATGATGGTGTTGGAGTTGGAGAAGCCGGAAAGCGCGGTGGTGATGTCGATGCAGCCGGTCAGCACCAGCAGGACCATCGACAAAAGCGCGGTGAGTCCCATGGATATCTTGCCCCAGAGGAAGCTGGCGATCGTCAGGACAAAGATCACCAGACAGAGAATCATATGGATGCTCATTCTTTTTTCCTTCCTTTCTTTCCTCAAAACAAATCCTGCACAAAAACAGCAAGAAAAACCTTGCAATTTTCGTCAAAACCATGATACCATGAAAAAGAACAGAGAAACAAATACATCTTTATTATGCGGCCATAAGCTTGAGCTTATGGCAAAGGAGGGATACGCATGACGATCCAGCAGCTGCGCACAGCCATAGAAGCCGCCCGCACAGGCTCCATCACGCGTGCGGCCAAAAATCTGTATCTTTCGCAGCCGAATGCCAGCAGCGTGCTCCGCACGCTGGAGCAGGAGCTCGGCTATGAGATCTTCAGCCGCACCAACAGCGGCATCGTCCCGACCGAGGCGGGGCTGCAGTTTCTGGAGCATGCGAAGATCATCCTCGCGCAGATGCAGGAGCTCTATGCGATCCGCGAACAGGCGCGGGTCTGCCGCCTGCGTCTGGGCGTCCAGAGCTATTCGCCCGCAGTTGAAGCGTTCATCCGGCTGGTGCAGGAGTACCGGAACTGTCCGTCCGCGGAGTTCAAGTGCATCAATATCTCCGCCGACGGCGGGATCCGCGCGCTTGCCGATCTGGAGCTGGATGTCGTCGCGGCGCTCATTGCGCCCTGCATGCTTCCCGCCGCCGAGCAGGCCGCGCAGAACCAGAATCTCGAGCTGCATTTTCTCCATCAGATCCCGGCCAGCCTGAATCTGTGCCGCGGCCATCCGCTGCTGGAGAAGCTGCCGCCGAAGGCAGAAACGTTCGATTACCGGCTGCTGGAGGCGTATCCCTACGTGGAATACCAGAAGCTCCCCACGCGCACGGACGGCTATACGACCATCAGCACAGCGGATCAGGTCCGCTGCCGCTACCGGATCATCGTGGACGAGCGGGATACGCGCTGCCGCATCGTCGGGACGACCGACGCGTTCTCCATCGGCTGCTGCCTGCCGCAGGCGGTCCGCGAGCGGTATCAGCTCGAATGCGTGCCCATTCCGGAGCAGAGCATGCGCCTGTACTGCATCACCCGGCGCGGCGGTAAGCAGAACGCGGAGATCTCGCGGTATCTGCAGCTGCTGCAGGAGGAACTGAGCGACGAAGCATGGGCATGAGCGGCGGCCTGCCAATAGGATCGAAAAACAGCCCGGGCGCGCACCAGTTTGGTGCGCGCCCGGGCCTTTTCTGTTTTTAAGAAACATCGACATTTTTTTACAACGATTTTACCTGCGGCTGGTCGCTGACTTTACATTCGGTTGGTATACTGCTTCGCGTACAGAAAAGAGGAACAGTATGGAAATACGTTTGGATGGAATCACGAAGAGCTTTGAAAAAAAGCAGGTCATCCGGCCGATGAGCCTGACGATCGAAAGCGGCAGCTTTACCACGCTGCTGGGTCCCTCTGGCTGCGGCAAGACGACGCTTTTGCGCATGATCGCGGGGCTGGAGACGCCGGACGCGGGCGAGATCCGGTTTGACGGCCGGTGCGTGTTTTCCCGGGAGAAGAAGATCAATCTGCCGCCCGAGAAGCGAGGGCTGGGCTTTGTCTTTCAGGATTTTGCCCTCTGGCCGCAAATGACGGTGTTTGAAAACGTCGCGTTCGGCCTGCGCTCCAGAAAGGACACGAAGGACCTGCAGGCCAGAGTACGCGAGGCGCTGCGCGTGGTGCATCTGGAGGATTTTGAGACGCGCTATCCACACCAGCTCTCCGGCGGCCAGCAGCAGCGCGTGGCCTTTGCAAGAGCCATCGTCATAAAGTCCAGCTGCATCCTGTTTGACGAGCCGCTTTCCGCGCTCGACGCCCTTCTGCGCGAGCAGATGCGGCAGGAGCTGAAGGAACTGGTCGCGTCGCTCGGGCTGACCGCCGTGTTTGTCACCCACGATCAGGCGGAGGCCATGAGCATGAGCAGCCATATTGCTGTCCTGAACGCCGGAGCCGCCGAGCAGTACGATACCCCGGAGGCGATCTATCATCGGCCGGCTACGCAGTTTGCCGCGCGGTTCGTCGGAAAATCCAACTGGCTGAGCGAAACGGAGCTGTTCCGCCCAGAGGCGGCGACGCTGAAGAAACAGCCGGAGCACCGGCGGTTCGATCTGCCGGTCGTCGGCGAGGAATACCTCGGCGAGAGCTACAATGTGCAGCTGCAGTATCAAGACACCACCTGGACCGTTCACACGCGGCGCAAAGTGCCGATCGGTGAACCACTTCCCGTTTATATAGACCCAACTCAAATCATCGTATGTAAAAAGGAGAAAGCTGAATCATGAAAAAGAAAATGCTTGCATTGCTGTTGCTGGCCTGCCTGTGCCTGAGCCTTGCGGCCTGCGCAAAGACCGAAGTACCTGCTGCGGAAGCACCTGCCCAGTCCCAGCCCGCTGAGACTGCGGCAGCCCCGGCGCAGCCGGAAGAGGCACCTGCCGAGGAAGAAGCACCCGCGGCCGAAGAGACTCCCGTGCTCTCCGGCAAGGTAACGGTCTATATGCCAAGCCCCGCCGGTCTTGCCGACAAGCTGGCTGCCGCCTTTACCGAAAAGACCGGCGTTGAGGTCGAGCAGTTCCAGGGTACCACCGGCGAGATCCTCGCCCGTCTGGAAGCAGAGCAGGCCAGCCCTGTGGCCGACGTAGTCATTCTGGCCTCTTGGTCCGACGGTCTGAGCATGAAAGCCGATGGCCAGCTCGAAAGCTACACCCCGGCCAACGCCGATAAGGTCAACGAAGGCTGGATCGACGAAGACAGCATGCTCTTCGGCTCCAGCGCCTCTGCAGTCGGCGTCATCTACAACACGACTGTCGTTCCCGAGCTGAGCGCCGACTGGGCAGAGCTTGCAGACGCCCAGTACAAGGATATGATCGCCATTCCTGACCCGGAAAAGTCCGGTGCGTGCAAGGACTTCCTCGCAGGGCTTGTGACCGGCACGGCTGACGGCGAAGCCATTATGCAGAGCTGGGCAGACAACGGACTTACCGTCCCCGGCGCGAACAAGGCGGCGCTGGAAGCCGTTACCACCGGCGAAAAGGGCATCCTGATCGCAGGCGTGGATTATAACGCCTATTCCGCCATGGCCAAGGGCGAGCCGCTGAACATCTATTATCCGGCCTCCGGCACCGTCGTCAATCCGCGTCCTGCCATGATCCTCAAGACCGCGCCCAACATGGACAATGCCAAGGCGTTCATCGACTTCCTGTTCTCGGATGAGGCGCAGCAGCTCGTGGCCGACGCTTACCTGCTGCCCGGCCGCAGCGATATCCAGTGCGACAGCCGTACCAACCTCTCCGACATTCCGCAGATCCCGACGGACTGGACGAAGATGATGGAGGTCGCTTCCGACACCGCGGTGAAGCTCAACAGCCTCTGCCAGTAAGGATGGAGGGGCTATGAGAACGAACGATCTTCAAAAGAACCTCCCGCGCGTATTCCTGCTGGCGCTTCTGACCGGTCTCATTCTCTGCCCCCTGATCACAGTTTTTGCCAAGGCGGTCATCGTGGATGGCCGCCTTGACCTGTATCAGGCGTGGCAGACCATTGCCAGTGCGGAAAACGTGCAGACGATCTGCAATTCGCTGCTGCTTGGCGTGTGCGTCGTGCTGTGTTCGACGGTCATCGCCGTGCCGACGGCTTATTTACTTGCCCGCACGCAGCTGAAAAAACACAACTGGCTGGACATCATTTTCATGATCCCGTTTATGACGCCGCCGTATATCGCATCCATGGGCTGGATCTTATTCATGCAGAAAAAGGGACTGTTCCAGCAGCTCTTCCCGGCGACCGGCTCGTGGTCGGAGGGGTTCTTCTGCTTCGGAGGGCTTGTGCTGGTCATGAGCCTGCACGTGTTCCCGTTTCTCATGACGATGCTGAAAAACGCGATGCTGAATATTCCGGCGAGTTTAGAGGAAAGCGGTGCGGTCTTTGGCGCTGGCTTCGGTATGCGACTGCGGAAAATTTTCGCCCCGCTTCTCACTGGCAACTACGCCATCGGCGCGCTGCTGGTGTTTGTCAAGACGCTTTCTGAATACGGAACGCCCTACACGCTGGGGCGGCGCATCGGATTTTATGTGTTCACCACTGATATCCATCGCTACTCCACCACCGCGCCCATCGACTTCGGACGTTCGGCCAGCCTGTCGTCCATTCTGGTCTGTATCTGCATGGCCATGTGGCTAATGCAGAATTACATCACCAACAAGAACAGCTACCGACTGGTCAGCGGCAAGGGCAGCCGTCCGGCGCAGACCAAGTTATCCGCTGTCGGGAGGGTTGGCGCGTGGCTGTGGGTGGCGCTCGTCATTCTGGTATCCATCGGCGTGCCGTATTTCTCCATAATCTCCACCTCTCTTATCAACCTGCGTGGCTACGGTCTGTCCGCTGGCAACTTCACGCTTGAGCACTACAAAGAGCTGCTGACCACGCCGAAAGCCCTGTCCTCCATTTGGAAGAGCCTGTTTCTGGCGGTATCCTCCGCAACAATTTGTTCCGTGATCGGCACAGCGGTAGTCGCGGCTGTGCGCAAATCCAGGGGCTTTTTCAAAAAAACACTGGAGGGCGTCAGCCTGCTGCCGGAAATGCTGCCCAGCATCGTGCTGGTCATCGGCATCATGCTGTTCTGGAACGCAATCTATAAAGTGATTCCTCTCTATAACACGATTGGTATTATGGTATTGGCCTATGTGGTGCTGTATCTGCCGTACACGGTGCAGTATGTCACCTCCGCCTTTACGCAGATCAACGACAGCCTCCTGCAGGCGGGGCGGGTGTTCGGCGGCACGCCTGCCTATGTCTTCCGGCGCGTCACGCTGCCGATGATCTCCCGCGGCATTTTTGCCGGGTGGATGATGATCTTCATCATCGCCTTCCGCGAGCTGGTGACGGCCAGCCTCATCGCGCCGCCGAATACGCTCGTCGTTTCGACGTATATTAACCGTGAGTTCGAGCAGGGGGGCGTGTCGCTCGGCATGGCGATGGCCGTCCTGTGCGTGCTCATCACGACGACGGCGCTGTTAGTGTTCAATCGTCTTGTCGGCAAACAGAAGGGAGCGTAATATGGAAGTTTTCATTGCCGGCGGCGTGGGGGAACACGGAAGAAACTGCTTTTTTGTCAAAGGGGAACGCGTCTGCTTCCTCGTCGACTGCGGGAAGATGGCCGGAAGCGCACAGCCGTATCCGAACCTGACGGCGGAGAGAATCCGGTCCTTGCAGTACGTTTTTCTGACCCACAGCCACGCCGACCACACGGGCGCGCTGCCGTGGCTTCTGGAGCAGGGCTTTGCCGGGACGATCATCGCGAGCGACGAAACGTTCGGCCAGCTGCCGTTTTCGCTTCCGGATACAAGACCGCTCCGCTCCTTCCGGCCGCCGGAGGGCTTGCGGCTTCGCTGGGGCCGGAGCGGACACTGCCCGGGCAGCGTCTGGTATGAATTTGGGCTGGAGGGGCAGACGCTGCTGTTCTCCGGCGACTATACGGAACGCTCTCTCGTCTATGAGACTGACCCCATCCGCCGCACGCGGGCGGAGCTGGCTGTGATCGACTGCGCCTACGGCGCGGACCCCAGATCTGCGGAGGTGCTGCGGTTTGACTTTCTGACGCGCATGGCGGCGCTGCTTGCGGCCGGAAAGCCGGTTTTGCTGCCGGTTCCGAAATACGGAAGAGGATTGGAGCAGCTTGCTTTGCTGTGCCGGGCAAGACCCAAAGCGGCGGTTTTCGGTGACGCGCAGTTTTTATACCAGCTTGCCTGGGCGCAGACCGATCGTTTCTGGCTCGCGCCGAACGCACGCGACAGTCTCACGCGGGTGCAGGTGCAGCCGCTGACTGGCATTCCCGATTCCGGCGTGTGCTTTCTTTCAGACCCGCAGCTGAAAAGCCCGGGCACGCGAAAATTTGCAGACGCGTTCGTCGCCGCGGGCGGCAGCGTTGTCATGACCGGCACGCCGGAGCGCGGCTCGTACAGCGCATCGCTGATGCAGGACGGAAAGATGGAATATCTTCGCTATCCCGTCCACCAGAACGAGACGGAATACCGCAGGCTTCTGCGCGAAAATCATTTTTCCAGAGCAATCCCATATCATACACCGGATTTTTCCGCAAAACGGGAAATCCTATTCTAACACACAGAAATGAGGTAATTATTATGATGTACAAAGCGATCGTGATCGACTATGCACCCAAGGCAAAGAAGATGGCTGCGGCCATTGAGAATACTGCAAATGAAAAGGCACAGGACGGCTGGGAGCTGGTGACCTTCTCCGTGACGAACTCCGCCAAAGCGATTCTGGTGTTCTGTGCGCCGGATACAGTGCCGCAGGAACAGACGCCGGAAGCAGCCGGTGACGCGGAATGAAGCAGGCGATCATCGACATCGGCTCGAACTCCATCCGCCTGACGCTTTACGAAACAGAGGGGCAGAGCTTCAAGATTCTCTTTCGCGAGAAGATCATGGCGGGGCTTGCGGGTTATGTAGAGGACGGAAAGCTCAGTGCCGAGGGCATTGAGTGCGCGTGCGCGGGACTTTTGACCGTCTGCAAAATTTTGCAGACGCTGCAAATTGAAAACGTTCGCATTTTCGCGACCGCGTCCCTGCGCAATGTCTCCAATACCGAACGTGCTCTGTCCGTCATCCGCGCGGCTACAGGCTTTTCGGTCGAGGTCATCTCCGGCGAGGACGAGGCGCTGTTCGGCTACACGGGCGCAATGCAGGAGCTGCACCTGACCGGCGGCGCGTTTCTGGACATTGGCGGGGCGAGCACAGAGATCGTCACGTTTGAAGACGGAAAACCCGTGGATTTTGCCAGCTTCCCCATTGGCTCACTGAGCCTGTACCGCCGCTGCGTCAAGAAGATCCTGCCGGGAGACGGTTCTTTGAAGCGTCTGCGGCAGGAAATTTCTAAAACTATCGACGTCAGCGACGGCGCGCTTGCCCCGCGGGCGCTGCTCGTCGGCGTCGGCGGTACGGCACGCGCCGCGCTCAAATTGGCGCGGCATTATTGCGGAATCTCGGACGATTGCCGCAGCATGACCGCCGAGCAGCTCGACAGTCTTTGCGCGTTCCTTTGCAGCGGCAAAAAGGAAGCCAGCGACCTGATTTTGCGGCTGGAAGCCGAGCGCATCCATACGCTTGTGCCGGGACTGCTCATCTTGCAGCATGTGTTTCATCTATTCCATGCAGAACAATTGGTCGTCGGCAAATACGGCGTCCGGGAAGGGTATCTATGCCAAAGAATCTTGAAGAACCATACAGATATACCCAGAACCGCGAACTGAGCTGGCTGCGTTTTGACCGGCGTGTGCTGGAAGAAGCGGCAGACCCAGGCGTTCCTGCTTTGGAGCAGCTGAAATTTGTTTCGATTTTCTCGAGCAATCTTGACGAGTTTTTCATGGTGCGTGTGGGTAGTCTCTTCGATCTTGCTCACATGACGCCGGATAACACCGACAACAAAACCGGCTGGACGCCGGCGGAGCAGCTGCACCATATTTACTGCGTCATTCCGGGGCTTCTTGCCATGAAAAAACAAATTTGCGCTGCCGTCATGGAAACGCTTGCCCAAAGCGGCATACAGGATGTCTCTCCGGAAACGCTGGACGCGGGCGAGCTGAAGCAGATCAACCGTTTTTTCAAAACAGAGCTGCTGCCGGTCCTGTCTCCCATCGTGATCGCACCGAACCATCCTGTGCCGCATCTGGTCAACAAGCGGCTGTATGCCGCCGCGCTGCTGGAAAGCAAAAAAGGGCACAGGGCGGTCGGCATTGTGCCGGTTCCGGACAGTACGCCGCCGTATTTGCTGCTTGCGGATGGGAAGCGCTTTGTGCGTACGGAAAACATTCTTCTGCGCTGGCTGCCGACGCTGTTCGACGCCTACACAGTGCGGGAAAGCTGTATTCTGGCTGTGACGCGCAACGCAGACATCAGCTTTGACGATGAAAAGTTTGAGGACAACGAGGAAGATTTTCGCCGCCAGATGAAGAAGCTGCTCAAGCAGCGCGATCATCTTGCCGTTGTGCGGTTGGAGCTGAGCAGAACGGTCTCGGAGGAATTTCAGAAAATTCTATCCATGCTCGTTCGTGTGCAGACGCATCAGGTATTTGTGGACGAGTGTCCCCTCAATATGCGCTACGTGTTCCGCCTGATTGGCGAACTGCCGAAGGAAGTATCCTCCCGCCTTCTGTATTCGGACTATCATCCGCGCTGGGCGGAGGACTTGCAGCATGATCAGCCTATGCTTACGCAGATTCAGCAAAAAGACCGGCTACTGTTTTATCCCTACGATTCCGTTGAGCCGTTTCTGCGCCTTCTGAATGAGGCGGCGGATGATCCGCATGTGCTGTCGATCAAAATTGCCATCTACCGGCTGGCATCCTCGTCCAGAATCGCGCAGGCGCTCTGCCGCTCGGCGGAAAACGGCAAGGAAGTATTGGTTCTCATGGAGCTTCGCGCCCGCTTCGATGAGGAAAACAACCTTGTGTGGTCAAAGATGCTGGAGGAGTCCGGATGCCAGGTGATCTACGGTGCGGAGGGCTTCAAATGCCACAGCAAGATCTGCCTCATCACGCTTCGCAATCGTAACAAAACCAGCTACCTCACGCAGATCGGCACTGGCAACTATAACGAAAAGACCAACGCCATGTATACAGATCTCAGCCTTATGACGGCCGACCAGACGATCGGCGAGGACGCGGCTGCGTTTTTCCGCAATATGCTCGTCAACAAGCTGGACAGCACATATCAGCAGCTCTGCGTATCGCCTTTTGGCATCAAAGAAATGCTGCTTCAAAATATTGACCGGCAAGTTGCGCTGGGACAGAGCGGCTATATCTGCATCAAGGCCAATTCCGTCACCGAGCGCGAAGTCATTGACAAGCTGGCGGAGGCGTCCCGCGCGGGCGTCGAGGTGCAGCTCATCATCCGCGGCATCTGCTGTATCCTGCCGGGTGTTCCGGGCCAGACGGAGCATATCCATGTTACCAGCGTCGTCGGGCGGTTTCTGGAGCATGGGCGCATTTATCAGTTTGGCCGCGGCGATGACGCAGAGTTCTATATTTCCTCCGCCGATCTTATGACGCGCAACCTCAACCGCCGCGTGGAGATCGCCTGCCCGGTCCATGACGCGCGCCTGCGCGAGCAGCTCCAACGGATATTGGATTCCCAGCTCCGCGACACGGCAAAGGCCAGCCTCTTGCTGCCGGACGGCAGCTACTGCAGCAAGCACAGCGCCGTAGCCTTTGATTCTCAGGCGTATTTTATGCAGCAATCCCCGCACATCCCGGCCCAGCCGGGCAAAGAGCCGCCGAAGCTCATACGGCAGCTGAGAAAGCTGATAAAAGGCGCACTCCGCGCGTGAAATGAAAAAAGCGCAGATCCGTCATTCTCAGGATGCCGGATCTGCGCTTTTGAAATGGGGTTCTGGGGAGGCGAGATGCGAAGGGTGCTATTGCAGATACGCTTTGAACCAGTTCAGAATTTCCTGCAGGCGTGTGATGCGGTTATCCGGACGGCCGCTGCGGGAGAGCTCGTGGTTCTCACCATGGAACAGGCAAAGACGTGCCGGGCAGCCTGCACGTTTGAGGCAGCTGAACATCTCCAGCGCATCCGGCAGCGGGCAGCGCCAGTCTTCGTCGGAATGGATGAAGAGCGTCGGGGTGTTGCAGTTCGGCGCATATTTCAGAGGCGACTCGTTCCAGAGCGCATCGACGTCCTGTTCGCAGGAACCGAGATGTTCGCTGCGGATATTGGTCAGACCAATGTCGCTGAGATACTCGAAGTTTATCATATTGGAGAAGGAACGCTGCGCACAGGCAGCGGCAAAACGGTTTGTATGGCCGATGATCCAGTTTACCATAAACCCACCGTAGGAGCCGCCGCAAACGCCGACACGGGAAGCATCAATATCCGCATAGCGATGCAGGGCCGCATCTGTAAAGTCCATAATGTCTGTATAATCGATCGTGCCCCATTTGCCGCGGATATCGGCAAAGTCCCTGCCGCGTCCGTCAGAGCCGCGCGGATTGCAGTAGAAAACAAAAAAGCCATTGCTCGCCCAAAGCTGCATCTCGTGATGGAAAACATCTCCGAATATGGTTTTCGGTCCGCCGTGGATGTGCAGGATGGCAGGGTAACGCTGGCCGGGCATATATCCATAGGGCTTCATGCAGAAGCCGTGCAGCATCGTACCGTCACGCGCAGGAAAAGAGAAAAGCTCCGGCGCGCTGATGGCGTGGCTTTGCAGGTATGCATCATTGAAGTGCGTGATTTGCCTGCCGTCGAGATAAAGCTCCGCGACACCATTGCGGGGCATTTTTGCGCATACAATCGAGCTGACGGACAGATCAAAGCTTTCAATGGACCCGGCAAAGCCGTCTTCCTCGGTGATGTTTTTTTCAATGCTTCCGTCAAAGAGCATGCGGTTGATGCAGCTTCCGTCCATGACAGGGGAAAGAAAATATACGCCGTCAGGACCGAGGCAGATGCCCTGCCCGCCGCCGTATTTTGCGTCTGAGCCGGTGCCGCCATAGCCGATTTTCATATCAGCATCGGCGAAACGGCGGATTTCTCCGGAGCCGGTGTCCAGCGTGTAAAAATCGCTGTTTTGTCCCATGCTCTTTCCGGGGCAGTTTTCAATTCCGCTGAAAAGAAGCGAATCGTCCTTCCAGAAGCACAGCGCAAAGCTGTTGATGCGCCCGACGTTTGTCAATTGCCGGGTTTCACGGCGCTTGACGTCGTAGGCATAAAACGCGGGGGAATAGAGGTAGGGACGATAATTCTGCCATGGTGTGGCCTGGAAGATCAGCGTTCCTGCCCGGTAGGTAAAACCGTCGACGTCCGCTGTCTCGTCGCTCAGACGGCGCAGATCCCCGCTGGCGGCCTCATAAACGTACAGCGCGGTGCGGCGGCCGGAGGTATAGTGCTGCCCATTGCTGCTGAACGGTGCTTCGTCCAGAATATGATACCGCGCCGGTTCCGGTTGACTGTCATGTACGGCGGTGATGGCAAAGCATCCGTCTGAGAGCGGACGGATTTTTTTGGCTGCAATCGGAAGCGTGAACAGCGGCGTCAGCGAAGCGGATTCGGCATCGAGCCGGCAGACTGTCGTGCTGCCATGTTCTGTTTTCCAGATGATGAGCGTGTCTGCATCGGCCCAGAAATAATCTCGGACGCAGCCGCTCTGCGTCAGGCGCGTGCTGCCGGCGCTTGCGCGGGCGTAGACCCAGAGGTCTGTCCGGTAGGCGTTTTCCTCCCGGCTTATTTCGGTCACAAGGTAAGCGATCTTTTTGCCGTCCGGCGAAAAGCGCGGATCGCTGACATAATGCAGTGCCATGAAATCTTGAATTGCAACAGGTATTTGCTTCATTGTTACAGCACCTTCCTTTCAAACGCATTATATCAGAGCGCGAGGGCTGTGATTGTATTTCATCTTTTGCAGCCGAAAACTGTCCCGGCTCGAGGCAGGCTGTTTTTCTGGGTGTTTTTCATCAGAAAACAGGAAAAGGAAATAACAGGAATTGCACGGAACAAAAAAATACAATCCAAAGATATTTTATATGCTATACTATAAAAGTTCGCGGCTGCGAAAACTGTCAATATAGGAGGAAAGCATATGATTGAACGCTTTGGACAAGGATTGCGGTATCACGATGTGGTTTCATGGAACGGATTGCTGTTTTTATCCGGTCTGACGGACACAGATGCGGGCAACACCATGCGCCAGCAGGCGGAAGGTGTGCTGAAAAAGGCGGATGCAATGCTGCAAGCGCACGGTTCTGACCGGGATCATATCCTGCGCGCGGAGGTATTTGTCCGGGATCAGGCGGATGTTGCCACATTCAATGAGGTCTGGGATCAGTGGATCAATCGGGATACGGCACCTGCGCGATATCTTGCGGTGAGTAAGCTTGGCCGGGAGCCGATTCTGGTCGAGGTTGTTCTGACAGCAGCAGTACGATAATTGCATTCCTTGAAAAAATAGAAAAAAATACAATCTTTGAATCTGCCTGTACGCGGTACAGGCAGATTTTTAGTTATTAGAAACAAATATCGGAAAATATATTCGTGCAAAAGTGTCAAAAACGGGAACGATCTTGATGCACATTTAATACAATCCTGCTTTTTTTACTTTATTTATGCAAAGCGTATTGACAGGAAACACAAAATTGTATACAGTTTTGTACACAAAATACGTGCCTGCAGCAGATAAAAGGTGGGAGGTTACCTTGAAGATCAGTGAAGAAATTGCCGAAACATTGCGCGATGAAATCATCGCCGGTATCTATAAGCCGAAGCAGAGGCTGATTGAAGAGGAGCTTTCCGAAAAATTCTTTGTCAGCCGCACGCCGATTCGCGAAGCGCTGAAGCAGCTGGAGGCCGCGGGACTTGTTACCATCGAGCCGTACAAGGGAGCGTTTATTTCGGATGTCGATCTGGAGGAAATCCGAAATATTTATGAGCTGCGGTGCGTGCTGGAGGCCTTCGTTACTGCGCAGAGTGTAGAACATATCAATCCTGAAACGGTTGCGCAGCTCCGCGGCTGTCTGGAGCGGATGAATATGTGCATCGATACCGGCGATACAGTCGGCTTTGCAGCGGAAAACGCGAGCTTCCACGCGATTTTGTTTGAACGCTGTCCCAATAAAGTTGCGGTACAGTTCGTACAGAAGCTGCTTGATCGGACGGCGGCGTTCCGCGTGCTCTCGTGGCGGACGGTCAGCGGGATGAAAAAATCCATGGAGGGCCATCAGCGAATCTTTGAGGCGCTTGTTGCCGGAGATGCAGAAGCGGCGCAGAAGCATGCCGCGCAGCATATCCGGCTGTATATGAAAGAGGAACTGATACCTCTGACACAAAAGAAGGGAAGGGGCTCTGAAAAATGAAATTTGGAAAGTATGTTCTCAGGCGAATCCTGCAGATGATTCCCGTCATTCTGGCAATTATCTGTATCTGCTTCCTGTTGATTCATCTTGCGCCCGGCGATCCGGCGACAATTCTTGCAGGCGAAACGGCGACGGATGAATACATCGCGGAGCTGAAAGCACAGTTCGGTCTGGACCTTCCCCTCTGGCGGCAGCTGCTGATCTATATCAAAAACACGCTGCAGGGCAATCTCGGAAACTCCTTTACGAAGAATCTCCCGGTCAGCACGATGCTTGCCGAGAAGATGAAAGTAACGCTCATTCTGGTACTGCTGAGCGAGGTCATTGCGATTGTGGTCGGCACGCTGCTGGGCATGGTAGCCGCGAAACATGAAAACAAAGTTCAAGATCACATCATCTCCAACGCCTCGATGATCCTTTACTGCATGCCTACCTTCTGGCTCGGCATGATGCTGATTTTGATTTTTTCCATTGATCTCAAATGGTTTCCGACGTCCGGCATGGTGAGCTTCAATACGACGCTCAGTCCCTTTATGGATCGTCTGCATCATATGTTCCTGCCATGTCTGACCCTCTCGCTGGTGCGCATTCCGACCTATCTGAAGCTGGCGCGCTCGTCCGTGGTAGAGGTTGCGCAGGAAGATTTCATCAACACGGCCCGCGCCATCGGCTACTCTGAGCGCGTGGTTTACCAGAAATTTGCACTCCGCAACGCATTGCTGCCGACGGTAACGCAGGCGGGTATGTCTTTAAGCACACTGTTCAGCGGCGCATTGCTCACGGAAACCGTTTTCTCCTGGCCCGGTATGGGACGTATGGTCTATGACGCGATTGCCGGACGCGACTATCCCGTGATTATGGGAGGCTTCCTTGTTTCGGCCATCATGGTCGTTATTGGCGGTTTTATTACCGATATCATCTACATGTATCTTGATCCGAGGGTGGTGGCAGAGTGATGAAAAAGCTGAAATCGTTTCTGAAAAATCCGCAGACCATCGTTGGCTTTGCAATTCTTACGGTTATGGTTCTGCTCGCGGTGTTCGCGCCGGTCATCTGTCCGGGTAACCCGCTGTTCTCCGTTGGAAAACCGCTTCAGGCGCCGAATCAGGAGTTCTTTATGGGAACGGACTATCTTGGCCGCGACGTCTGGGCGATGCTTGTCTGGGGCAGCCGGATCTCCATTTTGTTTGCATTCGGTGCGTCCTTGCTGTCACTGATTGTCGGCATTGTGCTCGGCGCACTGTCCGGCTATATCGGCGGCTGGCTGGACGATCTGATGTGCCGCGTGTTTGAGCTGTTCTACATCATCCCGAGAACCTTCCTTGTGATTCTGATGGTGGCGTTTTTCGGTTCGTCGGTGTGGCTGATGGTGCTGATTATCGGCATTACCATCTGGCCCTCCAACGCAAAAATCATGCGTGCGCAGGTCCTGACGCTGAAAAGCAGGGGCTATGTGCAGGCCGGTAACGTAGCCGGCGGAACAAGACTTGGCATTTTGTTCAAACACATTGTTCCGAACGGAATGGGACCGGTTCTGTCCAACTCGATTCTGCAGATGGCGCAGGCGGTTCTGACGGAAGCGTCGCTGTCCTTCCTGGGTCTTGGCGATCCGAATAAGGCCTCATGGGGACTGATTCTGAATGCGGGACAAAAGCACATTAACTCTGCCCCGTGGCTCATTATTTATCCCGGTATCGCATTGGCACTGCTGCTTTTGGCGTTCAATCTGATCGGCACGGCTCTGCATAAAACGCTCAACGTCAAGCAGACGGTTATGGAATAGGGGGGCGCGCTATGTTATTGGAAGTCAAAAATCTGTCTGTTGATTTTAAGGTCGGAGAACAGACGCTGCGCGCAGTGAACAATGTGAGCTTCAGCCTCGGCGAAAAGGACAGCTTGGGTCTGGTTGGCGAATCCGGCTGCGGAAAGTCAACAACGGCGTTTGCGCTGATGCGGCTGCTCGCGGGCAACGGCAAAATTGCCGAAGGCCAGATCTTCCTGAATGGAACGGATCTTGTGACGGCGTCGTATGATGAAATCCGCAAAATCCGCTGGAAGGAAATCTCGATTATTTTCCAGAATGCGATGACGGCGCTCAACCCGGTGCAGAAGATCGGCGATCAGATTATCAATGCCCTGCGGGAGCATGAGAATATAACGCGCAAGGAAGCGATTGAGCGCGCGGAGTATCTGTTTGAGCGCGTCGGCATCGCAAAATCCCGGCTTATGCAGTATCCGCATGAGTTTTCCGGAGGCATGAAGCAGCGCGCGGTGATTGCGCTGGCGCTGATTTGCAGTCCGAAGATCCTGATTGCCGACGAACCAACCACAGCTTTGGACGTGGTGGCGCAGCGGCAGGTGATTGAGCTGCTGGCGGGATTGCAGGATGAATTCAACATCAGCATTGTTATGATCTCGCATGACATTTCCGCGGTCGCGGAGGCCTGTCATAATATTGCCGTTATGTACGGCGGAGAAATTATGGAACAGGGAAAGAGCAAGGATGTTCTGATTACGAACAACCATCCCTACACACACGCGCTTGTTGGTTCGTTCCCGTCGCTGCATAAGCCGCTGTCTACCTTGGCGCAGATTCCGGGCAGCGCGCCCAATCTTGCGGATATGCCGAAGGGGTGCCCGTTCTGTCTGCGTTGCGCCTACGCAACGGATCTGTGCCGGGAAGAAAAACCCGCGTACCGTCACGTACGGCTGGACAAACTCTGCAAGTGTCATTTTGCAGAGGAGCTGGATTTCAACAAAGGAGGAACCGTGCATGAGTAATATGGTGCTGGACAAGCTTTCCAAGCAATATGTGCTGAAGGCCGGCTTCTTTACGCAGCTGTCTGGAAAAGCGGGCATTGTAAGCGCGGTGGACCAGGTGAGCTTTGTCATGGAGGAAGGCGAAATTGTCGGACTGGTCGGAGAATCCGGCTGCGGCAAAACGACACTAGGCAAGATGCTTTTAAAAATAGAGGACATTACCTCCGGAAGCGCCTACATTGACGGAACGGAAATTTCAACGATCAGCGGAAGAAAGCAGATGGTTTCCTTCCGGAAAAAGCTGCAAATGATTTTCCAGGATCCGTACGATTCTCTGGACCCCAAAATGACCATCCGTGAGATTGTCGCGGAGCCGCTGAAGTCGCTGAAACTCTGCAAAACAAACGACGAACTGCAAAAGCGCGTCACCGAAACGCTGCGCATGGTGGAGCTGACACCGGTTGAACTGTATCAGGACCGGTATCCGCATCAGCTCTCCGGCGGGCAGAGACAGCGCGTGGCGATTGCGCGTGCGCTTGTGGTCGACCCGGAATTTATCATTGCCGACGAGCCGGTTTCCATGCTGGATGTGTCGCTGCGCGCAGGCGTTTTGAACCTGCTGCAAAAAATGAACCGTGAAAAGGGAATCGGCGTTCTGCTCATTACGCATGATCTTGCAACGGCACGTTTTCTGTGCAACCGGATTGTTGTCATGTACCTTGGTAAATTTGTCGAAATTACAGACCCGACATCCTTGGTAGACGATGCAGTGCATCCGTATACGCAGCTGCTGATTTCTTCCGCGCCGGATTTGTTTGCAGACACGAGTAACCGCATCAAGGTCGAAGGCGAGGCGGCCAGCGCCGTTGCACCGCCCAAAGGCTGCCGGTTCTCTCCACGGTGTCCGTATGCAAAGGAGATCTGCCGGGAGCTGGAACCGGAGCTCGTGGAATATGAGCCGCGCCATTTTGTGGCGTGTCACAAAGCTGCAAAAGATTTTTGAATCTTTGCGTGATATCACCAGAAATGAAAAAGCAAACTAGGAGGAGTGATTTCATATGAAACCGATTACACTGACCAAAGCACAGGAAGAGCGTGCGCAGGAATTGCACAACAAATACCTGTTCATTGACTGCCTGTGCGGCAACCTCGTAAATCCGGAGCCGCCGGAGCGCAACGGTGTGCCGTATCTTGAGAGAGTCCGGCAGTCCGGTGTCAACGTACAGAGCATTACGCTCTCTTCGCCGCAGGCAAGCTTCGAGGGTGTTCTGAAGGATATGTATGGGTATTACAATCTCTTCAAATATCATCCCGACAAGGTCATGCAGATCAAGACGGTTGAAGATATTGAAACGGCAAAGAAGACCGGAAAGGCCGGCGTGATTTTCAGCCTGCAGAACTCGACGGCAATGGGCGGCGATTTTTACAAGTGGTCCATTATGGCTGAGCTTGGCCTCAAGATCTGCCAGCTGACCTACATGGAGCCGAACCTTTACGGCAGCGGCTGCCTGGATAAGGCAAACGGCGGCCTGACCTATTGGGGCGAGCAGGCGGTGCGCGAGATGAACCGCCAGGGTATCGTGGTTGACCTTTCCCATGTCGGCGAGCGCACGAGCCTGGAAGCCATCGACTACAGCGACAAGCCCTGCATTTTCAGCCATTCGAATTCGCTGACGGTCTGCCCGAGCTCCAACCGCAACCTGACAGACGAGATGATCAAGAACTGCGCGGCCAAGGGCGGCGTGATCTGCCTGAATGCGCACGGCTTCGTCTGCCATAAGGAAGTCGGTGTTCAGGGAACGCTGGAAGACTACATGGCGCATTTCGAATATCTGGGCGAACTGGTTGGCCCGGATCATATGGGTATCGGTACGGATATCTATGAGTACTACACCAAGCAGTACTGGGAGTGCAAGACCAAGCTGCTGTACAACAGCCCCTGGATGTTTGAAACGGTGTTCAACCGGGACGTGCAGCGTGTTGACCAGTACATCAATATCACCAGAGGACTTGTTGCGCTCGGGTTCTCGGACGAAGATATTCGCAAGATTCTCGGCGAAAGCCTGATTCGTGTTTTCAAAGAGGTGTGGAAATAATCCAGCAAAAAAATAATGAAAAGGGGAACAGACAATGAAGAAATTATTAGCGTTACTGTTGGCACTTTTGATGCTTCTTTCCTGTGCGGCGTGCAGCAGCTCTCAGCCTGCTGAATCCGACAAGACAGAGCCCGCACAGTCTGATGCTGCCACGACGGAAACCGGCACAACGGAAACCGCACAGTCGACGACGGATGGCCATTACTATGGCGGCACGCTGGTCGTTGCGACGAAGCTGGAGCCGACCTTCTACCAGACAAACTATCAGTGGGACGGCGGCGTTGTCTATATCAGCCACAACATCCTCTCCAAGCTCTGCGCCTGGGACGAAGATACCAAGACGATCTATCCCGATCTGGCAGAATCGTGGGACATTGCGGATGATCTGATGACCTATACCTTCCATCTGCGCGAAGGCGTCAAGTGGCACGACGGCGAGGCCTTCACCGCCAAGGACGTCAAGTGGACGTTTGAAAGCATTCTTGAATACGGCGATCAGGCGTATACCTACTCGTATGTCAAGATGATCGACTCCATCGAAACACCGGATGATTACACGGTCGTGTTCCACATGGCATATCCCTGCGGCACGTTCGTGGAAAGCGTTGGAGATTATCAGGGACCTGATATCCTGCCCGCGCACATCTATGAAGGAACGGACCCCTACACGAACCCCGCGAACCAGAACCCCATCGGCACCGGCCCGTTTAAGTTTGTGGAAGCCAAGCTCGGCAGCTACTGCAAGCTCGAGGCAAACCCCGATTACTACGGCGACGGCCCGTATCTCGACGGCGTCATTTATAACTTCATTCCCGATGAGACCACGGCTATGACGGCCATGGAGGCCGGTGAGGCTGGCTGGATGACGGCGACGCCTTCCTTTGCCGAGTCAGATCGCCTTGCGTCCGTCGACGGAATGGTTGTTGAGACCCAGAAGACCAACATTGTTCAGTGGACGCAGTTCAACATGAGTGAAGATGCCGCGCGTCCCTACATCAGCGATGTGCGTGTCCGTGAGGCCATCTGCTGGGCAATTGATAACCAGAGCATCGCCGATATCCTGTATCTCGGCTACGTGAAGCCCAGCGACAACTGGTATACCTCCACTGTGGAATGGGCAGTCAACCGCGATGTTGTCTATCCCGGCTATGATGTGAACAAGGCAAATCAGATTCTGGATGATGCCGGCTACGAGCGGGGCGCGGATGGCTATCGCTTTGAGCTGACCTACCGCTGCTTCTCCACTTCGATTTTTGGCACGACAGATATCCCGACCCTTGTGGCACAGAACCTTGACGCAATCGGCATTAAGCTGAACGTTGAAAAATACGAGTGGGCTGTTCGCGCAGAGTATCTGGACAACAATCTGGAATGGGATATGTGCTCGGCCGGCGGCTCCCGCGGCCCCGACCCCAGCACGTTTGCGAATGTCTGGAACACAAGCTCGTCCAACAAGAGCAGATACTACAATGATGAAGTGATGAATCTGTTTGACGAGGGGACCAAGTACGCAACCCACGAGGAGCGCGCACCGTATTACAAGGAAATTCAGAAGTACTTCTCTGAGGATATTCCCGGCTACAACTACATTGAGTATGCGTATGCCCGTCCTCACAGAGCAGATTACATCAACTTCTTCTGGATGTCCGACTGCGGCAACGCGGCCGATCACATGCTCAACACGGTTGAATGGACCGGCGGTGAGCTGAAGTAACAAAGCACCATACGCATGCATGTACCGCGGGAGGCAGGTTCTCCCGCGGCTTGCAGGAAAAGGAGGTTCCAATCATGCAGACCTATATCAATTTTGGACTGATAGACGTTGTCGGCAAGCGCTATGTTGAAAACAGCTATATGACGGTTGAAAACGGTGTCATCCGGTCGGTCGGTTCGATGGCGTCTTTGACGCAGGAGCAGAAACAGGGCGCGGTAGATCTTTCCGGAAAGACGGTTATGCCCGGCATGTTCAATTGCCACATTCATGCGCTTTCATCACCGATCGCCGCTCCCGAGTCCTTGAACTGGGAAACGTCCGGCATGTTTGCGCTGCGCGGTCTGCGGCATTTACAGCAGCAATTGCAGTCCGGCGTGACGTTTGTACGGGATATGAACGGACGCAAGCTCGCGGAAGTCGATTTGAAAAATGCACTGAATCAGGGACTGTTTGTCGGCCCGAATTATTATATTGCCCGGCAGTGCCTGTGCATGACCGGCGGACATGGTTGCAATACCGGCCGTGAGTGCGACGGAGCCGTCGATTGCAAAAAGGCCGCGCGCGAGCAGATCAAGGGCGGCGCGGATTTCGTGAAAATCATGGCAACTGGAGGCGTCAACTCTGACACCCGCCCGGAGTTCTCTCAGTTGGATCTGGAAGAAATGACCGCAGCAATTAACGAGGCGCACCGCGCGGGCAAAAAGACGGCCACGCATGCGCACGGGAAGGCCGGCATCAAAACTGCGGTTCTGGCCGGCATTGACAGCGTGGAGCATGGCAGCTACATCGATGACGAGTGCATTGATCTGATGCTCGAACGCGGCACAGCGCTCTGCCCGACGCTTGCTACGCACTATTTCACCTGCAAGTTTGGCGTGGAGGCAGGAATCGCGCCGTGGAAGGTCGAAAAAGGACAGCGCGCAGCAGAGGCGCAGCATATCGGGCTTGAAAAGGCATGGAAAGCCGGAATTCCGGTTACCATCGGCACAGACGCCGGTACGCCGTATAACCCGCATTGGGGCACGTTTATGGAGTTTGTGCTCTTTGTCGAGGATATGGGATTTGACCCGATGGAAACGCTTGTGGCCGGTACCATCCGTTCGGCAAAGGTGTGCGGCGTAGACGATTGGACGGGCAGCATCACACCCGGCAAGCATGCGGATTTTATTGTTCTGGGAGAAAATCCTGTCAAGAATATCCGCACGTTGGGACATGTGGAACAGGTTTATAAAGACGGGATGCTGGTCTCACTGCCTCCGATTGATCAGAGCTGCACGGACTGAACGTGCGTTTAAAGCGGCGTTCCCGGAACAACGAATGACAATTCAGAAAAGCAACAGCCCAGACTGCATGCAAGGCAGTCTGGGCTGATCGTGCTCCAAGGCGATCGACCTCACGGGGCTTGCAGGAAGCGATTATGTCGTCTATAATGAAGCCAACAAAGACTACGTTTTGTAAAAGGAGTGTACACGATGGTTTACACGACGCAATATGCCTCGCCGCTCGGTGCCATCACGCTGGCCTGCGACGATACGGCGATCATTGGCCTGTAGTTCGACGGACAAAAGTATTTCGGAAATATTCTGCCGGAACAGGTCGAGCATGCGGAGCATCCTCTGCTTGCGCAGGCGCGGCGCTGGCTGGATATCTATTTCTCCGGGCATGCGCCGGATTTCATGCCGCCGCTCTGGTATGATTCTACCCCGTTCCGGAAAGATGTCTGCGAGATCATGCTGACGATTCCCTATGGCAAGACCATGACCTATGGCGAAATTGCCGCTGCGATTGCAAAACAGCAGGGGCTTTCCAGAATGTCCGCGCAGGCGGTCGGCGGCGCGGTCGGACATAATCCGATTTCCCTGATCATTCCGTGTCACCGGGTTGTCGGCACAAATGGCAGCCTCACGGGCTACGCCGGAAGCGTCAGGCGGAAAGTAAAGCTGTTAGAATTGGAGTACACCGACATGACACATCTTTTCACGCCGAAAAAGGGCACAGCGCTTTAAAAAGACCATGAATCAGATCAAAAAGCTGACGCCCGGCCTTTGGCCGGAGTTCACGGCATACCGCGACCACCGCTCAAAATGGGCGGCGGTCGTATTCTTTGTACAAAAGTTTCGCTTAAAAACGCTCAGATATGAGAACTACGCAAAGCCATCTGTCCGCGCATCCACGGCGGCATATTACAAGAACTACATCGACCAGCATATCGTGCCGCGCATCGGGGACATCAAACTGATGGCGCTCACGACGCTGCAAATCCAGAAATTCTACAATGAAACGAAAGCACACGGTCGGGTGCAGCGGTACGAAAACATGGACGATTTGAGTCTCAGCAACAAGACGATTCGCGGGCTGCATACGATGCTGCGACAGTGTCTGGAACAGGCGGTGGCGGAGCGGCTGATTCCGTACAATCCCGCAAACGGCTGCCGCCTGCCAAAAAAAGAAAAGAAGAAAATGCAGATCATTCCGCCGGAGAAGATTCGCGACTATTTGAAAGCGGCGGAGGAATGGGGCGTCCTGCCGATGTTCTATCTGGAACTCAGCACTGGCCTGCGGCGCGGGGAACTGGTGGCGCTTCTCTGGAGTGACCTGAACTTGCAGACAAAAACTTTGACAGTGTCCAAATCCGTGTCGCGCGGCAAAGGAGAGCTGGTCGTGACAGAACCGAAAACGGAAAATTCTGTCCGGGAGATTTATCTCAGCGACGAAGCGATTCGACTGCTGGTCGAAGACCGCAAGAATCACCCGTTCAGTCCGTATATGTTCCCGTCACCCAAGACCGGCGGGATGTATGGTCCGGACTGCGTCGGGCGGATTCACAAGAAGCTGTTAGAAAAGGCTGGTATTGAGGAACACGTCAGATTCCATGACCTCAGACACACATTCTCGACGCTGGCAATTCAAAGCGGCATCGACCCGAAGACTGTCGCGGAAATCCTCGGTCACGCTTCCGCGGAATTTTCGCTGGATGTATAACCCATGTCACGGCAGGTATGAAAAAAGAAGCCGCACAGAAAATCAGCGGCTTCATGGCAAGCGTCAGATAACAGTAAAAAATGGGCAGAAAAACACGCACCGCCTGCCGGAATTGCTCCGGCAGGCGGCGAAACTTATTTTCCGGCGCTTTCCGCTCCGAATTTTAAACTGTACCCCAGGAAGTGGACAAGGAAAAGACCCATAGCGGCGCGAAATATGGTATACTGAAGGCAGGAAGAAGGAGACGGTTATGGGAACAAGGAAAAAATTCAGCGCGGCGGAGCAGGAGCTTCTGCGTGCAAATCCGTACACGGAGAAAGTCACGGAAAATCAGATTTCGTTCACGCTGGCGTTCAAGGAAGCCTTCTGGCGGCTGAGTGTAGAGGGATGCACCGGGAACATGGCGCTGCGGAAGCTGGGCTACGATCCGGAGCTGCTCGGCTTTGAGCGCGTCCACAACATCACAAAGCGCATCCGCCGCGCGGGAAAATCACCGGAGGGCATCCAGCCTGCGCCAAAATCCCAGATGCGAATCAGCAGGGAGCAGTTCGGCGCGGCAGAGCTGGAAAAAATGTCCCGCCGGGAGAGTGAGCGCCGGATGCAGCAGGAAATCGTGTATCTTCAGCAGCAGATGGCGTTCTTAAAAAAACTTATGCGGCAGCCGGAAGAAACGGATTCGGATACCTGAGCATGGAAGGTAGCAGCTTCAAATTCGGCGTCATCCAGGCCACAAGCATGGAAAAATCGAACATTCTCACAATATCCGAGCTGTGTGAGATCGCGGGCGTTTCCCGTTCCGGCTATTATGCGTGGCTTTCCTCCGAGCAGAAGCGAGCCGCGCGTGAGGCACAGGATGCGGCGGATTTCCAGCAGATTCTGGAGGCTTACCAGTTTCGTGGTTACGCCAAAGGCGTGCGCGGCATTCATATGCGGCTGCTGCATATCCTGCCATTGAATGCCCATGCACTCGCCGCGTCGGATTCCAGTTGTAATGAACAGATGCAGCATACAGCGGAAATCCAGATTGCAGGAGGGAAGCAGAGCGAAAAACTGTTTTGCCTGTTCCGGTGTCAGCGCGTCAATCGCTTTCTTGACTTTCTTCGGTGCATCCACGCGCTGCATGGGATTTTTGACGAGCATTTCTTGTTTATCTGCATAGCCGAAAATGTTTGTCAGCGTTCCATAGTGGTGACGCACAGACTTCGGTGCAAGCGGCTTGCCTTGCGGTGTTTTGTATTTGGTTTGCAGGTAAATGAGGTACTTCTGAATCTGAATGGGGCTGATTTCCTGCAAGACGCAGCCCTTAAAATAGTCTGCAATGACCTTTGCAATGTTCTTATAATAAGCGGTTGTCGTGGGCTTGCAGTTGCCGCAGATGTGCAGCGGAAACCAGATTTCATTAACAAAGGCGCAGAAATCGTCATGCCGTTTCTCTGGCGGCAGGTGATACGCAGCGCCGCAAGCCAGCGCTTTCTGTTCCTCTTGGTATGCGCGGCGCGTTTCGTCCTCCCAAGCGTCCGCAGCCCGCTCAGCGGCCTTTTTCGCTTTTGCTGGTGTCAGGCTTTCGGGCGGTGTCCAAGTGGTGTAGCGCCGTATCTGCTTGCCCTGTGCGTCGCGTTCCAAACAGAGCGCGAAGCGATAGGAAATGATTTTGCCGTTCTTTCTGTTCTCTCGAATTGCTGCCATGAGGTTACACCCTTTCTTTTGGCGTATCGGCAGAAATCAGGGGCTTTTGAAAGGTTTGTGCGCTTTTTTGTGCGCTTTTCGCTTTTTGGAGCCGGTTTGAGAGCAACCCATAAATAGGAAAAAGCCTTGAAACCCATTGAGTTTCAAGGCTTTTTTCGATGGTCGGAGTGTCGGGATTCGAACCCGAGGCCTCTTGGTCCCGAACCAAGCGCGATACCAAACTTCGCCACACCCCGTCAGCTCGAGTATTATAGGGGATTTTATGCAGTTTGTCAAGAGGGTTGACATGTTTTTTTCCGGGGGCGCATAGGCTCTGCATAAGGAGGTGTATGCCATGAGGTATCCGGATGAGAGGCAGGGAGGCGAGCAGGGAAGCGGCGCGCCGCAGGCGGGCGCGGTGATCTCGCGGCTGTATCTGATGCTTGCGCTGGTTCTGCTGGTGCTGACGCTCAAGACCTGTGTCCCGGCGGTCGGCGCGGCGGTCTCGCGCGCAGCGGAGGCTGCACAGAAGACGCGGACCGTGCAGGCGTTTGCCGCGCTGACGGAGCGGCTGCACGAGGGCGAGGCCGTGCAGCAGGCACTGTCCGGCTCGTTTGAAATTCTGACCGGTGCCGGCGATTGAGCTGCGGCCCGGGTTCTGTGTGTTTGCGATCATGCTGGCGGCGCTGGACCGGAATGGGGCCGTGCTGCCAATCGTCTGCGCGATGGCGCTGCATGAGCTGGCGCATGCGGCCGCGATGCTGGCCTGCGGCGGGAGGATCCGGCGGCTGACGCTGCGGTTTGCCGACCTGTATCTGGAGGCGGCCGGACTTGGCTACCGGCAGGAGTTTTTTGCCGCGCTGGCGGGGCCGCTTGCGAATCTTGCCTGCGGCGCGGCGTTCCGCGTGCGCTGGCCGGCATTCGCGGCGTACAGCCTGATTCTGGGGCTTTACAATCTGCTGCCGGTCTGGCCGCTGGACGGTGGGCGGATGATCGCGTGCCTGCTGTTGGAGCGGCTGCCGCCGGCAAGGGCCGGACAGGTGAGCGCGATCGTCAGCGCGTGCAGCTGCGGCCTTCTTTTGCTGCTTGGCGCATTCTGGAGCCTTGTCAGGCGGGCGGGGCTGTGGCCGCTCGGGATGGCGGCGTATCTGACGGTCCGGCTGCTCCTGCTCGCCCGGCGGGCGGAGGCAGCGCCATAGAAGACGGCGGGCCTCCGGGGCAAAAACCGGAGGCCCGCCGCGTCTGCGCATACAGAGGCGTTGAGATGTGGGGTCCCATATGTTATAATGGCCGGGCGAACGGCGCTGTGCGCCGTAATTGTGCCAGAATGACAGGCAGATCGGAATCCGGAGGAACACAGAGCATGCATAAGAAGCTGAATTACATGGAGATCGTAAAAGAGACGGGGATCCTGACCGCGGCGGTGGCGATCATCGCGGCGGCGGTGTATTTTTTTCTGGCGCCGAGCCATACGTCCGTCAGCAGTATTTCCGGACTTGGGATCGTACTGTCGAATTTTGTGCCGCTCCCGCTGTCGGCGATCACGATGATCCTGAATATCGTCCTGCTGATCATTGGATTTATCACCTGCGGCCGGGAGTTTGGCGCAAAGACCGTTTATACGAGCATCATGCTGCCGCTGTTTCTGGGGCTGTTTGAGCGCCTGTTTCCGAATTTTGAATCCATCACGGACAGTCAGGAGCTGGATGTGCTTTGCTATATTCTGGTGGTCAGCATCGGATTGAGCATCCTTTTCAACCGGAACGCATCCTCCGGCGGACTGGATATCGTGGCAAAGATCATGAACAAATATCTGCGCATGGATCTCGGCAGGGCCATGTCTCTGGCGGGGATGTGCGTGGCGCTGTCGGCGGCGCTCGTCTATGACAAAAAGACGGTGGTCCTGAGTGTCCTCGGCACGTATTTTAACGGAATCATTCTGGATCATTTCATTTTTGACCACAATAAAAAGCGCCGCGTCTGCATCATCACCGAAAAAGAGGAGGCGCTTCGCCGGTTTATCATTGACGATCTGCACAGCGGTGCGACGATCTATGAGGCGATCGGCGCGTACAATCTGGAAAGGCACAACGAGATCATCACCATCGTGGACAAGAGCGAATATCAGAAGCTGATGAAGTTTATCAACCGGGAGGACCCGAAGGCATTCATTACCGTCTATAATGTATCGAACATGCAGTACCAGCCGAAGCTCCGGACAAAGGAGGGCCGGGAGGCCCCGGCCGGGAAAAACAGATAACGCGGGAAGAACGGCGCCTTGCCGGGGTCAGAGCGGCAGCTCCATCGGCAGATAGGCATAGGCGCCGTTCGGGCGGCGCTCGCCGGTTTGGCGGAAGCCGTTTTTCGTCCAGAACGCCTCGCTTTGCGGATTGCCCTCGTCGATGGCGAGGCGGAGCCTTGCGAAGCCGAGGCGTTTGCAGCAGGCGCGGATGTCCGAAATGATGGCGGAGCCGACGCCCTTTTTCTGCACGGCTGCGGCCGTCATGAAAAAGCCGAGAAAGGCCGTCTGTGCGTCCGGATAGCCAAGAATGAGATCCAGCACGGCGATGAGCTGCTCGCCGGAGAAAAAGCCGGCGTAGTATTTATCCGCCGCCGTTTTTCCGGGCGGAAGCGCGGCCAGATCCTCGCGGATGGAGGCTTCGGACGGCAGGGGCGGATGATAGCGGTAGAACTGCGGATTTGCGCTTTGCAGGGCCAGAACGGTGGGGATATCCGCTTCCGTGAGCCGCCGGACGGCATAGGACGCGGAAAGCTGCTGAAGATCCATAAATATCCTCCTTTTTGCCTCTATGGTACGGCAGAAGGGCGGAAAATGCAAGTTGCATTTTATTCCGGCAGCAGTTACAATAAATTGATCAACAAATGAGAAGGAACCGCTATGACAGATCAGTTTCACAGAATCCTGCAGTCCGTGCAGAAGCCTGCGCGCTATGTGGGCGGAGAATATAATCAGGTCGTAAAGGATCGCGCCGACGTGGATGTGCGGGTGGCGTTCTGCTTCCCGGACACGTATGAGATCGGCATGTCCAACATCGGCATGCGCATTCTCTACGGCGTGATGAACGAGATGCCCGGCGTCTGGTGTGAGCGCGTATTTGCCCCGTGGGGCGATATGGAGGAGGCCATGCGCGCGCATAATATCCCCCTCTGGGCGCTCGAGAGCCATGACCCGGTCAAGGATTTTGATCTGATCGCGTTCACGCTCGGCTATGAGATGTGCTATTCGAACGTCCTCAACATGCTGGAGCTGGCCGGTGTGCCGCTGCTGGCGAAGGAGCGGGACGGGCTGGAGAATATCGTCTTTGCCGGCGGCGTCTGCACGGTGAACCCGGAGCCGCTGGCGGACTTTATCGACTTTTTCTCCATCGGCGAGGGCGAGGAGAGTACGCCGCAGATCCTCGAATGCTACCGCGCGGCGAAAAAACGCGGCAGCACGAAGCAGGCGTTTCTGCACGAGATCGCGAAGATCGAGGGCGTGTATGTGCCGTCGTTCTACACACATACCTATAATTGTGACGGCACGCTCCGCGCGATCGTGCCGGAACCGGGTGCGCCGGCGCGCGTGAAAAAGCGGATCGTGCAGGATCTGGACAAGGCGTATTTCCCGACGAAGACCATCGTCCCGTCGACCCAGATCGTCCACGACCGGTCGAATCTTGAAATTTTCCGCGGCTGCATCCGCGGCTGCCGGTTCTGTCAGGCGGGCTTCTGCTACCGGCCCATCCGCGCCAAATCCGCACAGACGCTGTGCCGGCAGGCCATTGAGTCGCTCGAGGATTCCGGCAACAGCGAGATCACACTGGCGAGCCTTTCGACCTCCGACTACCGCGAACTGGAGACGCTCGCCGACGGTCTGCTCGATTACTGTGAGCCGCGGAAGATCAACCTGTCGCTGCCGAGCCTGCGCGCGGATAATTTCTCGCGCGACCTCATGCTGCGCATCCAGAAGGTGCGCAAGAGCGGCCTGACCTTCGCGCCGGAAGCCGGCACGCAGCGGCTGCGCGACGCGATCAACAAAAACGTGACCGAGGAGGAGATCCTGACGACCTGCGCCACGGCGTTTTCCGGCGGCTGGAACAGCGTGAAGCTCTATTTCATGCTGGGGCTGCCGACCGAGACGGACGAGGACGTGGTCGGGATCGCGGAGCTGGTCTATAAGATCTTACAGGTCTGGCGGGAGAATGCGAGCGGGAAAAAGCGCGGCCTGTCCATCAATCTGGCGACGGCCTATTTTGTCCCGAAGCCCTTCACGCCCTTCCAGTGGCAGGCGCAGATCACGCCGGAGGAATATCTGCGGCGCGTGCATCTGCTGCAGGCCAATCTGCATGCCAAGTGCGTGGATTACCGCTATCACGAGTCGGATCTCAGCCGGCTCGAGGCCGTCATGGCACGCGGCGACCGCCGCGTGGGAAAGGCGCTGCTGGAAGCGCACCGGCTCGGGTGCAGGCTCGACGGCTGGGATGAATATTTTGACTATGAAAAATGGCTCGAGGCCTTCCGGCGGGCAGGGCTTGACCTGGAGTACTATACGACGCGCGGCTTCGGCGCGGACGAGATCCTGCCGTGGCAGACGATCGACGTCGGCGTGACGGAGAAATTCCTGGCGCACGAGCGGGACAAGGCGCTGCGGTCGGAAGCGACGCCCGACTGCCGCACGCATTGCAACGGCTGCGGCGCGCGGCGGCTGAGCGAAAGGGGGCTTTGCGATGAATCGCCTGCTGTTTGAAAAGACCGGCGACGCGGTCTGGCTGTCCCATCTGGATCTCATGCGCGTGTTCCAGCGCGCGTTCAAGCGGGCGGATATCATGATCTGGCACACGCAGGGCTTCAGCCCGCGGGCGTATGTGTCGATCGCGCTGCCGCTGTCTGTCGGTGTGGAGAGCGGGTGCGAGATTTTGGATTTTGAAATTCAGGACGGCTCTGTCGATCTGCAGCGGCTGCCGGAGCTTCTGAACCGGACGCTTCCAGTGGGGATCCGCGTGCTGCGCGCATATGAGAGCGCGGTGAAGATCCGGCATCTGGTGCGCCTGCGGGCGCAGATCACGCTGGAATACGACGCGGGCGTCCCGCAGACGGCGCAGCAGCAGATCGCGGCGCTCTTTGCGCGCAGCGAGGTGTTGGTCAAAAAGCGCACGAAGAGCGGCGGCGAAGCGGAGCTGGATCTGAAGCCGATGATCTTTGAGCTGGAGCTGCGGCAGCCATCCGCGCAGGAGCTGGATCTGACTGCCCTTGTCGCGGCGCAGAATCCCAGCTGCAACCCGCAGCTGCTGGCAAATGCGGTCGAACTGTATCTGCCGGAGCTGAAGCCGGATTTTGTCCGCATCCGGCGGCTGGAAATTTATGATGAGCAGGGAAATCCCTTCCGCTAAAGAAAGAGAGGAACCACGATGCAGGGGCATGTGACAATTCTGAACTGCAGCCCGGATACGGCCGCGGTCATCGCGTCCGGCGGGCGCATCTCCACGATGGACGGCACGGCGGATGAAATTTACGCAAAGTCGCTTTCCGCCGGGCAGGAGAAAAACGAAAAGCTGATCGGCAAGGTCCTCTCCTCCGGCCATACGTCGGTGCTGGAGCACGGATATGTGAATCTGGCGTTTGAAAACGTCTCGGTCTATGCCGAGCAGTTCATGATCGAGTTCCGGCTGGCGTCGTTCACGGTCAAATCGCGCCGGTACGTGGATTTTTCAAAGGCGGGCTATGTCTCGCCTGCATTTACAGACGACGCGCAGGCGGCGCTGTTTGACCGGACAGTCCGGCGGCTGTTCGCGGTCTATGACGAGCTGGAAGCGGCGGGCGTGCCGAAGGAGGACGCGCGCTTCGTGCTGCCGTACTGCTTCTGCAGCAACTTCTTCTGCTCGATGAACGCGCGGGAGCTGGTCCACGTGATGAACGAGCTGACGTATGGCCGCGGAAGCGCGGTCCCGGAGCTGCGGGCGCTGGGCGAGAGCTTGTTTGCGCAGTGCGAGGAAAAGCTGCCGTTTCTGGCGGTGCGGAAGCCGGAGGCCTATCGCCCAGTGCAGGAGCTGGATTTCGCGTCAGAAACGCCGCTCCGTCCGGATGCGCCGGTAACGGTGCTGGCTGGGACGGAGCAGCCGGAGACGCTCATCTGCAATGCGTACCAGATCGCGCGCGGCCATGCGCCGCAGGCGCTGACAAAGCAGGAACAGACGGCGCTTCTCAGAACGCTTCTTGCCCGGCCGCGTAAGCGCGAGCTGGAGCAGGCGAGCTTTACGCTCCTGTTCGGCGGGCTTTCGCTGGCCGCGCTCACGCATCTGACGCGGCACAGGATGCAGTCGATGATCGCACCGCACTTGTTAAGCAACGCGCGTTATGACCGGTACGTGCTGCCGCAGAGCGTCCGGGAGGCCAGGATGGAGGAGACCTACCGCGCGGCGTTCCGGCTGACAGGCGAGACGGCGGCGCGGCTGCGCGCCATGGGCGCGGGGGACGAGGTTTTGTGTTATCTTCTGCTCAGCGGGCAGACGGTGCCGGTCCTCACGACGATGAATGCGGGCGAGCTGTATGTCTTTTTCCGGCTGCGCTGCTGCACGCGCGCGCAGTGGGAGATCCGCGAGGCGGCCTGTCAGGCGCTGCAGGCGCTGCGGGAGCGGGCGCCCGGCCTGTTCTCCCTCTACGGCCCGACGTGCTACTGCACGGGCAAATGCCCCGAGGGAAAGATGACCTGCGGCCGTCAGGCGGAAATGAAACGGAAATTCGGGATGTAAAACAAATCGCTCCGGCTGCCATGCAGCCGGAGCGATTTTTGTTATTGGGCATTTGTCAGAAGCGCTGCGGCTTTGCGGGCGACGATGATCTCTTCGTCGGTGTGGACGGCGAAGACGCGCACGGGGGTGTCGTCCATGGAAAGATCCATACCGGCGATGGCCATGCGGTTTTTGAAGCCGTCGAGCTTTACGCCGAGAAATTCCAGCCCCTCCAGGCTCCACGCGCGCACGAGCGCGCTGCCGAGACCGATGCCGCCGCCGAAGACGATGGCGTCCAGCCCGCCCATCGCGGCGGCGTAGGAGCCGATATATTTCTTGATGGAATAGCAGTAGGCGCGCAGGGCAAGCTCTGCGTCCTCGTTTCCGGCTTCGGCTGCCGCCTGCACGTCGCGCAGGTCGCGGCCCGCGCCGCCTGACATGCCGTACAGACCACTTTTTGTCTGCAGCATGTCTTTGACTTCATCCAGCGTCATGCCGCAGGACTCGACGAGATAGAAGATGATATACGGGTCAATGTCGCCGCAGCGGTTATTGTGCATCGTGCCGCACTGCAGCGTCAGGCCGAGCGAGGTGTCGATGGAGCGGCCGTTTTTGACGGCGCAGATGCTCCCGCTGCCGCCCAGATGGCAGACGACGAGCTTCAGATCCTCGCGCTCCATGCGCGCCTGCGTCCACTGCGTCATATATTCGATGGATGCGCCGTGGAAGCCGTTGCGGCGGATGTCGTATTTGCGGGAGACCTCGATGGGAATGGAGTAATAATACGCCTCCGGCGGCATGGTGCGGTGGAAGGCGGTCTCAAACGCGCCGATGAGCGGGGTGTCCGGCAGGAGCGCGCGGAACTGGCGGATGGCAGCCAGATACGGCGGGTTGTGCGCCGGGGCGATGGAGCTGAAGGCTTCCATTTTTGCAAGGACGTCGTCCGTCAGATACTGCACGCCGCTGACGCCCTTCGCCAGAACGACCTTGAAGCCGACGCAGTCCAGCTGCGAGAGCGCGGGCAGGACGGTCTCCTGCAGCTGCCGCAGCATGCGCTCAATGGCCTCGCGGTGCGTGGGGAAGACGGCGGCTTCATCGACGAGCGCGCCGTTCTCATGCGTTTTGGCGTAGAAGCGGCCGGCGGGCATGCCGACGCGCTCGGCGCCGCCGGAGGCGACGACAAGCTCCTCCGGCATGCGGAAAAGCTGATATTTGAGGGACGTGCTGCCCACGTTGCAGATCAGGATATTCATGTACAGGCTCCTTGTGCGTTTTTCTATACTGTAGCAGATGGCGGGCGGGATATCAATGCGAAACCGTTTCAGGCATGGAAAAATCGCCGTCGCCGGTGGTCAGAGCGTACAGACCTGTGAGATACGCCCATGTGGTCTGGTCGATCTCGCCGGTCACGGGCAGACCGGAAAGCGTCTGTAACCAGCGGACGGCGGCGACGGAGGATTCGTCGTGGACGCCGGTGACGGACAGCTCCGGCGCGTTGGCAAAATAGCGCTGCAGCGACTGCAGCATGGCCTGCACAAGATACAGATGCGTATTGCAGCTGCCGGCGGCAAGCGCCCGGTTCGGCGTCCAGCGGATGTGCAGCGGCTCCGCCGGGAGAACGGAAGGGCTGCTGAGCGTAAAGACGGCGACGATCTGGTTCCATGTGGCGTTGTCGGTCTGGCCGGTGACGGGCAGATCATACTGCCGCTGAAATTCCCGCACGGCGGCGGTGGTGTTGACGCCGTAGATGCCGTCCGGCACGAGCGGCGGGATACGGCTGTCGGTATGGGCGATGGCGCGCAGCATGGTCTGCAGGCTGCGGATAGGCTGGCCGATGTAGTTGGCAGCATCTGTCATACGCGCTTCACCTCACTGTCCTGCATGCCGCTTTTCAGCGTCCGGCCGGGAAACTGGACAAAGCGGGTCGAATGGGCGTGGCGCAGAAGCTGCTGCATGCCCGCGAGCTTCTGGCGCGTCTGGCTGTCCGGGATGCCGGTCGGCGGATCGCCGGACGCACGCTGAAAGGCGGCGACGCTCCGGCGCGTGGCGGTGTCCAGACGGCCGGTTTTGGGCGGCGCGGCCATGTCCGGGAAGGCCGCCGCGGTGACGGCGAGCTGGTTTTGCAGGTCTGTGTCGCTGACGGCCATCGGCGGGCGCGTGAAGGGGAAAAGGACCTCGTTGCCGAAGACAGTCTCTTCGATGCCGGCAAACTGGGCGTAGATGCTGTCCCACACCGCGCGGTCGACCGTGCTGGTCTCCGGCAGGGCGTAGGCGCGCTGGAACGAACGGACGGCGGCCTGTGTTTCGTCTCCGAAATAACCGGAGACGGGCGGCAGCTGCACGGCGGAATTGAACTGCGAGATGACCGAGAGCATGTATTGCAGGTGCGTGACCTTTGCGCCCTGCTCGCCGTAGGAAATGGACTCGGGGTACTCCCACGAGTAGCCGTAGAACGTCTGCCCCTGCGACTGCAGCTCGCCCAGCTTCAGAACGGCGGTATAGAGCATGACGATCGAATACCACGTCGCCCGGCCGACAACGCCGTCGACATCCAGCGAGAAAATGGACTGGAACGCGCGCACGGCCGCGTCTGTCGCCGTGCCGAAGACGGCGTCGACGGGGATCTTTGGGATGGCGGGATAGTTCTGCGAGATGCGGTTGAGGGCGACCTGAATGAACGAGACGTTGCTGCCGATATTGCCCTGCCGCAGGGGCGCGCCGGGATAGGATTCCTGTGCGTTCTGCACCGGCGCACCGGTCACAAGCTCAATGTCCTGCCCGTAATAGGCCTGCAGGATCTGGATGGAGTTTGCGCCGTTTTGCGCCAGCTCCTGTGAGCCCCATTGGCTGAGGCCGGTGCAGGTAACGCGCACGCCGTCGCAGAATTTGGCGGCCAGCGGCTCTACAAAGCCCTGCCGCCGGAGATAGTCGGTAAACAGATCGTCGACCAGCTCGGAGATATTCTCATAGATATTGCGGCCGTTGATGAACTTCTGGTCGATGGCGGTGGAGGAGGTGATGTCAAAGGCGTAGCCGCGGCTGCGGTAGTATTCGGTGTAGACGCGGTTGAGGACGAACGAGATGATGGCCAGCGCGTTCGCGCGGAGGGCGGACGGCTCCCATGTCGGAAAGATCTCGCTGGAAACGACGTTTTTGACGTAATCGGCGAACGAGACCGTGATGTTTTCTGCGCCGGAATCCGGCGGGCCGAGGTGGACGGTGATGGTCTCCGGGATGTACGGGATGATCGGCGCCATGCGATACCTCCTTAGAGCGTCTGCGGAGGAATGTCAAATTCCTGCGTCTGGGTGTAGCTGTCCGGCAGCGTCGGTGTGGGGATGAGCGTCATGCGCTGCAGGGTCTGCGTGCCGGGGAACACCTGCGCGCCGCGGACAAGGACGCGGTCGTATCCGACGCGCTCGCTGCGCAGATCGACGGTTGCATACGGGACTTCGTCGGTCTGGCGGGTCTGGCTGTCGGAGAGCGGCGGCGTCGGGACGTCGAAGGGTTCGGTGAAGCCGTCGTAGTTGGAGATGCGGACGGCCAGAAGCTGCTGCGTGCCGTCCGGCAGTGTCTGGGTGATGGTGATCGCCGCGCCCTGCACGGGGATCTGCGCGGTCGAGGTCACGATTTGTGCGACAACGGTTCCGTACTGCTGTATGATGACCGCCTCCTTTTTGCGTCTTTCAGCCGTTAGTTTATGCGGGTGGACGGCGTTGTGTGCATGAAGCGGCGCTTTTTGCGGAGACTAAGCGGCAAAGGAGCTGATCGAAGCGATGATGAACATGAGCAAAAAGGAATATAACCGCTATGTTGCGCGGCTGTCCGGCACGTCGCCGACGGGGAAGAATCTGCTGAACGCGTTCTGGGTGGGCGGACTGATCTGCGCGCTGGGGCAGCTGATTTTGAACGGGTATACGGCGCTGGGGCTGTCCGAGCAGGACGCCGCGGCGGCCACGTCGGTCAGTCTGGTATTCTTAAGCGCCGTGCTGACCGGGCTGAGCGTGTATGACGATATCGCGAAATTTGCCGGAGCCGGCACGCTTGTGCCAATCACGGGGTTTGCCAACGCGGTCGTGTCGCCAGCGATCGAATTTAAGGCGGAGGGCTTTGTGACCGGCATGGCGGCAAAGATGTTTCTCATTGCGGGGCCGGTCATCGTCTACGGGACGGCGGCCAGCGTGATCTACGGGCTGATCCTGGCGATTTTTGGCGGTTAAGCTTCCCTTTGAGCAGAGAATCGGGTATAATGCGTCTGTACGAATCCGAACCATGTCTGTGTTTTCAAAAAGGAGACCTCCATGTCTGACAGAACCATTTGCCTGATCAACGATTCCTTTCCGCCTGTGACCGACGGCGTTGCAAACGCGGTCGTCAATTACGCGCGCGTCATTACAGAAAGCGGCAGTACCGCTGTCGTGGCGACGCCGGCCTATCCCGGCGCGGACGACAGTGTGCTCGGCTTTTCCGTCGTGCGCTATCCCAGCATCGATATGACAAAGCTCGTGGGCTATCACGCGGGTTTCCCGTTTTCGGAAAAAACGGTGAAGACGCTGATGGAATACCCCATTGATCTCATCCACTGCCACTGCCCGGTCACGTCGGCCGTCCTTGCGCGGGAGCTGCGCAGCCGCATCCACGTGCCGATGGTGTTCACGTATCACACGAAATTTGACATTGACATTGCAAACGCCATCCATGCAAAGCTTTTGCAGGAGGGCGCGAAAAAAATCCTCGTCGAGAACATCAACGCGTTCGACGAGGTCTGGACGGTCAGCCACGGCGCGGGCGAGAATTTGCGGAGCCTCGGCTACGAGGGCGATTGGCGCGTGATGCCGAACGGCGTCGACTTTGCCAAGGGCCGCGTGGAGGAGGAAACGGTGCAGGAGGTCTGCAAAGACTTTGACCTGCCTGCGGGCGTGCCGGTATTTCTGTTTGTCGGCCGCATGATGTGGTACAAGGGCTTGCGCATCACGCTGGACGCACTGAAGCTCCTGAAGGACGCGGGGCATGCGTTCCGCATGGTCTTTGTCGGAAACGGCGGAGACAAGGACGAGGTCGTGGCCTACAGCAAGGAGCTTGGGCTGGACGACTGCGTGTTTTTTACCTCGCCGAAGTACGACCGGACGGTCATCCGGGCGTGGTACTGCCGCGCGGATCTGTTTTTGTTCCCGTCGACGTTTGATACGAACGGCCTTGTCGTGCGCGAAGCGGCGGCCTGCGAGCTGGCGAGCGTGCTTGTGCGCGGCAGCTGCGCCGCGGAGGACATCACCGACGGGAAAAACGGCTTTCTGATCGAGGAGAATGCGGCGTCGATGGCGGCGCTGCTGGCGAAGCTCTGCCATGAGCCGGAGGTCCTGAAGCGCGTGGGACGGCAGGCGCAGGAGGAGATTTATATTTCCTGGGACGACGCGGTGCATCGCGCGCAGGCGCGCTATGAGGTCGTGATCGAAGCCTACCGCTCCGGCGCATATGCGGAGCACCGGCGCTTCTCCGACGAATATTTCCGCTCCCTCGGCGCATGCATCAGCGCGCTGGAGCAGCGCCGCGAACGCCTGCGCGAGCAGTGGGACGCGTTTGCAGAACATTTCCTGTAATGTCTCCGACGGCCCTTGGCTCTCCCTTTGGGAGAGCTGTCGCCGCAGGCGACTGAGAGGGTCTTGGCGGTCACGATTTACCCTCTCCGTCCTCGCTTCGCGCAGACACCTCTCCCAGAGGGAGAGGCAAGGAATGCAGGGAAAGGAAATTCTTGGCGCATATCCATCAAACTTCGCGGGAAAGATCCAAGAAAACCGAAGGGGCTTTCTTGGTCGGTTCAAGGAGGTCCGGAGGGAAATCGAAATCCCTCCGGGCTCGTTTTCTTTTTGCCACTTTTTCTTTTGGAGAAGCAAAAGAAAAAGTGGGTCGGCAGTCGCAAATCTGTAGAAGAGTATCAGCCTTATTCCGGCCATGAAATTATAAAGCTCCCTGCCGGGGTTCCCGGCAGGGCGCGGTGTTTATTCTGTCTGACAGGCATTTTTGAACTGCTCCAGCGTCATGTCGCGGGTGACGGCGATGCGGGGGATGAGGAGGGGATCGGTGCCGGTCAGGTAGCTGCCGTCGAAGGTGCGCACGCCGTAGGCGTAGAACCAGCCGGCGGCGGTGCGGGTGCGCTCGGTGCACTTCCCGTTCGGGTACGAGACGGCGGTGGGGACGCGACCGCAGGCAAAGGCCAGGGCGAGCTTGCTGCGCAGCAGTTCGGAGACCAGCTCTGCCCAGCCCATGTCCGCCATGTTCCGGTGGCTCCAGCCGTGGCTCTGGATACTGACAAGGCCCGACTGCGCCAGCTCGCGCAGCTGCGGCCGCGTCAGCTTGTGGGGCTTGCCGATGTCGCCCGCGATCATGAAGATGGTCGCTTTCATGTTATATTTCTGCAGCAGCGGGAAAAGCTGTGTGTAATTGTCGTCGTATCCATCGTCAAACGTCAGGATGACCGGCTTTTTGTACTGCTCGACGTGCGCGAGATCCTCCAGAAAGATCGTCTCATAGCCGTGATCCTGCAGATATTGCAGCTGACTCTCCAGTTCTGCCGGCTTCACGAACAGATGCGCCTCACCCCAGCAGTCGTCGCCGACGGCGTGATACATGAGAACGGGGACCTGCCGCCCAGCCTCGGACGGCGCGAGCCGTGCGAGACTGCGCATATGGAGCAGAACGAGCAGCAGAAGCGCCGCGGGGAGCAGCAGCCAGAGCCATGCTTTTTTCACGTGCCGCGCACCTCCGTGCGGTCACGCGGGAAGGTGACGATGGCCTTGAAGAGGTCGCCGTCGATCTCCAGCCGGAACGTGCCGCCCTGCAGCTCGGTGAGGCTTTGGGCGATGGACAGGCCGAGACCGCTGCCCTCGGTGTGGCGCGAGCGGTCGCCGCGCACAAAGCGCGCCATCAACTCCTCCGCTGGGATGTTCAGCTCGTATTTGGAGATGTTTTTGAAGGTGATGGAGACGGTCTCGTCGTCCGCCGCGCTTTCAAAATAGACGCGCGTGCCGGGCAGAGCGTATTTGCAGATATTCGCGAAGAGATTGCCAAGAACGCGGGACAGCAGCTGGCCGTCGGCCTGAATGACCGGCTGCGAGGGCGCGGGCCGGAAGACCGGCTCGAGCTGCGCGGCTTCGAGCTTTTCCATATAATCGCCCGCCAGCTGGCTGATGAGGACGTTCACGTCCGTCCGTGCCAGATGCACCGGCAGGCAGCCGGAGGACGCCTTTGACGCTTCGACCAGATCCTCCGTCAGCTTCTTGAGCCGCGCGGACTGGCGGTTCAGAACGTCGACGTATTCCTTCGCCTTCTCCGGCTGGATATCCTCTTTTTCCAGAAGATCGACGTAGTTGACGATGGAGGTCAGCGGCGTTTTGATGTCGTGGGAGACGTTGGTGATCAGCTCCGTTTTCATGCGCTCGGCGCGGGTCTGCTCGTCGACGGCCTTCTGGATGCCGGACTGGATGCTTTGGAGATTCTCCTCGTGCTTCCGGAGCGCGGGCAGCCAGCGGGGGATGGGCTTGCCCTTGTAATCGGTCTGGCCGTCGGCGATGGCCTGCCCTTCCTTCTGCAAAAGCCTCAGACTGGAGGCCAGATATAAGATCACAATGGTCAGCACTCCGCGCGAGAGCAGCCACAAAACTGCATACTGCGCCTCATTCCACCCAAGCATGAACGTGAAAAACAGATCCGCAAGGCACAGTGCGCCCCAGACGAGTACCGTCCGCCAGACCATCGGAATGCGGCCCAGTCCCCGAAAGATCCACGCAAAAACCTTGTAGATCAGCGTGTTTTTGAAGAAGCCCGGTGCCTTTGCACGGCCCGCAACGCTCAGGATGAGCGTCAGCGCCAGAGCCGCAGTGCCGAATACGAGAAGAATATAGTACCAGAAATCGATATACCAGATATTGCTAAGAAAGGATGCCCACGCGAGGAGCAGCAGAGCAAGCAGCGCAAGGAACAGATCGAGCGGGATCTTGTTGAGCCAGCACTGATAGATGCCGTCCACGCCCTCCTTGTGCCCCATGGCGCACAGCAGAAAAATGAACAGGAACAGGCAGACCGCAAGCAGCAGCACAGCCAGCACGATCAGCAGATACCGTGCGCTGATCAGCCGCTCGACCCATGTCATAACGTACAGCGCGGAATCGCGCGGGGCAAGCGGGCTTTTGAGATATGCCTGATAGACCGCTGTGACTTCGCTGCCGTCGCTCAGCAAAGTGGTCATGTCCTGCTGATAATAGGCGGAAGCCTTGCCGGAATAATCGTCTTTATTCAGTGCGCCGGTGCTGAACAGGATCTCGCCGGTGGCTTTGTCCGTGAGTTTGAAGTAGATGTTGGAGGTGAGCGGGTCATAGCGATCACGGAGAAGATTGCGCGAGACCGTATCGTCCTCGGTCCAGGCGTGCAGCGCCGCCCAGCCGTCGCCGTTTGTCTGCTGTAAAATGTTGTTTTCCGCCATCTGACGCACCTGCTCGCCGCCGTCTGCGAACGCGCCATAATGGATCAGATACGCGCTGCCCAACGCCGATGCGGCAAAGAGCACTGCGAACACGACCAGCAGCGCAATGGCCGTACACTTGACCCAGAGTTTTCCGTAAAGCTGTTTCATAGCCTGTCTCCTTCCAGCTTGTAGCCCTTGCCCCAGACGACCTTCAGGTAGCGGGGATTGGACGGATCGATCTCCAGCTTTTCACGCAGGTGGCGGATGTGGACGGCCACGGTGTTGTCGATGCCGACGGGCGCTTCGTTCCAGACGGCGCTGTAGAGTTCCGCGGGCGTATAGACCTTGCCGGGGTGCTGCATGAGATAGTAGAGAATGTCATATTCCTTCGGCGTGAGTGAAATTTCTTCGCCGTCGAGCGTAACGCGCTTGGCGTCGTGGTCGAGGGAGATGCCGCCGACGCGGATCTCCGACGGCGCTTTGACGGCCGCGCCCAGCTGCAAAAAGCGCCGCAGCTGCGATTTGACCCGCGCCAGCACCTCAACGGGGTTGAAGGGCTTTGTGATATAGTCGTCCGCGCCGACGCTCAGGCCCAGAATTTTGTCCGAATCCTCGGATTTGGCCGTGAGCAGGATGACGGGGATGTTGGAAAACTCACGCAGCTTCGCCATGGTGGTGATGCCGTCGATGCCGGGCATCATGATATCGAGAAGCGCCAGCTGCACCGGCTCCTCCTTCGCGATCCTGAGCGCGTCCGCGCCGCAGCAGGCGGTGTGGACGCAGTAGCCGTCGGATTCGAGATAAATTTTTAACGCCGCGACGATATCTGCTTCGTCGTCGCAGACCAGAATGTGATGCATAATTGAATTTCCTCCGCTTTTTTTCTCTGAACTAATCATAGCCAAAATCGGATGAACAAACAAGCGGCAAACACCTTAAGATTTCATGAAGACGGCTTCCGCTTGCATTCTGCGGCGGTTTGTGGTATGAAAGAAGCAAGTAAAACAAGGAGGGATTCCTATGAAGGTATTGCTTTTGAACGGCAGCCCGCATGAGCACGGCTGCACCGACGCGGCGCTGCGCGAGGTCGCCGATACGCTGCGCGAGGAGGGGATCGAGGCCGAGATCTTCTGGATCCGCAACGAGCCGGTCGGCGGCTGCATCGGCTGCGGCGGCTGCGCGAAGGCGGGCAAGTGCGTCTTCGGCGGCACGGTCAACGAGTTTGCGGAAAAGGCCATGGCGGCCGACGGTTTTGTGTTCGGCACGCCGGTTCACTATGCGGCGGCGTCCGGCAACGTGACGGCGTTTCTGGACCGGCTGTTCTATTCCGCGCCGAAGGCGGCCTTCTGCCGCAAGCCTGCGGCGGTCGTGACCTCCGCGCGCCGCGCGGGTACCACGGCGGCCTATGAACAGCTGCTCAAATATCCCGGCATTTCGGAAATGCCGATCGTCTCGTCGTGCTACTGGAACAGCGTCCACGGTTCCTGTCCCGAGGACGTGCAGAAGGACGAAGAGGGCCTGCGCACGATGCGTGTGCTGGGCCGCAACATGGCGTGGATGCTCCGCTGCATCGCCGCCGGAAAAGCCGCCGGTGTCCCGGACCCGAAGCAGGAACCGATGCTGAGAACGAATTTTATCAGATAAACAGGGCGGCAACGAGATAATAGCCGCCAGAAACGATCTGATTTGTTTCTGAACGCATTCTATCGGATTTGTTCGTAGGCATCGTCCCCTACAGACGAGCCAGAAGGTTTTCAGCAAAAACGGACAACAGCATTTTTGACAGTCTTGCCGGCCGTTCCCCAGGTGGGGGAACGGCCGGTTTTGTGTATTTTTTCCCAAATCCCGGATTCCTGCTTGCAAAAGCGGGCGAAAGCCGGTATGATAAACTAGTTATGATATTTTTTGCGCCGCTTTGCGTGCAGCGGAGGGAGTTTCTATGTCGGCAGACATTTTGAGCAATATTCAGAACGATATTCACGCGTTTTCCAAGGGACAGAAAAAGATCGCTTCTTATATTTTGTCAAATTATGACAAGGCTGCTTTCATGACGGCCAGCCGGCTCGGCAAGACGGTGGACGTGTCGGAATCGACGGTCGTGCGCTTCGCTGTGGAGCTGGGCTACGACGGCTATCCGGAGATGCAGAAGAATCTGCAGGAGCTGGTGCGCAACAAGCTCACCAGTGTCCAGCGCATCGAGGTCACCAACGACCAGCTGGAAAATCAGGACGTGGTGACGAGCGTGCTGCAGCGCGATGCCAACGCCATCCGCATGACGAGCGAAGCGCTCGACCGCGGGCAGATGGCCAAGGCGGTGGAGGCGATTTTGCGTGCGCGGTATATTTATATTGTAGGCGTGCGTTCGTCCGCGTCGCTGGCGGCGTATCTCAATTTCTATTTCCGGAATATTTTTGACAATGTCCGGCTCATTTCCTCCACGGCGACGAGCGAGATGTTTGAGCAGCTGCTGCGCGTGGAAAAAGAGGACGTCGTGATCGGCATCAGCCTGCCGCGCTATTCCAGCCGGACAGTCAAGCTGATGCAATACGCGCACGACTCCGGCGCGACGGTCATCGCCATCACCGACAAGCCGGAGGCACCGGCTGGCAAGGTGGCCGACTGCGTGCTGTGCGCGAAGAGCAACATGGTCTCGGTCGTGGACTCGCTGGTCGCGCCGATGAGCGTCATCAACGCGCTCGTCGTGTCCATCGGCCTGAAGCAGGAGAACCGGGTGGCAAAGACATTTGAGGATCTGGAGCGGCTTTGGGATGAGTATGGCGCATTTGAACGGGTGGAATAAGATCGTCGTCATCGGCGGCGGCGCGGCCGGGATGATGGCCGCGGGCATGGCCGCACAGCAGGGCGCAGAGGTGACGCTGCTTGAAAAGAACGGACGCCTCGGCAAAAAGCTCCTGATCACCGGCAAGGGCCGGTGCAACGTAACAAATGACTGCGCATGGCAGGACGTTCTGCAGAACGTGCCGACCAATCCGCGGTTTTTATACGGCGCACTGGCGGGATTTCCGTCGGCGGAGGTCAAGGCGTTTTTTGAGCAGTATGGGTGCGCGCTGAAAACGGAGCGGGGAAACCGCATGTTCCCGGTCTCCGACCGGTCGCAGTCGGTCCTGGACGCGCTGGAGCGGTTTCTGCGGGAGCAGCACGTGCATACGATGGCCGCGGCGGCGACGGAGATCGCCGTGCAGGATGGCCGCGTCTGCGGCGTCAAGACGGAAAAGGGGCCGGTGCCCGCGGACTGCGTGATCCTGGCGACGGGAGGGCTGTCGTATCCTGCGACCGGCTCGACGGGCGACGGCTACGCGCTGGCGCAGAAGCTGGGGCACACGATCGTGGAGCCGGTGGGCTCTCTTGTGCCGCTGGTGGAAAAGGGGCACGAGTGCGCAAAGATGCAGGGGCTGGCGCTCAAGAATATTGCCGTTAAGCTCGTAAACAGCAAGGGTAAGACAGTCTATGAGGACTTCGGCGAGCTGCTGTTCACGCATTTCGGCCTTTCCGGGCCGGTCATTTTATCGGCCAGCGCGCATATGGCGCGCGGGGAAGAGGGCTATTCCATTGTGATCGACCTCAAGCCCGCGCTGGATGAAAAGACGCTGGACGCGCGCATTCTGCGCGATTTTTCCGCGGCGCAGAACCGGGACTTTGAAAACAGCCTGTCGGCGCTGCTGCCGAAGTCGATGATCCCGGTGATCGTTGCGCGCAGCGGGATCGATCCTTCGCAGAAGGTCAACTCCATTACAAAGCAGCAGCGGCGCGCGCTGCTGGAGACCATCAAGCAGTTCCGGATTCCCATCGCCTGCAAGGCGCCGGTCGAGGACGCGATCGTGACGTCTGGCGGCGTGCGCGTGACGGAGGTCAACGCGAAGACGATGGAATCCAAAAAGATACAGGGCCTTTATTTTGCGGGCGAGGTGCTGGATGTTGACGCCTACACGGGCGGGTTCAACCTGCAGATCGCCTGGGCGACGGGACGTCTGGCCGGAATTTCGGCGGCGGACCGGAAATTTGAAAGCACGGAGGATGCCGTATGAGAAAGATCGCGATCGCCATTGACGGGCCGGCCGGTGCGGGAAAAAGTACCATGGCCAGAGCCTGCGCAAAGGCGCTTGGATATTTGTATGTGGACACGGGCGCAATCTACCGCACCGTGGGATATTATATGCGCCTGATGGGCATCGGCCCGAAGGATAAGGACGGCATTGCCCGGCTGATCGACGAGGTCAACATTGAGATCCGGTATGAGGACGGCGTGCAGCACATGATCCTCAACGGGAAGGACGTCACCGATGAGATCCGGACGCCGGAGATGTCGATGTACGCCTCCGGCGTGTCGGCGCAGCCGTGCGTGCGCGCGTTTCTTCTGGACATGCAGCGGGAGCTTGCGCGGACGCAGAATGTGGTGATGGACGGCCGCGACATCGGAACGGTCGTGCTGCCGGACGCGCAGGTCAAGATCTTCCTGACGGCAGACGTCCGGGTGCGCGCCGAGCGGCGTCTGGCCGAGCTGCAGGCAAAGGGCGAAAAGACGAGCCTGCAGAAGGTCCTTGCCGAGATGCAGGCGCGCGACAAGCAGGATTCGGAACGCGCGGCCGCGCCGCTGCGGCAGGCGAAGGACGCCGTTCTCCTTGATACATCCGCACTGACGCCGGAGGCGGCGGTCGATGCGATCTTAGCGATCGTCAGGGGGAAGCTCGCTTGAAATTCTGGTATCATCTTTGCTGGTGGATCTGTCGGATCGGGCTGTTTTTCTGGCACCCGGTATTTCATACCGTGGGGCGGGAGCTGGTGCCGAACGGGACGTGCATTCTGTGCGCGAACCACTCCGGCATGGCAGATCCTCTGTGGATCCTGCTTGCGCTGCGCGAGCAGGAGATGATCCGGATCATTGCCAAGCAGGAGCTTCGCAGCGTGCCGTTTGTCGGCTGGGTGATGGAGAAATTCCGCATCATCTTTGTCCGGCGCGGCGCGCATGACGCGGCTGCGTATGAGAGCTGCGTGGACGCGCTGAAAAATGAGTATGACAAGCTGCTGGTCTTCGTCGAGGGGACGCGCTGCAACAAAGACAAACATGTGCGGCCGAAGACGGGAGCGGTGCGCATGGCGCTGGCCTCCGGTGCGCCAGTGGTGCCGGTGTTCGTGACGCGCAACCGCACGCCGTTCTGTCCCGTCCGTGTGATCTTCGGCGAGCCGTATTCGATCACGGACATCGATCTGGAGGATCATGTGGCCTGCCAGCAGGCGGCGGACGCGCTGCTGAAAACGATTTATCAGCTTGGTGGAGATGCATATGCAGATCAGATTGGCAAAGACAGCGGGCTTCTGCTTCGGCGTTGAGCGCGCCGTCGCACTGGCGGAGCAGACGGCGAAGCGCGGTGTACCGGCGGTCACACTCGGCCCGATCATCCATAACCGGCACGTGGTGGAGCGGTTTGAGCGCATGGGTCTGCGCGAGATCGCGCAGGCGGACGAGGCGCAGCCCGGCCAGACGGTCATCATCCGCGCACACGGCATCCCCGTTGCGGAGCAGCGGCTGCTGGCGGAGCGCGGCGTGACGGTCGTGGACGCGACGTGTCCGTTCGTCAAAAAGATCCACGTGATCGCCCAGAAGGCGGAGCGGGAGGGAAGATCGCTTCTCGTGATCGGCACGCCGACGCACCCGGAGGTGCTGGCGATCGCGAGCTATTCCTCCGACGCACATGTGTTCCGGACGGCCGAGGAGCTGCAGGCGTGGCTGACAGAACGGCCCGAGCGGCGGAATTTGCCGTTTTGTATGGTTTCCCAGACGACCGGAACACAAAAATTGTGGGAATCATGCCGGGAAATTGCAAAAAAAGAGTGTACAAATTGCGAAATATTTGATACAATATGCAGAGCTACGGAAATGCGGCAGGAAGAAGCAGCGTTTCTTTCAAAGAACTGTGATGCGATGGTCGTTGTCGGGGACGCGAGAAGCTCCAATACGGGGCGGCTCGCCATGATCTGTCGGGAGCAATGCCCGAAGGTGGCGCTCGTCGATCATGCCGATGAATTGGACATGTCCTTTTTTCATGGCGCAGCTACTGTGGGTATAACGGCCGGTGCATCAACGCCGCCGTGGATAATTAAGGAGGTAAACAACAAAATGAGCGAAGAACTGAAAGTTGAAACTGCACAGGAGGAGAATTTTGCCGAGCTTCTTGAGCAGTCCCTCAAAACTTTGAATAATGGAGATAAGGTAACTGGCACCGTTATGGCTATCGGTTCCACCGAGATCGAAGTCGACCTGGGCACGAAGCATACCGCTTACATCCCGCTGGACGATTTCTCCGGCGATCCGTCCGTCAAGCCCGAGGACGTCGTCCACGTCGGCGACCAGATCGAAGCGATCGTTGTCCATGTCAACGACGGCGAAGGCGTCGTCCGTCTGTCCCGCAAGCGTCTCGAGGCAGGCAAGGCTTGGGAAGAGATCGAGGCTGCTGTCGAAGAGAAGACCGTTCTCGAGGGCAATGTCACCGAAGAGAACAAGGGCGGCATCGTGGTCAATGTCAAGGGCATCCGCGTGTTCGTTCCGGCTTCCCAGTCCGGCGTTCCCAAGGGCGGCGATCTGAGCGAGATGGTCGGCAAGACCGTTCAGCTGCGCATCACCGAGGTCAACCGTGCGCGCCGCCGCGTCGTCGGCTCCATCCGTTCCGTCGCAGCTGAGCAGCGCAAGGCCGCACAGGAGAAGATCTGGAGCGAGATCGAGGTCGGCAAGCAGTATCACGGCACCGTCAAGTCCCTCACCAGCTACGGCGCGTTCGTCGACATCGGCGGCGTTGACGGCATGGTCCATGTCTCCGAGCTGAGCTGGAACCGCATCAAGAATCCGGCAGAGGTCGTAAAGGTCGGCGACGAGATCGACGTCTATGTCATTGCCCTCGATCCCGAAAAGCGCAAGATCTCCCTCGGCTACAAGACCGAAGCTACGAACCCCTGGACGATGTTCAACAACCAGTTCCAGGTCGGCGACGTCGCTACCGTCAAGATCGTCAAGCTCATGACCTTCGGCGCTTTCGCTGAGATCATCCCGGGTGTTGACGGCCTCATCCACATCTCCCAGATCGCTGACCGCCGCATCGGCAAGCCGGAGGACGTTCTGTCTGAGGGTCAGGAAGTCGACGCGAAGATCATCGACATCGATCAGGAGCATAAGCGCATCTCCCTGTCCATCCGCGCCCTGCTGGCGCCGGCTGCCGAGGAAGACGACGCAGAGTAATCTGATAATAAAAAATCAGGCTGCTATGCAGCCTGATTTTTTTATGTGCTTCAGCGGTTCAGATAGTCGGTGCAGACGTGCTGGGCGTCGCGGGCGGTTCTGGCTTCGTCGATACGGGACAGATGGCCCTCCCTGACGGTGATCCGGCCGTTTACGACGGTGTAATCGACCGGGCCGCGGACGCCGACGGTGGCGAGGACGGATCTGGGGTCATAGCAGGCGCCGACCAGTTCCAGCCTGCGGCTGTCGATCAGGAACAGGTCGCAGCATTTGCCGGTCTCGAGCGAGCCGATGTCCGTCCGGCCGAGCAGGCGGGCGCTGCCGCGGGTGGCCATTTTGAGAATGTCGTAGCCGGAGGGCGCTTCGCGGCTGGAGTTCAGCCGGTGCAGCAGGAAAGCCACGCGCAGCTCCTCCATGAGGCTCGAACCGTCGTTCGACGCGGAGCCGTCGACGCCGAGGCCGACGGGGACGCCGAGCTTCAGCATGTCCGGGATCCGGGCGATGCCGGAGGCGAGCTTCATGTTGGAGATCGGGCAGTGGCACACGCCGGTGCCGGTCTCAGCCAGAAGCTTCAGCTCGTCATCGTTGAAGTGGATGCCGTGCGCGTACCAGACGTCCGGGCCGGTCCAGCCGAGCGTCTGCATGAAGGCCAGCGGGCGCATGCCCTCGCGCGCGAGCATGTAGTTTTCCTCGTCCTTCGTCTCGCACAGGTGGGTGTGCAGGCGGACGTGGTACTGCCGGGCGAGAATGGCGCTCTGGCGCAGAAGCTCCGCCGAGACGGAGAACGGCGAGCAGGGCGCGAGCGTGACCTGCCGCATGGAGCCGAAGGATGCGTCATGATATGTCTCGATGAGCCGCGCGGAATCAGCCATGATCTCGTCCACGGTCTGCACGACGGAATCGGGTGGGAGACCGCCGTCCTTGACGGACAGATCCATGGAGCCGCGCGAGCAGTGCATGCGGATGCCAAGCTCGGACGCGGCTTCGAACTGCGTGCCGATCAGATCGCCGCTGCCAGAGGGGAAGACGTAATGGTGGTCAAAGCAGGTGGTGCAGCCGTGCTTCATGAGTTCACCCATGCCGGTCAGGCTGGACAGGCGGATGACATCGGTATCGAGGTTTTTCCAGATCTCATAGAGCGTTTTGAGCCAGTCGAACAGCTCCATATTCTGCACCTGCGGCAGATTGCGGGAGAACTGCTGATACAGATGGTGGTGGGTATTGATGAGGCCGGGGTAGCAGAGCATATGGCTGGCGTCGATGACGGTATCGGCGGGTTTGGCGAGGTTCGGGCCGATGGCGCGGATGACGCCGTCCTCGGCGTAGAGGTCGACATTTTCATATACAGTATCCCGGTCGTCACAGGAGACGAGCGAGGAAATGCTGCGGATCAGAAGACGCTGCATGGAAAAAGCCCATCCTTTCGTTCAGATACTACCATTTTAACAGCTCAGAAATAAAAATCAACTGTTTATGCGATGCTGCTTGCGGAAAATGACGGAATGTGATACGCTGTATGCAAGGTAAATATAATTTACGGAGGGCCGGGAATGACGCTGGGACAGAAGCTGAAGCAGGCGCGACTGGCGCGCGGGATGACGCAGGCGCAGGTCGTCGGCGAACGGATCACGCGGAATATGCTCTCGCAGATCGAAAACGATCAGGCGTCGCCGTCGGTCGGGACGCTGGAATATCTGGCGGCGGTGCTGGACGTGAAGTTGGCGTGGCTGCTGGCGGATGAGAAGGAAGAGGCGGAGGCCGGCCGGACGAGCCGGATGCGCGCGCTGCTGCGCGATGGGGATTACGGCGGCTGTCTGGCGCTCGCGCCGCAGACAGAGCCGGACGACGAGCAGGCGCTCGCCCTCGCCATGGCGGCGGCGCAGTGCGCAAGGCATGCGATGGAGGCCGAGCGCTTCGACACGGCGCAGCATCTGGCGCAGCAGGCGCTTTCGTGGAACGCGGCGAGCGTGTATGAAAGCGGGCAGCTCCGGCTGGAGCTTCTGGAGGTGCTGGCCCGGTGCGAGCAGGCGCAGCAGCTGCCTGCGGAGGAAGCATTTGCGGCCTGCCGGCGGGCGTATGCGCAGCTGCAGCCGGAGGCGCGGTACCATCTGACGATGGCCAGATACCAGCTGGAGCAGGAGCAGGTGCAGGCGGCGGAGCGGGAGCTCTGGTCGATTACAGAGCCGCCGGAGGCGTGCCGGGCGGAGTATCTGATCCTGCGCGGGCGGCTCGCCGCGAAGAAACAGCAGTATGAGACGGCGGCGGAGTATTTGCGGCAGGCGGAAGCGCTGGGGACGCTGCCGAAGCTTTATGAGCGCGAGCTGTGTCAGACCATGGAGCTGGCCAGCCGGGAGCTGCAGGACTATAAGAGCGCGTATGAATACGCCGCACGGCAGCTGAAGCTGTGAAAAAAATCGCGCGCTCCTTTTGCTGTGTGGCCGTAAAACAGTTCATGGAGCGTATCGGTACCGATACGCTCCATTTCTCATGCTGCTTGGCTCTCTCTCTGGGAGAGCTGTCGCCGCAGGCGACTGAGAGGGGTTTGCAGGCACGTTCAGCTTACCTTCTCCGACCTCGCTTCGCTCAGCCACCTCTCCCAAAGGGAGAGGCAAGGGGCTACTCGCTCAGCCTTCCTGCTTCAAAGCGCGGACGAAGGCGGCGCGGTCGGGGGCGTGGAAGAAGGCGCTGCCGGCGACGAGGACGTTTGCACCGGCATCCATGCAGCGCTTTGCCGTCTGCGGGTTGATGCCGCCGTCGACCTCGATCTCGCAGGCGGGGTTATGGGCGTCGAGGTAAGAGCGGATGGCGGTGATCTTCGGGAGCATGTCCGCCATGAAGCTCTGGCCGCCGAAGCCGGGCTCGACCGTCATGACAAGGATGAGATCGACAAGCTCCGCATATGGGAAGACGGCTTCTGCTGGTGTGCCGGGCTTGAGGCTGACGGCAGGTTTTTTGCCGCAGGCGCGGATGGCGTGGATGGTGTCAAGAATGTGCGCTGGCGTGTCGGCTTCGATGTGGACGGTGACGATGTCGGCGCCGGCCTGACAGAAGCGCTCGGCGTAGCGGATGGGCCGGTCGATCATCAGGTGGACGTCAAAGACCAGCGAAGACGCCGGGCGGATGGCGGCAATGACCGGAAAACCAAAGGAAATATTGGGAACAAACTGACCGTCCATAACGTCAATATGAACATATTCAGCATGTGCTTCCTGAATGCTGGCGACGTCTCGGGCGAGCGCGCCAAAGTCGGCAGACAGAATGGAAGGGGATACACGGATCATGAAAGTACCTCCGGAATAAAATCAGCGAACCGGCGCATGGCCGGCGGCATAAAATGAAGGAGCGGCGCGCGGGCCGGATGCTCCCGATCGTGCAGAGCCGGCGTCAGCCGTCATCGCGGGGCTGCCGGACGGCGGCCCCGTGAAAATTATACCGTGTCGGGTGAATCCTGTCAATCAGCTGCGAGATTGACTTTCCGGCGCATTTGGTATACTATTATTTTGAAAAATTGTTTGTTCGGCATAGAAAGGAAACAGAGCCGGTATGGATGATAAGAAAAAGAAACAGAAAAGCAAACGCAGCGTGATCCCGATCTATGCGATCGGCGCGGTGTGGCTGTTATATATCGGAAAGCTGGGGACGATCCGGGGCGTGATCTCCTGCGCAGTCGTATCTGCGATCGTGTATGCGATTCTGCGCATCGTTTTGCCGGGCGGCAAGCAGCCGGAGCAGGCACCGGAGGCGGCCGCGCAGCCGCAGGCCGCGCAGCCGGAGCCGGAAAAGCAGGAGCCGCCGAAGGAAGCGGAAAAAACGGAAAAGATCCCGCCGGAACTGCAGTCGGTCATCAATCAGGGGAACACCTCGATCGCCAAGATCCGGCAGCTCAACGATGCGATCCCGGACGAGCGGATGAGCGCGCAGATCGACCTCATCGAGCGGCTGGCCGCGCAGATATTTGACTGCGTGAAGGCGCATCCGGAAAAACTGAAACAGATCCGCCAGTTCCTCAACTATTATTTGCCGACGACCATCAAGCTCATGGAGCAGTATGTGACGCTGCAGGATCAGGGCATGAAGACGGAGAACATCGAAGATGGCATGCAGAAGATTGAGGGACTTCTTGACAAGGTCATCGTCGCATTCCAGCGGCAGCTCGATTCGCTGTTTGAGACGGATGTGGTCGATATCACGGCGGATATCCGCGTGATGGAGCAGATGATGGCCAGCGAAGGGCTGACCCGGAAGACAGATTTTACGTGATTTTTTGATACAGGAGGAAATGACCATGGAAGAACAGATCCCGCAGCTGACGCTGACGCCGAACCTTGACGCCGAGCCGCAGCCGGTGGTACAGAAGGAAGAAGATCTCATCACAAAGGCACAGGCCGCGCCCGAAGCGGGGCCGGATCTGTCCGCCCTGTCGGCGGCGGAGCAGAAGGCAGTCCTGGATTTTGCAAAGCAGATCGATCTGGAAAATGCACAGCAGATTCTGGAATACGGCGCTTCGGCGCAGAAGAATATTGCGGATTTTTCCGAGACGGCGCTTGCCAAGGTCAAGACGAGCGACCTGGGCGAGATCGGCACGATGCTCTCCGGTCTTCTCGTGGAGCTGAAGACGATGGACGAGCCGGAGAAGAAGGGCATCGCCGGATTGTTCCGCAAGGCGAAGGTCAACGCGGAAGAGATGAAGAGCCGCTACGCCGCGGCGGAGGTCAACGTCGACCGCATTTCCGGCGAGCTTGAAAAGCACAAGCTGACGCTCATGAAGGACGTGGCGGTGATGGATCAGATGTATGACCGGAACCTGCAGTATTTCAAGGAGCTGACCATGTATATTCTGGCCGGCAAGCAGAAGCTGGCCGAGGCGCGCAATACCACGCTGCGCGAGCTTCGCGAAAAAGCGGAGCTGTCCAACCTTCCCGAGGACGCGCAGGCGGCCAACGACTATGAGAACAAGTGCATCCGCTTTGAAAAGAAGCTGCACGATCTGGAGCTGACGCGCATGATCTGCCTGCAGACCGCGCCGCAAATCCGCATGATCCAGAATAACGACACGGCAATGATGGAGAAGATCCAGACCTCCATCCTCAACACCATTCCGCTCTGGAAGAACCAGATGGTCCTGACGCTCGGCATCGAGGATTCACGCCGCGCGATGCAGGCGCAGCGGCAGGTCACGGATATGACGAATGCGCTGCTGCAGAAAAACGCCGACATGCTGCACATGGCGTCGGTCGAGACGGCGAAGGAATCCGAGCGCGGCATCGTCGACATGGAGACGCTCAAGCATACGAACGAGCAGCTCATCTCCACGATCGACGAGGTCCTGCAGATCCAGAGCGACGGCGCGAAGAAACGGCAGGAGGCCGAAACGGAGCTGCGGCGGCTCGAGGGCGAGCTGAAGCAAAAGCTGCTGCAGACGCGAAGCTAATAAGGAGCAGACATGAAATTCTTTCAAAAAACAGGCGTTGCGGTCACGATTACGGTGCTGGCTGTCGTTGCGGCGCTCGTCATCGGCTTCGTCCCGTCGCTGACGGGGCAGAAGACGGAGCAGACGGTATCGCAGGAGATCCCGGCGCGGGAGACGACTGCGACCGAGACACCGGCGGCGGAAGTCTCCGGCACGGCGGGAGACGAGACCATCTCCAACAAATATATCCGTGACGACGCGGGGCTTTTTACCCGCAGCGGAGAGACGGAGATCAAGGACTACAACGACAAGATCTATTCGAAGACTGGCACCCACGTCGCCATCCTTACGACTGCCGACACGAAGGGGATGTCGCTGGAGAGCTACACGAACAACGCCTTTGATTCCATGGGCCTGAGCGAGTTTGATATGCTCTTTTCCATCGACACCACGTCGCAGACATGGTATGTGACGACGGGCGCGTATGTGGCGGACAGCACCGACAGTGAACTCGAGCAGATCTTCAAGTCCGGCTTCGCTTCCATTCTGGACAGCGACGCCGACGACGCGGCGAAGACGCTCTACAAGCAGCTGTACAGCTGGTGCAAGTCCAATCTGAACGGCGCTGCGCCGCAGGCGGAAGAACCGGTGCAGCAGACAAGCTATGGAAGGAGAAAAAGCGTGATCGGCACGATCATTACGATCCTGGTCATTTACTGGATCGTTAAGGCAATCTTCGGCTCCGGCCGCAGAGGCGGCGGTGGCGGCGGGTTCTGGTCGGGGCTGTTCCTCGGCTCGCTGTTCTCGAACCGGCACCATGGCCCCGGCCCGGGTCCCGGCTCGCGGCCCGGTGGGTTCGGAGGCGGTCCGCGCCCGGGCGGCTTTGGAGGCGGCCCGAGACCTGGAGGTGGTTCGCGCGGGGGCTTCGGCGGCGGCCGCGGCGGTTTTGGCGGCGGCAGAGGCGGTTTCGGCGGACGATAATCTGAAAAAATTTCCAGCATGTGCGGTGCATTTGCGGACATACTAGTTCCGAACCTTATAAAGGAGGAATTATGTATGAGTTTCGCAAACGAAAAGGCCAACCACGCCATTGAATGTCACGTGTCCCAGTGCAACAACCACTGCGGCTGTGAGGATTACTGCACGCTGGATAAGGTTTGCATCGGCACGCATGAAGCCAATCCGAAAATGGATCAGTGTACCGACTGCCTGTCCTTTGTCAAGAAGTAAATCCTGCGAAAAACACCTGCCGCGGCGTGAGCTGCGGCAGGCGTTTTTTTGCATATTCTGCCCGATGCCGCAAAAGCTACGGCGGGGAGGGCTTTTTATGCTGATTTCACTTATTCGCGCCGTGATCTTATATCTGGCGCTCATTCTGGTCGTCCGCCTGATGGGCAAGCGGCAGCTGGGCGAGATGGAGCCGATGGAGTTTGTGGTCACGATGCTGATCGCGAATCTGGCGGCCGTGCCGATGCAGGAGACAGGAACGCCGCTGCTGGCGGGGCTGCTGCCGATCCTTGTCGTTTTGAGTATGGAGCTGGTTTTGTCCGTACTCAGCTACAAGAGCGTGCCGATCCGGCGGTTTTTATGCGGAAAGCCGGTCGTTCTGATCGAGAACGGGAAGCTTCTGCAGGAGAATCTCAAAAAAACGCGCGTCCATACGGATGAGCTGACGGAGTATCTGCGGATCCAGGGGGTGACCGACCTGACGCAGGTGCAGTACGCGATCATGGAGACGAGCGGGGCAATCTCCACGTTTTTGTATCCGAAATACGAGCCGGCCCCGGCGAAGGACGCCGGGATCCGGGTACAGGAGCGGAAGCTGCCGGTGACGGTGATCGCCGCGGGGCATGTCATGCGGGAGAATCTGAAGATTCTCGGCCGGGACGAGAGCTGGGTGCGGCAGGTGCTGCGGCAATATAACTGCCGGGTGCAGGATGTGTATCTCCTGACGAGCGAGCCGGGCGGAAAGCTGTATCTGTCCGTCCGGCAGGAGGACGGCGTATGAAGCATTGCTGGATCGCCTGCGGGGTGTTTGCGCTGTGTCTGGCTGTGGGGCTGTGTTCCGTGCTTTATGTGCGCACGTCCGGCGAGCAGACGAATGAAAAACTGACCACGTCCGTCCGGCAGGCGGAGCGGGAGGAATATGCGGCCGCGGCGGCGTCTTTGGAGCAGGCGAGAGAGATCTGGGAGGGACGCGAGACGTGGCTCGGGATCTTTCTGCACCATGAGGAGGTCGACGAGGTGGTGGCACTGTTTGCGCAGCTGGAGCAGTTTGTAAAGCTGGGAGATCAGGACGACTATCTCGCCGCGTGTCAGGAGCTGATCGCGCGCATTGAGCATGTGCGGCGGATGGAGCTGCCGGCGGTGGAGAATGTGATGTAGGGCCGGATAAGGCGGACGGACAGATATGTACCAAAAGTTTCCTGCTCCTGCGCTCCTTGCCTCTCCCTTTGGGAGAGGTGACTGAGCGAAGCGAAGACGGAGAGGGCAAACGCTGACCAGAAAAACCCTCTCAGCCGTCTGCGGCGACAGCTCTCCCGGAGGGAGAGCCAAGGCCCTTCTCCAAGCAGGGGAAGACAAAAGCCCTCCCTGCGGTGCGGCGGCACCGAGGGGAGGGCTGTGTCGGGTCTTCAGCGTTCTTCGAGGATCTTGTTCAGCTCGCGCATGAAGCTGTCAATGTCCTTGAACTGGCGGTAGACGGAAGCGAAGCGGACGTAGGCTACCTCGTCGAGCGGCTTGAGGCGCTCCATGACCAGCTCGCCGATCTTTTCCGTAGAGATCTCGCGGTCGAGCGAGTTCTGGATGGCCTGCTCGATCTCGTCTGCGGCGCGCTCCAGCTCGGCCAGCGGGACTGGGCGCTTTTCACAGGCGCGGAGCATACCGTTGAGGATCTTGTTGCGGTCAAACTGCTGGCGGCTGCTGTCGCGCTTGATGACAACGATGGGCAGACTCTCGACGGTCTCATAGGTGGTGAACCGCTTCTGACACTGCAGGCATTCGCGGCGGCGGCGGATGCTCAGACCATCGTCAGAGTGGCGGGAATCGACGACTTTGCTTTCCTGATAGCCGCAGTACGGACACTTCATGGCGAAAACTCCTCTCATCTGTTCCGGACAGACGCATGGTTTCGCGCATCTTGCACATCTGCCCATTTTCTGTTATGATTGTAACAAAAAAGCGGAGCCTTGTCTACACGTTTTACAGCCAATCCTGCACGACGTCGTGCAGAGTCTCCGGCGTGACGGCAAAATAGGCCAGCTGGTCGATGAGCGTGAAGATGCGGGTGCCGCGCATGGTGATGCGTGGGATGCCGGCGTAGCTCTGGTTCTCGCCTGAGCGGGCCAGAACCTCGACGCCGTAGCATTCGGCGCAGCCGTCAAGAAGACTGTCGTTGATGAGATAGTATTCCAGATGCAGCGGCGCGCCGGTCTGGGTTTTGACGTCCTTGGTGTGAATCAGACTTTTATTTCTCATGGTTCTCTCCCTCCTGCCTGTATTCAATCACAAATTACAAAAAACGGAAACCAAAAATATCCGCGCGATTCGACAAAATTCGCTATGGATTTGGATAAAAATACAAATCCGGCACACGGGTTTTGTAGGAGCCGTCAAGGACGGAACAGAATTTGTCGAAAACTTTTTGGAATAGGAGGCGGCGATGTGAATCTGAGAAAACGGCTTTTTCCGGTGATAAGCCGGGTGCGCGCCATGCAGATCCCGGTCTACGCGGGCAATGCGTCGTTTTTTCTGCTGCTGTCGCTGTTTCCAATCCTCAGCCTGTTTTTGTCTCTTCTGCCGTATACGCCGCTGACGGTGCAGACGCTGCTCGTCTTCTGTGAGGAGCTGGTCCCTGTCTGGATGCAGGCGCCGCTTGCGTATCTGATCCGGACGATCTATGCGTCCAGTTCGGCGGCGATCGTCTCGCTCAGCGCGGTGCTGACGCTCTGGTCGGCGTCCAAGGGGATGCTGAGCCTTCTGTACGGACTGAACGCCGTGGCGGAGGTGCGGGAGACGCGCAGCTATGTGCGCAGGCGGCTGCTTTGCATGCTGTATACGGTGGGGATGCTGCTGGCGCTACTTCTGACGCTGGGGCTTTACGCCGGCGGACAGGCGCTGCTGACGGCGCTGATCGAGCGCGGCTTTTCGCCCGTAAAGGCGCTGGAGGCGGTGCTGCGGCATCTGCATCTGTATTCGCTGGTGCTGCTGACGGCGCTGTTTTCCACCGTATTTCTGGCGCTTCCGAACCGGCGGCAGCGGTTTTTCCACGTTCTGCCGGGCGCAGCCGCGGCGGCCGGCGCGTGGGTACTCTTTTCGGAGGGGTATTCCTTCTATGTCAATCATATTGCGAAGGCATCGGCGCTGTATGGGAGCTTGTCGGTTTTGCTTCTGATGCTGCTGTGGCTGTATGCCTGCATTTCGATTTTGTTTTATGGGGCGCTTTTCAACTGTATGCTGTTTGACTGGAAGCGGCCGGAGGAGACGGAGCAATGTTCGGATACGTGATCGCAGATCTGGACCGGCTGGACGATAGGCAGCGGGCGCGGTACCACAGTCTGTACTGCGGGCTGTGCCGTGCGCTGTATGAGACCTACGGCGCGGCGCCCGCGCTGGCGCTCACCTATGATATGACGTTTCTGGCGCTGTTTCTCGGCGCGCTGTATGAGCCGGAGGAAACCTCAGGTCTTGCGCGCTGTGCGCGCCATCCGCTGCACGCGCAGGCGTGGGTGCGGACGAAGGCGACGGACTATGCCGCGGCGATGAACTGCCTGCTGGCCTATGAGAACTGCCGGGATGACTGGCACGACGAGAAGAAGCTTTCGGCGGCGGCCGCGTCCGGTTTGCTGGCGGCAGGCGCGAAGAAGGCAGCCGCGCGGTATCCGGCGCAGGCGGCGGCCATCCGGCAGTGCCTGAAGCAGATCGCGCAGGCGGAAGAGAGCCGCGCGGGCTATTCCGAGACGGCAGCCAATGCGTTCGGAGAGCTGATGGCCGCGCTTTTTACTGTGCAGGACGACCGTTGGAGGGAGATCCTCGGGCGGTTCGGGCGCAGCCTTGGGAAGCTGATCTATTTTATGGACGCCGCCTGTGATCTGCAGGAGGATCAGAAAAAGAAGCAATATAATCCGCTGGCGATGCTCGGTGTGACGGACGGCGCGGCCTTCCGGCCGCAGCTGGAGCTGCTGGCAGGCGACGCGGCGGCGGAATTTGAGCGGCTGCCCATCGTACAGGACGCGGCGCTGCTGCAGAACATACTCTATTCCGGTATCTGGACGCGCTTCGCATCCGCATTCCGGGCGAAGCAGGAGGAAACACCATGATCGACGATCCCTACAGCGTGCTGGGACTGACCCCGGACGCGACCGACGAGGAGGTCAAGCGCGCCTACCGCGCGCTGGCCAAAAAATATCACCCGGACATGAATCCGGGCGATCCGCATGCGGCGGAGATGATGAATAAGATCAACGCCGCCTATGACCAGATCAAAAATCCGCAGCCGCGCGTCAACACGCAGCAGCGGACGTATCAGGAGGACCCCTTTGCCGGCTGGTACCGGCAGGGCTATCAGAGCGGCTGGGCCAATGCGGATCCGATGGAGTCCGCACGGCGGTACATTTTCGTGCAGGAATATGAGCGCGCCCTGCGCGAGCTGAATCAGGTGCCGGAGGCGCAGCGCACGGCGCAGTGGTACTATCTGGCTGCGGTGGCCAATACGAATCTCGGCAACCGGATCCTGGGCTTTGAGCAGATCAACCGTGCCTGTGCCATGGATCCCGCGAACGCGGAATACGCGGCTGCGCGCGAGCAGATCCGCATGAACGGCACGGCCTATCATGACCGGCAGTCGGGCTTCGGCTTTGACGGCGTCAACATGAACCGCACGTGCTGCGGGATGTGCGCGGCGCTGCAGTTCATTTCCTGCCTGTTTGGCCGCGGCGGCTGCCCGGTCGTGCTGTGCTGCTGAAGTTCTGCTGTTCTTTTGCCGAAGGTTATGGTATAATCATTTCTGTATCTGCGCGGAAAGAGGTTTTTTATGAAAGACGATTACAGCTCCGAGCGGCTGGAGTACCAGAGCGGCCAGCGGAACGAGAAGGAGCAGCGGGGAGAATATACGCCCCGCCCGAAGCGCCAGATCGTGCTGGCGTGGGTGCTGATCGCCATTGTGGTGTTCGGCGTTCTCGGCATGTGCTACTGGGAAATATTCGGGAAATTCTGATATGCGGATCTTAGGCATCGACCCCGGCTATGCGACGACCGGGTTTGGAATTTTGGAGGCGGAGCGCACCTCGGTCCGGCTTCTCAACTATGGCACCATCACCACGCCGGCGACGCTCTCGTTTCCGGAGCGGCTCGTGATGCTCTATGACGATATGGTGCAGCTCATCGACACGGTCAGGCCGGACGCTGTGGCGGTCGAGGAGCTGTTCTGGGGACACAACGTGACGACCGGCATCGGCGTCAGCCATGGGCGTGGCGTTATTCTGCTTGCCATCAGCAAATCGGGGACGCCGCTTTTTGAGTATACGCCCAATCAGGTCAAGCAGGCCGTCGTCGGCTACGGCAGCGCGGACAAGCATCAGGTCATGGAGATGACGCGGCGCATTCTGAAGATGGAAAAGGTCGCGCGGCCGGACGATGCGGCGGACGCGATCGCCATCGCCCTCTGCCACGCGCGCGCGTCGACGTCGCTTCTGGCGCAGAAAGGAATCCGGTAATATGTTTTATTATCTGAACGGGACCGTTACGCTGCTGGACGCCAATCTCGCGGTCGTGGACTGCGGCGGCGTCGGGTATGCGTGCTATACGAGCAACTATACGCTCGCGCGCCTGCAGCTGGGCAAGCCCGCGAAGCTCTTTACGTACTGCAATATCAAAGAGGACGCATTTGACATTTTCGGCTTTTCCACGCGGGAGGAGCTGGACTGCTTCAAAAGGCTTCTCGGTGTGACGGGCGTCGGGACGAAGGCGGCGCTAGCCATTTTGTCAGTCATCTCGCCGGATCAGCTGACGCTGGCCGTCATGACACAGGACGACAAGACCATCACCATGGCGCAGGGCGTGGGCAAGAAGCTTGCGCAGCGCATCATTCTGGAGCTGAAGGACAAGCTGGGCGCGAGCCAGCTGGAGCTGAACACGGCGGAGCTTGCCGGCGCGGGCGTGCCGGTGCGCGGCAGCAAGAGTGCCGAAGCGACGGCCGCGCTCGTCGGCCTCGGCTATTCGCAGACGGAGGCCGCGGCGGCTCTCAAGGGGCTGGACGTGGAGAAGCTGTCCATCGAGGATATCATCCGTCAGGCGCTGCGCGCCGCCGCGCGGCAGTGAGGAGGAGCGGGCATGAGTCTTGATTTTTCACAGGAATATGACGCGCCGATCGTCACGACGAGCCTGACGCCGCAGGACGAGGGAGAGGTCAGCCTGCGTCCGAAGCTGCTGGCGGACTATACCGGACAGGAGAAGGCAAAGGGCAATCTTGCGGTCTACATAGAAGCGGCGCGCAGAAGAAACGAGCCGCTCGACCACGTCCTGCTCTATGGCCCGCCGGGCCTCGGCAAGACGACGCTCGCGGGCGTCATTGCCAACGAGATGGGCGCGGGCATCCGCGTGACCTCCGGCCCGGCCATCGAAAAGGCGGGCGATCTGGCGGCGCTGCTCACGAATCTTGCACCGGGCGATATCTTATTTATTGATGAGATCCACCGGCTCAACCGGGCGGTTGAGGAGATCCTGTATCCAGCGATGGAGGATTTTGCGATCGATATCATCGTCGGCAAGGGGCCGTCGGCCAACTCGATCCGGCTCGACCTGCCGCGGTTCACGCTCATCGGCGCGACGACGCGGGCGGGACAGCTGTCAAGCCCGCTGCGCGACCGCTTCGGCGTGCAGCTGCGGCTGGAGCTGTATACGACGCAGGAGCTGCAGCGCATCGTAATGCGCTCGGCAGCGCTTCTCGGCATTGAGATCGAGCCTGCGGGCGCGGAGGAGATCGCGTCCCGGTCGCGCGGGACGCCGCGTATCGCCAACCGGCTGCTGCGGCGCGTGCGCGATTTTGCGCAGGTCTGCCATGACGGTGTTATTACGTCGGAAGCGGCGGATCATGCGCTGGGAAAGCTCGAGGTCGACAAGCTGGGGCTGGACGCCATCGACCGGCGGATGCTGACCGCGATCATCAAGAACTACGGCGGTGGCCCGGTGGGGCTGGAGACGCTGGCGGCGACGATCGGCGAGGAAGCTGTGACGCTCGAGGACGTCTATGAGCCGTATCTGCTGCAGATCGGGTTTTTGACGCGCACGCCGCGCGGCCGCTGCGTTACGCAGCTGGCATATGACCATCTGCATCTGCAGAACCCCGTCCGGAAGGACGAAGAGACACAATTATCGTTCTGAGGAGTTTTGAACCTATGGGAAAATTATTTGGGACTGACGGCATCCGCGGCGTGGCAAACGAGACGCTGGATGCAAAGCTTGCCTACCGGATCGGCCAGGCGGCGGCGATTTCGCTTTCGGATGATTCCGGCACGAAGCCGACCGTCGTGATCGGCAAGGATACGCGCATTTCCTCCGACATGCTGGAGGGCGCGCTGGTCGCGGGGCTGACGGCCTGCGGCTGCAACGCGATCGTGCTGGGTGTGATCCCGACGCCGGCGGTGGCGTTTCTGACGGTCTATCTGCATGCGGACGCGGGCGTCGTTATTTCGGCCTCGCACAATCCGTATGAGCATAACGGCATCAAGATGTTCTCGTCCGAGGGCTTCAAGCTGAACGACGCGCTGGAAGCGCGGATCGAGGCACTGATTTTGCAGGAGGGCGAGCTGCCCGTCAGGACGCACGGTGGGATCGGACAGGTCATGTCCGGCAGCTTTGCGGCGGAATATTATCTCGATCATCTGGCGTCCTCGGTCGAGGATCTGGAGCCGCTGCGGGTGCTGATCGACTGCGCCAACGGCGCGGCCTCGACGACGGCGCGGTATTTATTCGGCCGTTTCCCGCTGGAGGCGGACTATCTGAACGACAAGCCGAACGGCGTGAACATCAACGACGGCTGCGGCTCGACCCATCTGGACCGGCTGTGCGAGGCTGTCCGGGAGGGCGGATACGACCTCGGCATTGCCTTTGACGGCGATGCGGACCGCTGCCTGACCGTCGACGAAAAGGGACGGCCGATCGACGGCGACAAGATGATGGCCATCTGTGCCGAAGCGATGGAGCAGCATGGACGGCTGGCCGGCGACGGCTTTGTGGCGACGGTCATGTCGAACATCGGTCTGCACAAATACTGCGTCGCGCATCACATGCGGCTTCTTTGCGCAGCGGTCGGCGACCGGAACGTGCTGGAGCTGATGCAGAAGGAGGGCATGCGCCTGGGCGGCGAGCAGTCGGGACACATTATTTTCCTCGACTATATGCCGACCGGCGACGGACAGCTGGCGGCACTTCAATTTTTGAAGATCCTGTCGCACAGCAGCAAAAAGGCAAGCGAGCTGTCCGATTCCGTGACGCAGTATCCGCAGCTGCTCAAAAATGTCCGCGTGACGAGCAACGACCAGAAGACGGCCATCATGCAGGCTCCGGCGCTGCACGAAGCGATCCGCGCGGCGGAGAAAGAGCTTGGCGAAAATGGCCGCGTGCTCATCCGGCCGTCCGGCACGGAGCCGCTCATCCGCGTGATGGTGGAAGCCGGTACGGAGCAGCAGGCGCAGGTCATCACCGACCGGCTGGTGCAGAACGTCGAAAATCTACAAAAATCGCTGTAGAAATAAAATAAGTTTTATTTACTATTGACAACCGCGGATTTTTCGCATATAATCGCAAGTGTTGGGAATCCAGGTTTCCATTTTAAGGCTGGCAAATCTTTCATCACTCCGTAGCACCCTCTCTTCGTGTATGGACCTTGGCGAGATTGTCTGGCACATGTTGTGGCGTAATCAGGGAAGTCCTGATCGCATATATAGCCCCTGCAGCATACGAGCGCGAGCCGCAATCTCAGGGCAAATCCATTTTTTATCGCAAAAGAGAGGTAACAGAAATGTACGAAGACAAGACGTTGGTCTGCAAAGAGTGTGGCAAAGAGTTCGTTTTTACTGCCGGTGAGCAGGAATTCTACGCAGAGCGTGGCTTCCAGAACGAGCCGCAGCGCTGCAAGGCCTGCCGTGATGCCCGCAAGAACGCTACCCGTGGCCCGAGAGAGTATTACACCGCTACCTGCGCTGCCTGCGGCGGCGAAGCGCGTGTTCCGTTCGAGCCGAAGTCCGATCGCCCGGTTTACTGCAGCGATTGCTTCGCCCGCATGAAGGCACAGGGCTAATTTGCTGACAAACAGATCCGCACCCGCTTGGGTGCGGATTTTTTGTATGAAGAGCGCTGACAGAAGCTGCATGTTTGCAGTCCTGAGCTCCGCACCCGAAATGGGTGCGGAGCTTTTTGCGCGTCTGGACTGATGCACAATGCGGAACGGAAATAAGGGAGGAAATGAGAAGACTTTATTCAGATGTACAAAAAAAGACAGCTCGTTTTTAGCGGAAACGGCGAAATCATGGAAATTGCCCGGAAGGGGTTGACATCGGGGGAAAAATACCTATACTAAAATCAAGGTTTCTAAATGAGACTGTAACTTTCTATATTAGAAAATGGAGGAAGAGAAAATGAAGAAACTGCTTGCATTGATCCTATGTCTCGTCCTGACGGCAGGCCTGTTTGCCTGTTCGGCCAAGACAGAACCCGCTGCGCAGCCGGCTGCGGCGGATACATCTTCTGACACCGCGCAGACGGAACAGCCGGCGGAAGACACCGCCGAAGAAACGCCGGAAATCTCGGTCAAGGCTGTAAATATTGCGACGGCCTCCATGGGCGGCGCATATTATCCGCTGGGCGTCGGCGTTTCTGAGATCTTCGCGAAGGTATTCCCGGGACTGGAAGCCCGCGTTGAGGTCACGGGCGGCACGGTCGAGAATCCCGGCCTTGTCAACGCAGGCGACTGCGAGATCGGCATTGCCAACACGGACATGGCTCTGTTTGCCTACGAAGGCCAGACCCCATTTGAAGAGCCGTATCCGAATCTGCGCGGCTGGATCGGCGGCGTTGCAGGCGGCGTCGTGCACTACTGCGTGCTGGAAAGCTCCGGCATCAAGACGCTCGAGGATCTGATCGGCAAGAAGATCGCCGTCGGCCCGCAGGGCAACTCCACGTCTTTGTTCCTGGAAAAGGTCCTGACGGTCATGGGCTACAGCTGGGATGATATCCAGCCCAGCTATCTCGGCTTCAGCGACGGCGTGCAGGCGCTGATCGACGGGAAGGTCGACATGGCCATCGTCAGCGCGTATCCGCCCGTCAGCGCCGTGCAGGAACTGGCTGCGTCTGGCAAGGCGTTCAACATCATCCCGTTCGACGATGACTTCCGCGCGAAATTCCTGGAAGCGTATCCGTACTACAAGGAATTTACCGTCAGCAAGGACATCTACGGTCTGAGCGAGGACGTGACAACGGTCTCCACGGAGAACATGTTCATGATCAACGCGGAGCTGGACGACGATACCGTGTATCTCATGACCAAGGCTGTGATGGAGAATCTGGACATGCTCAAGACGGCCGCGACCTCCGCCGGCACGATCACCACGGAAAACGCGCCGGAGACCGGCATTCCGCTGCATCCGGGTGCGGAGCGGTATTATCGCGAGATCGGCGCTCTGGGCGACTAAGTTCGCCGCGGGAGAGCGCATATGGATAAGAAAAAGAAGCTTCTGGAAGAGGAAGAGCCTGTAACGGAGCTGACGCCCGGCGCGAGCCGGATGCAGAAGGTGACGTTCTGGATCGTGACGGTGGTCGCGATCGCGGGCGGTCTGTTCCACATGTACACGGGCGGGCTTGGCTCGCTGTCGTCCATGCTGCAGACGGTGCTGCACTGGCTGCTGATGTTCATTCTGGTGTTCCTGCTGTATCCCTCGAAGCGGGAGCGCAAATGGTATGACCTTGTACTGAGCATCGCTGCGCTGGCGATTGGTGTCTACATTGTATTTACGTGGCAGAGCCGCGTCAACCGGCTTTCGCCGTCACTGTCGACCATCGAGCGGGTCTTCGGCGTGCTGCTGATTTTGCTCGTACTGGAGGCCACGCGCCGGTCCACCGGCAAGTTCCTGATGATCACGGCGCTGGTGTTCCTGATCTATGCGAAGGTCGGCCCGTGGCTGCCGGGAATTTTGTACCACAAGGGATACTCCATTGACCGCATCATTTCGGTTCTCTGCTACTCGGAAAACGGCGTGTTCGGCAACGCGATGAGCATCAGCAGTACGTTTATCGTCCTGTTCGTTCTGTTCGGCGCGTTCCTGAACGCGTGTAACGGCGGGCAGATGTTCATTGACATCGCGTATTCGCTGACCGGCAGCCGCAGAGGCGGCCCGGCCAAGACGGCGATCGTGTCCAGCCTGCTGATGGGCTGCATCTCCGGCTCGCCAGTGGCAAACGTCGTGACGACCGGCACGTTCACCATTCCGCTCATGAAGCGCGCCGGGTATGAGAGTGAGGAAGCCTGCGCGGTCGAGGCGGTCGCCTCGTCGGGCGGACAGATCATGCCGCCGGTCATGGGCGCGGCTGCGTTCATCATGGCGGACTATATCGGCATCAAATACGGCCAGCTCTGCGTGGCGGCGTTTATCCCGGCGATGCTGTATTATCTGGCGCTGTATTTTATCGTGGACTTCCTGTCGGTCAAGAAGAACCTGATCGGCCTGTCCAAGGATCAGCTGCCGAACATCCGGCAGGTCCTGCCGCAGGGCGCGCACCTGTTCATCCCGATCATCGTGCTGATCGCGTGCCTCATTTACGGCTTCTCGCCGATGAAGACGGTGTTCTACACGATTTTGCTCCTGATCGTGGTCGCGCAGCTGCGCAAATCCACGCGGATGGGCTGGAAGCAGATCGCGAAGGCGCTGAAGGACGGCATCGTGGGCGCGGTCCCCGTTGCGGTGTCCTGCGCGGCGGCCGGTATCATCGTCGGCATTGTCGGCATGACGGGCCTCGGCGTGAAATTCTCCAGCTCGCTCATTTCGCTTTCGCATGGCAACACGCTGCTGGCGCTTTTGTATACGGCGCTCGCGTCGATCATTCTGGGCTGCGGCCTGCCGACAACGGCGGTGTATATCATTCTTGCGTCCATGGCGGCGCCGGCGCTTGTACAGATGGGGATCCCCGTACTCTCCGCGCACATGTTCGTGTTCTATTTTGGCTGCGTGTCCACCATCACGCCGCCGGTCGCGCTGTCGGCCTATGCGGCCGCCGGTATCGGCAATGCGGATCAGAACAAGACGGGCATCAAGGCGTTCCTGTTCGGCATCGTGGCGTATATCGTGCCGTTCATGTTCGTGCTGTCTCCCACGCTGCTCGCGCAGGGAAGCCTGTTTGAGATCGTGAAGAGCGTGCTGACGGCGCTGATCGGCGTCTACGCGCTGGCCGCGGGCGTGGCAGGCTATCTGAAGGGACATCTGACGCTTCTGATGCGTCTGGTCGTGTTTGCGGGCGGCATTCTGCTGGTCAATTCGGGTCTTGTGACGGACCTGATCGGTATTGTGCTGATCGCGCTGGTTTTGGGATATCAGATCCTGATGAAGAAAAAAACAGAAGCTACGGCAAAGGAGAACGATAAAACATGATGGATAAACATGAGAAATTCAGCATGCAGGAGCTGATGCAGATCGCGGTCCCGGAGGATCGCGTGGACCGGCTGATGGATACGGTGGTATTCGATACCGACGAGCCGATCAGCGATGAGGTCAAGCGGTATCTCATCCGGCAGCAGGTCAAATACGTCAACATCCAGTATGCAAGATTCCTCGCCGGCATTCATTTTACGCAGGACGACGTGGACGAGCTGCTGGCAGGCTCCATCGACATCCACGCGCACGGCGGCTCCGAGCCGTTTGAGCGGATCATGCTGGAAGACGATATGCTGAAGGACTTCACGCGCGCCGGCATGCGCGCGACGGTCATCAAGACGTGGTATACGCCCTCGGCCAGCCGGAACGCGATGCTGCAGAAGAACATCAACCAGTGGGCCGAAGAGCAGGGACTTGAGCCGGTCAAGGTGTTCGGCGGCATCACGCTGAACCAGTCGGTCGGCGGGCTGAACCCCAACGCGGTCGAGCGGTGCCTCAAGTACCCGGGTATGAAGTACGTGTGGCTGCCGATGGTCGACTCTTACCATCACCGGAAGATCGTCTATGATGATCAGACCGGCAGCGGCATTCACATTCTCGATGCAAACGGCAAGGTTCTGCCCGAGCTGCAGGAGATCATGCGGATCGTCGCGGACAATGATCTGATCCTGGCGTCCGGCCATTATCCGTATAAGGAGACGTCCGTCGTGTTTGAAGAGGCGATCAAGCTGGGCGTCAAGCATCTGGAGGTCGTGCATCCGGCGCATATCCACTCCAAGACAACCATCGCAGAGATGAAGCAGTATGCGCAGGAGGGCGTCAAGCTGATGCTCTCCGGCCTCGGAACGCTGGCCTTCCCGCTGCATGAGAGCGGCCCGTATTATGCCGCCCGCATGATCCATGAGGTCGGCGCGGATCACTTCGTCTACGGTTCCGATTTTGGCCAGATCCACAACCCGCGGCACATCATCGGCAACCGCTGGATGATCCAGATCCTGCTCGCCTACGGCGTCAGCAAGGAGGACATCGCGAAGATATTCAAAACGAACCCGGCAAAGCACCTCGGTCTCGGGTAAGGATTTCAGAAAAGGGCGGCGCTGCGTTATGCAGCGCCGCTTTTTGTGCGTGCGGTTAAAACTCTGTAAAATTTGCGCAATTTTGTTCTTTTCAAATTGAGAAAATTCGTGTATAATATAGAAAATTACTCTGAGGTGAGTTATGGAGAACAGCAGAAAGACGCCGGCACTGAAGACGGTGGAGAAGGCACTCGATATTTTTGACTGCATTGCCGAGGCACCGCGTCCGCTGACGGCGTCGGAGACGGCCGCGCGGATGGGGATGTCGCTGAGCTCGGTATATAAATTTCTTTCGACCCTGACGGACAAGGATTATCTGTCCTTCGACAGCGAGACGAAGCAGTACCGGCCAAGCAGCCGCCTTGTGCATCTGGCCGCGCGGCTGAGCGGGAACCAGCAGCTGACGCAGCTGGCGCTGCCGTACATGAAGGAGCTTGCGGTGGTGACGAAGGAGACCATCCATCTTGCCGTCCCGCAGGGGATCAACGTCGTCTTTCTGGAAAAGATCGATTCTCCGCATACCCTGAACGTGCAGACGAAGATCGGCACGGTCTCGCGCATGGACCGCGGCGCGACGCCGCAGGCCATCATGGCGCTGTCGCCCGATGACACGTTTGAAAAGCTGTGCAGAGAGGTCGGGCAGGAGCCGGATGGCACGGCCGCCGTTGCGCATCTGCGGCAGCTGCGGCAGCGGATCCGGCAGAACGGGTATATCATGTCGCTGGGGCAGATGAACGTCGGCGTCGCGGCGATCGCCGTGCCGGTGGTCGGCGCGGACGGGATGGCGGCGGGCGCGATCGCGGTGGCTGCGCCGCAGGCGCGGTATTCGCAGGCGCAGTTTCTGTCCTATGTGCCGATGCTGAAGCAGGCGAGCCTGCGCATCTCGCAGGCGCTGGGCTACCGGCAGGACCGCCTGCCTGGTCAGGAGGGCTGAAAACCAAACAAAGAAAAACCGGCTGATGATGAACATGTCATCAGCCGGTTTTGCCTGCCTGCAGTCTATTGTGTGCCTTGCTGTAGAGGTGGAAAGCCCTGCCATCATGCAAAAACATAATTTTTTGTAATAGTTCCACAAAAATCCTATCCAGTCCTTGCAATCAGAGGAAATGCGCAGTATATTTACACAATGGTTCCCATAAATGCCAAAAGCGGGGCCCCGCTTTTTCTTCTGCAGTTCCTGCAGAAGAATGAGCCCTGCCCTCCGCCGCGGCAAAAACGGATGCAAAGGAGAATACAGGATGAAAAAACGGATTTTGGCCAGTGTATTGGTGCTGGTGATGCTGATCTGTCTTCTGCCTGTGACGGCGATAGCAGGCGAGAATGAAGGATGGACGGTCGACGAGAATGCGAAGACGGTCACGATCTATAACGCCAAAGGTCTGTGCGCGTGGGCGGATTCCATTACGAATGGAGAAGTGTCTGGCTGGCCAACATATGGATACACTGGCTATGATGGCTTTACAGTATCTATTGAAAATGATATAGATCTGTCCGATTCTGCGTGGACTTCCATCATTGGGCTTGGTGGAACGATCACGATCGACGGAAAAGGTCACACCATTTCAAATATGCGGATTGAAGAGCAGAAGAACTCAAAAGATGGCAAATACACCTATCTTGGCTTTATCGGTGATATCGCATATGGGACTCGTTTGACGATCAAGAATATTACATTTGAGAATGCACATGTGCAGGACTTGGACGGCGATTCGCAGTATAGCTGGTGCGGCGTGGTTGTCGGACATGGACCGATGGACGAAATCGAAAAAGCGAATAATGCAGAATGCACGTTCCAGCAGGTCACAGTCAAAAACAGTGTTGTGACCGGCGGACATAATAATGCTGCAATTCTTGGCTATGCCTGTTCTACAAAGAAGGGACATCTGTTTGAGAATTGCCATGTGCTGAACACGTTTGTGGGTGGCTATAATTCCACATCTGCAGTTTTGTTTAGTATGGGTATTGCAAATGTGACGGTCAGAGACTGTTCGGCAAGCAAGGTACGTCTTTATTCAGACGGACTTACCTTTCCCAGTGAACAGACAGTGGAGAAACTGTGGCTCGGGTATCTGTATGGGGGCAAGGTTGTTTATGATGGGGAAAATACCGCTGAGGACTCCCAAGTTGTCTATCCGGTCGTGTTCCACTATACCAACACCGATATCAAGGAATACGTTCAGGTTAACACCCCGCTGAAGGGCACATGGTATGCAGAGGATTCCTGCACAACGCCGGTTACGCAGATCATAGCCAGCACCATGTATCCGGAGGGGAGAACGGTATCTTTTGTGAACGACGAGGCCTATGAGACGCAGGATACGGAGAAAGTTGCAAATCCGCGGACGCATGCGGTCATCCATCTCTATACCAATGAAGAATATGTCCCGGAGCAGCCGACGACTGATTATCTCATTCCTGGTTTCTGGCTCAACACCAACGATCATTATTCTTATCTGATCGGCTACTCCGACGGCACGGTTCGTCCGAACGGGAAGATCACGCGGGCGGAGGTCGCGACGATCTTCTTCCGCCTGCTGAGCGATGACACCCGTGCGAAATACTGGTCTTCGAAGAATGATTTCTCCGACGTTCCGGCCGGCAAGTGGTACAACAACGCGGTCTCCACGCTTTCGAACATGGGCGTGATCGGCGGCTACGCCGACGGCACCTTCCGGCCCGACGCGCCCATCTCCCGCGCGGAATTCGCCAAGATCGCTGTGAGCTTCACGCAGAACACTGGCGCTGCCGCATACAATTACTTCACCGACGTGAAGACGACGGACTGGTTCGCGCCGTATGTCACCGCCGCGAAGGACGGCGGCCTGATCGAGGGCTATTCCGACGGCTCCTTCAAGCCCGAGAACAAGATCACCCGCGCTGAGGCCTGCGCCATCGTCAACCGGACGCTCGGCCGCAAGCCGTCGAAGTCCCACATGAAGATCTCCGGCCGCATCGACTGGCCGGACGTGCAGCCGACCGACTGGTACTATGAGGCCATGATGGAAGCGACCAACAGCCACACCTACCAGATGGGCAAGCGCGTCGAAACGTGGAACGACAAGCTGCCGCAGCGCGACTGGGCCGCGCTCGAGACCGGCTGGGCAAACGCCTACACCGGTAACGGCGGCGAGGTCCGCTGAAACAGCAAAAAGGCTTCCCCGTATGGGGAAGCCTTTTTTGCTGCGTCGGGACGGCCGCTCAGGCGCTTCGCGCCAGCTCCCCTTACGAAGGGGAGCCAAGGGACGGCTCGGATGCCGGAAAAACATAATTTTTTGTAGAAGTTCCACAAAAATCCTATCCAGTCCTTGCAATCAGAGGAAATGCGCAGTATATTTACACAACGGTTCCCATAAATGCCAAAAGCGAGGGCCCCCGCTTTGCTCTTCTGCAGTTCCTGCAGAAGAATGAGCCCTGCCCTCCGCCGCGGTAAAAACGGATGCAAAGGAGAATGGAACGATGAAAAAACGGATCTTAGCCTGTCTGCTGGCACTGGTCATGCTGATCGGCGTGATGCCGGTCATGGCGATGGCGGCCGACGACGAAGTAATGCCGGATGACCTTGCCGATGCAGTTACCGCTGCAAAGAGCGGTGATACAATTTATCTTGGCGAGGGAACGTACACGCTTTATAAGAAAGGTGCGGAAGTCAGAAATAAAGACCTGACTTTTGTTGGCGCAGGTGCTGACAAAACGACCTGGCTGGTTGGCCCCACGGTCCCTGATCCTGAAAAGTTCGGTACAGAGTATAACAGTGACTACAGCTTTGATGTCCGTGGTACGGAAACAAAGGAAACTGTTACATTTAAGAACATGACGCTTCAATCGGGCAGTAAAGATTACCTCGGCTTTTCAGGTACCGATAATACCGTTGTTGAGGACTGCGTGATCGAGGGTAAGACCTTCTACTGGGGCTACACGTCCGCAACGTTCGAAAATACTACCTTTATCTGCCCGCCGGGAGACTACGCGATTTGGACGTATTCTTCGCCCAAGATGACCTTTGATCACTGCGAATTCTACTCGTCTGGAAAGGTAGTAAACGTCTATACAGATTACGGCGCCGGGAAACATGATATTACCGTCAACTTTAATGGTTGCACGGTCACCAATACCGGGGAAAGTTTGAAACCTGTGCTGAACATCAATGACAGCAATATGGGCGACTATACGTATACCCTGAACATCACAGGGGATAATCGTGTTTCCGGCGTGGATACGGATAATATTACATGCTCTAGACTGTTTGGCTTCGGCGGGAAACCTAAAAATAATGCCGGTAATACAGTCGTCAACTTCGGCGGCACGACTGTCTGGAAAGACGGCGAGATGGTCGATGCCAAGACCTACCATAACAGTGGCGTGACAGCAGATGGCGTTGCTTATACTAACGACGTCGACGGTTCCAACGACAGTCTGTACGCCGAGGGTTATAAGGACAATGTCATCAACGTCACTGCGGAAGGCGACTGGGTCCAGCAGACTGACGGTTCGTACAAGCGGATAGTCACGCGCGTCTGCGAATACTGCGGCTATACGGAAACGGTAGAAGAGACCAAGCGCGACAATATTGACGATATCACTGCGATCCTGATCCCGGCCCTGCAGGCGAATACGGATGACCATTATGCCTACCTCATCGGCTACTCCGACGGCACCGTTCGTCCCAACGGCAAGATCACCCGGGCGGAGGTCGCGACGATCTTCTTCCGCCTGCTGAGCGACGACACCCGCGCAAAGTACTGGTCTTCGAAGAATGATTTCTCCGACGTTCCGGCCGGCAAGTGGTACAACAACGCGGTCTCCACGCTTTCGAACATGGGCGTGATCGGCGGCTACGCCGACGGCACCTTCCGGCCCGACGCGCCCATCTCCCGCGCGGAATTCGCCAAGATCGCTGTGAGCTTCACGCAGAACACTGGCGCTGCCGCATACAATTACTTCACCGACGTGAAGACGACGGACTGGTTCGCGCCGTATGTCACCGCCGCGAAGGACGGCGGCCTGATCGAGGGCTATTCCGACGGCTCCTTCAAGCCCGAGAACAAGATCACCCGCGCTGAGGCCTGCGCCATCGTCAACCGGACGCTCGGCCGCAAGCCGTCGAAGTCCCACATGAAGATCTCCGGCCGCATCGACTGGCCGGACGTGCAGCCGACCGACTGGTACTATGAGGCCATGATGGAAGCGACCAACAGCCACACCTACCAGATGGGCAAGCGCGTCGAAACGTGGAACGACAAGCTGCCGCAGCGCGACTGGGCCGCGCTCGAGACCGGCTGGGCAAACGCCTACACCGGTAACGGCGGCGAGGTCCGCTGAAACAGCAAAAAGGCTTCCCCGTATGGGGAAGCCTTTTTTGCTGCGTCGGGACGGCCGCTCAGGCGCTTCGCGCCCCCAAAGGCTTCCCCTCATAGGGGAAGCCTTTTTTCGCTGCGGCGGGACGGCCGCTCAGGCGCTTCGCGCCAGCTCCCCTTACAAAGGGGAGCCAAGGGGGCGGGTCATCTGGTTTCGTTGGCGAGGTATCTTGCGACGTAGACGCCGCTGGCGGAGGCATGGGAGAGGGAATGGGTAATGCCGCTGCCGTCGCCGATGATGAACAGACCCTTGTGCGAGGTCTCAAGGTTCTCGTCGACGGAGACCTCCATGTTGTAGAACTTGACCTCGACACCATAGAGGAGCGTATCGTCGTTGGCGGTGCCGGGAGCGATCTTGTCGAGGGCGTAGATCATTTCGATGATGCCGTCGAGGATGCGCTTCGGAATGACGAGCGAGAGGTCGCCGGGCGTGGCCGAGAGCGTCGGGGTGACGAAGGATTTGTCGATGCGCTTGGGCGTGGAGCGCTGGCCGCGGATGAGATCGCCGAAGCGCTGCACCATGACGCCGCCGCCCAGCATGTTGGACAGGCGCGCGATGGACTCGCCGTAGCCGTTGGAGTCCTTGAACGGCTCAGTGAAGTGCTTGGAGACGAGAAGGGCGAAGTTGGTGTTCTCTGTCTGCTTGGCGGGATCCTCGTAGCTGTGGCCGTTGACGGTGACGATACCGTTGGTATTCTCGGTGACGACGGCGCCCTTCGGATTCATGCAGAAGGTGCGGACGAGATCCTGATATTTTTCGGTCTTGTAGACGATCTTGCTCTCGTACAGTTCGTCGGTCAGGTGCTTGAAGATCTCAGCCGGAAGCTCGACGCGCACGCCGATGTCGACGCGGTTGGACTTCGTCTCGATGGCGAGGTCCTTGCAGACGCTCTCCATCCACTTGCTGCCGCTGCGGCCGACGGAGACGATGCACTGGCTGCAGGTATAGGTCTCATTGTCGGTGACGATCTCATAGCCGCCGTCTTTGGCGAGGACCTGCCGCACAGGCGTGCGGAAGTGGAAATCGACCTTCGGCTCCAGCTCGGCAAAGAGGTTTTTCAGGACGACGAAGTTGATATCCGTACCCAGATGGCGCACGGAAGCGTCCAGCAGGTGCAGGTTGCACTGCAGGCACTTGGTCTTGAAGGCGCTGTTGGTGGTGGAATAGAGCTTGGTATTTTCGCCGCCGTGGCTGACGTTGATCTCGTCGACGTAGTGCATCAGCTCCATGGCCTGCTTTTTGCCGATGTATTCGTAGAGCGTGCCGCCGAAGTCGTTCGTCAGGTTATATTTGCCGTCAGAGAACGCGCCGGCGCCGCCGAAGCCGTTCATGATGGCACACGTCGGACAGCCGATGCAGTGCTTGACGGTCTTGCCGTCGATGGGACATTTTCGCTTTTCCAGCGGCTGACCTTCTTCAAAAACGGCGATCTTTTTTTCAGGACAGAGCTTGGACAGCTCATAGGCGGAGAAGATGCCGCCGGGGCCTGCGCCGATGATAATGACGTCGTATTGCATGGTGATTCCAACCTTTCCATAGGAACTCTATCCTAATCTTATCACAAAGTCCGGCATCTGCGCAAGCACATCTGATATAGAAAACTCGAATGGCAGGCATAAGGAAAGCCCGCGCCGCCCGTGGTTCGGGCGGCGCGGGTGAGGGGGCATTATTCTGCAAGTGCGGTCTGGATATCGTCCCAGGCGTCGGGGAAGATGCAGGACTCGATGAGGGTCAGGGAAGCGGTGGGGTCTTCGCCGGATTCCAGCGCGGTTTCGAACGCGGCGGCGTCCTCAATGCGGTAGATCGCGCCGGAGCTGTCGTCCCCGTAAAGCGCTGCTGCGCCGCCGGAGGGAAATTCCAGCCAGAGAACAGGCTCCACGATCCGGTCGCTCGGCTCCGGATCCATGATGTTGAGGGCGGTTATGATCCGTTTGGCAGGTTTGCCGGTCAACACCCGCTTTTCCCAGCCGGTATCGGTGCGAAGATAGGCCGTGACCGGGTCGCGGGAGAGGGTATCGTAGGGGGTGAAGGTGTAGGGGTCGCTGGGAGCCGGTTCATTCTCGTCCGGGAAGTGATATTCGTGCAGACCGCCGAGGTCGATACCCGAGACTTCGCCGTCTTTTACGATGATGCGCAGATACAGATCGCCCGCAGTATAGCTGTAGATCCAGGTGTTTTCCGCGCCGCCGGAGGCAAACGATGCGTCCGGATAGGCGGCGTCGACGGCTTCCTGCGGACTGCCGATGCCGATGCCGGTATCGAGCGTCCATGTGCTGAGCGGCAACAACCGGATCTCACTGAGCACAGCGTCGCTGCCGCCGCGCAGGTCCGTGCCTGCGATCGCTAAGCTTGTGTCGTGCAGGACCTCTGTGCTGCCCGAGGTGTTGTAGAACCAGCAGATCTCCTGGATGCCGTCGCCGCGGTCGACGATGCCGCCGTTGGTCTCGTCATCTGCCGGCCCGGCGATGTCAAGGATCTCAGCCTCCGTCATTCCGAGCCGCAGGCCGCCGATCTCTGTTGCCAGAATGCGCGCCGCTGCCGGGTCGCTGTCGTACCAGCTGCCGTCGCTTTTGTCTTCTGCACCGGCAGCGGGTGCGTCTGCCGTGGTTTCATTTTCGCCGAGGGACGCATCCTCCGCGGGGCGCTCGATGGCGGCGCTGGTGTCCGAGGCGGTGCCTGCGGATTTTTGTGCGCCGTGCAGCGTAAGGGGAATGGAGATGGCGAGGGCGGCGCAGGCGGCAAGCGCCGCGATGGGCAGCCAGCGGCTTTTGCGTCTGATCTCGGCGGCTTCCTCGATGAACTCGTCGCTCAAGTCTCCGATGCAGCGGAAAAGATCATGTGTCGTCATACGGCGATCCCCTCCTTCAAAAGTGCGTCCCGCAGGCCGCCGCGCAGGCGGAAGAGGCGGGATTTGACGGTGTTCTCCGTCATGCCGAACAGGCCGGACAGCCGCCGGACAGAGTCGCCGTAATAGTACCGGCGGACAAAGAGCTGGCGGTTTTCGCGCGTCTGCGCGCGGAGAAACGCTTCGATCGTCTGCGTGACCAGCTGCGCGTCAAAGCGGGTCTCCGGCAGCTCGCCGCCGGGCAGGCAGTCGGACAGCTCGGAGAGAAGCAGATCCGTCCGGCTGCCGCCGCGCTTTTGCGCGGTCTGGGCTTCCCAACGGGTGAAGGACAGGTTGCGCGTGATGCGGCCGAGAAAGGCGCGCAGGCAGTTTGGCCGCGTGGGCGGGATGGCGTTCCAGGTGCGCAGCCACGTGTCGCTGACGCATTCCTCCGTGTCTTCGTGGCTGTGCAGGATGTTGAAGGCGATGGCGCGGCAGTAGGCGCCGTATTTTCTTCCGGTTTCGGAAATCGCCCGCTCTTCGCGGGCAAAGTACAGATCGATGATCGCTGTGTCTTCCATATGATCTCCTCCTTTATAAGATAAGACTGGATTTTTGGGAGAAGGTTGCAGGATTTGGGTTGATTTTTTTGCCGCTGCGTGCTATGCTCACCATGCGGTTTGCATGGATTCATTCATGAAAACATGGGGAGGAAGAGAAAAATGCAAGAATCATTGCACAAACTTGCAGTTTCGAGATCGGATGTTTTTCGCTGTGCCGGGATCGTGGCGGGTGCGGTGCTGTATTCGCTGGGGCTGAACCTGTTTGTGGTGCCTGCGGGGCTGTATACGGGCGGAATTATGGGCTTTGCGCAGCTGCTGCGGACGCTGATCGTGCATCTGACGGGGCTGGAGATGAAATTTGATATCGCAGGCGTTATCAACTATGCAATCAACCTTCCGATTTTATGCATTGCGTGGCGGCGGGTCGACCACCGGGCCGTTTTCAAGACGCTGCTGTCGGTCACGTCGACGACGATCTTTCTGTCCCTTGTCCCGCGGATGGACATTCTGGGCGGGGACAAGCTGGCGGAGTGTCTGATTGGCGGCATGCTCTGCGGCTGCGGCATCGGGGTGACGCTCTGGATGGGCGGCACGTCGGGCGGCATGGACGTGATCGGGATGATGCTCCTGAAAAAAGGGTCGCACACGTCGATCGGCCATGTGAACCTCATCTGGAATCTGGCGCTGTATGCCATCTGTGCGGCGGCGTTCAATCTGTCCACCGCGATCTATTCGATCCTGTTTTCGTTCGTCTCCACCACGGCGATGGACAAGCTGCACATGCAGAATATCAACGTGGAGGTCACGGTCGTGACGAAGATCCTCAGCCCGGAGATGGAGCGGGAGATCCTTGTGGATCTGCACCGCGGCATTACGCGCTATGAGGGGATCGGAGAATATACCGGGCAGCCGGTGCATATCTTCTATATTCTTGTCAACAAGTATGAGATCGGCCAGCTGCGCGCGATCGTCCTGAAGCACGACCCGCATGCGTTCATTGTAGCAAAGGACGGCGCGGTCGTCTACGGCAATTACAAGAAGAAATTATGACAAAAAGAACCGGACGGATAGACGGGTGTCCGTAAAACAGTTAATCCTCCGTATGGCTTAGACCATGCGGAGGATTTGTTTATGTCTAATCTT
>CAKTTB010000006.1 GCA_934613505.1 uncultured Oscillospiraceae bacterium | reverse complement strand
CACCTTCTTTGCCTTTGTTATATCACTTTTTCTCAAAAGTTAAAGCGTTCTGCTGTATTATTGAAAATTGCTATAGATTACAAAAAAGAGCAGCGGACAAAAGAAATCGCCGCCTTAGAAGCTACTAAGACGGCAAAAGAGGGTGAGGTTGCAGAGCAGGAGCAGTGCCTAAAAGAGCTTGCCCCGGCGGTGAAGAACATGGAGCGGCTGGCCGCGGACTTTTCCGCAAATCCGGAACAGATTTTACCGGAGGCAGGCGCATTGGAAACAGGCCGTTACTACCGCGAGAAAAAGTCAAAACCGTTGCTTGCTAAAATCGTCAAGGTGCTGCGGGCATTATACCTTGCCTACGTCGAGCTGAAAGGAAAGTTTGAGCGGCTGCAAACAGATTATGGGCAAGTTCAGAAAGCCAACAGCCGCCTGTCTGAACGCTTGCAGGAGGTCAAGCTGGAAAATAAATCCCTTCGGCGCACCTCTGCCGACTATGCGCAGCTCAAGCAAATCCTCGGCGCAGAACAGATTGAAGCAACGCTAAATGCCGCCAAACGGCTGAAGCAGTCGGAGAAAGGCTGCAAGCAGCCCCAGCGCTCCGTTGACCACGGAGTACGGTAAAAACGGATGGACTTTCCTACATACTTATGGTATATTTATTTTTGGAAAAATATGATAACGGCACGCATAAAGAGCCAATCATAGGAAGAGGATGGGAATAAAAAGAAATGTTTGTATTAATAGTATTATTCATAATAGTAATAATTGCACTCGTCAAATTAGCTGGAGGCACGCAGAAAGCGGATGTGTATGTAACCGTTAAAAGTCGCCAGACATTGGAAAAATATGATGCCATATCTTTTTTTAGAGAAAACAGCGAAAAACTAACGGAAGCAGAAAATGTCATCAAAGAGAAAGCAGGATCAAATGATGAAGGAACTTATATAATCAGAGTTCGTTATGTATCTCCTGCTGGAAGAAAATCTGCCTTCAAAGATATTACTGTGCGGCAATATGATATAGACAGATTTAAAAATGATCCCTCTTTGCTTATGAGCAAAGGCGAATATAATAAATACATTAAAGAACAGCAGAAAGAAGCATTAGAACAGAAGCAACACGAATATTATAATCGTGTAAACAACATCATTGATTACGCAAATATAAACAGGGATTCCTTGGTTATCGATGGTGGTCAGAAACAATTAGACCGTTTAATCGGTCAGTTATTTGATAGAACAGTTAACAGTATCAAAAAGATTAAGGTCATTGATAGCGAAGAATGGTCACTGATAGGGGAATTCATTGCGCGCATTAAAAATGAAGTTGAGAAAATCGTAAGCGTGAATCAGCAGATACTTGAATATTATAAATCGCCTGATTTTTTTAAGATTAAGGAAACCTGTGAAGCATTGATGAGTTCTCAAAGAGAGTTCAATGAATACATCAATGAAAAAGTGCAAGCTATTTCTCACCTCTTTGGTACAAGAGTAATTCGGAATGAAACAATTAATGATGACGAATATAACTATATTCGTCCATACAAAAAGACTATCACGCCCTTTACCGCAGAGGTTTCAGCAGCCGTATTCGCAAGTGCTGAAAACAATCCTCTTGAGTATATTGTAAAGTATTTCTATCCTAATAAAAGAACATATCCCGAACAAATCCAGAAACTCTTCCACCTTGTGGAAGAACTTGAAACTTTAAGAGATGCAAAACAAATCATTGAGAACTACAAAGCGGAATACCAGCAGTATCTTGGCGATGTTCCTGCCTATATTATGGAAAACGATGAAGCCGGTTTCTACTCGCGGCTTGGATTTGCTACCATTGATGAAAGTGTGCTTACCGTAGAGTACAAATTCTCCTATACTTCTAACGGCGGACTGGCGCAGCGTTCATTTACAGTTCCAATGACAGAAGAAACCATCGCGGAACTTATTAAGGTGCTTGAAAACAAACTTACTGCAAGTGCCTTTGCACAAGAACAGCGAACCCTGATGACAAAAAAGCTGCGTGAGTTTATCAAAAATCGCGACAATTTCACTTGCTGCCTTTGCGGAAACTCCACTCATGTTGAGCCCAATCTATTACTTGAGATAGATCACATTATCCCCGTGGCTAAAGGCGGCGAAACAATGGAGGATAATCTCCAGACATTGTGCTGGAAATGCAATCGTGCAAAGAGCGATAAAATCATTGCCTGAGTCTTAAAATGTAGATCCTGATCATCCTTCTGCAGGGACTGCTTTGATACAACAGAAAACCGTGCTGCGCACAAAATACGCGCAGCACGGTTTTTTTCATATGTTCAGTCATTTTCCGCGATCAGGATCTCCAAGCACTGCGGCAACGCGGCTAAGTTTTCGCTGCTGACGCTGGAATCTGTGATGAAAAGATCGATATCCTTCCAGTCGGCATACTGCATGATGGCGTTCGTCGAGAATTTGGAGTGGTCAGCCAGCACGATCGTTCTGTTGGCGCTGCCGATCACCTCGCGCTTCAGCTGCGCGTCGGAAAACAGCTTTGTACAGGGGCCGGTATGGGACTGAAAGCCGCTGCTGCCGAGAAACGCGATGTCGATCTTGATGGACTGCAGCGCATTGGAGGCCCAGATCCCGCCGGTCGACTGCGTGACTGCGCTGACCTCGCCGCCGAGGAAATAGACGGCGTTCTCACTGGCCAGCAGCGCCGGGATCACGGAAAGATTGTTGGTGATGACGGCCAGCCCGCTGCGCTGCTGCAGCTGCCGCGCAAGGGCCAGCATAGTGGACCCCGCGTCCACAAATACGACCGAACCGTCCGGGATCTGCCTGACGGCGCAGCCGGCAATGGCCTGCTTGGCCTGCGCATGCTCCTGCGAGCGGATATCGAGCGAACGCTCGGTAAATTCATTGATGGCCTGCGCAACGCCATGCCCCTTTCGCAGCAGGTGCTGATCACTCAGGAAGATCAGATCCTTGCGGATGGTCTCCGTTGTGACATGCAGCCGCTCGGCCAGCTCGCTTGCGCGGACACTCCCCTCCGCACGGATGGCATTCAGGATCTCCTGTCTTCGTTCCTCTGCGGTCATTTGTGATCCCCCTCGGTTTCGCAATCAAATTCACAAAATCAAATGTTGGTATTCTATTTATGATCATAGCAGAAAATCCGCGTGTCGGCAAGCGTTTCTCTCAATAGAACCATGGATTTTCTGCAAATTCTGTTTTCGGGATTGACAAAGCGGCTCAAATCCGTTAAGTTGGATTCGCAAATATATCACAATTAAATCACAAATTTCATACAGTGACATAGGAGGACATACAGAATGCAATTGCAGGCTGCATTGGACTATAACTACAAGGCTTCGGTCAGTAAGCCGGAACCGTCTGTCCCGGAGCTGACTGTTTTTGATGTGACGCTGGCAAAAAAGCTGGTTTCCGAGGCCGGAGACAGTCTGGATATCGTTGAGGTCGGCACGCCGTTCGTGCTGGAATACGGCCTTTCGGCCGTGCGGGAACTGAAGGCAGCTTTCCCGGAGAAAATGATCCTTGCCGACCTGAAAATTGCAGACGCCGGGTATTATGAGGCAGCCTCCGCGTTCCGGCATGGAGCCGACATTGTGACGGTTCTGGGCGTTGCGGAGGATGCGACGATCACCGGTGCAGTCGCCGCGTCCAGAGCGTATGGACGCGCGATCATGGTGGATATGCTGGCAGTGCCGGAGCTCCCGGCGCGGCTGGCGCAGGTCGACGCGATGGGCGCGGATTATATCTGCCTGCACACCAGCAAGGATCTGCAGCGCCTGAACCCGGACGCCGCGAAGTCGTTTGCACTGCTTAAAAATTATGTTAACCGTGCAAAGCTCGCGCTCGCGGGCGGCATCAATCGAAGCTCCGTCGAGAAATTCGCATCCATCCACCCGGATGTTATCATCGTCGGCGAAGGCATTACGGGCGCGGACAGCTACGCAGAAGCCGCGGCTTTCTTCAAGTCCGTGATCCGGACGGCAGAAAGGAGCGTGACGGCATGATCCCCACGATTTCCGCCGTCTGCGGCGAGCTGAGCCGCACCCTGTCTGCCATCTCCCCTGTCCAGATGGAGCAGCTGGCAGATGCGATTCTGAAAGCAAAGCGCGTTTTTGTAGCTGGTGCGGGGCGAAGCGGCATGATGGCGCGCTGCTTCGTCATGCGGCTCATGCACATGGGTCTGCAGGCCTACATGGTCGGCGAGGTCGTGACACCCGGCATTGCGGCCGGGGATCTTCTGCTGATCGCCAGCGGCTCCGGCGAGACGGCCTCGCTCGCCTGCATGGCGAAAAAAGCGAAGCAGCTCGGTGCGGCGGTGGCTTCCGTCACCATTTACCCGGCCTCCACCATCGGCGCGCTGTCCGAGACGGTCGTGGTGATCCACGCGCCAACCTCAAAGTCAGACATCGATACCGGCTTCCGGTCGGTTCAGCCGATGGGTAGCCTGTTTGAGCAGTCGCTGCTCCTCTGTCTGGACTATGTCATCCTGATCCTGATGGATAAAACGCAGATCACGGCCGAAGAGATGTTTGCCCGGCACGCAAATCTGGAATAAAAGCTTTCCAAAGCGAAAACGCCCTCGGCCGATATGGCCGAGGGCGTTTTGTATGGAACTGATCGGCGCTCAAACGCCCATCTTGCAGCGGCGGATGATCTCTGCGTCATCCGGCGTCGTGGTGGAAGTGTAGCCATCCAGCGGGATCAGGCGGGCGTTGACAGCATCAACGATCCACTCAGCGTACGGGAAGAAATACTTGTCGAACTCGTGCGGCGGCGTGATCCAGTTGCGCGCGCCGATGACAACAGGAGGTGCATCCAGATAGTCGAAGCACATCGTGGACAGGTTCTCCGCGATCTCGTTGAGGAACGTGCCTCTCGCGCAGGCGTCCGAAGCCAGCAGGACACGGCCAGTCTTCTTGACGGAGGCGATCAGGTCAGTGTAATCCAGCGGGACGAGCGACGGCATGTTGATGACGTCCGCTTCGACGCCGTACTTCTCGGAGAGCGTCTTCGCAGCGTCCATTGCACGGTACAGCGTTGCGCCGATGGTGAGGATGGTCAGATCCTTGCCGTCGCGGACCTTGTTGACTGCGCCGGTAGGCCATTCGTATTCCTCTGCCGGGACACCGCCCTCGTGGAACTCTTCGCCCTTGCCGTAGATACGCTGGGATTCGAAGATCACGCACGGATCGGTGCCGTTCAGAGCCGCCTGCATGATGCCCTTGGCCTCATACGGCGTGGCCGGGAAGAAGACCTTCAGGCCGGGGATATGGGAAACAATCGCGACCCAGTCCTGAGAATGCTGTGCGCCGTACTTTGCACCGACGGACATACGCAGGATCATCGGCATCTTCAGGATACCGGCGGACATGGCCTGCCACTTGGACATCTGGTTGAAGACCTCGTCGCCTGCACGGCCCAAGAAGTCGCAGTACATCAGTTCGACGACCGCGCGGCCGCCGCACATGCAGTAGCCGACGGCGGTACCGACGATGGCAGCCTCGGAGATCGGAGAGTTAAACAGTCTGGAGTGCGGGATGACATCCATCAGGCCGCGGTAAACGGCATAGGCGCCGCCCCAGTCACGCACGTCTTCGCCATAGGCGACGAGCGTCGGGTCTTCATAATACTTGTTGATGAGCGGCTCAAAGATGGCGTCGCGGATGTTGTAGACCTTCATGTCGGAGAACTTGTTGCCGTCCTTGTCGAACGCATAATGCTCCTTCTTGGCAAGGTCTGCGTAGCGCTTGCAGCTCTCCTTCGGGCCGGTAACATTCAGCTTCTGATCGGGCGCGCCCATGGAGCGGACAGTCTGGTTAGAGAACATGAGGTTCGCCAGATAATCCGGATCCTTGTCAAAGTCCGCGTACGGAGAGATCTCCTTGTCATCCGCGGCACGGCAGATCATCGTCATGCGGTCGGCCGTATCCTGCAGGAGCTTTGCGAAGAACTCGTCAGACTCGACACCGGCTTCGACAAGCGCCTCGCGGAACTTGACGATCGGGTCGTGGCTGCGCCATGCTTCGATCTCTTCCTTGCTGCGGTAGGCGTTCTGGTCGGAGGTGGAGTGGCCGACCAAACGGTAGGTCACGACGTCCAGCATGACCGGGCCTTCATTCTTGCGGATCAGCTCGAGCTTGCGCTTGTACGCGTCGATGACAGCCAGCGGATTCCAGCCGTCAACACGCTCTGCGTGCATCTGACTCGGCGTGATGCCGGCGCCCAGACGGGCTGGCATGTTGTAGGCCATGGTCTCGCCCATGGTCTGACCGCCCATGCCGTAGAAGTTATCAAAGATGTTGAAAATGATGGGCAGTCCGCCCTTGCGGCCTTCCTCCCAGAGCGTTTTGAACTGATCCATGGCGGAGAAGTTCAGCGCCTCAAAGACCGGGCCGCAGCCGAGGGACGCATCGCCGATGTTGCAGACGACGACGCCCTTCTTGTCGTTGTTCTTCTGATAGAGCGCAGCGCCCGTTGCGATCGGCGCAGAGCCGCCGACGATGGCGTTGTTGGGGTAGATGCCGAACGGCAGGAAGAACGCGTGCATGGAACCGCCCATGCCGTGATGGAAGCCGTTTTCACGGGCGAAGATCTCTGCAACGGTACCGTAGAGCAGGAAGCGGATGGCCAGCTCCTTGACGTCACTGGTATCGGCAAACTTGCGGACAGCTGCCAGCGTCTTGCCGCCGAGGAAGTTTTCCATGGTGGACATGAGTTCTTCGTCGGAGAGCTTGTTGATGCAGCTGAGGCCCTTGGAGAGGATCTCAGAGTGGCTTCTGTGGGAACCGAAGGTGATATCGTCCTTCGTCAGAAGGTACGCTTCACCGACGCAGGAAGCTTCCTGACCGAGAGACAGGTGCGCGGGGCCGGGATAGGTCGTCTCGACGCCGTTGTAGTTGGCCTGCGTTTTGATGAGAGTGAGCATGTGCTCAAACTCACGGCAGATGGCCATGTCGCGGTAGATGCGGATGAGGTCTTCCTTGGTATAGTTCCCCTCTTCCAGCTCCTGCTTGATGGTCTTATTGTACTGGCAGACGGGAATGTCTTCAAAATGGATATAACCGGGCTGGCGGACAGCTACGGGATCAATATTCAAAGATTTCGGCATAATTGTGTCCTTCCTTTCTCTTACTTGGCAAGCAGAGTCATGAAGTTTTCAAGGCTCTTGCAAAGCTCGCTCATGTACCGCGCAGCGGGCGCTCCGTCGATGACTCTGTGGTCGAAGGTCAGAGACAGACCCATGGCCGGATACGTCTCGATGACGCCGTCCTTGGCGGACTTGATCTTCGTCTGGATGTTGCAGACGCCAAGGATGCCGGTCTGCGGCGGGTTGATGACGGGCGTAAAGGCCTCGCAGCCGAACGAGCCGATATTCGAGATCGTAAAGGTCGCGCCGGTCATGTAATCGGGGCTGAGCTTGCCGTCTCTGGCTTCCGCGGCCAGGCGCTTGGCTTCCATCGACAGCTCCAGAAGCGTCATCTGGTCGGCGTTGAAGATTGTCGGGACGATCAGGCCGCGTGGCGTATCACAGGCAAAGCCAAGATTGACGGTATTGAAGTGACGGACGACGTTCTCTTCCAGAACGTTGGCATTCAGATCCGGGCAGGACTTGATGGTCTTGGCCACAGCAAACATGACCATGTCGTTGAGGCTGACCTTGCCCATGGGCGCGTCCAGCGGCTTGAGCATGGCGCGGTAGGCCTGGATCTGGGTCGCGTCGAAGGAATACTGCTGCGTCAGCTGGGCCATGGTGCTGAGGCTCTTGGTCATGGACTTGGCCGTCGCCTTGCGCACGGGACCCCACTTGACGTCTTCAAACTCGGCGGCAGGTGCTGCGGACGGAGCGGCATAGGCGCAGGCCGTGCCGGAGGCGATCAGCTTGTCGATATCGCGCTCGATGATGCGGCCGTTGGGGCCGGTGCCGGTGGCGAGCGCCGGATTGACGTTGTTGGCCACAGCCTTGGCCATGGCGCGCGGCGAGATTGCCTTGAACGCTGCAGCGGCAGCCGGTGCGGCAGGCGCAGCTGCGGGAGCCGCTTCTTCCGCAGCAGGTGCTGCGGCGGGAGCCGAAACCTCTGCGCCGGGCCTCAGGAACTCATACGCATCGCCGGGATTGCCGACGGCGCAGACATTGGACAGGCACGGGACCTCGTCGCCGTCCTCGTAGAATCTGGCAAGCAGTGTGCCGGCTGCGGTGGACTCACATTCAAACTCGGCCTTGTCCGTCTCGTAGGTGAAGAGGACATCGCCGACATTGACCGGATCACCGACGTTCTTCTTCCACTCGCCGATGATGCAGGATTCGACCGTGATGCCTTCCTTCGGCATGATAACGGCCTGTGCGCACGGACCGGCAGGTGCTGCGGCTGCAGCGGGAGCTGCTGCCTTCGGAGCCTCAGCCGCGGGAGCCGCGGGTGCTTCTGCGGCGGCGGGAGCGTTCTTCAGCGCGGAGACATCCTCGCCGGGGGTGCCGACGGCGCAGACATTGACCAGGCATGGGACCTCGTCGCCATCCTCATAAAACTTTTCCAGCAGCGTGCCGGCTGCGGTGGATTCACATTCAAATTCAGCCTTATCCGTCTCATAGGTAAAGAGGATATCGCCGACATTGACCGGATCACCGACGTTCTTTTTCCATTCGCCGATGATGCAAGACTCGACTGTAATGCCAGCTTTGGGCATCAATACGCCTTCTGCCATAACTGTTTCACTCCTAATTCTTCTTTATTTATTTGCAAGCAGGTACTTTTCGGCTTCCGCGCTCCACAGGCCGTTGTGGCGGCTGGTGATCTCCGCCAGCTTTGCAAACAGCGGGTCGGTCTCGCCGAGTCTGGAGAAATCGGCGATCGCGGTCAGAGGAAGTTCGATCTGCGTGTAAATCAGCTTTTTGCCGCCGGGGATCTTCGGCAGGTTCAGGACCGTGTCGACCACGGCGTTCAGACCGCCGATATGCGTGATCATCGCAGCGGGATTGATCTTGCCGGACGTCATCATTTCGATAGCTTCCTTCATGTCGCTCGTGTTGCCGCCGGAGGTGCCGACGACGTGCGTTGACAGATAGTGGACATTGTACCAGTTGAACTCCGCCTTGAACTGCGTGTTGGTCGGGCCGGCGAAGAAGTTCAGGCAGCCGTCGGTGCCGAGGATATCGCTGGCCTGCTCGACCACGGGCTTGACCGGCGCAAAGCAGATAACGTCGTCATAGCCGGTGCCGCCGGACAGCTCACGCAGATAGCTGGTGTCGCAGCCGGGCTTGGCGGTGTTTACATAATGCAGCTCCACTCCCTGCTCCTTTGCATGCTCGACGGTGTAGATGCTCTCTGCTCTTGCAAGTCGCGCGTCGTCGATATCTGTCACGACGAGCAGGCTCGGGCGGCGGTCGCAGTGCAGCGCATAGTCGATCGCACCGAGACCCATCGGGCCGACAGCGGCCAGCATGGCCATTTTGCCGCCTCCGACGATGCCCATGGAATGCTCGTAGGAGCCGGGCTTCGTGTGGTACATGGCATGGAATGTACCGATGATGCAGCTCATTGGCTCAGCCAGAGAGCCATAGAAATAGGTGTCGGAATTGTACGGCAGCAGATTGTCGGTCAGCAGCGTCTCGATGGGGATATTGGAATACTGGCTGTCGCCGCCGCAATACGGATAGGAATAGCCGGGCGCCATCAGGGAGCCTTTGTAAAAGTGGGCGGGCTGGATGGCAAAGCCCTGGCCGGGATGATACTTGCTCTTCCAGTTTTCGCCGACCTCGGTGATCACACCGCAGAACTCGTGGCCGACAATCGTCGGATGCTCTGCGACGTCATCGGGAACGCGCTTGTGCTCTTCGCCCTCCACTGCGGCTTTGTAGGTCGACATACAGATCGAATCCGAGATGATCTTGACCTGCACGTCGTCCGGGCCAACCTGCGGCAGCTCAATCTCCTCCAGTCGCAGATCCATCTTGCCATGAATGCGGACAGCTTTCGTTTTCATAGTTCCATTCCTTTCTGCAAATTGCATCGCGTATCACGTTTTTGAAAATGGGATTATGTTGATTTGTATTGAATTTACTTTATTGTAACGCATCGCATGCGGGATGTCAACGACAAATCCCTGTTTTGAGTGCCTGATTGCGTTGTTTTTTGTGGAAGGTTTTTGGATGTTTTGCCGATAAAGCGCAGCGCGCCGAAAAAGTCTTTTCGGTACGATGCGACCAGCATGATCGCGGGCTACACGCCCGGAAAGACCGCGACGATCTCCACCACGGTCTACCAGCTCTGGCGTACCGATCAGGATGCAGAAGCGTTCAAGTGGGTGCTGATCAACATTGCTATCTCGGCGATCGTGCTGCTGGCGGTCAATATGCTCGAGCGGCGGAACATCTGCGTCCGCGTCAGACAGGAGGGCTGTGTCAGGGGCTGGAACCTGCCGTCCTTCGCGGAAAACCGCGGCGCGGCGACGCTTGCTGTCCCGCAGGCTGCGCTGGATTTTGACGGCACGGACTGCCAATTTTCCGTTCTGCGCGTCATTCCCGACGCCGGTCACGAGATCCTGCTCCTGCGGCCGGAAAGCGCAGACGCAGACGCTCCGATCCTGCGCGCGGAGTGCCCCGCTTCCACTATGGCCGCAGCCGGGCAGAGCATTTCCCTCTCCTTTCGCAGGGAAAAGCTGCTGTTCTTCTGAGAAGCTGGACAGATTCTCCGGATTCTGCTATAATTGCGTCATCCAATAGAAATGGAGGACATGCGCATGCAGACCGGAACAAAGAAATGTATCCTTCTGCTCCTCGCGATCATTGTTTTATGCTTCGCCGTTTGGCTGCTCTGGCCGCATTCCTTCGCCGAAATGACCGGGATCCCGGCGGAGCATCCGGATCTGAACATGGCCGCCGTCGTCACTGCTGCCAAGTTTGAAAACGGCAGTCCTTCGTTTGACATCTGGGACCTACCGTACTGTTCCGCCGGAAGCACAGCATATGAAGCTGTTTCGTCCATTTTAAGTTCCGTCTCTTACCGGCAGGATCTCAGAAATCTTCTGCCGGGCGGCCTGACTTCCGTTGGCAGCGATAAAGACTATGACAGCCGCTCTGTCAATCTGATGTTCGCGTGGGGATCGGTTGAGGATGAATGCTGCAGTCTGACCTTCTCGGGCTCACAGGTGGTCGTCGCCGGGCCGAACAGCCGCGGATTTCAGATCTGGCATCCGATCGAATCCGGACTTCTTGACCGGCTCATCGCAGAAGTGCAGACCTATGGCGTCAAAAAATGAATCAGCAGACCCGGCGCATGGATGCGCCGGGTCTTTTGTTACACTTCTCCCCTGTCTGCCGACTATATGGGTGTCAGCTGACCAAAACAGATTGGAGGACACTGCATGAACGAACAGAACCTGCTTTCCCGCCTGCGCCACGGCGACGAGCAGGCGCTTGCGGCGGTGATCGCGCAGTACAGCGCCTATGTCGTGACCGTCGTCCATAACCGCAGCCGCGGCCTGCTCACGCCGGAAGACGAGGACGAACTGGCGTCGACCGTCTTCTTCGCGCTCTGGCAGTCCTGCCGGACGGTGAAGGCCGGGCATCTTCGCGCGTGGCTTGGAAGCGTCGCACGGAACAAGACCGTCGACCGGCTGCGGAAAGCGCGCATGGAGGTACCGCTGGACGAGGAAACAGCCGGAAGCGAAGACTTTCTTCTCGAAGAAGCCGCGAAAAAGGAACAGGCGCAGCAGCTCCGCAGCGCCGTCGCGCAGCTGCCGGAGCTGGATCGTGAGATCATCTGCCGGTTCTATGATTTATGTCAACCGGCGCCGGAGATCGCCGCAGCCCTGGGGCTGACACCAGCGGCAGTGCGCATGCGGCTGGTACGCAGCCGCGAGACCATCAAAAACGAGTTATGCAAGGGAGGGTTTGCATATGGATCGCATTGATACGATTTTCCAGACATCACAACTGTCGGATGTTTCGGTTGACGCCCTGCCGGAGGAGCGTCAGTCAAGGATTCTGAACAAAACACTGCTTCTGGCGCGGCAGGATGCAAAAACACACAGCCGAAAGCGCGTGATCCGCATTGTGATCGCTGCCGCCGCGGCTATCGCTGTGCTGTGCGGCGCGGCGGAGGTGCTGCATTACGCGTCCGTCTCCAATGCGGAGACCACGTATCATGCCGAGGGCGCATCCATTCTGCCGGACGGCACGCTGGATCCGTTTTCCTACGATTTTTCCAGAGACGCGATCATCCGCGTCGACACGGAGGGCCGCACATCCGGCACCTACTGCGGCGTACAGTTTGGCTGGACGCCGACGGCGCTGATCCCGGACAATACCGCGTATCTGTATGACGTCATTGCCATGCGCAGTCCGGCGCAGCTGGACGGCGTTTCGGATGCCCAGATCGAGCTGGCAAAGGACTGCGTGTACTCCACCGACAGTACTTCGCAGGTGCGCTTCACATTCAGCTGCCTGTCTGCCAACGAGGTCGCAGGCTGCGATCTTCTGGTGCCCGGAAACGACCCGACGATCGTCAAGGAGGGCATGCTGAACGACCTGTACGCCTGCTGGATCGAAACATATGACACGGACCGCGGTTCGGATGTCACACACCATTTTCTGCTGCTCTATGACGCAGAAAAGCTCTGCGTGGTATTCCTGGGCGGAGACTGGGACGTCATAGAGAAAATGGCCGAAAACATGACCATCGTCCAGACGGAGATCCCCACGCCGGAAGCAAAGCAGAATTTCACCTACGTTGGAATATACGGTTGACATAATTTTTGTGACAGACGCACATACTATCCCGATTTTACAGGAAAGCAGGGATCGTATGAAGGGTTTTGCAATGCTGCGGATCGGTGAGGTCGGCTGGGTCGAAAAGCCGAAGCCGGTCTGCGGGCCGATGGACGCGATCTGCCGCCCGCTGGCCGCCGCTGTGTGTACGTCCGACGTGCATACCGTCTGGGAAGGCGCGGTCGGCGATCGGAAGGATCTGATCCTGGGCCACGAATGCTGTGCAGAGGTCACGGAGGTCGGCGCGCTGGTCCGGGATTTCCGCCCCGGCGACCGCGTGATCGTCCCGGCCATCACGCCGGACTGGAACTCACTGGAGGCGCAGGCGGGCTATGCCATGCACTCCGGCGGCATGCTGGCCGGATGGAAATTTTCCAATATCAAAGATGGTGTGTTCGCGGAGTATTTCCACGTCAACGACGCGGACGGCAATCTGGCGCACCTGCCGGACGGGATAGACGTGCTGGAGGCCTGCATGCTCTCCGACATGGTACCGACCGGCTTCCACGGCGCAGAGCTTGCAGACGTGCAGTTTGGCGATACGGTGCTTGTCGTCGGCATCGGGCCGGTCGGGCTGATGGCCGTCGCGGGCGCAGCGCTCCGCGGTGCGGCAAGAATTTTAGCCGTGGGTACGCGTCCGGTCTGCGTCGAAGCGGCAAGAAACTACGGCGCGAGCGATTTTATCAGCTACAAAAACGGTCCGATCGACGAGCAGGTGCTGGAGCTGACGCACGGAAAGGGCGTCGACTGCGCGATCATCGCGGGCGGAGACACCGATACGTTCATTCCCGTCGTCCGCGTCCTAAGACCTGGCGGCAGGATCGGCAATGTTAATTATCTCGGCATCGGCGAGTATGTCCGCATCCCGCGCGCGGACTGGGGCGTCGGCATGGGACACAAGCAGATCAGCGGAGGACTCATGCCGGGCGGCCGACGGCAGATGGAGAGGCTTTCCGCACTTCTGACAAACGGCCGTCTGGACGTCAAACCGCTCATCACGCACGTCTTTGACGGCTGGGACAGTCTGCCGCAGGCACTGCAGCTCATGAAGGACAAGCCCGGAGACCTCATTAAACCCGTCGTCAGACTCGTATAATTGCATAAGAAAAAGGCTCCGGAGAACCGGAGCCTTTTTGCGTCAGTTGGATTCCGCCAGCTTCTGCTTGGCCTGCTTGAGTGCGTTGGCCAGCTGGTCGGGACAGGACGTCTGCTTCATTCCGCAGTGGATCCCGTCCAGTCGTGCGATCACTTCGTCGATCGGCATGCCGTCGACCAGCTTGGAAATGCCCTGCAGGTTGCCGTTGCAGCCGCCGATAAATTCAATATTGTGCAGCTTCCCGTCGTCAACATCGAACAGGATCTGCTGCGAGCAGGTCCCCTTTGTCTTATACGTAAAATGCATTGATGTTCTCCTTTCGTTATTCTGTCAGATCGCAGAGCGATGCGTTTACATAATCAGCAAGCTGTTCCGGGTTCAGAAGAACCTGACAGCCGCGGCAGCCGGCAGAGATCCCGATCTCGTCATACAGCTGCGCCGTCTCATCGAGATAGGTCGGGAACTGCTTCTTCATGCCGATGGGGCTGCATCCGCCGCGGATATAGCCGGTCGTGCCGAGAAGGTCTTTTACATGCAGCAGTTCGATTTTCTTATCCCCAGCCGCCTTTGCCGCCTTTTTCAGATCCAGCTCGCAGCAGACCGGGATGCAGAACACTACAAACCCAACGCGCTCGCCTCTGGCGACCAGCGTCTTGAAGATCTGCTCCGGCGGCATGCCGATCCCTTCAGCCGCGTGCATGCCGTTCAGATCATTTTCGTCAAAGGCATATTCCACCGCGCGGTATGGAATTTTTGCTGCGTCGAGAAGGCGCATCACGTTTGTCTTTGTCATGACGATCCCTCCTTCATTTCACGCGTATTATACAGGATTTTCGCTCCTCGCGCAAGATGGCAGCTGCGCAGAATGTCCGGCGTATGTTTCAGGAAAAATCGTTCAAACTATGCATACCTTACAACAACAGGAGTGGACACAATGAGCGAAACGAAAAAGGAAGCACAGGCGCGGCAGGAGCTGATCGACCTCGGCTCTGCCACGACCAGAACAGCGCGCGGGACGATCTATACCCTGACCATCATCGGCCAGATTGAAGGGCATCAGGTCCTGCCGGAGACCGTCAAAACCACCAAATATGAGCACGTCATTCCCCTGCTCGCCGCAGTGGAGGAGAGCGAGGAAATCGACGGCCTGCTGCTGCTTCTCAATACTGTGGGCGGCGATATCGAAGCGGGGCTTGCCATCGCCGAGCTGATCGCGGGAATGAAAAAGCCGACCGTGTCCCTTGTTCTCGGCGGCGGACACTCCATCGGGATCCCGCTTGCGGTCTCGGCAAAAAAGAGCCTGATCGTCCCCACGGCCAGCATGACGGTCCATCCCGTCCGCATGACAGGGCTTGTCGTCGGTGCGCCGCAGACATACCAGTATTTTAACCAGATCCAGGATCAAATTGTCAGCTTTGTCACGCGGAACTCCCACATTTCCCGGGACGAGTTCCTGCGCTATATGATGGCGACGGACGAGATCGCTACCGACGTCGGGACGGTCCTCTATGGCGAGGAAGCCGTCAGCTCGGGTCTCATGGACGGGCTTGGAAGCCTTTCGGATGCGCTGGGTCTGCTGCACCGGCAGATTGACCGGCAGAAAAAGCGGGAAAAGTAATGATTTTCCGATCAGTTCAAAAAATATCAAGACATTAACGGCATGTATATCGGGTTTCGTGCAGGTTTTTCGGAATTGCGCGGCAGGCCCATCTGGCGTGGATTGACAACAGAATCCGCATATGTTAGAATGTAGCCGATACGAGTGGTGGAGTCTGTCATAGGCGCGTTTTGCGTCCTATTCGTATCGAAGCGCATGCAGCAGCTTTCGGCAGAACCATGTGGTTCTGCCTTTTTTATGCGCCTGTGGGATGCGAACCAGATTCCATTCATGCCCGTCCGGCACGGTGGGATTTTTCATTTTGCCTGTTATATCTCATTTATGACATATCAAAGCATTATTTTGCGATATCTATATTTTCGGAAGGAAGGATCCAGTATGAGAAAAACGAAAATTGTCTGTACCATTGGCCCTGCAAGCAGCTCCCCGGAGGTCTTCGCCGAAATGTGCCGCGCCGGACTGAACGTCGCGCGCCTGAATTTCTCCCATGGCACACATGAGGAGCATCAGCAGAAATTTGACATGATCCGCAATGTCCGCGCGGAGCTGAACCTCCCTATCGCGATCATGCTCGATACCAAAGGCCCCGAATACCGGATCCGTACCTTCAAAAACAAGCGCATTGTCCTGAAGGACGGAGATTCCTTCACCTTTACCACGCGCAAGGTCGATGGTGACGAAACCATCGTCGGCGTCAGCTACGCCGGCCTTGCCAAGGAGCTGTCCGTCGGCGACACGGTGCTGGTCAATAACGGTCTTGTGATCTTCGAGGTCGCATCCATCGAAGGCACAGAGATTCACTGTCGCGTCGTGGTCGGCGGCGAGCTGTCCGACTGCAAGAGCATGTCCTTCCCACATAAGGTCCTTGATCAGGCCTATCTCAGCGAGCAGGATAAATCCGACCTGCTCTTCGGCATCCGCAACGGGGTGGACTTCGTCGCAGCATCCTTTGTCTCCCGCAAGCAGGATGTGCAGGACGTCCGCCGCTTCCTTGACGCGAACGGCGGACAGGACATCGAGATCATCGCAAAAATCGAAAACCAGACCGGCATTGACAACGTGGAGGAGATCTGCGAGGCCTGCTCCGGCATCATGATTGGCCGCGGCGATCTCGGCGTTGAGGTCCCGTTCGCAGAGCTGCCCGCGATCCAGAAATACCTCATCACCAAGTGCCGCCTGCTCGGCAAGCGCGTGATCACGGCAACGGAAATGCTGGAGTCCATGATCCATAATCCCCGGCCGACCCGCGCCGAGATCTCTGACGTAGCCAACGCCGTCTATGACGGGACGAGCGCCGTCATGCTCTCCGGCGAATCCGCCGCGGGCAAATACCCGGTCAAGACGGTCCAGACCATGTCCGAGATCGTCGAGGAAACGGAAAAGCATATTGAATATGAGAACCTGTTCCGGAAGGAAGAGTTCCAGATCAAGAACATGGTCGACGCCATTTCCCACGCGACGTGCTGCATGGCCTGCGATATCGGGGCCAAAGCGATCGTTGTCAGCTCCCTGTCCGGCGTCACGGTCCGCATGGTCTCCCGATTCCGCGTTCCGGTCGATATCGTAGGCATGGCGACCAACGCCCGCGTGTGGTACCGTCTGGCGCTCTCCTGGGGCGTTCTGCCGATCCTCTGTGAAGAGACCTTCCATTCCGCCGACGTGCTGTTCTATAACGCCCTGCGTGCTGCCAAATCGGCCATGCAGCTTGCGCCCGGCGACAACGTCGTCATGACCGGCGGCACACCGAATGGCACCTCCGGCAACACGAATCTCATCAAGGTCGAGACCATCTGAGGCAGCTTTTTCACTGTTTCTCTCCGTTTTCATGTATGCCGCTCCGCGGGAAAAATCCCGCGGAGCTTTTTTTCGAACGTTCAGTGGAAATATTCTGTAGTTTGTGCTAATATAAATGTGTATGTGCATCCGGCCTGCCGGGTGCGACTTTCCGGACGGAGGCATGGTATGACCTATTGGACCGCCATTCTACTTGGTATCATACAGGGCCTGGCAGAGTTTCTGCCGATCTCCAGCTCAGGCCATCTGGCAATTCTGCAGAATTTTCTGCGCATCGGCGATTTGGAAAACCAGATGCTCTTTGACGTGCTGCTGCACCTGGGGACGCTCGGAGCCGTCATTCTTGCCTATCGGACACAGCTGAAGGGCTTGTGCCGCGAGGGGCTTCTGATGCTGCACCTCAAAAAGCTGAATCGCCGGGAAAAGCCGGACCCGGCCAGACGGCGGCTGATCCTGTTTCTCATCATCGCGACGCTCCCGCTGATCCCGGCGGCCTTCCTCAGCGATCTGCTGGATTCCCTGTTCTATGACACGTTCTTCATCGGCTTTGCACTGATCGCCACGGGCTTTCTCCTGCTTGCAGCCGACCGGTACGGCCATGGCAACAAGTCGGAGCGCGCCATGACGCTCGCCGACGCGCTGATTGTCGGCCTTGCGCAGATGATTGCTGTCGTTCCGGGCTTGTCGCGCTCCGGGACGACGATCTCCGTCGGGATGCTGCGCGGACTGGATCGGAGCTTTGCTGTCCGCTTCTCCTTCTTCCTCTCGATCCCTGCTGTGCTGGGCGCGAATCTTCTTTCCCTCGTCAAGGCAATCTCAGCCGGTATTATCTGGTCTGAGGTACCCATGTATCTCTGCGGCGTCGCCGCCGCATTCGTATTCGGCTATCTCGCCATCTTTGCGCTGAACCGCATCGTCCAGCGCGGAAAATTCGGCGGATTCTGCTATTATTGCTGGGGTGCAGGTCTTCTGACGATCATCCTGTCCCTGATCTCGTGAGGTGTATCGATTCCATGGCTACCACGAACAAAAGAAAATCTACCGGCTCCCGCAGCCGGAAAAAAACGCCGCAGAAGCAAAGCCGCACGCCCATCCGGCGTGAGGTCGGCGCGTGCGTCTGCCTTGTGCTGGCGCTGCTGACAGTTTTGTGCTGCTTCCGCATCAACGCGGCGATCCTGAACCTTCTGACAGCTCTTTTTAAGGGGCTGATCGGTGCGGGGTTCTATATCCTGCCGTTCTCCTTTGTGATGAGCTTTCTGATCCTCATCCTGCACGACGGCCGCCCGGTCGCGCTCCGGGTCACGTGTACGTTTCTGACGGCTGCGCTGATCGGAAGCCTTGTGCATCTGGTCGGCGGGAAGTTTGAAGCCGACTGGGACTGGAGCCTGATCGCCGCGCTCTGGGACGGCGGGATCGGCGGAACAGCCGGCGGCGTACTCTCCGGTGGGCTGGCAAGCGTACTTTCCCTGCTGATCAGCCGCGTCGGCGCGGTGATCGTCATCATCATCGGCATGTTGCTGAGCCTGATCACAAGCCTCAATATGACCGTTGCCAGCATTGTCTCCGCCATCAAAAACAGACCGCGCGCAGAATATGCCGAGCCGCAGCGCGAGCATAAGGATCCCGCGCAGGTACTCGTCGACTCCGTCGCGACCCGCCATATCGAGCATACCCAGCGCGCCGAGCAGCGCCGGGCCTCCCGCATGCAGGAATTTGATCTGCCGGTGGACGATCCTCCCCTGCCTGAGCAGGCGGAAAAGAAGTCTTCCGGAAAGCGTTCTTCACCCATGCGTCCTGATGTATTTGTAGAAAACAGCCGCAGGCAGGCAAAAACGCCTCAGCAGCCGGTACCGGAAGAGGTGCCTGCAGTGCAGGAAGCGCCGCAGGCACCGGTACATACGGATTATAAATCGCAGTTTGACGCGCTGATCGCGGAACGCCCGGTGCAGCCGGAGGAACTCAAAGAAACCGCACCGGAGGAACCGGTACAGGAGACCCCGGCTGTCAACGTCATTCCCATGTCCCGGCCAAAGCAGATGCCGCCGCTCGTCATCGAGCATTACGATGCGCCGAAGCCGGTTTCAAAACCCGAGCCGGAGCCTGTCGAAGAAGAGCTGCCCCCGCTTCAGATCCCGGAACAGCCCGAAACGGTCAAAAAAGAGGACGTGCAACTGGAAGCTGCGCAGATCGCGCAGGAGATCGGCCAGCAGGAGCCGCAGAAGCCCGAGTATCAGTTTCCGCCGGTCGAGCTGCTCAAGGCAGGAAGCGGTCAGGCGCACGACGGAACAGAGGAAATGCGCCAGAACGCTGAGCGGCTGAGCGATACGCTGCAGTCGTTCGGCATCGAGGCTCACATCATCAACGTCACACGCGGCCCGTCGGTCACACGATATGAGCTGGAGCTGCAGCGCGGCGTCAAGCTCTCCAAGGTTACAAATCTGTCGGACGACATCGCGCTTGCGCTGGGCGCCTCCGGTGTCCGGATCGCAGCCATCCCGGATAAGATCTCAGTCGTCGGCATCGAAGTCCCGAATCGGATCGTCTCCGTCGTCATGGCGCGCGAGGTCATCGATTCCCCGGAATTTGAAAAATGCAAATCCCGCGTGTCCTTTGCCGTCGGCAAGGATATCGGCGGCAACCGCATCATCGGTGATATCGGCAAGCTGCCGCATCTGCTGATCGCCGGTACGACCGGCTCCGGTAAATCCGTCTGCATGAACAGCCTGATCATCTCGCTTCTGTATAAGGCGAAGCCCGAGGAGGTCAAGCTCATCATGATCGACCCGAAGATGGTCGAGCTTGGCATTTACAACGGCATTCCGCATCTGCTCATCCCGGTCGTCACGGATCCCAAAAAGGCCGCAGGCAGCCTGCAGTGGGCTGTCACGGAAATGATGCGCCGCTATCGCATGATGGCAGATGCGGGCGTACGCGATCTGGAATCGTATAACAATCAGGCGCGGATGTCCTCTGACGACGATCTTGAGCCGATGCCGCAGATCGTCGTCGTGATCGACGAGCTGGCAGACCTCATGCTGGTCGCAGCGAAGGAAGTCGAAGAGTCGATCTGCCGCATCGCGCAGATGGGCCGTGCCTCCGGCATTCATCTGGTCATCGCCACGCAGCGTCCGTCTGCGGACGTCATTACCGGCCTCATGAAGGCCAATATCCCCTCGCGTATCGCGTTCGCCGTCGCTTCCGCGATGGAATCGCGCATCATTCTGGACACCGCGGGCGCGGAAAAGCTCGTCGGCAAGGGCGATATGCTCTATGCACCGCTCGGTCAGGGCAAGCCCAAGCGTGTGCAGGGCTGCTTCATCACCGACGGTGAGGTGCAGGACATCGTCACGTTCATCAAATCGTCCAGCGAAGCGGAGTATTCCGACACCGTCATGGCCGAGATCGATAAAAAAGCCGCAGAGAGCGGGAAATCCGGTTCCGGCAGCTCCGGCAGCAGCACAGCCGCAGAGACAGACAGCTCTGACGGCGACGAAATGCTCCCGGCGGCGGTCGACGTCATCATGGAGACCGGGCAGGCGTCCGTTTCCATGCTCCAGCGCCGTCTGAAACTCGGCTATGCGCGCGCGGCGCGCATCATGGACGAGATGGAAGAGCGCGGCATCGTCGGCCCGTTTGAAGGCTCCAAGCCGCGGCAGCTTCTTCTTTCGCGCGAGCAGTGGCAAGCCATGAAGGACGGCACCGCCGTCCCCAATCCCCCGGTCGAGGAGGAAATCCCGTAATCTGTGTAATCTGTTTTGTTATCATCGGGCAAACCCGTGGTAAAATATTTGCGTTGCATCCGGGATACCCGGAGCGACAGCAGGAGGAACTTATGAAAAGCAAAAATCATGCATCCATCGTTCGTCTGACCTCGCTGGCCTTGCTGGCTGCGCTGGTCGTTGTGCTGCAAACCGTGGCAAGCGGCATCCGGATCGGGCCTGTCCCGATCTCTCTGACGCTCGTTCCGATCGTCATCGGCGCAATTCTGTTTGGGCCTGCCGCAGGCGCGGGACTTGGCGCAGTGTTCGGCATTGTCTGCCTGATCGCCGGTATCAGCGGCGCTGACAAGTTCACGAATGTGCTGTGGGTCGCAAGTCCGTTCTGGCTCGTTGTTGTCTGCGTCGGCAAGGCCGTTCTGTGCGGCCTGTGCGCCGGTCTTGTGGCAAAGGCACTGCAGAAAAAGCAGACGCTGTCCTGCATCTGCGCGGCGCTGATCGCCCCGATCGTCAATACCGGCGTTTTCGCGATCGGCATGCTGACGGTCTTCAAGCCTGTCCTGCAGAGCTATGCAGGCGGCACCAACATCGTGTATTTCCTTTTTGTCGCCTTCATCGGCGTCAACTTTCTCGTTGAGTTCTGCGTCAACGCCGTCCTGAGCGCCGCCATCGCACGGATCGTCCAGGTTGTAAAGAAACAGCTGGAGAAGTAAATTTATAAAAATGTCCTCGCTCGTTGAGCGAGGACATTTTTATAGACAAGAGAGGGGCAGCTAAGCTGCCCCTCCTCTTTTGATATTTGATTACATCCAGCTGGGGTTGGCGGTGAGCTTATCCCAGGATTCGTAGCCGTTGGTTCTTCTGGTGTAGGTGTGGCTGTTGGCAGCTTCCTGAACGTCCAGATAGTACCATGCGTTCGTGCCGACGTCGGAGAACGTGGTCATGCTCTTCAGCAGATCAGAGGTGTACTGCGGCGCGCGGTTCAGAACGCGGTTCAGGATCGCGACGGACTCTGCACGGGAGAGGTTGCGGTCCGGCGCGTAGGTGGAGCCGTAGCCGGTGATCCAGCCGAGCTCATAGGCTCTTGCGATGTAGCTGGATGCCCAGTGGCCGTTGATATCCGTGAAGCCCGAATATGTGCTGCTGTAATAGCCGCCGTCGCAGCGGGCGATCATGGCCGCCATTTCTGCTCTTGTGATGGGATCATTCGGGCGGAAATAGCCGTCGCTGCCGCCGGTGATGATGCCGAGCTTCGCCATGGTGGACACAGCGGTGTTATACCATGCACTTGCCGGAACATCCTTGAAGGTGTTATAGCTGGTGGTATACGCCTTGCGGGTCGAATCCGTCAGCAGGCGGTAGAAGATCGTGGAGACCTCTGCACGGGTGATGGTCGCGTCGGGCTTGAACGTGCCGTTCGGATAGCCCTTGATGTACGCGTAGTGGTCAACACCGTTGAGCATATACGGGACAGTGTCGATGCGCTTCGACCACATGGCCGTAAAGACCGGCTTGCCGCCCGAGTAGGTCAGATCCCAGCCGTAGAAGGTATAGCCGGTTCTGGTGGCATCGTCAAGGATGCGGTCGGAGCGGATGGAGGTGATCGTCTTCTTGGAAGAGATCGTCGTGCCGTACCACTTCACGCTGCCGCCGTTCGGATCGATGATGATGCTGTCGCCGGACGTGACCGTCTCGTAGGCGTATTTATTGGTATCGTAATCCCAATACTTGATGGTATACGTTGTGGAGCTGATCTTCGCCCACATGGCGGTAAAGATCGTCTTCGTGCCGTAGTTCGTGACGTCCCAGCCGAGGAACCGGTAATCGTCGCGCGCCGCGTCTGCCAGCGTGTAATTCTTGGAGACTGTATAGGCCTTTACGATGCTGAAGGTCTCCCCTTCAAATTTGACCGAGCCGCCGTTCGGGTCAACAATGAATGTGCTGTCCTTCTCCAACTCCAGATACTTGCAGGCATCGTCATAATCGTCAAAATAGATCTTGTACTTAATCGCGGACGTATCCTTCCACATGGCCGTCAGTGCGATCATGCCGTCCTCCTCGGACAGCTTCCAGCCCGCAAACGTCACGCCGGACTTTTCTGCGTCCGCGATCGTCTGAACATTTTCGTTGCCGGTGACAATGACATAGGCCTCATCGCCGTATGTAACGTCAGCCGTGCCAAGGTATCTGCCGCCGTTCAGGTTCAGCCTGATGTTGGCGGCAACTGCAGCAGTCACGTGCGTGTATGCGCCGTCGTTATCGTAGTCGTGGAAGCGGACCTTCACGGATTCCGACTTCTGCGTAAAGACAGCCACAAATTCCCAGTCGGACTGTACATTGTAGATCACGTCACCCTGCTTGTAGGTTTTGCCGTCCTGCGCCTGCCAGCCGTCAAAGGTCATGCCCTCCGGCGCAGGCCAGTCGCAGCCCTGCACGGTGATTCTGTCGCCCTTATTGACCTGAGACGAGGTGGAGAATACAGAATCCGGGGTGCGATAGGTAACAGTGAAGGTATCGGTCTCGACAGAATCCAGCTCCCAGATTGCATACAGCGTCAGAGTATCTTCAGTCGGGTACTTATCGGTGCCAAACGTGAACAGTGCAGTTTTGTCTTTGTTGACGCGGGACCATCCGACAAAATGATAACCTGCCTTACCGCTCGGTACAGGGATAGCATCCTCCGTCTTGGATTCAGCGCCCTGCACAAATTGCTTTTCCACGACCGGTCCATACAGGCCGGTGAGTTCGTCGGGTTTCTTGCTGAGATTTGCAGCAAAAGCGACCGTGATTGGATCGCCTTCAGCCGCGAAAACCGTCGGCACAAGTCCGATCACCATGACGAGGCACAGGATCAGAGCCAATAAACGTTTTTTCATAAATCTTCCTCCTTGATTTGTTCTCCGGCGGTGGGTTGCGCCGGTATCCCATAGGACGCACACGGAAGGCCGTGTACGCTCCGGTCGGCAGCTTTGGCCGCCTTCATTGAGCCTGAGCTGTCTTTTATCCATATATATCGTAGCACAGTGCTTTCCAGAACGCAATAGATGGTTTCCGCACTTTTCCCTGTTTTCCCGGAGAAAATCAATTTTTTAAGAAATCTTAATTATTTTATGTAAACTAATAAAATCGGCCTATCAGCAAGTATTTCAAATGAATTTCAAAGCGGTTTCAGAATCGTAACAGAGTTTTTGATGCACCGGCAAAGGAAACACCGTCTTCCCACATTGGAGAAGACGGTGTGTTTATTCCGGGTCAGGGAGCGATACAATGATCGGCGTATGGTGAACAGCCGGGAGGACTTTTGTCAGGATATCCTGCGTGGCGATGGAAAGCGTGGAGGAATTGATGCACGGGTGGCAGCCGATCCGTTCGGACTCCGCGATCGGCTGGTCGATGACGAGCTGCACGGCGTTCTCCGTGTCGTTCATAAGGCCAAGCACGCTGACAGAGCCGGGCGTGATGTCCAGATACCGCTCCATGTCCTCAGGCGCGGCAAAGGACAGCCGCGCCACGCCGAGCTGTTTGGAAAGGTCCTTGGTCTTGAAGACCTTCTCCCCTTCCAGCATGAGAAGATAAAACTGCGTCTTCTGCCGGTTGCAGAGGAACAGATTCTTGCAGATCTTTTCACCCAGCACCTGCTCGACGGCCTCGCAGGCCTCGATGGTGTCGGCAAAGTCGTGGTCAACACGGCTGTAGGGGATCTGCAGGCTGTCCAGCAGCGCATAGCAGCGCTGCTCCTTTTCGAGCCTGCCGGTCATATCATCCGGCCGCCCCTCAAATTTTACGGGATTGACGTACATAGTCCTCAGCCAGCGCGGATATACAGCTGATCCGCCTGCACTCCTTTCTCATATGGGTTCAGATATTCGTTGACCATCTCCGCAACGCCGGACGCATCAAGCACATAATACGAGCCGCTTGAGAAATTCGCCGCGGCTCCGGGCAGCGTCGCCGTCCGGATGCTGCTGCGGCTGCAAAGCAAAAAGCTCTCGACCAGCCACAGAAGGTTGGATTTGGTCAGACTTGTGTTGGAGGATTCTTCGATCAGCTTCAGCGCCTTCGGCAAATGCAGCAGTCCCTTGGGCGAGACCCACTGCCGCAGCGCAGCCGAGACGAGATCCCGCTGCACCTCGATGCGGCCGAGGTCAGCCGTCGCATAGCCGGAGCGGAAGCGCGCCACCTGCATGGCCTGATTTCCATTCAGGTGCTGCTTGCCGGCCTGCAGATCGATGCTCAGCCCCTGCGTAGGGTCATTATAGTGCATATCGACCGGCACTTCAAACGTGATGCCGCCCATGAGATCAACCAGCTGCTCAAAGACATTCAGGTCGACGACCACATAGCCGTCTGGCTCGAAGCCGATGATCTCCGACACCCGCAGCAGCAGCTCCTGCATGCCGCTCTCGCCGCCGCCGGCCCAGCCGTAGGCGGAATTGATCTTCGGGACGGAGTATTCACAGTAGATCAGCGTATCGCGCGGGATGGAGACCAGACTGATGGCCTTTGTCTCGCGGTCGACGTTGACGAGCATCATGGAGTCGGTGCGGTAGCCGCCCTCATCTGTACCGGCGACAAGGATCGTTGCGCAGCCCGGCTTCCGCGCAGAGAGTGCCGTGTCCGATTCCGGCTGCCGAGCCAGAATAAAGTGGAACGCCGCCGCGCCGATGGCAAGCAGCAGGACCAGCACAAGGATCACCCGCCAAGTACCGCCGCGGCGCGGCTTTTCCTTTTTGGGCGGCCGCTGCCTTTTTTCCGGCTGTGCGAGCTTCATCTGCTGCTCGGTACGCACATGCTCTTCTTCGTCGCTCAGTCCCTGGCTGTAGAGCCACTCGGCGTATTCCGCCGCGCTCCGGCGGGGCTTCGGCTGATGCTTTCCATGCCGCTTCTGTCTGGCGATCGCTTCGTCCTGTCGCTCCAGTTCCTGCTGACGTGCGGCTCTGGCCATACGCTCCTGCTCGCGGATACGCTCATATTCCGCGCGGCGCGCACGCTGATAGGCAGGCTTTGACTGCTCATAATACGTCAGCGGCGTCTGCGGCTGACCGACCGGCTCTCCATAGAACTTCCCATAGTCGATCTGCACATCGTCCGCCGTCATCGGCTCCTCCGCAGGCGCGGAGGCTTCCTCCGGTTCCTGCTCCGCGATCGCTTCATCGGATTCCCCAAGCAGGGATTTGACGTCTTCCAGCAGGGCGTCGACAGAATCCGGCTGCTCCGGCGTCTGTGCTGCCTCCTGCGGGGACTGGGTCTGGTTGCGGTCTTCCATACGATGTCTCCTTCCATTTTCCGCCCAACCGGACCGGCTGGTGGAAAGAAAGTTTCCAATTCGATATGGTATTGTAACATATATTCACCAAAAAGTAAATACTGGCCGCTGCGCGCGTTGCAATCCGTGTGATTCCATGATACACTGATACAAGTTTTCAGAAACGGAGGATACACGTATGCAGTATGACGTGGCGCTTGCCGCCTGCCGGAGCTATGAAGAACAGGAGGTCTCCGCTGCGCTGGAGCAGGCCATCGGACAGGCCGGCAGTCTTGACTGGGTCACGCCCGGCATGCGCGTTGCGCTGAAGCTCAACCTCGTCTCCGCCATGAAGCCGGAGCAGGCTGCGACGGTCCACCCCGCAGTCGTCTGCGCGCTGACCCGCATGCTGACGGCGCGCGGCGCGCACGTGATCCTCGGTGACAGCCCCGGTGGACTCTACACCGCCGCGCATCTGCAGCACGTCTATGACGTGACCGGCCTCCGTGCGGCGCAGGCGCTTGGTGCGGAGCTGAATCAGGATTTTTCCGTGGAGGATGTCTCGTTCCCGGAGGCCGTACAGGCCCGACAGTTTACCGCGACCGCATATCTTCGGAAGGCCGACGCCGTCATTGACGTCTGCAAGCTCAAGACACACGGCATGATGGGCATGTCCAACGCCGTCAAGAACTTTTTCGGTACCATTCCGGGTACCATAAAGCCGGAATATCACTATAAATATCCAAAGATCGAAGATTTCTCCGACATGATCGTCGATCTCTGCGAATACTGGAAGCCGCGCCTGTGCGTCTGCGACGCTGTGGTCGGCATGGAGGGCAACGGCCCGACGCAGGGCCAGCCGCGCCAGATCGGCTGCATCCTAGCCGCGCAGGACGCGCACAGGCTGGATCTGGCCGCGTGTACGCTCATCGGTCTGCAGCCGGACGATGTGCCGACGCTGCAGGCGGCCATCCGCCGTGGGCTGTGTCCTGCTTCCCCTGCTGCGCTGTCCGTTTCCGCTGATCCGGCGGCGTTCATTGTCAGCGATTATAAGACGGTCCCGTCCCAGTCCAGTGTCCAGTTCCGCTACGGCGGCTCCGGCGCGGTCGGCCGGGCGATCCAGTCCGCGCTGCACGGCATTCTGACCCCGAAACCGAAGCTGCACGCCGCCGATTGCATTGGCTGCTCGAAATGTGCAAAGATCTGTCCGGCGCACGCGATCAGCATGCAACGCAAAAAGCCGGTCATTGACCGCAGCAAATGCATCCGCTGCTTCTGCTGTCAGGAGTTCTGTCCGAAGGGCGCCATGCAGGTCGGCCGGAACCCGCTGATGCGGCTGCTGGAGCGCTGAATCTGCCGCAAATTCCGGAATCTGACTGGTTTTTCAGAATCAGTCCTTGCTATTTAGTGGCAGGTGACGTATAATTTTTATGTTTGTCGTTTTTGGTGTGTGGAAAGCGGCAGGCAGGTGTGTAAAATCGATAACTGAAAGGATGAAAAAAATGGGACTTTCCTCTTCCGCTCCCTGGCTCAAGTATTACGGTGATGTACCCCATCATCTGACGTATCCGCAGAAGACCATCTACCAGATGGTGCAGGCTGCCGCTGACCGCAATCCGAAGCTGTACGCCTATGAGTTCATGGGCAAGAAAACGACCTATGCGCAGTTCATGCAGAAGATCGACGCTGCCGCGCAGGCGTTCCTCGCCATGGGCATCCAGAAGGGCGACCGCGTGACCATCTGCATGCCGAACTGCCCGCAGGCGCTGCAGGCGTTCTATGGTCTGAATCGGATCGGCGCAGTCTCGAACATGATCCATCCGCTGTCCGCAGCTGGCGAGATCAAATTCTATCTCAACTTCTCCCACTCCAAGTGCATCCTGACGCTCGATCAGTTCTATGCCAAGATCGCGCCCATCATGCCGGAGCTGGACGATCCGGACTGCAAGCTGCTGGTTGCAAAGATCGAGGACGAGCTGTTCCCTCATCTGGCTGTCGGCTATGCGCTCACGGCTGGACGCAAGTATCCCAAGCCCCCGAAGAAGGGCAATTACATCTGGTGGTCCGAGTTCCTGCGCGTGGGCAAAAAGCGCAGTCTTCCCCTTCCGAAGGAGTTCGGCAAGGCTTCCGACGGCGCTTCCATCCTCTACTCCGGCGGCACAACCGGCACGACCAAGGGCATCCTCCTGTCCAACATGAACTTCAATGCCCTTGGCCTGCAGACCATTGCGGCCTCGGGCTTCTCCCCCATCGACGGCATGAAGATGCTCTCCGTCATGCCTGTGTTCCATGGCTTTGGTCTTGGCATCGGCATCCATACGGCGCTCATCGGCGGCGCATGCTGCATTCTTGTTCCGAAGTTCAACGTCAACACCTATGCAGAGCTGCTCATCAAGAAGCAGCCCAACATCATCCCGGGCGTCCCGACGCTGTTTGAGGCGCTGCTGCGCGCGGAGAAGCTCGAAAATGCCGATCTCAGCTGCCTGAAGGGCGTCTTCTCCGGCGGCGACAGCATGTCCATCGAGCTGAAAAAGAAGGTTGACGGCTTCCTCAAGGCCCACAACGCCTCCGTGCAGGTGCGGCAGGGCTACGGCCTGACCGAGTGTGTGACGGCCTCCTGCCTGACGCCGAAGGATTACAACCGCGTCGGCTCCATCGGCGTTCCGTTCCCGGACACGTATTACAAGATCGTCAAGACCGGCACCACGCAGGAGGTCGACGCGAACATCGAGGGCGAAATCTGCGTCTCCGGCCCGTCTGTTATGCTTGAGTATGTCGACAATCCCGAAGAGACCGCCAACACGCTCCGCCGCCATGCCGACGGCCGCATCTGGCTGCACACGGGCGATCTTGGCAAAATGGACGATGACGGCTTTGTCTACTTCTCGCAGCGTATCAAGCGCATGATCATCACCTCCGGCTACAATGTCTATCCCGGCCAGCTGGAAAACATCATTGACGGCTATGAGAAGGTGCTGCTCTCCTGCGTCATCGGCGTGAAGGATCCGTATAAGATGCAGAAGGTCAAGGCCTTCGTCGTCCTGCGTCCGGGTTATGAGCCGTCGGACGCCGTCAAGGAGGAGATTCTTGCCTACTGCCGGCAGCATATCGCGAAATACGCCATGCCGTATGACATCGAGTTCCGCCCCGAGCTTCCCAAGACGCTGGTCGGCAAGGTCGCCTACCGTGTGCTGGAAGAGGAAGAGGCAGATCGTCAGGCCGCGGAAGACGCCAAAAACGCCTGATTTTTGACACAGCCCGCCTGCTGCTCCGGCAGCAGGCGGCACGTTTTCAGAGGGAGTTCTTATGAAAAAAGCAGACCGGATCTGGGAGCTGGATGCGCTGCGCGGGTTCTGCATCCTGTGCGTCATCCTTGTGCATCTCATCTATGATCTCGGATATTTTATCGGACTTGATCTGCATCTGCCGGCGTGGTACGTGTTCATCCAGCAGTATGGCGGCGTGATCTTCGTCATTCTGTCCGGCTGCTGCGCGACGCTTGGCTCGCGGAGCTTCCGCCGCGGCGCGATCGTGTTCGCCTGCGGCATGCTGATCTCGCTTGTGACCTTCGGGATGTACCGGCTCGGCATGGCCACACGGGACGTGATTGTCTGGTTCGGCGTTCTGCACCTGCTCGGCATCTGCATGACGCTGTATCCTGTCTATCGCAGACTCCCGACGCAGGAGCTGGCGGCTGTCGGGATCGTGCTGGTCGTTACCGGGTATCTCATCTCCGGGACAGTCGTGGAGGCAAGGTTCCTGTTCCCGTTCGGCCTTGTGTACGAGGGCTTTTCCTCCAGCGACTATTTCCCATTGCTTCCGCATCTCGGCTGGTACATGCTGGGCGCTGTCCTTGGGCGGACGGTCTACGCCGAGAAAAAAACGCGCCTGCCCGGTTCGTTCCGGGAAAGCGCAATTGCAAGATTCTTCTGCTGGTGCGGCCGGCAGTCGCTGTTCATTTACCTGCTCCACCAGCCGGTCGTGTACGGCCTTCTGGAGCTGATCGCCGCGATCCGGAAATAAGCCCAAGTATGAAATGAGCGCTGTTTGAAACAGCGCTCGTTTTTTATCGTCCGGAAAGCTCGACCGCATGCCGCACAAAGGACAGCGGCGGGACCTGCTTAGGGAGCTTCGCCCGGAAGCGCATCTGCGGCGTGCGCGGCTCTGAAAGCGGGACGCCGTCCATGTCCTCCATCGGTGTGACCTCCCACTGGAACGGCCGCAGATCCGGGCCGACCAGCTCGACGGTATCCCCGACGGAAAACTTGTTCCGCAGGCTCAGGACTGCATTCCCCTGCGCATCACAGCGCTCGACCACGGCACAGATCTGCCACTCGCGCAGATAGCGGGAGTTCTCTGTGAACTGGCCGGGCTGACCGTAGTAGAAGCCCGTCGCATAGTGGCGGTGCGAAACATGCTCGACCTCGTCGCGCCAGACAGGATCCGGCGCGCGGCCGGCCCACACGTCGTCCAGCACGTGCCGGTACGCGCCCGTCACAATGGCCGCATAATAGGCCGATTTTGCGCGTCCTTCAATTTTCAGGCAGTCGATTCCTGCGTCGCACAGCTCGTCCAGATGGTCGATCATGCACATATCGCGGGAGTTCATGATGTACGTTCCCTTTTCATCCTCGAAGACCGGGAAGTATTCGCCCGGACGCTTTTCCTCCATCAGCGCGTACTGATACCGGCACGGCTGGGCACACTGGCCGCGGTTGGAGTCGCGTCCGGTCATGTAGTTGCTGAGCAGGCACCGGCCGGAATAGGACACGCACATCGCGCCGTGGCAGAACGTCTCCAGCTCCAGCTGCGGCGAGACGCGTTCGCGGATGCCGATGATCTCCCGCAGGCTCAGCTCCCGCGCCAGCACGACGCGGCTGGCTCCAAGATCGAACCAGCTCTGCGCGCAGGCGTAATTGGCAATCGACTGCTGCGTGGACACATGCCGCTGGCAATGCGGGGCATAGCGCCCCGCCATCATGAACGCGCCGAGATCGGCAAGGATCAGCGCGTCGACGCCTGCGGCGTCCAACTGCTCGAGATAGGCGGGCAACTGCTCCGCTTCGTCGTTGCGCGGCATGATATTGACCGTGCAGTGGACCTTCACGCCTGCCTCGTGTGCAAGCGCGACAGCCTTCGGCAGCTCTTCCGGTGTGAAATTGCCGGTAAACGAGCGCATGCCGAAGCTTGTCCCCGCCAGATAGACGGCGTCCGCCCCATACGCGATCGCCATGCGGAGCTTTTCCATGTCCCCTGCCGGGCTTAAGAGTTCCGGCTTACGTCTGTCCATCTGTCTGATTCTCCGTCGTATCGGTTTCATCCGATCCCTGTGCGTCAGCAGCAGTCTCATCCGGATTCTCCGGTGCAGTCTTGCCTGCGAGCTCAGCAAGGAAATCCTGATGCTCGTAGTAGGTCTCGGAGAAATGGTGGACGCCATCGGCGTTCAGCGCGTAGAAATAGTAGTTCGTCTCAGCGGGATACAGCGCCGCGCGGATCGAGTTCATACCCGGGTTCGCGATCGGACCGGCCGGCAGGCCGGCGTTCGTATAGGTGTTATACGGGCTGATGACACCCTTGTCCGCGTTGGAGAGAACTTCCTTGCGTTCGTCTAGCGCGTACTGGATGGTCGCGTCGATCTCAAGGCACGGATAGAGCTTGCTGCACAGGCGGTTATAGATCACGGATGCGATCGTTGCGCTCTCAGAAGTCTTTGCCGTTTCCTTCTCAACGAGCGAAGCAACGGTAATGAGGTCATAGAGCGACAGCTTCGCGTTCGTGATCTCGGCTTCCGTAAAGCCGTTCGTACGCATCTGCTCTGCCAGGCGGTCATTGAGCGCGTCCAGCGCGTCGTAGAGATCGCTGGTAAATTTGTTGTCAAAGTTCCGCAGGAACTTATCAATGACGTTTTCCGGCGAATCGCCCATATAGAACTGGTACGTGTCCGGGAACAGATAGCCCTCCAGCCGGTTCTCGCTGCCGTAGGCAATATCCTGCAGGAACGCATAGTCAAATTCATACGTGGCCGCCGCATTCGCCAGCTCATCATACGAGCAGACACCGTCGGCCTCCAGCAGCTTGAAAATGTCCGTGCATTCATAGCCCTCGGGGATGGTGACCTCGACGACCGCGCGGTCCGGGCTGGCCTCTACCATATTGTTGATGAGTGCGTGATAGTCATACCGGCCGTTCAGCGTATACGTCCCCGGCTCGATCGTCTGTTCCGCGTGGGACGCCCAGCAGTAGAACTTGAACAGGCCCTCGTATCGGACAAGGCCCTTGCTGCGCAGCTCGGACGCGATCTGGGAGATTGTCGCGCCGTCGGGGATGGTCACTGTGACCTCGGTATCGTCCTTCGTCAGTGCAAGCACATCGTCGGCAACGCGCCATGCGGCGACCGCGAGAAGCACGGAAACTGCAAGCACGCAGCACACATAGAGCAGGACCCGGATGCCGGACGGGAGCCGCTGATGCTTTTTGGGCGGCTGCTCCGGCTCCTCCTGATCGACGTCCGCCGTCAGATCTGCATATTCTTCCGGGATCTTCGGCTCAAACAGCGGCTGCATGCCGCTCTTTTCGGGTTTCTTTTCCGTCTGCCGGTTCGCGTCCTCCAGCACGGTCTCCGCGTCCGGCACGTCGGCATCGGAATCATCCATCATCGCGTCGACGCGGGCCAGATCGTCCTTGACGGACGCAAGCAGCTCGTCCAGCGACAGCTCCTCGAGGCTTTTTTCCAGCTCGCTGTTTTCCTGCGGCTGGGACGCCTCCGGCTGAAGATTGGGGTTTTGTTCTGCCATTTGTTCCTCCCTCACGCGCGGTAGACAATGCCTGCCGCGACCTGCGAAGACACATCCTTCCCCTGCAGCGCCTGCAGGCACAGAAGGCCAAATTCATCCGCCGCACCGGCGGCGCGGCCGGTGATCACGCGGCCGTCCTGTACAGCGCCGCAGTCTGTCATCACAGCCGCACCCATCTGGCTCTCCATGCCGGGATAGCAGGTCGCCCTGCGGCCGTCCGTGATGTGCAGCTGTGCGAGAATGGTCGGCGCGGCGCAGATGGCCGCGACGTATTTCTGATCCTCATACGCCAGCCGGATAAAATTCATCGCCGTTTCACAGCCAAGGATCGACTGTACGCCGCCAAGACCGCCGGGCAGGATCACCATATCAGTCCTGCCCAGCTTCATGTCCTCCACGCGGCAGTCCGCCTGCACGCAGATCCCGTGGCCGCCCTCGATCAGCGTGCCGCCGATCCCGGCGAACTGCACTTCCACGCCGCCGCGGCGCAGAATGTCGCACGGCGCAACAGCCTCCATCGGCTCAAAGCCTTTTCCCAAAATAATATAAACCATACGTTATCTGTCCTCCAGACATGCTTTCACATATGTATACAGCTCTTCGTGGATATCTTCGATCGTCCGCAGCTGCCCGTCCTTTACGCAGGACACCGTCGTCCAGCCGAAATACGCCGCGGCCTGTTTGGCGACCTCTCGGCACCTGTGCAGATACCCATCGTCGCGCTCGTGAATATCCGCCTTGGTTCCGGTATCGCTTTCTCGCTTGCGCATCAACGCCTCCGACATCTCGACCGGCATATCCAGACACAGCACCAGATCCGGCTTCGGCAGCCCCATACGGTTGAACTCCAGATCATAGAGCCACGAGAAAAATTCCTCCCGCGCCGCACCCTCCAGCTTTCCACCCTGATGGACGGCGTTGGAGGTCGTATAGCGGTCCGACAGGATCACGCCGCCGTCCAGATAGTCCTTTTTCCACACGCGCTGATAGGACGCATAGCGGTCGACAGCATAGAATGTGGAGGCGGCGTAGGCGTTCACATCGTTGGGATTCTCTCCGAACTCGCCGTTCAGATACATCCGGATGAGTGCCGACGACGGCTCGAGATACTGCGGAAACTGGATGCGGCGGAACGCCGTCCCCTCTTCCTTGAGCCGGCGCGTCAGCATTGCGAACTGCGTGGACTTGCCAGTCCCGTCTGTTCCTTCGATTACGATCAGTTTTCCCATGGTTCTTATCCTCTTATCCGCTTGTGCATCACGGCAAACAGGTATTTGGGCAGCCGGAGCATCCGGCCAAAGCGCTTCGGCTCCTTGATGAGCCGGTACAGCCATTCCAGATTGCAGCGGATCATCCATTTGGGCGCGCGCTTGACCGTTCCGGCAAAGCTGTCAAGCGTCCCGCCGAGACCGATCATCAGCTTGACGGAAAGCTCGTTCAGATGCTCTTTCATGAAAATTTCCTGCTTCGGCGCGCCGAGGCAGACAAACAGCACGTCCGGCGCTGCAGCGTTGATCTTCGCGATCACAGCAGCTTCATCCTTGAAGTAGCCGTCAGCCATGCCGCAGATGTGAAGCTTCGGGTGCTTTTCGCACATCTTCTGCGCGGCCAGCTCCGCAATGCCGGGCTTACTGCCGAGCAGATACAGCCCGCCGCCGGTCGATTCGAGAATGGACAGCAGCCGGTCGGCAAAATCGACGCCGGCGACCTTCTGCTTCAAGGGCGTTTTCAGAAGCTTTGACGCCAGAACAACGCCCGCGCCGTCCGGCAGGACGAGATCTGCATCGTTCAGGAGTGCGCGCAGCTTTTCGTCGTGCAGCGCCTCATAGGCGATCTCGGCGTTCGGCGTCACCGCGTAGCAGGTCCTGCTGCCGGCAAGGATCTCCTCTGCGCGCGCAGCCGCTTCGTCCATCGTGACATTATCAAACTGCAGACCCATGATATCCAGTTTCATGTGCAGGCATACCTCACCAATATAAAGTCTTACGGATATCATACTAGCACAGATTTCCGCATTTGTCCACGGAATTTCGGGTTGAATTTCCAGTAGGCCGGTTTCACATATGATCGGTTTTGCATAAACTGTTATGAAAGCGAAGCGTGAACGACCCTGATTTCGGCCACGCGAACCTTTACGATATCATATATGGGAGGTCATCCGAATGTCTGATACTGCACAGGCAGGCAAGTCCTGTGATCTGCGCGGCATCCGTGAAGCGGTTTGCGTGCATACGGGGAAGATCACGGACAGCTGCCTTGCCAAGGACTGCATCGAGGATCTGCGCGTGTACTTAACGGTCGACTCTCAGCAAACGCTCGACTGCGCGGCCAGCGCAAAGGCGCGTTATGTGGAGCTGCTGTTTGTGGATGTGCAGGTTGCTTGCGTCCCCTATTCCTCCGGATATTTTACCGTCGACGTCACGTTCTATTACCGCGTCATCGCCGACGCGACGCTGGCAGCCGGACGTACAAACACGGTCACGGGGCTTGCCGTCTTCTCGAAGCGGCTGGTCCTGTTCGGCGGCGAAACGTGTGCCCGCATCTTTACGAGCAAGGACGATCTTGGCTGCCTCTGCAAGAAGTCCCTGCAGTCTGTCTCTCTGCCGCGGGCCGTCGCCGAGACGGTCGACCCGATCATCCTCGGCTCTCGCGTCATGGAGGCCTGCACGTGCTGCTGCCAGAACGAAACCTCGCCCGTCATTCCCGAGGCGCTGCTCGCCTGCTTTGAGGAGCCGCTGGTGCTGACCGGCGAATGCAAGCGGCTGCTCGTGACCATCGGCCAGTTCTCGATTGTCCGTCTTGAGCGCGACACGCAGCTGCTCATCCCGACGTTTGACTACTGCGTGCCGTCGAAGACCTGCCCGCCGTCCGGCACCGCAGGCACGGAAAGCCCGTGCGAGGTCTTCAGTCAGATTGAATTTCCGATGGACGCATTCTTCCCCGGAAAAAACGAGCCATGCATCAAGCCTGAGGACAGCTGCACCGGCTGCGGCCGGACCAAGTAACCAGAAGGGACTTCCCCATTTTGGGGAAGTCCCGCGTTTTACAGAGATTTTGCGCAGATTTAACATTTGATCTTAAATATCACGAAGATTTAACGAAACCTTGGACGTGCATTTGACATTTCGTTTTTATATTGAATACAGACGAAAAGAAATCAGAAAGGAATCTTCGCGGATATGACGATCTTTAACTTTTTAACATTGCTTGGCTCCCTGAGCCTGTTCCTGTTCGGCATGAGTGTCATGGGTACGGCACTGGAAAAGCGCGCGGGCGGCTCCTTGAAGGCGATCCTCGCCAAGCTGACGAACGGGAAGCTTTCCGGTCTTCTGACCGGCCTTGCCGTGACGGCCGTCATCCAGTCGTCGTCTGCAACGACGGTCATGGTCGTCGGCTTTGTCAACTCCGGTCTTCTGAGCCTCCGGCAGTCGATTCCCGTCATTATGGGCGCGAATATCGGCACGACCGTGACGGCGTGGCTTCTGTCCTTGTCCGGCATCAGCGGCGACAGCCTGTTTATCCAGCTGCTCAAGCCCTCGTCCTTTACCCCCATTCTTGCCGTGATCGGCATCGTCTTCTATCTGATCGGCAAAGGCAAGCGCAAGGATACCGGCCTGATCCTGCTGGGCTTTGCCACGCTGATGTTCGGCATGGAATCGCTGTCCGGCTCTGTCTCCGGTCTGCGAAACGATCCGAACTTCACGAAGTTCTTTCTGATGTTCTCCAACCCGGTCCTCGGCGTGCTGGCCGGTGCGATTTTGACCGGCATCGTCCAGTCCTCCTCCGCTTCTGTCGGTATCCTGCAGGCACTTTCCTCCACCGGCGCCGTCAGCTACGGTGCGGCCATCCCCATCATCATGGGTCAGAACATCGGCACCTGCGTCACGGCCATGCTCTCCTCGGTCGGCACCAACAAGAATGCCCGCCGCGCCGCAGTCGTCCACCTGAGCTTCAACGTCATCGGTACGCTGGTCTGCCTGACCGGGTTTGAGGCTGCAAATGCCATTTTCCACTTTACTTTTGTAGGAACCGCGATTGATACCTTCCATATCGCCATGATCCACTCGATCTTCAATATCCTGTGCACTGCAATGCTGCTGCCGTGCTGCGGCCTTCTTGAAAAGCTCTCCTACCGGATCATCCCAGACGGCCAGCATGCCGACGCGACGACACAGTTGGATGAGCGTCTGTTCGCAACGCCTGCAATCGCGCTTGTCAAGAGCGAAGAGATGACCAAGCGCATGGCCGCCGACGCCGAGCTGGCTCTGCATGAGAGCCTGCAGTCTGTCCTGCAGTACACGCCGGAGCTGGCAGCCTCCGTCCGCCAGCGCGAGGACGATACCGATAAATACGAGGATACGCTCGGCACGTATCTCGTTCATCTTGCCACACAGCCGATGAGCGATCAGGACAGCGTGGAATCGTCCAAGCTCCTGCACCTGATCGGCGATTTTGAGCGCATCGCCGACCACGCCGTCAACATTGTGGAATCCTCCGAAGAATTGAAGGAAAAGGACGTTCACTTCACCGATTCCGCAAAGCACGAGCTGCAGACCATGCTGGACGCCGTCGGCGAGATTGTCGATCTGACCAGCCGTGCATTCCTGCAGGACGACCTTTCTCTTGCACGTCAGGTCGAGCCGCTGGAGCAGGTCATCGACAAGCTCAAGAGCGAGCTTCGCACCAACCACATTGCGCGCCTTCAGCGCGGCGAATGCTCGCTGGCCGCAGGCTTTGTCCTGTCCGACCTCCTGACCAATCTGGAGCGCGTGGCTGACCACTGCTCCAACATCGCGGGCTGCCTGCTCGATATGAAAAACGAGCGGATCGACCTGCACAAGTATCTGGATGACATGAAAAACGGCAGCAACGAATTTCTGGTGCAGTACAACGCGTTCGAAGATAAATACAAACTTGCCTGATTCCCTTCCCTCTTGCGGAGCCGATACCCCTATCGGCTCCGCTTGCTTTTTGTTCTGCCCTGTGATATTTTGAAGAAAAGGAGGGATTTCTGCATGGCTCTGCAGGCATTCGCAGGAACGCTGGCCGTCAGCTTCCTGTTTGAAGCAGTCGGATCGAATCTCGGTCTCTCCGGCTGCGGGATCGTCGGCGCGATCGCGTCGATGGGCGCGTTTCTGATCTACGTCATCGAGCATCCGCGCACAGACGCAAAAACAAAAGACGACACTGAAACCAAGAAAGACACATAGACAGCAAAAACCCGCCGGAGCTCCGGCGGGTTTTTCAGGTTTTTCCGTTCCAATTTCAGGCGCAGCATTCCTTGATGACGGCGACGGCCTTCTTGAGCTGCTCCATCGGGATATTCAGAGCCGGAAGCAAGCGGAGCTTGTCCTTGGCCTTGATGACGATCACGCCCTTTTCCCGGCAGGCGGCGATGATCCCGGCTGCGTCCTTCTCCGTCTTGATGCCGAGCATCAGGCCGAGACCGGACACGCTCACGACGCCCTTGGCTCCCTCCAGCTCCTGCCGGATATAGGCCGAGCGCTCACGCACACCGGCCAGCATCGCCTCATCCAGACGCGAGAGTACGTTGATTGCACCCGCGCAGCAGACGGGATTGCCGCCGAACGTCGAGCCATGCGAACCAGCGTCCAGCACATCCTTGACCTTCTCGCCGAGCATCGTCGCGCCCAGCGGCAGACCGCCGGCAAGGCCCTTGGCCGTCGAGACGATATCCGGCTGCATGCCGTAATTCATATAGCCGTACAGCATGCCGCTGCGGCCGTTGCCGACCTGCACTTCGTCGCAGATCAGAAGGACATCCTGCTCCGCGCACAGCTTCGCCGCGCCCTTTACATAGGCTTCGTCCAGCGGCATGACGCCGCCCTCACCCTGCACGACCTCCATCATGACTGCCGCGCACTTGTTCTCGGCAAGCAGCCGCTCCAGATCTGCCAGATCGTTCGGCTCGGCATAGACGAATCCCTCGGTCAGCGGCGTAAAATCGTGGTGGAAGACATCCTGACCTGTCGCGGCCAGCGTTGTGATCGTGCGGCCGTGGAAGCTGTTCTTCAGGGTGATGATCGTGTAATATTCCTTGCCCTTTTTATCCTCGGCGTACTTTCTGGCCGCCTTGATGGCGCACTCGTTCGCTTCTGCGCCGGAATTACCGAAAAACACCTTCTTCATGCCGGTCTTTTCACAGAGCATCTGCGCCAGCTGTGCACACGGACCGGTGTAGAACAGGTTCGAAATATGCTGCAATGTCCCCAGCTGCGCCGTGACGGCGGCCATCCACTGCTCGTCCGCCACACCGAAGATATCCACGGCGATGCCGGTGGAAAGGTCGATATATTCCTTGCCTGCATCGTCCCAGACCAGCGAGCCTTTGCCCTTGACGATGGTCACGGGGAACCGCGCATAGGTGTTTGCCACATAGGTCTGGTCAAGCTTCTGAATATCCATGATTCTTCCTCCTATTTTGTGAACATCGTGCCAATGCCTTCGTTTGTGAGCATTTCGATCAGGATCGCGTGCGGGACACGGCCGTCGATGATGAATACGCGGTTCACGCCCCACTCGATCGCGTTCCGGCAGCATTCCGCCTTCGGCACCATGCCGCCCTGAATGACGCCGCTGGACACCAGCTCCGGCAGATCGCCGATGCGGATGGACGAGATGAGCGTGTCCGGGTCGTCCTTATCCTTGAGGATCCCGGCGATATCCGTCATGGCGATCAGGCTCTCCGCCCCCAGTGCGCCGGCCAGACGCGCCGCAGCGGTATCGGCATTGATGTTGTAGACATGGCCCTCATTATCGCAGCCGACCGTTGACACGACCGGAATGTAGCCCTTGTCGATGACGTCCAGGATCGGTTTTATGTTAACTTTTGTGATATCGCCCACGAAGCCGAGCTCCGGGTTTTTGACCTTCGCCTCGATCATGTGGCCGTCGAGACCGGAAAGGCCGATGGCATTGCCGCCCTTGAGCTCGATCAGATTGACCAGCGACTTGTTGATCTTGCCCGTGAGGACCATAAGGGCCACATCGACCGTTTCCTGATCGGTCACGCGCAGGCCGTTGACGAACTTGCTTTCCTTGCCGATTTTCCCAAGCATATCCGTGATCTCCGGACCGCCGCCATGTACCAGCACGACCTTGACACCGATGAGCTGCAGCAGGACAATATCACGGATGACGGAATCCTTGAGATGCTCGGAGACCATGGCGTTGCCGCCGTATTTGATGACGACGATCTTTCCGCTGTAATCCTGAATATACGGCAGGGCATGTACCAGAACTCTTGCCCGCTGTGCGTTCGAAATATCCATGGCTGCTTCCTCCATTACGTCCGGTAATCGCCGTTGATCTTCACGTAGTCATACGTCAGATCGCAGCCCCAGGCTGTCGAAGCTGCGTTGCCGGACTTGAGGTCGATCAGAATTTCGATCTCATGCTCCAGCAGGATCTTCTTTGCTTCCTCCTCCGAGAAATCGACGCCTGCACCGTTCTGGCAGACAAGGATCGTCCCGGCCTTGGAGGCAAACTGCACGTCGATCTTGTTCACATCGACCGGCGCGCCGGAATAGCCGATCGCGCACAGCACGCGGCCCCAGTTCGCGTCAGCGCCGAACATGGCGGCCTTGGTCAGAGACGAGCAGATGACGCTCTTGGCGACCGTCTTGGCGATCTGCAGTGTCTTTGCGCCAGAGACCTTGCATTCGAGCAGCTTCGTCGCGCCCTCGCCGTCGCCCGCGATGCAGCGGCAGAGATAGACCGTCACGGTGTTGAGTGCCTGCATGAAGGCTGCGAAATCCTCGCCCTCCTTCGTGATCTCCGGATTACCGGCAAGGCCGTTAGCCAGGACTGTCACCATGTCGTTCGTCGAGGTGTCACCATCCACGGAGACCATGTTGAACGTGTTCGCAATGTCGGTCGAAAGCGCCTTCTGCAGCATTTCCGAAGAAATCGCGCAGTCCGTCGTGATGAAGACCAGCATGGTCGCCATATTCGGATGGATCATGCCGGAGCCCTTGCAGATACCGCCAATCTTACACTCCCGTCCGCCGGCGGTGAAGCTGACAGCGATCTCCTTGAGCTTTGTATCCGTCGTCATGATACCCTCGGCAGCCTCTTCCGAATGCTGACCGAGGCCCTTGACGAGAGCGGGAATGCCGGAGGCGATCGGCGCAATGTCGAGCGGCTGACCGATGACACCCGTCGATGCAACGACGACATCCTCCGCCTTGATCTTCAATTCCTTTGCCAGAAGCTCGCTCATCTGCTCGGCGATCTCCACGCCGTTTGCATTGCACGTATTGGCGTTGCCGCTGTTGCAGATCACGGCCTGCGCCTTGCCGTCGGCAATGTGCTTTTTCGTAACCAGAAGCGGCGCGCCTTTGACAAGGTTCGTCGTGTAGACAGCCGCTGCATTTGCCGGGACGCTGGAATAGATCAGTGCCAGATCCCGCTTCGTTTTATTCTTCCGGATGCCGCAATGGACGCCGGACGCCGTAAAGCCCTGTGCGGCGCACACGCCGCCGTTGATCGTTTTCATGTGTGTTTCCTCCCGCTTAAAGTTCCAGACCCAGCGTTTTTTCTGCGCCGGTCACAAGATTCATACATTCGATGGCCGCGCCGGATGCGCCCTTGCCGAGGTTATCATAGGCCGCGAGCAGCAGCATGCGCGTCTCATTCCCTGCCACCGCGATCTTCATGCTGTCCTTGCCGGTCTGCACGGCAGCCGACAGGAAGCCGCCGTCGTCGATCGTCTCGGCATAGGAGACGATTGGGCCGGTATAGAGATGTTTATAGACATCCTTGACGTCCTGCACGCCTGCGCCCGGCTTCAGCCATTCGGCGAACAGCGGGACCGTCACCTGCATGCCGCTGCAGAAGTCCGAAACGACCGGGCAGAATACCGGCTCGTTTGCAAGACCGGTGATTGCCTTCATTTCCTTCAGATGCTTGTGCGTCTGCCCCAGTGCATACTGTCGAGGCGCTTCAAAGAGCGGATCCTTCTCTTCCGCCTCATACTGCGCAATCATTTTCTTGCCGCCGCCGGAATAGCCGGTCAGCGAATAGCAGCTGAGAAGCGTTTCCGGGGCGATCAGCCCCGCTGCAACCAGCGGATAGACGAGGGCGATAAAGCCGCTTGCATGGCAGCCGGGAACAGCGATCCGCTTGGACTGCCGCAGCTTCGCTTCCTGCACGGGCGAAAGCTCCGGGAAGCCATAAGTCCAGCCCGGCTCCGTCCGGTGCGCCGTGGAGGTATCCAGAACCACAGTGTCCGGATTCTCCACCCAACCGGCAGCCTCCCGCGCCGCATCATCCGGCAGGCAGAGGAACGCGACGTCCGCCGCGTTGAGCATTTTTTTGCGGCACTCCGGCAGCTTTCGCTCCTCCTCCGGCAGCGTCAGAAGCTGCACATCGGTGCGCGCCTGCAGACGGTCAAAGATCCGCAGACCGGTCGTACCGGCTTTCCCGTCAATAAACACTTTTTTCATTGCGGTCCCCCCAAAAAAGGCGCATGGATACACGCCGCTTTTTCGTTTTTCTAAATATACACCAGTCTGAATAATTATTCAACAGTTTTTTCATTAAAATCCATATTTCGTGATATTCATACAATCATGCATGCATATCCCGCATGCTTTTGGACAGTTTGCGCCGGTAGTGCTGATCCGTCTCCGTCTTTTGGCTTTTCAAGTGCCGAAAAGCGTGCTATACTACTGCAAGCCGCTCTTTCCCGCGGCAATTTGCGCAGAAAAGGAGCCTTCTTTCATGCATCTACAGAGCCTTCATACCCACAGTCTGTATGACGACGGACGCAGCACCCTCGAGGACATGCTGCAGAGCGCCATAACGCATGGGCTGAGCGCCTTTGGCTTCAGTGGCCATAGCCCGCTGCCCTTTGCAAACGACTGGGCCATCCCGGAGGACCGGCTCGCCGAATACAATGCGCATACCCGCAGGCTGCAGGCGCAGTATGCAGGCGTCTTCCCCGTCTTCTGTGGTCTGGAATGGGACAATTGCTCCCCTCTGCCCACACAGCCGTATGACTACCTGATCGGCTCTGTGCACCATTTTCCTGCCCTGCCGGATGGCCGCCGGTTCAGTACCGACACGAGCGCGGAGCAGCTGCGCGAATGCGCTGCGGTGCAGCATCACGGCGATATCCGCGCGCAGGAGGATGCATATTATACACTCGTCGGCGATCTGGCCGACATTCCGCAGATCGACATTGTCGGCCATCTGGACCTCATCGCAAAATTTGACGAGCCGCATGCCATCTATTCCGAAGCGCCGCAGAGCGCGCTTCGCGCTATGGAACGCCTTGTCCGGGCCGAAAAGATCTTCGAGATCAACACCGGCGCCATCAGCCGCGGCTACCGCGTAACGCCGTATCCTTCCGCAAAGCTCCTGCAGGCGCTGCGGGAGATGGACGGAAAGATCCTGTTCACTGCTGACGCCCACCGCGCCGAGGATATCTGCTGCGCCTATGATCTGGCTGTCCGGCTCGCAAAGGACTGCGGCTTCACGCAGCACTGGCTCCTGACCGCAGACGGATTTGTTCCAGAAGCTCTATAAAGATGCAAGAAGCGTACCGACCGGTCGGTACGCTTCTTTTTTCTGATGTTACTGCACGTCCTTCGTCGCCACGATATCAACGCCGGTCCCTGCAGCATTCTGCAGCAGCACGTCGCCGATATGGACGGGTGCCTGCGCCGTCACCTGCTTCAAGGCGGATACGACCGCAAAGATCGTCCCCTTGGGAATATCCTGCGCCGTCTTGCAGCTGACGACCGCGGCTCCGGTCCGGCTGCCGGTCAGGCGGACCGTTGACGTGACGATGCGCGTCGGGTTCGTTACCTCCTTGCAGGCATAGTCATGCCCGCGCTTGCAAGTAAAGCCTGTAATGTCCTGAATTTTTCCTGCCTCCAGCGTCACCGTGATCGCGCAGCCAAGGGGGCAGCCGATGCAGGTCAGTTCTCGTTTTTCCATCGTTATGCCTCCTCCACTGCGATATGAATGGTCTTGAGATCCGGATGCGCGTCCAGCATGGCGCGCGTGAGCTTCAGCTCCTCCATCTCGCCCGGCGCCATCACGGCGCGCTTGCGCGAAAGCGCAGCTTCGCCGTCCAGCAGCAGCCGGACCGTCCGCTTTTTCATGACGCCTCCGACCCGGAAGCGGATCACAAGATCATCGTCGACCAGCTTCGGATCGATCGTGGCCGGTACGGTATAGCGGATCCCGCCTACAAACGTAACCGGGATCTCGTGCCGTGCGGCCGATTCTCCCTGCGCAAGATACCGCACAGCTGCGCGGCCTGCCGCTGCGGCTTCTTCAGAGACATAGTCCACCAGGTCATGTACATGCAGCACGTTGCCCGCGGCAAAGACGCCCGGGATGCTGGTCTGCAGGCTCTCGTCAACGACCGGCCCGTTCGTGACCGGCGACAGTGCGACGCCCATGCCGCGCGAAAGTTCATTTTCCGGGATCAGGCCGCAGGACAGCAGCAGTGTGTCGCAGTCATAGTGGATCTCCGTGCCGGGGATCGGCTTGCGGTCGGGGCCGACCTCGGCGATCGTCACGCCGGATACGCGCTCCTTGCCCTCAATGTTCACGACGGTGTGGCTGAGCTTCAGCGGAATGCCGAAATCGTCCAGACACTGCACGATATTGCGCTTCAGACCGCCGGAATACGGCAGCAGCTCTGCGACGACCAGGACCTTCGCGCCTTCCAGCGTCATGCGCCGTGCCATAATCAGTCCAATATCGCCGCTGCCGAGGATGACCACGCGCCGTCCGGGCAGATAGCCCTCGATATTGACCAGCCGCTGCGCCGTTCCGGCAGAATAAATGCCCGCCGGGCGGTAGCCCGGGATGTTCAGCGCGCCGCGGCTGCGCTCCCGGCAGCCCATGGTCAGGATGATTGCCCGCGCGTCGATTTCTAACAGGCCATCTTCGCGGTTGACCGCTGTGATGTGCTTCTCTTCGCTGATGGAGAGGACCATGGTGTTCAGCTTATATTCAATCCCGCGGTCGCGTACCTGCGCGATGAAGCGCGCCGCGTATTCCGGGCCGGTCAGCTCTTCGCCAAAGGTGTGCAGGCCGAAGCCGTTGTGGATGCACTGGTTCAGAATGCCGCCGAGTTGCGTGTCGCGTTCTAGGATCAGGATGCTGCGGCAGCCGGCGTCATACGCCGCGGCAGCAGCCGCCAGTCCGGCGGGACCGCCGCCGATGATCACAAGTTCATAGTTCATCTGTCCGCACCTCCTCAAATCCGATCCTTGTTCGTACCGACGATCAGTCTGGACTGACCGCCGCACTTGGTGATCTCGCTCTGCGGCACGCCAAGCTCCCGCGCAAGGATCTCCATCACGCGCGGGCTGCAGAACCCGGCCTGGCAGCGGCCCATGCCGGCGCGCGTGCGGCGCTTGACGCCGTCAAGGCTCTTCGCGCCGAGCGGGCGCCGGATGGCGTCGAGAATTTCACCCTCCGTGACCTGCTCGCAGCGGCAGATGATCTGGCCGTAGGCAGGCTCCTTGCGGATGAGCGCCTGATAATCCTCTTTGGACAGCGTTTTCGGATCCAGAACGCCCTTCCGCGTCGCAATGAAATCCTTCTTTTCCAGCAGGCCAAGCGTATCCCGCACCAGCTCCGCCACATGGAGTCCGATGGCGGGCGACGCAGTCAGCCCCGGAGACTCGATACCGGCGCAGTCCACAAACTGCGGTGCGCCCTCCGCCTCGCCGATGACGAACTCATGCCCGTCCTCATGCGCGCGAAGGCCCGCGAAGCTCGTGATGGTCTGGCGGATGGGCAGATTCTCAACTGTCGCCGACGCCTTTTTGATCAGATCTTCCAGTCCATCCGCCGTGGTATTCGTCCCCTCCCGATCCTCGATATCCACGGCCGTCGGGCCGACGATGGTGTTGCCATGCACGGTCGGACTGACCAGCACGCCCTTGCCAAGATTGCCTGGCAGCTGGAAGATCGTGTGGTTGACATAATTTCCAGTCGCTTTGTCCAGCAGACAGTAATCGCCGCGCCGCGGCGTAATATGCAGCTTTCTTGTCGAGACCAGATTGTGCAGAATGTCGGCATAAACACCGGCCGCGTTCACAACGCAGCGGGTCTCATATGTACCGTCCTTTGTATGGACAGTCCATCCGCCGGCCGTTTTTGCGAAGCCGGTCACCTCCGTATTGAACCGGAACTGTACGCCGTTCTGATTGGCATTCTCCGCCAGCGCGATCGTCAGACCGAACGGACAAACAATACCGCCTGTCGGCGCCCACAGCGCCGCGACCGCGTTTTGGGACACATGCGGCTCCAGCTCGTGCAGCCGCTTCGCATCGACGAGCTCCAGCTGCTCGACGCCGTTTTTGACGCCGTTTTCATAGAGCGCGTGCAGCTTCGGCAGGTCCTCCTGCGCCATGCACACGACAAGACTTCCGTTCTGCCGGAACGGGAAATCAAGATCCTTCGCCAGCTGCGGCATCATCCGGTTCCCTTCCAGATTCATTTTGGCCATCAAACTTCCGTGTGCAGCGTCAAAGCCCGCGTGGACAATGGCGCTGTTCGCCTTGGAGGTCCCGCAGCAGACGTCCTCCGCACGCTCGAGCACGAGCACCTTCCCCTCATACTGCGACAGGTACCGCGCGACCGCACAGCCGGTCACACCGGCGCCGATGATGATACAATCGTACAACATAACTCCCTCTTTCTGTAAAAACAAAAACGGGCAGCCCAATTAGCCCCTCCGGTGGGAGAGTTGGACTGCCCGACACTTACACTCTGAGCACTTTTTATGAACTTTTCAGGCTGCGGCGCAGGTCATTCCTCTTCCTTTGCCCAGCCGTAGGCGCATCGGACGGCGCGGTTCCAACCCCTGATCTTCTTTTCCCGCTGCTCTTCGGAGATGGCAGGATGGAAGACCTGATCCATGGCGCGGTTGCGGACGACATCGTCCTTGCTCGCCCAATAGCCAACGGCAAGACCCGCGAGATATGCCGCGCCCATCGCCGTCGTCTCCACGCAGGTCGGCCGCTGCACCGGCGCGCCGGAAATATCGGCCTGCATCTGCATTAAAAGATTATTGGCGGACGCGCCGCCGTCCACGTTCAGCGCCGCAAGCCGAATGCCGGAATCCGCCTGCATAGCGACGAGAATGTCATTGACCTGATAGGCCAGCGACTCCATCGTCGCGCGGATGATATGATTTTTATTGACGCCGCGCGTCAGCCCGACGATCGTACCGCGCGCATACTGATCCCAGTGCGGCGCGCCGAGACCCGTAAACGCCGGGACGACATAGCAGCCGTTAGTGTCCTTGACCTTCGCCGCATAGTATTCCGAATCCGGCGCCGAGTCAATGAGACGCATTTCGTCCCGCAGCCACTGGATCGCCGCACCGGCCACAAAGACGGAGCCCTCCAGCGCGTATTCGACCTTCCCGTCCAGCCCCCATGCGATCGTCGTGACCAGACCGTTCTGAGAAAAGACCGGCGCTTCACCGGTGTTCATAAGCAGGAACGCGCCGGTGCCATATGTATTTTTTGCCTCGCCGGGATGATAGCATGCCTGCCCGAACAGCGCGGACTGCTGATCTCCGGCCGCGCCCGCGATCCGGATGGGTCCACCGAGCAGCGACGGATCTGTCTCCCCATAAACGCAGCTGGACGGCACCGGCGACGGCAGCATGCAGTTGGGGATGTTCAGCTCCGCAAGGATCTCATCGTCCCACTGCAGGGTGTTAATATTGAAAAGCATCGTGCGCGACGCGTTGGAATAGTCCGTCACATGGACCCGGCCGCCGGTCAGCTTCCAGATGAGCCACGTCTCGACAGTGCCGAACAGCAGCTCGCCGCGCTCGGCGCGCTCCCGCACGCCGGGAACGTTCTCGAGGATCCAGCTGAGCTTCGTCCCGGAGAAATATGCATCAATGACAAGCCCGGTCTTCTTCCGGAACTGGTCGGTCAGCCCTTTTTCCTTCAGACTGTCGCAGTACTCGCTCGTTCTGCGGCACTGCCAGACGATCGCGTGATAGACCGGCTCGCCGGTGTGCTTATCCCAGACGATTGTCGTTTCGCGCTGGTTGGTAATGCCGATCGCCGCGATGTCCGCGGCGGCAGCGCCGATCTTCTGCATCGCCTCGACGGCCACACCGAGAAGCGTCGCCCAGATCTCATTGGCGTCATGCTCCACCCAGCCAGGCTTTGGGAAATACTGCGGAAACTCCCGCTGTGAGACGCTGCACATCTCTCCGCGTTCGTTAAACAGAATACAGCGGTTGGACGTGGTACCGGCGTCGAGCGCCATGATATACTTTGCCATTGGTTGCCCCTCCTGTTTCTCTCTACATCTGCCAGACGGCAGGCGCTGTGCTGGAAATGGCGAGCGCACCGGCGTCCAGCGCCTGCAGGACCTCCTGCTTGTGCGTGATCAGTCCGCCGGTCAGGACCGGCAGCCCTGTCGCCTGATGGAGCTTCCGGATCATGCTCGGCATCAGCCCCGGCAGAATATCGATGGCATCCGGCCGCAGATTTTTTGCACCAAGCGCAGTCTCATACGCCATGGAATCGATCAGAAATACGCGCAGGATCGTCATCATCTGCAGCTCCTTTGCCCGCTGGATGAGATTCGCGCGGGTCGAGATGATCCCGTCAGCCTGCGTATTGCGGTGCAGAAAGTCCACAGAGATCTCCTTGACCGAAAGGCCACTGATGAGATCCGCGTGAACAATGGCGAGCTTTCCGGCGTCCTTGATCCTGCCGATGATCCCGGAAATGCTGCACAGATCGCCGTACAGCACAAAAACGACCTGCACATCCTCCTGCAGACAGGCCTCAAGCCCGCCGTCGTCGCGGACAGCCGCGATGATGGGATTACGCTGCAGCGCCTCATACAGTCTCTGATCCATGTCCCCTCCGTCCTGCACCGGACAGAAAAAGAGCACAGAAACCAGACGGCCCATTTTGTCCGTTTGTCCCATGCTCCATCACTCCGGGCAGATATTCATTTTCTACAGAAAGTGTAGCATATCCGGCAAAAGAAATCAAGAAAAACGGCATAGAAGATTTATTTATCCGCGGATATAATTTTATATATTTTCACTTGACATCGTAGAAAAAATTATATATACTGTTTTCAGAACCAAAAGGAGGAATGAACATGCCGGTCAAGCCCGCGCTTATGCCCTATGTTCCCATTGCACAGATGCTGGTGCAGACGTTCGGCAGCGACTGCGAGGTCGTGCTGCACGATCTGGACTGCCCTGCGCATTCTGTTGTATATGTGGAGAACCCTTCCGTTACCGGCCGCAAGGTCGGCGACAGCTTTGACCAGCTCGTGCGGCAGGTCATTTTGTCCGACGAACTGAAAGAGGATTTTGTCGCGAATTATTATTTCACCGCGCCGAACGGCAAGCGGATCCGCTCGTCCTCCCTGCTCATCAAGGATGCCGGCGGCCGTCTGACCGGCGCGCTGTGCATCAATCTGGATACGACAAAGGTGACCGAGCAGATCGCGTTTCTGCAGTCCTTCCTGCCGGCCGCCGCGCAAAGCGCCGGGAAACCGGAGGCGCAACCTGCGCCCACGCCGTCCCATGTGTCCGTCATGATTGAAAACCTGATGGATAAGATCCTGGCGGACTGCAACGCGAAAAACCTGAGCCGTGAGGAGCGCATCCGGCGCATCCGGTTTATGGATGAAAAAGGCCTGTTTTTGATGAAAGGCAGCGTAGAGCGTGCTGCGGAAAAGCTCGGCGTCGGCAAGGTCACGATCTACAGCTATCTGGATGAGGTTCGCGGAAAGCGCGGATAAAAACAGCCGCGGTACATCCGTCCGCGGCAGAACATAAGGAGGAAGCACGTATGGAATATCTCTGCACCAAATGCGGCCATCGGGAATCGACGGCCACCAGAAGCGCACACTGCACCTGCGGCGGCCTGTGGAAGCTGGCATACGAACCGCCGAAGTTCGAGCGTTCTGCCATCGATACGCAGGAATGGAGCCTGTTCCGCTACCGGAAGTTCATGGCGCTCGAGGATGAGAGCTGGCGCGGCGTTACAATGGGCGAAGGCATGACGCCGGTCGTCCGGCTGGACGACGATGTCATGCTCAAAATGGATTATTTCATGCCGACGCTCTCCTTCAAGGATCGCGGCGCGGCCGCGCTGATCGCGCATTGCAAGTCGATCGGCGTGGAGAAGGTCGTGCAGGATTCGAGCGGCAACGCAGGCAACGCGGTCGCGGCCTACTGTGCCAGGGCCGGCATTGCCTGCGAGATCTTTGTCCCGGAGGGTACAAGTCCCAAGAAGATCGACATGATCCGCGCACACGGCGCAGTCTGCACCGTCGTCCCCGGCACGCGCGACCACTGTGCCGACGTCTGTCGCGCAAAGGTCGAGCAGGAAGGCGTCTATTATGCAAACCACGTCTATAACCCGTTTTTCTATGAAGGCACGAAGACCTATATCTACGAGGTCTACGAGCAGCTTGGCCGGATCCCGGAGCATCTGGTGATCCCGGTCGGCAACGGGACGCTGTTCCTCGGCGCAGTATATGCACTCGAGCATCTGCTGAAAAGCGGCGCGATCGACCGTTTCCCGCTGATCATTGCTCTGCAGAGCCAGAACTGCGATCCGCTCCTGCGCGCCGCAGCAGACGGCGAGCCGGAGCCTGCCACAGTGAGGCCAACGCCGACCATCGCCGAGGGCATCGCCATCGGCAAGCCCATGCGCGGCCACGAGATCCTTGCGCTTGCAAAAAAGCATGATATTCGCTTTGTTCACGCGCCGGAGGACGCCATTCCGGATGCTCGCGCAGCGCTTGCACGCCGCGGTGTCTATTGCGAGCATACCACCGCCGCCAACTATGCCGCGTACCTTGAATACTGCCGTATTTACGGCAGAACGCCGGACACACTCATTACCATGTGCGGCGCAGGCCTGAAATCCGACCACTGACAAAAAAGCCGCTGCATAGCAGCGGCTTTTGATTATGCCTGTCGCTCCGCTTCCAGCTTGCGCATGGCTTTGCGGAACTGGAAGAAGAACAGGATGGCCGTAAACGTAACGGCCAGCGCGTCCGCCACCGGTTCGGCCAGATAGACGCCCATGGTCTTGTCGGAAACGAGCGTCGGCATGAGGTAGATAAGCGGAATGAGCAGAATAAACTTGCGCGTGACCGCGACGATGATCGAGCAGACCGCATTGCCGATCGAGACGAACGTCATCTGGCAGGCCAGCTGAACGCCGAACAGGAGCAGCACCGCGCAGTAGATCCGCAGCGCACGGCTGGTAAACGCAAGAAGCGTCTCATCCGGCGTAAAGATCCCCGCAAACACGCGCGGGAAACCCATCACAAACGCCCAGATGAGCGCGGAATAGCTCAGGCACACCACGAGCAGCACGCGATAGGTCTTTTTGACGCGCTCAACATTCTTTGCGCCGAAGTTGTAGCTCAGGATCGGCTGCGCGCCCTGCGAAATGCCCTGCAGCGGCAGAAGCGCAAACTGCATGACGCTCGAGAGGATCGTCATTGCACCGACCGCAATGTCGCCGCCGTATCTGGCCAACGAGGAATTGAAGCAGACAGAGATCACGCTTTCGCTCGCCTGCATGATAAAGGTCGCCGTGCCGAGCGCGACGCACGGCAGGATGAGCCGCGGGCTTTGGAGAAAATTCTTCGCGCGCAGCTTCAGAATGCTCTTCCTGCCGAACAGGAACAGCAGCACCCACGCACAGGAAATGCCCTGCGAAAAAACTGTCGCCAGCGCCGCGCCGCGCACGCCCATGTCAAGCACAAAAATCAGGATTGGGTCCAGCACAATGTTGCACACTGCGCCGATCAGGACCGTCAGCATGCCCTGCTTTGCAAAGCCCTGCGCTGTGATAAAGGCGTTCATGCCGAGCGTCAGCTGGACAAAAACGGTACCGAGTGCGTATATCTGCATATAATCGGATGCAAACCCGATGGTCTGCTCGCTCGCGCCGAACGCCAGCAGCAGATCCCGGTTCCAGATGAGAAGCGCCGTGGTGAGAACGGCTGAAATGCAGATCTGCAGGGAAAAGCAGCCGCCAAGCATCTTCTCGGCCGTCTGCATGTCCCCTTTTCCCATGCTGATGGACGCGCGCGGCGCGCCGCCGGAGGCCACGAGCGCCGCGAATGCGGACACGATCAGAATGATCGGCGTACACACACCGAGGCCGGTCAGCGCAAGGCTCCCGGTCTGCGGCATGTGGCCGATATAAATGCGATCCACAATATTATAGAGCATATTCACAAGCTGCGCGATCACCGTCGGCACCGCCAGCTTCAAAAGCAGCTTCCCGACCGGCTCCGTGCCAAGAAATTCATTTTTTTGCGTCATGTTCAGACCCTCTTTTCTTTTTCAGGCAACATGCATTATATCGGTACGCGCTCCTGCTGTCAACGGGAATCGGAACATGCCAGATATTGTGCAGGTTTTTATTTTTATCTCAATATGTTGTAAAACATTCCGGAAAAGCTTAATATTTCTTGAATTTCGATCATTTCCGTTGCATAAAGGAGAAAAATATGCTAAACTTTCGGTATACATAATATAATGTTCCAGACACAGAAGGAGGAACAGCCATGAAGAAGAGATGGATCAGCCTGGCGCTCATTCTGGCGCTTCTGATCGCGGCCTGCAGCGTCTTCGCTGCCGCCGCGGATGCGCAGGAAGAACCGGCCGCCGATACCGCGGAAGCCGTGCAGACCGAAGAAGTGCCTGCCGACGGCAGTACAGACGCAAATACAGACGCAGCCGAGGAGCAGGCAGCCACCGGCAGTGAGCCGGATGCAGCCGCGGCGGAAGCGCCTGCCGCGCAGGATGGTGAAACACATATTCACGCCGTCAACCGCGAAGACGCCTGTGAAGAGGCAGCGTTTCTCCCGCTGGAAACGACCGGCGGCAGGCTGGAAGCCGGGTGCTATTACCTGACGGACGATCTGGCGCTTACGGAGCCGCTGTGCGTGCCGAAGGGCGGCGTGCAGGTGACGCTCTGCCTGAACGGCCATACGCTTTCCCTGGCGGACGGCGCGGAAGGCTGCCTTATCTATCTCGCTGTCGGCAGTGAAGACGAAGAGCCCTCTTCCCTCACGATCACCGACTGCAACGGCGCACAGACAACCAGCAACTATTACGTGGACGAAGACGGCGCGCTCGTCTTTGACGACGGCAGCTTTACATGGCAGGAAGCCTATATTGCCGCCAGTGAGAAAAACGTCCTCTCCGGCGGCCGTCTGACCGGCGCGACCGCGGGCGCAGTCAGCGCAGGCGATTACAGTCAGCTCTATCTGACGAATGTCAATATCATTGACAACGAAGGCCGCTACGGTGCAGGCGTTGTCATCGCCGAGCATGCCGAGGCCGTCATCGACAGCTGCGTCGTCGCGGGCAACCGCCTGAATGGCGAAATGAAGACATCTGAGCGCAGCATCGCGGGGGGCGGCATCTACTGCGCCGGTACGCTCGAGCTGTTCGGCATGGTCAATGTGACCGGCAACCGCGCGCAGGATGCGCAGAACAACCTCTGGTTGGATGAGACCGGCAGTCTGAAGATCGGAACGTCTGGCCTTGATGCGCAGTCGCACATCGGCGTCAGCGGCAGCGAAGGCCAAACGCTCCTGACCGGCTACGCCGACGATTTCTCCGCCTGCTTTACGAGTGACAATCAGACGCTTGCCGTCGCAGCTGTGCAGGAGAACGGCTTCACTTCCCTGTCGCTGGAACCGGCCGTCTATACGCTGACGCTCGATCTCGGCGACGCCGGACAGGAGCCTGTCACGCTGGAGCCGGAGCAGGGGCAGACGCTGGAAGACCTGAACGTGCAGGATCCCGTGCTTGCGGGCAGCACGTTCGCCGGCTGGTATCTGGACGGCGAAACACCCATCGACACGCAGCAGCCGCTCCATCTGACGCAGGATACAACGCTCTATGCCCACTGGTCGCAGGGGGATACGGCAGAAGACACTACCACCGTACTGACATATGATCCGGAAAAGCCGATCACAAAGGAAGAAGCCGTCAAAACGCTCTACCGGATGGCGCTGCAGCTCGGACTTGACACCGAAGCTGCGCAGGAGGTCGATCTTTCGCAGTTTGCCGATGCCGATACGATCAGCGGCGACACTGCCGATGCCGTCCGCTGGGCCTATGATGCCGACCTTCTGACTGAGAAAAACGGAAGTCTCCATCTCACGGATACGCTCAGCCAGAAGGGCCTTTCCCGCATGCTTGAGGATTTCCTTGCCCTGACACAGGACTGATTTTCTGACTTTATACATATCATAAAAATCAGGCTGCGCGCCATGCGCGCACAGCCTGATTTGGTATACCCTTTTATAAACGCCGCCGACAGTAGCCTGTCGGCGGCGGTATTTATTCTTCCAGCACCCGGATCTGCGCGCGCACCACATAGGCGTTCTGCGAGGATTCCAGAAATTGATCGATCACGTTCACGCAATACGCTTGATCGGCCAGCTTCAGCGCCGGAACGCTGCGCCGCAGCTCCAGAAGCTTCGAATATATCTCCTGATACGGGCCTTTCAGATACACGGTAAGATACCGCCCCTTCGGGATGATCTCCAGCTGGTCGATCTCTTCAAGGTTATCGGGGACCGTACTGTCCAGAAAGGCTCCAAACTGTGTGGACGGACGTCCGCCGGAGAGCGGTTCGTACTTTACAAGCGTCGGATAGCGGAAAAAGGCGCTGCTTGAAGAGGCGAAAAATTCCGTTCCGAGGCGCACATAAAAGCGCATGGGATATGCATGGATCCCCGGTTTTTCCTCCCCGATCTGCGAAAGCTGCTGCTCTACAAACTGCACCTTATTCTCCAGAACGTCAATGGCGCGCTGGATCTCCTGCTGGTGCAGCTTCATCTCATCGATCGCGCCATGCAGCGCGGCCAGACTGTCCGCGACGTTGTCATTCTGCAGATACGCACGGATCTTCGCGATCGGCTGATTGACCTTCCGAAGATAGCAGATCGTCGCAAGTGTGTGGATCTGATTGTACGAGTATCTGCGGTAGCCGTTTTCATCAATGCTGACCGGTATCAGAAGCCCCTCCTTATGATACAGCCGCACTGCCTGACCGCTGATTCCAAAAATGGAGGCCAGATCCGCAACGGTAAGCGTCCTTTCATTCGGATTCCGGATACTGCTCGCTATGTCCATATATTGCCTCCGTTTTTTGTAGGGTGTATCTGAAAACTCATGATGTGACCCACCTTATACCAGCTGCAAGCCCATTGACCTGCAGATGCAGGCCGCCGCAGGTCTTCTCGGCATGGGCTGATCCCATATGTAAAAAACAAGCATGACGCAGATGCGTCATGCTTGTTTTTATGTGGTTCAGCAATAGAAATCCTTGATCTTTTTAGCCCGCGACGGGTGGCGGAGCTTGCGGATGGCTTTGTTTTCGATCTGGCGGATACGCTCGCGCGTGACGCCGAAGATCTGGCCGACCTCTTCCAGCGTATGCGTCCGGCCGTCATACATGCCGAAGCGCATGCGAAGAACATCTGCCTCGCGCTCGGTCAGTGTACCGAGAATCTCGGTCAGCGCCTCGGAGAGCATGGCGTTAGAGGTCGCGTCGACCGGGCCGGGGGTGTTGTCGTCCTCGACGAACGAGCCGATGGTCGTATCCTCTTCGTCGCCGACCGGCATATCAAGAGAGAGCGTATCGGCGGCAGTGCGGTTGGCTTCGATGATCTTCTCGATCGGCAGGTTCAGCTCTGCCGCGATCTCCTCCAGCGTTGGCTCACGGCCAAGCTCCTGCACCAGCTTGCGGTTACAGCGGGTGGCCTTGTTGATGACCTCGACCATATGCACCGGGACGCGGATGGTGCGCGCCTGATCTGCAATGGCGCGGGTAATGGCCTGCCGGATCCACCACGTTGCATATGTAGAGAATTTGTTTCCCTTTGTATAGTCGAACTTATCGACGGCGCGGATGAGGCCCGTATTGCCCTCCTGGATCAGATCGAGAATATGCAGGCCGCGGCCGGAATATTTCTTCGCGATTGAAACGACAAGACGGAGGTTGGCTTCCGTCAGGCGGTCCTTGGCCTTTTTATCGCCCTCGGAGACGCGCTTGGCCAGCTCGATCTCCTCTTCCGCCGTCAGGAGCTTGACCTGACCGATCTCCTTGAGATACATGCGGACGGGATCGTCCAGATTATACTCGGCGGCCAGCTCCAGCGGGTCGACCAGCTCTTCCTCGTCGGTATCCGGCACCTCATCCATGTCCATGCCGAGATCGTCGGCCACGTCCAGCTCCAGCTCCGGGCTGACGATCTGGATGCCCATCGCGTCAAACGTATCATAAATATGTTCAATCTTCTCAACCGGCAGATCCAGCTTCTCCAGCTCTGCGGTCAGCTCACTCGACTGGATGCTGCCCTCACGCTTGGCTTTTGCAATGAGTGTAGACACCGCCGCCATTGCGTCCTCTGTCGAGGGCTTGGGATTTGGATTTTTTGTATTTGCCATTCTTTCGCTCATCCTCATTTATCTGGTTGCATTGCTGCGCTTCGGCGCAACTGTGTTATTATAACCCCAAACCTGCCATTTTGACAATGGCTTTTTTGACATTTTTTCTTTTTTCTCGAACACTTTCTGCCGGCAGCGATCAGATCTCCATAATGACCGGCAGGATCATCGGGTTGCGCTTGGTCGTCTTGAACAGATAGCCGGAAAGATCGTTCTTGATATTGGCCTTGAGGACGCTCCAGTCGCTGCGCCCGTTCTGGCTGCACCGGTCGATGGCGTGCGCGGCGATGACCCGCAGCTCTTCCATCAGATTTTCCGATTCCTTGACATAGACAAAGCCGCGCGTGATGATATCCGGCCCGGTAATGACGCTGCCGTCTTCACTGGAGATATTGACGACGACGACGAGCATGCCGTCCTGCGCCAGATGCTTGCGGTCACGCAGCACGACGCTCCCGACGTCGCCGACACCGGTACCGTCGACCAATATCTTGCCGGACGGGACGGTCCCGCCCCACTTGCAGGTCCCCTTGGTCAGCTCCAGCACCTTGCCGATGTCGGAAATAAAGATGTTTTTGGGATCCATGCCCATGCTCTGTGCCAGACGCGAATGCGCCTGCAGATGGCGCTGCTCGCCGTGTACCGGGATGAAGAAGCGGGGCTTCAGAAGGCCGTGAATGATCTTCAGCTCCTCCTGGCAGGCGTGGCCGGAGACATGCAGGCCTTCGAGCTTGTCATAGATGACGTCCGCGCCCTTGCGGTACAACTCATTGATGATCTTGCCGATTGCCTTCTCGTTGCCGGGGATGGCGGAAGCGGAAATGATCACGCGGTCAGACGCCGTGATCTCCACCTGCCGGTGGCCGGAGAACGCCATACGGTACAGAGCAGACATGTTTTCGCCCTGCGAGCCGGTCGAGACGATGACGAGCTTATTGTTCGGGATCTGCTTGATCTGGTTGATATCGACGAGCGTCCCGGCGGGGATCTTCAGATAGCCAAGCTCGGTGGAGACCTTCAGGATATTCTCCATGCTGCGGCCGGTCACGGCGACCTTGCGCCCGAATTTCTTTGCGACCGCAATGAGGCTCTGCAAGCGGAACGCATTAGACGCAAAGGTCGTCACGATGATGCGCTTATTGCAGCCCATGAACTGCCGCTCAAAGCTCGCGGCGACCGTCTTTTCCGACGGTGTGTAGCCCTGCCTCTCCACATTGGTGGAATCGCACAGAAGTGCAAGCACGCCCTCTTTGCCGAGTGCGCCGAAGCGGGCCAGATCGATCATGCCATCCTCCGCCGTGGCGTCGATCTTGAAATCGCCCGTCATCACGACGGTGCCGACCGGCGTCCTGATGGCAAACGCCACTGCGTCCGCGATAGAGTGGTTCACGTGGATAAACTCCACCGTGAAGCAGCCGGCCTTGACCTTTTCGCCGGCCTCGTGCGTAAACAGATGGACCGTATCCTGTAGGTGATGCTCTTCCAGCTTCAGCTCTACAATGCCGGCCGTCAGGCGCGTAGCATGGATGGGGCAGTTGAACTGCTCCATGGCATACGGAATGCCGCCGATGTGATCCTCGTGTCCGTGCGTAAGGAACATGCCGCGGATCTTGTCCTTGTTCTTGACCAGATAAGTCATGTCGGCGATCACAAGATCAACGCCGTACATATCCTCGTCCGGGAATCCAAGACCGCAGTCAACGATGATGATATCCTTCCCATATTCCAGAACAGTCATATTCTTACCGATCTCATTCAGACCGCCCAGGGGGATGATTTTTAATTTTTCTGCCAAATGATTTCACTCTTTTCTATAAACAAATTGATTTGGATTGAGAACGGCAGATGCCGGTTGGCAGCCGGTTCTGCGCGGAACAAATGCAAAAAGGACGCAAAAGCACACGCACATGCAGACAAGCGGACACGGGCCCCGTCTCGCCCTGTCCTTTTCTCATCAGCGCCATGCGCCAGATTCGCCGTATGCAGTTGATCTATTCGATGCGCCATGCGCGGCGCATAATCCCAAAAGCAGGCGGCTATGGCTTCCCGCCATAGGCCATACCATTTGAAGTATATCACACTTTTTTATAAAAGTATACCTCTTTTTCAATCTTTTCGAATGAAAGCGAACTTGATTAAAACCTGTGCATTTGCTATAATAAATTGGAATACAGTTCTTGACCCGGAAAGGAGGCTGCCGCGTGAAAAAGCCGATCTCACGGCTGCTCTACCCCAACACCATCTGGTATATCGCCGCGATGCTCCTGTTCGTCGCCGCGGCCGCTGCGTTCCGGCAGTATTATCTTGCCGCAGGCGCATTCGCGGTCACGCTGATCGTCTTTATCGTCAGCCGCGTCCGCTTCGCCAGCCGCAAGCGGCAGCTCATGAGCTATGTCCAGACCGCCACCGACTCTGTCGGCATCTCTGTCCATGCCGGCTCTGCCTTTCCGATGGCCGTGATCCGGCTGCCGGAAAACGAGATCATCTGGGGCAATCCCAGCTTTTTCTCCATTACAGGCCTTTCCGATACTGCCTGCTATCAGACGCTCGACGCCGTCATCCCCGGCTTTTCTACCAGTTGGCTGCGCGAAGGACGCTCCGAGCTGCCGGGCGATCAGATGATCGGCGGCCGCCGCTACCGCATTTACGGCAACTATGTCCGGTCTGAGGACGACGCGACGACCGTTCAGCTGGCGACGGTCTATTTTGCCGATATGACGGAGATGTTCAACATCCGTGACGAATTTCTGCGCACCCGTCCCGTCGTTTCCATCATTCTGATCGACAACTATGACGAGCTGACCGGCAATCTGTCCGACTCCGCCGTCTCTACTCTTGACGCGCAGATCAACGACGTCGTTACGACGTGGGTCTCCGGGCTGGAGGCACTGTGCCGGAAAATCGAGCGCAACCGGTATCTGCTGATCTTTGAAAACAAGAGCCTCGCCCATCTGCAGGAGGCGCGGTTCTCCATTCTCGAGGATGTCCGCCGCGTCACAACCTCCGGCGGCATGTCCGCCACGATCTCGCTCGGCCTCGGCAAGGACGGTGCGAGCTTTGAAGAAAATTACCGCTTTGCGTCCCTCGCCATTGAGATGGCGCTCTCCCGCGGCGGCGATCAGGCCGTCATCAAGGACCGCTACAATTTCACCTTCTACGGCGGCCGGACAAAGGAGACCGAGCGCCACACCCGCGTCAAATCCCGCGTGATGGCAGGCTCCTTGTCCGAATTGATCGGACAGTCGAGTACGGTCTATATCATGGGACACCGCATGGCGGATCTTGATGCACTCGGCTCGGCGGTCGGTCTTCTGTGCCTGTGCCGCGTCCGCGGCCGCCCGGCAAAGATCGTCATCGATCTGCAGAAAAACGCCTGCCAAAGTCTCATTTCAGAACTGAACGCCGCGCAGGGGTATGAGAACCTGTTCATCTCCGGGCAGGACGCGCTGATCGAAGCGGATAACCGCAGTCTTCTGATCGTCGTCGATACCAACCGACCGGAGCAGGTCGAATGCAAGCCGCTGCTCGAATCGATCTCCCGCGTCGCCGTGATCGATCACCACCGCCGCGCGGCAGATTATATCGAACAGCCTGTTCTGAACCTGCACGAGCCATATGCATCCTCTGCCTCCGAGCTGGTCACGGAGCTTCTGCAGTACGCGGTCAATCAGCGTGATCTGCGGCCGCTTGAAGCGCAGGCACTGCTGGCCGGCATCGTGTTGGATACCAAGAATTTCTCTGTCCGCACCGGCTCGCGCACGTTTGAATCCGCAGCCTACCTGCGCAAGGCAGGCGCTGATCCGGTCGAGGTCAAAAAGCTCTTCCAGACTGACCTTGACGATACGCTCACACGCTATCGCGTCGTGCAGGCCGCGCGGCTGTACCGCGGCGAGTTGGCGGTCGCCTGTCTGGATGAGACCATTACGCGTACCATCGCAGCACAGGCCGCGGACGAACTCATCAACATCGCCGGGATCACCGCCTCCTTCGTCCTCTTCCCCGACGGCGATCAGGTCATTATCAGCGCGCGCTCCATCGGTGCGTGCAACGTACAGGTCGTTCTGGAAAAGCTCGGCGGCGGCGGCAACGGCGCAACAGCCGGCGCGCAGATCAAAGGCAAGCCCGTGCGGGAGGTTTTGCAGGAGCTTGTCGCGTCCATCGACGCTTTTTACGCGTAATTGATACCATTTTTATATTGATTTATCCCCGAAAGGAGTTTTTTACGATGAAAGTTATTTTGACACAGGACGTCCGCGGCCAGGGCAAGCGCGGCCAGATGATCGAGGTCTCCGACGGCTATGCCCGCAATTTCCTGCTGCCCAGAAAGCTCGCGCAGGAAGCGACCGCCGATAATGTGAACACGATGCGCATGAACGACAAGGCCGCGCAGGAGCGTCAGGCCAAGGAGCGTGCAGAGGCGCTGGACATCAGCAAGCGCATGAAGGACATGACCGTCGTCGTGACCGCCAAGGGCGGCGGAGCCGGCCGTCTGTTCGGCTCGATCACGAACGTCGAAATTGCCGATGCGCTCGCAAAGCAGTCCGGCATCAAGCTCGACAAGCGGAAGATCGTCCTTGACGAGCCGATCAAGCAGGTCGGCGTCTATACCGTCAAGTGCAAGCTCGGCTATGAGATCAACGCCGAACTGAAGATCGAGGTCAAGGAGGGCTGAAACGCCCGGATACTCTGAAGCTCCCGGAAGGATGTGAACCGTATGGATGAGGAATTGCTGGCCCGGCAGACGCCGCAGGCGCTGGAAGCGGAGCAGTCTGTGCTCGGCTCCATGCTCATTGATGAGCGCTGCGTGCCGGATGTCGTCGGCATGCTGCAGCCGGAGGATTTCTATCTGCGGCAGAACCGTGAGATCTATGAGACCATCTATACGATGTTCAACTTCTCCGAAAAGATCGACCCGGTCACCGTTCTCAACAAAATGAAAGAGCGCGGCGTGTACGATGAACAGCACAGCTATGATTATCTGGCGCAGCTGCTCAAGATCACGCCGACCGCCGCCAACGTCAAGCAGTACTGCTCCATCGTCCACGACAAGGCGCTGCTGCGCGCGCTCGTCACCGCCTCCTCGGAGATCAGCGACATGGTCTATGAGGGTGTCGGCACTGCGCAGGAAATGCTCGAGATCTCGGAAAAGAAAATCTATTCCCTGCGCCGCGGCAACACAGGCGACAGCCTGCAGCACATCGGCAAGGTCATGATCAACGTCTATGACCGGCTGGAAGAGCTGGCCGCCTCCGGCAGCGAGATCCCCGGCCTGTCCACAGGTCTTCACGATCTCGACCGCAAGATCAACGGCCTCAACAAAACGGACCTTATCCTGATCGCCGCCCGTCCCGGCATGGGCAAAACGGCGATTGCGCTCAATATCTGCCTGAACGTGGCCAAGACTTATGACAAGACCGTGGCCTTCTTCTCGCTTGAGATGTCGCGCGAGCAGCTGGTCATGCGCCTTTTGTCCACAGAGAGCTTCGTGGAAAACCAGAAGCTCACGACCGGCCATCTGGAGGACGACGACTGGAGCAAGCTCTCCATCGCCTCCTCCGCGCTCAGTCAGACGGATATCCGTGTCGACGATAACCCCGCCATCACAGTCGCGGAGATCAACGCCAAGTGCCGCAGGCTCGATAACCTCGGACTGGTGCTGATCGACTATCTACAGCTCATGACGGCCGCGGCTCCCGGAAAATCCGGCGATAACCGTGTGACCATCGTCAGCGATATCTCCCGCGCACTCAAGATCATGGCAAAGGAACTGAACGTCCCCGTCATCTGCCTGAGCCAGCTCTCGCGTGCCAACGAATCGCGTACCGACAAACGCCCGATGCTTTCCGACCTGCGTGAATCCGGCGCTATCGAGCAGGACGCCGACTCCGTCCTGTTCCTCTACCGTGACGAATACTATAACCCCAACACGCAGGACAAGAACATCGCCGAGTGCATCGTTGCCAAAAACCGTCACGGCGAGACCGGCACGGTCAAAATGCAGTGGCGGCCGCAGTTCTTCACGTTCTCGGATCTGGAATGGAAGCATGAGGGATAAGGTTCTTGCATGGATGCGCGCGCAGGATATGACCCGGCTTGGCGATACTGTCGTCTGCGCGGTCTCCGGCGGCGCAGATTCCGTTTGTATGCTGCATGTGCTGCTGTCCCTTCGGGACACACTTGGCATCACAGTCGAAGCCGCACATTTTAACCACCATCTGCGCGGCGCGGAATCCGACCGGGATGAAGCATTCGTCCGGAAGCTGTGCGAAACGCTCGGTGTGCATTTGTATGTGGATGGCGGCGATGTGCTGAGCCGTGCCGCACGCACACATGAATCCGTGGAAGAAGCCGCGCGCAAGCTCCGCTATGCGTTCTTCTGTTCCCTGCCCGGCCTTGTCGCAACGGCACACACGCAGGACGACAATCTGGAGACCGTTCTTCTGAATCTGACCCGCGGCACCGGTCTGGCCGGCCTGTGCGGCATCCCCCCGAAGCGTGGGGGCTTTATCCGCCCGGTGCTGCCGTGCAGCCGCGCGGAAATTGAAGGGTATCTCGAAGAAAACGGACTTTCCTATGTGACCGACAGCAGCAATCTCCTGCCGGACGTCCGGCGCAACCGGCTGCGGCAGCGCGTGATCCCGCTTCTGAAGGAGGAAAATCCCTCTCTTGGTGAAACAGCCTTCCGTATGTGCCGGATCCTTGCGCAGGATGATGCGTACCTGCAGCAGCAGGCCGTGCAGGCACTGCAGGCCTCCCTCCTGCCGGACGGAGTGTGCTGCAGCGTACTCCGTGAATATCCGGATGCCGTGCGCACCCGCGCCGTGCGGATGCTCCTGTCAGAGGTTCATGCTCCCAAGCTGTCACAGACGCACATTGAAGCAGTCGACCGGCTGATATTTGCGGAAAGCCCGTCTGCCTTTGTCTGCCTGCCGGGTAGGTATACAGCCCGACGGGATTATGACCGCCTGTATTTAAGCGGCGAAGCTCCCGCTTCCGGCTTTGCCCCCGTTCAGCTGCTGATCGGACGATCGTGCGTCCTGCCGGACGCAGGCATCCGCGTCAGCTGCCGGATCGAAGAAAATTTTACCGAAATCCGAAATACCCTCTCCACATTTGCCGTAAAGTATGATACGATAGATTATCATTCCGGGATCACCATCCGTCCCCGGCAGACGCAGGACAGCATGCGCGTCCGCGGCGGCAGAAAGACGCTCAAGCGTCTGATGATCGACCGCAAGATTCCCGCTGTGCGCCGTGCGTCCGTGCCGGTCGCGTGCGATGCGCGCGGTGTTCTCGGCGTGTATGGGATTGGCGTCAATCTTGACCGCGCGGCCACCGCAGGTGAACGCGCCGTCATTATCACAATCGAAGAAATAGAGAAAGAGGACCAGAGGTATGATTAACAAGACTGACATGCTGCAGGACATCGAGCGCGTATTGGTCTCCGAGGAGGAGATCCACGCCCGCATCAAGGAAGTCGGCGCACAGATCGCGGAGGATTACCGCGGCAAATGCCCGATTCTGATCGGCGTTCTGAAGGGCGTCGTTCCGTTCTTTGCGGAAATGGCAAATGCCATCAATATTCCGGTTCAGGAAGATTTCATGTGCATCACGTCGTTTGAAGGCGGCACGGAATCTACCGGCAAGCTGACCTTCCGCAAGGATATCGACCACGATATCGAGGGCCGCCACGTTCTGATCCTCGAGGATATCATCGATTCCGGCAGCACGCTCAAGATGATCTGCGAAATGTTCCGCGAGCGCAAGCCCGCCTCTGTCAAGATCTGCACGCTGCTCGACAAACCCACCGGCCGCAAGGTCGAGCTGAAGCCGGATTACACCTGCTTCACGGTCCCGCCCGCGTTTGTCGTCGGCTTCGGTCTCGACTATGAGGACTATTACCGAAACCTGCCCTTCGTCGGCGTTCTGAAGCCCTCTGTCTATCAGGATAAATAATAGTAGAATAAAAGGAGAATCCCGTGAATCAACAGCCCAAAGCCATGCAGACCATTCTGCTGATCGCAATTCTGGCGCTGGTGCTTGTGGTGGTCTCTTCGTCCCTGCTTACGCAAAACGACAGCAGGCTTGCCTACTCTGACGTGCTCGACCTGTTTGCATCCGAACGGGTCGAGTCGTTTGTTCTGCAGGGCGATACGCTGACGCTGACGCTCTACGGCAGCGATACAGAGCAGGCCGGCACCGCAACAGCGAAGATCGGCGACATCGAGACCTTCCACAAGGATCTTGACGAGACCATCGCCGCGCAGAATGCCTCCGGCGTATTGAAATCCTACAATTATCTGCCCGCCTCCAACTCCATCTGGCGCACTGTCCTTCCATATCTGATCGTCGGAGCGGCGCTGCTGTTTGTCTGGTTTTTCATGATGAACCGCAGCAATGGCGGCCCGTCCGCCATGTCGCAGTTCACCCGCGCCAATGCGCGCTTCGGCGTTCCTAATGGTGAAGCCGTCACCTTCAAGGATGTAGCCGGCACGGATGAGGAAAAGGAAGAGCTTTCCGAGATCGTGGAGTTTCTGCGCGACCCAGACCGCTTCAAGCAGCTTGGCGCGAAGATCCCCAAGGGCGTTCTGCTCGTCGGCCCTCCGGGTACCGGCAAGACGCTGCTGGCACGAGCGGTTGCCGGAGAAGCGAACGTTGCGTTTTTGTCTATCTCCGGCTCTGACTTTGTCGAGCTGTATGTCGGCGTCGGCGCAAGCCGCGTCCGCGATCTGTTCGATCAGGCCAAGCGTGTCTCTCCCGCGATCATCTTTATTGACGAGATCGACGCAGTCGGCCGTCAGCGCGGCGCGGGTCTCGGCGGCGGCCATGACGAGCGCGAGCAGACGCTCAACCAGCTGCTCGTTGAAATGGACGGTTTCTCCGCCAACGAAGGCGTCATCGTCATCGCTGCGACGAACCGCAAGGACATCCTCGACCCCGCGCTCCTGCGTCCGGGCCGCTTTGACCGGCAGATCTATGTCGGCGCGCCGGACTGGCGCGGACGGCTGGAGATCCTGCAGGTCCACGCACGCAAAAAGCCGCTGGCCGATACCGTCGATCTGCCCGCCGTCGCCAAGGCGACCGCAGGCTTCACAGGCGCAGATCTTGCGAACCTTCTGAACGAAGGCGCGCTGCTTGCCGCCCGCCGCGGGAAAGCGGCGATCTCCCAGCAGGATCTGGAGACGGCCATGATCAAGGTCATCGCAGGACCTGAAAAGAAGAGCCGCATCGTCAGCCACGCGGAAAAAATGCTCACCGCCGTCCACGAGGCCGGACACGCGATCTGCATGTACTGCCTTGACTCGCAGGACCCGGTCCACCTGATCACGATCATTCCGCGTGCACAGGCCGGCGGCATGACGATCAGCCTGCCGCAGGATGATAAATCGTATGCGTCCCGCAACGAGATGTTTGAAACGATCGTTTCGTTCCTCGGCGGCCGCGTGGCGGAGGCGCTGAAGCTCTGTGACATCTCCACCGGCGCATCCAACGATCTGCAGCGGGCCACCGCCATCGCGCGCGACATGGTCGCAAAATACGGCATGTCCGACGCCATCGGCCCTGTCTCCTATTCCTCCAGTCAGGAGGTCTTCATCGGCCGGGACTACGAAAAAACGAAGCCCTATTCCGAAGAGACCGCCGGAGAGATCGACGTGCAGGTGCACGGCATCATGTGCGAAGCTTACCGCCGCTGCGAGGAGATCCTCAAGGCGCACGCGGAGCGGCTCGATAAAATTGCCGGGTTCCTGATGGAAAACGAAAACATGAACCGCGCCCAGTTTGAAGCGGTCATGCAGGACGAAACGCTCGACAAACAGGATTGATTTTTTGCGCGCTGCAGTCTGCAGCGCGCAAACTTTATAAAAAGACCGGAGGCGCTATGTATTACCGCTCTCTCAATTCCTATCTGCGCGAGACCTTCGGCCGGAAGGTCTATAAGCTCGCCCTCTCCGCCGGATGCACCTGTCCGAACCGGGACGGAACGCTCGGCACACGCGGCTGCAGCTTCTGCAGCGGAAGCGGAGAATTTGCCGCCTCCGCCGCGCTGCCGATCCCGGAACAGATCGAACAGGCCAAACGTCTCGTCGCCGCAAAAGCAGGTGCTGACGCGGCCTACATTGCCTATTTTCAGGACTACAGCAACACCTATGCACCGGCAGCCTATCTGCGCCCACGCTTTGAAGCCGCGATCGCGCAGCCGGATGTCTGCGCGCTTTCCATTGCGACACGCCCCGACTGCCTGCCGCCGGAGATCCTGGAGCTGCTGTCGGAGCTGCGTGAAAAGAAGCCCGTCTGGGTCGAGCTTGGCCTTCAGACTATCCATGAAACAACCGCGCGGGCCATCCGGCGCGGTTATCCGCTTTCCGTCTACGACGATGCCGTCCGGAAGCTCAAGGCACGGAATATCGAGGTCGTCACGCACCAGATCCTCGGTCTGCCCGGCGAGACGCAGGAGATGATGGTCGAAACCGCCCGGTATATCGGCAGAAGCGGCTCGGACGGCATCAAGCTGCATCTTCTGCATGTGCTTTCCGGCACCGACCTTGCAGCGGATTATGCCGCGGGACAGTTTGAAATGCTGTCGCTGGATGCCTACATTACCGCGCTGGAGGCCTGTCTTCGCGTTCTGCCCCGCGAAATGGTCATCCACCGCATGACTGGCGACGGTGCCAAGCGGGAGCTGCTGGCTCCATTATGGAGCGCCGATAAGAAGCGCGTCCTGAATGAGATCAACCGCCGGTTTCTGTCCGACGATCTGGAACAGGGCTCCGATTTCATCGGCTGACAGTCATTGCGGCAAGAATCTTTCGTGTATGTCGAACGCAAATCCGATTGACAGAACGCATTTTCTGTGATATTCTTCGTCTGTAAGCTGAAATGCGGGTAAAAAGCCCGCATTTTACTCGTTATTCGTTATTTTTGTTCCAGAATATCGAATAACAGAAAATCCAGTTCGACAATTTCGGAGGAGAGACACATGAAGAAAGAGAATTTATTTGTGATCCTGACCGGCGTTGTCATCGGCATCGCAGCACTTGTGCTGACGGCGCTCGGCAACCCGGCCAACATGGGCTTCTGCATCGCGTGCTTTGAGCGCGACATCGCAGGCGCCGTTGGTTTGCATTCCGCGGCCAAGGTCCAGTATGTACGGTCCGAGATCATCGGCCTTGTTCTGGGCAGCTTCCTGATGGCGCTGGCCACGAAGGAATGGAAAGCGCGCGCAGGCTCCTCGCCTGCCCTGCGGTTTGTCCTCGGCGCATTCGTCATGATCGGCGCGTTGGCCTTCCTTGGCTGCCCGCTTCGCATGGTCCTGCGTCTGGCCGGCGGCGATCTGAACGCTGTCGTCGGTCTGGCCGGTTTCGCGGCCGGTATCTTCCTCGGCACGATCTTCATCCGCAAGGGCTTCACCCTGCAGCGGAACTACGCAACCAAGACGCTTGACGGCACGGTCCTGCCCGTTGTGATGACCGGCCTGCTCATCCTTTTCCTTGCCGTCCCCACGCTGTTCAGGCTTTCGGAGGAAGGCCCCGGCTCCAAGCATGCACCGTTCCTGATCGCGCTCGTTATCGCCCTCGTCGTCGGCGCGCTGGCACAGAGATCCCGTATGTGTATGGTCGGCGGTCTGCGTGACACGATGATGTTCGGGGACCTGCACCTCCTGTGGGGCTTCATCGCCATCTTCGTCACCGTCCTGATCGGCAACCTGATCGGCAGCAACTTCAAGCTCGGCTTCACCTCGCAGCCCATCGCGCACTCCAGCCACGTCTGGAACTTCCTCGGCATGCTGCTGGCCGGCTGGGGCTCCGTCCTGCTCGGCGGCTGCCCGCTTCGTCAGCTCATCCTCGCCGGCAGCGGCAACGCGGATTCCGCTGTAACCGTGTTCGGTATGATTGTCGGCGCTGCGTTTGCGCACAACTTCGGTCTGGCCGGCAATGCCGACGCCGTCAATGAGGCCGGTGAATATGTCGTCGGCGGCATTTCCACGAACGGCAAGGTTGCAGTCATCCTTGGCATTGTGATTGTGCTTGTCATTTCTTATGTAAACAGCATGAAGAAGCAGGAGGCGAAATAATATGGTAGACGCAAGAGGTTATCTCTGCCCAATGCCCGTCGTTATGGTGCAGAAGGCGCTCGAAGCCGAGCATCCGGCCACCCTTGAAGTCCTGGTCGACAACGAGACCGCCGTTGAAAACATCAAGCGCTTCGCCACCCACAACGGCTATCAGGCCTCAACTGCCGAAGACGGCGACGATTACCGCCTGACGCTTACGAAGAAATAAGTATCCAAGCCGTCCCTGCATCCGCAGGGACGGCTTTTCGTTGCATCTTCCGGTTCTTTGTCGTATAATGGAGCAGGAGCAAGAAAGGAGCTGCTGCTATGAACCGATTCTGGGGACATCTGAAAACCATCACCCATCACCGGCATCTTGTCATGCGCGGCTGTTTCCGGATGGGGCTTTGCTGGCAGGGTCTGACGCACGATCTGTCCAAGTACTCCCCGACGGAGTTCTGGGCCGGCGTCCGGTATTTTCAGGGTACCCGCAGCCCGAATACGGCAGAGCGCGAGGCCAACGGCTACTCGCTCGCGTGGATGCACCACAAGGGCCGCAACCGCCATCATTTTGAGTATTGGACCGATCTCAGCCCCGTCACCCGGACGTATGAGCCGGTCGATATGCCGGTCCGCTTTTTGTGTGAGATGGTCGCCGACCGCATCGCGGCCTGCAAAACGTATGAAGGCGCCGCCTACACCGATGCTTCGCCCCTGCGCTATCTTGACCGCGCGCAGGAGTCGCGGCTCGTACACCCGCGCACGATGGCACGGCTGCGGTTCCTCCTCACCATGCTCGCGGAACAGGGCGAAAGCGAGACCTTCCGCTTTATGCGGGAAACGGTCCTCAGGGGCAGATCCTTTGCGGAATGACGCAGGCGGCGCTTTTGCGCTGCCTTTTTACATAAAGCGGCATTTTGCAGCATATAAGCATTTATGCCCACTACTTTTTTGTGCATCTTGTTTATTTTTTCATTCCGGATTTCAAACATCTGCCAATAGCTGTCCCCTGCAGTTTGTAGTATAATTGCAGTATACCGCTTTAGCCTTTCGGCAAAGCAAATTGACAAGGAGGAAATTATGAAGAAACTTGTTGCACTTCTTCTGGCTGTGTGCATGCTGCTTGGTCTGATGACCACGGTATTCGCAGCCGACGAAAAATCCAACGACATTGTGATCCTGCACACCAATGATGTTCACTGCGGCGTGAACGATGGTCTTGGCTATGCCGGTGTCGCGGCATACAAGACTGACATGGAACAGACGCACAACTTTGTCACGCTTGTTGACTGCGGCGACGCGGTGCAGGGTGCGCCAATCGGCTTGCTGTCGGCAGGCTCCTATCTGGTCGACATCATGAACGAAGTCGGCTATGATTTTGCAACCTTCGGCAATCATGAATTTGATTACAAGCTTCCCCGTCTGGCCGAGCTGACTAAGCTGGCCAAATATCAGTATCTGTCCTGCAACTTCAAGTACATCGGCAAAGGTACGAGTGACATCGCCTACAAACCGTATTCGATCGTGGACTACGGCGGGACAAAGGTTGCCTTCATCGGTATCACCACACCAGAAAGCTTCGAGAAGTCCACGCCCGCCTACTTCCAGGATGATAACGGCAACTTCATTTACAGTTTTTCTGAGGACAAGGATGGTTCTGCCCTGTATAAGACTGTCCAGACGACTGTCGATGCTGCAAAGGCCGAAGGCGCAAAGTACGTCATTGCCATTGCTCACCTCGGCATGGAGGGTACGACAGACTATTGGACCTCCGAAGCGGTCATCCAGAATACCACCGGCATCGACGCCATGCTCGACGGCCATTCCCACGAGGAATACAGCAAGACCGTTACAAACAAGGACGGTGACAACGTCGTGTTGGCGCAGACCAAGACCAAGCTCGCCAACCTCGGCAAGCTGACCATCTCCTCCGACGGCAAGATCACCTCTGAAATGATCTCCGCCAAGGATTACACAACGAAGGACGAACACATTACCGAGTTTATCACCGGCATTACCGACAAGTTCTCTGCCGAGCTTGCCAAGGTTGTCGGCAAGAGCGAGGTTGATCTGCCTGACTCTGACGAAAACGGCAAGCGTCTGGTCCGTAATTCTGAGACTGCACTCGGCAATCTTGCAGCTGATGCTTTCCGCATCATGATGGATGCCGACATCGGCATTATGAACGGCGGCGGTCTGCGTGCTGCAATTCCTGCGGGAGAAATCACCCTCGGAACGCTGTTCAAGGTATTCCCGTGGGGCAACCTGCCCTGCAAGGTTGCCGTGACCGGCCAGACCATTCTGGATATGCTGGAGCTTGGCGCAAGCAAGTATCCGAAGGAGAACGGCGGTTTCCTGTCTGTTTCCGGCCTCAAGTACACCATCGCCTACGGCGTAGCACCCTCGATTGAAACGACCGATCAGGGCGAGTTCGTTAAAGTCGCCGGTGCGCGCCGCGTGACCAACGTTCAGGTACTCAATAAGGCGACCGGCAAATATGAGCCGATCAACACCAAGAAGATCTATACCCTCGGCGGTATCGATTATACGATCGTCTATGGCGGCGACGGCTTCTCGATGTTCAAGGATGCAAAGGTCATCACCCCCGCAGACGCAAAGATGACCGAATCCAAGGTGATCCTATCCTACATCGAGACCAAGCTCGGCGGCGCGATCGGCGATGAATATGCCAAACCGCAGGGCCGGATCTCCTACGTCCGCTATACAGATGTTGCAGATACCGCGTGGTATGCGGAGGCTGTCAACTACGTTTCCGATGAGGAACTCATGAACGGTGTCGGTACCGGCTTTGACCCGGACGGCACGCTGACGCGCGGCATGCTTGTCACGGTCCTGTACCGCATGGCAGGCTCCCCCGCTGTTTCCGGCAATGTCAGTGAGAAGTTCAAGGACTGCACCGACGGCAGCTGGTACGCTGACGCTGTCCTGTGGGCAAGCGAAAAGAAGATCGTCGACGGCTACGAAGACGGCACCTTCCTGCCCACCAAGGCCATCAACCGTCAGGAAATGGCCAAGGTCCTCTATGGCTATGACAAGACCATGGGCAAGAACGCAGAGGGCATCACCGAGAAGCTCACCTACACCGATCTCGACACGATCTCTGACTGGGCACTCGAGTCCGTTACCTACTGCACCGCGGCCAAGTATCTGGCCGGTTCCAACGGCGCATTCAGCCCGAAGGGCACCGCGACCCGCGCCATGGGTGCCAAGGTTCTCATGAACATGACCAAGGACGCTGCATAAGCGCTTCGCACCTGAACCGTATTTCCATTCTGCTCCGGCCGGTTTTTGACCGGCCGGAGCTTTTTATCCCCTCGATCGCGTCTATCGTCAGCTGCCTTGCGCTTTCTGTGAGAAAGTCCTGAATTTGATTTGCTTTTGCCTGTATTTTTTGCTATACTATAAGAAAATCAAGATCAGGAGGTTCGCACATAATTATGGCTGACGAAAAAACGATCCTGAGCTACAAGGGCCGCCCCCTCATGCGTAAGGATAATCTTGTTTATTACGGCTCGATGGACGATTCCCACATTGTCATGCTTCAGATTCTCGAAACAAAGAAGGTCGGCGACACCGATGTTGCCAGCAAGGTCTCCGTCGAGCTGCAGCTGACCGATCCCGGCGTCCGCGCCCGCGACCGCATCGTGAAAAAGAGCGAGAAGGACGGTTTCTTTACCGCGCTCGATCTCGGCTCCGTCTGGCTCACACGTGCATTGAAGGACGCAAAAAAATAAAATACCATGTTTAAGACAGAAGAAGCCGCACATACTATCTGTGCGACTTCTTTTTCATTTTTCCATTCCTCTTTGGCGCGTCTTCTGCGCGCCGGCCGCAGAGCCTGTGCTCTGCGGTTATTTTTTATCGTTCTGACACATACTAGCAGCAAAACCGCACAGGGAGTTGATCATCATGCGCACCGGCGCACAGACGCTGCTGTTTGAATCCAGGCCGGTCATTCTGTCCCACGCCGCCATCGGCGGCAAAAAAGAGGGCGAAGGGCCGCTGGCCAGCTATTTTGATTTTATCGGCAAGGATAATAAATTTTCTCAGAAAACGTTTGAAAAAGCGGAAAGTAAGCTGCAGGAGCTTGCGCTTGATACCGCCAAGCGCAAGCTTGGCGTCAGCTATGAGGATATTGACCTGCTGTTCGCGGGCGATCTGCTGAACCAGTGCATCAGCTCTTCGTTTGCGGCACGCGGCACGTCCATTCCCTTTCTGGGGCTGTACGGCGCCTGCTCCACGATGGCGGAATCGCTTCTGATGGCGGCTGCCTTTGTCGATGCTGGCTTTGCCCGCATGGCGGCCGCGCTGACCTCGTCCCATTTTTCCTCCGCAGAGCGGCAGTACCGGTTCCCGCTGAACTACGGCGGCCAGCGCACGCCGACCGCGCAGTGGACAGTCACTGGAGCCGGATGCTGCATCGTCGGCGCTTCCGGCTCCGGACCGAGGATCGAATGCGCCACTGTCGGCAAAATTCAGGATCTCGGCATCAAGGACGCCAACAACATGGGCGCGGCCATGGCTCCCGCGGCCATCGACACGCTGCAGGCGCATTTCCGCGATCTGCGGCGCGTCCCGTCCGACTATGATCTGATCGTCACAGGCGATCTTGGAGAGGTCGGCAAAAAAATCGTGATCGACCAGTTCCAGCGGGCAGGCGTTGATCTGTCACAGGTATATGACGACTGCGGTCTGATGATCTTCGATATAAAAAAGCAGGACGTTCACGCGGGCGGCTCCGGCTGCGGGTGCAGCGGAAGCGTTCTGTGCGGGTATCTGCTCGATAAGCTGGAGAAACGGGAGCTCAAAAAGCTTCTCTTCTGCGCGACCGGGGCGCTGCTGTCTCCTGTCTCGACCGGGCAGGGCGAATCCATCCCCGGCGTATGTCACGCAGTCTCCATCTGTGCGGAAGGACGGTAAGGCTATGGACTATCTCAAAGCATTTGTGATCGGCGGCGCGATCTGCGTCGTCGGGCAGATCCTCATCGACCGGACGAAGCTGACACCGGCGCGGATCCTCGTGTGCTATGTGGTGCTCGGCGTCATTCTGGGCGGCACGGGCGTCTATGAAAAGCTTGTCGATTTTGCCGGTGCAGGCGCGACCGTACCGTTGACCGGCTTCGGCAACACGCTTGCAAAGGGCGTCAGGGAGGCTGTGCAGGAGCAGGGCGTGCTCGGCGCGCTGACCGGCGGTTTGAAAGCCACCGCCGGCGGGATCACAGCCGCCGTATTCTTTGGCTTTCTCGCCGCGCTTGTCTGCAACCCAAAGGATAAATCCTGAGCATACAAAACCCACGGCGCGCAGACAGGACTGCGCGCCGTGGGTTTACATAAGTATTTCGTGCTATACCTCGACGGCTTCTCCGGCGGAGAAGAAATAGAGGATCGTCTGCTTGACCGGCATTTCATAAATGCGGGACAGCGCCCCGGCATACGCGTGCAACTGTGGTGTATACCGCTCTGCCTTCTGTGTCAGATCACCGTCAATATAATCCGTCTTGAAATCCAGAATGACGATCCCGTCCGGCTCCTGCCAGAAGCAATCGACGACGCCCTGCAGCATCACCTGCTCTCCGGTGGCTGCCGGGTCAAATTCTGCCGCGTCGGTCAGGATGGAGAACTTAAATTCCCGCCGCAGCTTCTGTGCCGTCAGGATGCGCTTTCCCAATGCGGAGGTAAACAGCTGCAGGATCTTTCCGACGTCTACAGCCTCCGCCTGCGCAGGCGTCAGGAATTTCTGCGCCTGCAGCCGCTCCAGCTCCTGCCGGACGCCGGCCTCCGTCGTGCAGGCCGCATAGCGGACAAACTGCATAAAAAGATGCGTCGCGTTGCCCCGTTCCCGACCGGTCAGCGGCGCGTCCTGCCGCAGCCGGAGCGTCCTGTGCGGTCGATTCGTCCGCGCCTGCGGCGCTTCCTCTGCCGCTTCCTCGTCAAGGAGGCGGCCCTTCAGCTGCGTCGCTGTCAGCTTGGACGGAAGCGTTGTCGCCGCCTCATGCGCGTACTGGAACTCTATGCAGGCCAGCGCCTGCTGCATGTCAAATGACGCAGCTTCCACACGCTGCGGCTGCTCCTGCCCGCGTACAGCTGCCTGCGGTGCTTCCACGTCCTGCATGGTGACGAGCCATGGATTTTCCTGCACGCTACTGCACGCGCACGGCCCACTGCGCGCAAACAGCTCTCCGGATTCTGTCCGGCACAGCGCCGTCATCAGGATCCAGTCGTCCGGCCGTCTGGCGGACGCGCTGACACAGCTCAGAAGTGGGACCGACAACAGCGGAACAAGGTTCTGCAGCCGCTTATCATAGCGCGCCGCGCAGCTGGTCATGATCAGCCGCTCCTTCGCGCGCGTCATTGCGACGTATAGCACACGCATCTCCTCCGAGACGGTCTGCTGCGTTTTCCGGCGCATGATGGCCATGCGGGCAAGGCTTGGATAAAACGACCGGCTTTGCAGATCGACGACGTTCCCGCCGAGCAGCAGCGCATCGTCCGTCAGGACGGCCGACTGGTTATCCTGCAGGTTCATCTTCCGCGATAGATCGGCCAGGATCACGATTGGAAACTCCAGGCCTTTTGATTTGTGGATGCTCATGATCCGCACAGCGTTTGTCTGCGCGGCCATCTCCTGCGCGGGCAGCTGCGCGCCGCGTGCGATCAGCTCGTCCAGAAGCCGCACGAGTTCCGACAGGCTGTGCACGTCCGTCTGGGCGCTGGCTGTCACAAAGGCGGAAAACGCAGCGATATTCCGGCTCCGGCGCGCGCCGTCCTCCATGGCGGAAAAGACCGTTTCCAGCCCGGACGACTGTACGATGGTACCCAGAAGCTCCGGCAGGGCGGCGCGGCGGCTCTCCCGCCGCATGGCATGGAGCCAATCGGTGAATGCACGGAGCTTCTGCGTCGGGTGTTCGCAGGCACAGATGCAGCCGTAAAAATCGGACGTCTGATCCTGCGCGCGCAGCAGTGCCAGCTCCTCCGGCGAAAAGCCGAAGACGGGACTCGCCATCGCGGCGATCAGCTGGATATCACGGTGCGGATTGTCGATCAGCTGCAGCAGCTGCAGAAGGATCTCGACTTCCGCCGTCTGCAGAAGATCTGTTCCGCTCCCGGCCTCGCAGGCAATGCCGCGCTGCTGCAGGGCTGCCTGATAGACGCCCGCACTCATGCCGGGTGACCGCATCAGGATCACAATATCGGATGCTTTTGCCGGGCGAAGCGCACCGTTCTCCGTGACCATCGTGCTGTCGTCCAGCAGCTTCGCGATGCGCGATGCAACAAATTCGGCCTCTGCCTCGGTCTTTCCGCCGCCATTCTCTCCGGAATCCGTCAGATTCAGGCAGTGAAGCTCGACCTTCGGTCCGTCCGCCTGCGGATACGGCAGGCCTGGGACCAGCGCTTCGTCCTCGGTATAGTCCAATTCGCCCGCTTCCTTTTTCATCACGAGCGAAAAGACGTCGTTTGCCGCAGACAGGACCTCGGCGCGGGAGCGGAAGTTCTGCGACAGCAGCAGCTTCCGCGGGCCGGTATCCGATACGCTCTGCAGCATGGGATAGGTATTGTATTTCCGTAAAAAGATTGCAGGGTCAGCCAGCCGGAACCGATAGATGGACTGCTTGACGTCGCCGACCATAAAAAGATTGGCCCCATCGCGGCTGACCGCCTGAAAAATACATTCCTGCACGGCGTTCGAGTCCTGATACTCATCGATCAGGATCTCGCGGTACGTCTCGGCGATGCTCCTTGCGGCAGCTGTCGGCTTGCCGGAGCCGCGCTGGGTCAGGAGCCGGATCATCCGGTGTTCCAGATCGGAAAAGTCCAGCAGATGCCGCCGCAGCTTTTCCTGCGTGAAGCGCGCGTCAAAGTCCCGAAGCAGCGACAAAAGCCCCCGCAGCGCAGGCAGCGTCCGGCGAAGATCCTGCACCACGCGCGCAGAATCGGCATAAAAGCAACTCTGGATATCCTTGACGCTGTCCCAAGCCTGCTTCCGAAGGGCTTTGATCCGCGCAAGCGTATCCGGGTCGCCTGCGCCGCGCATGGTGCCGAAGCTCGTGAGCTTTCCCGCCGCACAGGCGTCCCACGTCTGCATGGCCTGCTGCGCCTGGATATCCTCCAGATTCTTCTGAAGCACCGGACGGCATTTCGCCTCGAGCTTTTCATCACCTGCACAAAGAGCCAGCGCCTGCTCCAAAAGTGCCTGCGCGCTTTGCAGGACGCGAAGCCGCTCCTGCATGAAATATCCGCCCCATACGGTTTCCTCCGCCTGCGTCCCCTCCGGGAGGTCATAGGCCCGCAGGCAGCTCTGCATCCACGCCGCCGGGTCGACCTGACAGCGCATGATCGTGTAGCTCTCCTCCGCCAGCGCGAGAAGCCGCCGGTCGTCGCGCCCATAGCCGAGCGTGTCGATCATCGCGGCAAAGTCCGGCTCCTGCTGCAGATCGGCATACCGCTCTGCTAGCGTGTCGCGCAAAACCTGCGCGCGCAGAGCCGCTGCCTGCTGCTCGTCAGCGACGCGGAAATCTGCCGGCAGCTCCGCTTCCACGGCATACTGGCGCAGGATCGTCTGGCAGAAAGCATGCACGGTGGATATCTGCGCCAGATACACCCGCGTCATCTGCCGCTGCAGATGGCGGTTATCCGGCTCCTCCGCCAGCTGCTCCGCGATCCGCGCGGCAATTTTGCCGCGCAGCTCTGACGCCGCCGCTTTTGTATAGGTGATCATCAGAAATTCGTCGATATCCGCCGGATGATCCGGGTCGGTCAGATATCCCATCAGACGGTCAACGAGGACCTTCGTCTTTCCGGAGCCTGCGGCCGCGGAAACAAGCAGCGCGCCGCCGCGGTACGATGCCGCCGCCTGCTGCTGCGGCGTTGCTCTGATCTCAGCCATGCTGCAGCCTCCTTTCCACTTCCACCCAAAATTCCTCTGCGCTGACCGCAGCGAACCGCCGCGGCGCAGCCCCGCATACATCCTTATGGCAGGCCGACGCATAATCGCAGTACCGGCAGGCGGAATCCGCCGGGCCGCGGTCTATGGGATTCGGCGCCGTCTTGCCGGCATAGATCTCATCGATCATCGCCGCGACCTGTCCGGTCACAAACTGCTCCAGCTGCTTCAGCTGCTCCAGGCTGATAAGATCGCCCGTCAGCGCTTCCTGCCGCACCTGTACCGGCAGATACTCCGGCTGCTTGTCATACGCCTCCATGGCGTGCAGAATCTTTTCATCGTTCAGTACAAGTCCCTTGCGGCGCAGCTGCTTCCGGCGCTCCAACTCCGCTTCCTCCGGCGCTTCGCCAGGGTCGAGCTTCACCATATCGCAGCGTCCCGGCACATAAAGTGCGCCCGCCGGCTGCATCGGTTTACCCGCAGCCTTCTGCGCAGATTGCAATGCAAACAGATACAGAAGCATCTGCAGGTTCCTGCCGTACAGCAGCTCGGTATATTCAAAGTCCTTATGACCTGTTTTATAGTCCACGATCCGGAAATAGGCCGTTTTGTCCGTCTCATAGACGTCGACCCGGTCGATCTGGCCGACCAGCTGGGCCGATCCGGTCTTCCCGGAATAGGCGATCGGAGGAAATGCGCCGTCCTTTGCAAATTTCAGCTCTTCCGCCGACGGTTGGAACTGCGACAGGCGCAGCTCCCGTGCCACATCCATCACGACCGCAGCCGTCTCCTGCCGGTTGCGTACGGACAGATACGCTTCGCGGCTCGCGCGCGCGTCGCCCTGCGGCAGATAGGTCTTCATGCACGCATCCATGCATGTATTTGCAAGCTGCAGGATCTCCGCGTCCGTCATAGCCCCAAAGCCGCCGCGCGCCTGTGCTTCGCGGACCGTATGCTCCAATACATCATGCACGAACGAGCCGAACAGCGGCGCGTCAAACTCCGCCTGCTTCCACGGCTTCGCACGCAGGCCGTACTGCAGGAAATAAGCATACCGGCAGCCCGCAAAACAGTCGATCTTCGACGCCGACAGCTGCAGAACCGAACCATACAGCGCACGCACCGCCTCCGGCTGCATCTGGGCGTGCGTATACGCGCGCTGCTCTGCCAACACATCCGCAGCCTGCTTCAATGGCTCCGGCAGCTTTGACGGCAGAACGGGCTGGCGCAGCGCGGCAGCAGCCGCAGCAGCACAGTCCGGGAAGAACGGGAACTGCTCCGCGGTCTGCTCCCGGATTGCAGGAAAGACTGTCTTTGTTCTCTCATACAGGAACGACGCCTGCTCTGCCGCTGTGACAAGGCAGACGCGCTGCTCCGCCGCGCTGAGCGCGGCGCATACCCAGCTCATTTCCCGGTCGACCGCCGTCTCACGGCCCGCAGAAAGCTCCACACCGAGGCTGCAGAGCTTCTGCCGCTCCGGATTGGCGAGCAAACCGCCCGGGTCGGAAAACGCCGGCAGCAAGCCGTCGTCCGCACCCAGCACGATCAGTACACGGCTGCGCCGGTGCCGGAGCATCGGCAGCGTCGTCAGCTGCACCGCGTCGCAGACCGACGGGATCGTCCCGATTGTTCCGTTCGCAAGCAGCATGGAAAACAGCTGCACGAACAGCTCCGTCTCCAGTGTCCCGCCGCCAAGCACCCGGTCCATCTGCTCGAGCGTCTGCAGGATCATCTCACTGAGCTGCCCGCACTCCTGCGCGCGCTGCTTCTGCCCTTCGGCCTCCAGTGCCTCCTGCTGCCGCTGCGCGCAGCCGTCAAAATCCGTCTGTTCCAGAAAACCGGCAGCCGCCAGCACCTGATCGCGAACGCTTTTCGCCGCCCTCAGCTGCTGTCGGAGTTGCTCGACCGGCGCAGCGGCTTCTTCCCGCAGTGCGTTGAGGTCCCGCAGCAGCACCTCATCCTCCGGCGTCATCGGCAGGCCGAGTCCGCGTGGATGCATCCGCCACGGTCTTTGCCACTGCGTCCCGCGGATGTTCCAATACTGCGCATACTGCTCCAGCCGGTCACAGTCCGCCTCGCCGATCGGCGAAAGGCCGGATTTCAGGTAGGTGAACATATCCTCCTGCTCATATCGCAGCGCCGCGCGGAATGCCGCAAGCAGCGCCGCCACGAGAGGCTTCTGCAAAGCAGGAGCCGCCCCGGCATGGTAGACCGGGATCCCGGCCCGTACCAGAAGCGTCTGCATGGGAAGCGCATAGGCCGCTTCATCCATCACGCAGATCGTAAAATCCCGGTACCGAAGCCCCTCCGCTGCACCCGCCCGGACAGCACGCGCCGCCCAGGCACAAGCCGCCTGCACAGAGCCGGCCCGTACAAGCTCGACATGCTCCGGCGCAGCCGAAGCCGCGTTTCCTCCAAAGAACAGTCCATCCAGCCACACCTGAACCTCCGGCGCGCGATGCGCCGATCCCGCCGCGCGCGTCATGAGCGGTGTGATTCCCTGCTCCGCAGCAAGCTTGCGCAGGCGGCGGATCGTCTCGTTGCCGGTCTGGCAGGCCGCCTGCCGCCCGCCGGATGTCAGACAGCTGACATGGACGTTTTCTGCGTGCGCAAGGATCGCAGCAAGCAGTTGCATCTGCAGCACAGTAAAATCGGAAAACCCGTCGAGATATACCTCGCGCCCGTCCAGATAGTCCGTCTCATCCAGCAGCTCGCACAGCCGCATCTGCCGCGTGACGGGGTCCGCCCGCCCGGTTTTGCAGACGGACAAATAGCTCTCATACAGCAGCGCAAGCTCTGTCACCTTCTGGGCAAGCCGTCCGTTCAGCTGCCGGGCCGCAGCATGCAGCGCGTCCGGCTGTACGCAGCTTGTCAGCAATTCCTCCATGAGCGCGCCAAGCTGCTTCAGAAAGTCCGGCTTCGTCATGACGGCCGCATAGAATTTCAGTTGCTCGCGTACGCGCTGCGCCGCCAGATACAAGGTCAGGATACGGCCGTTTTCGTCAAGATACTCCTCACACACGCCGCCGCAGACGGAAAACACACGCGCGGCCAGCCGTGTGAAGCTCAAGACTTCGGCATACCGGCTGATCGTATCGCCGCCGCGCGCGCACAGTGCGCGTTCTGTTTCGTGGGAATACTGCTCCGGGACAATCAGGATCTGTCCTGCGATCCCAGCTTTGGCTTTTTCGCAGATCTGACTGAGGATCTGCGCAGAGTTGGCCGTCCGATCCGGCCCGTACAGGATCTGCAGCATCCGCGCACCTCCTTTTTTGTTTTGTTTTATTTTATCACGCTTGGCGTCCAAAAGAAAGGACGGATTGCCGCTGCGCGGAAATCTCAGTCCTGTCATGCATATAAAAAACGCTCCGCGCTTTCGCACGGAGCGTTTTCTGTCTATTCAGCCGGGAAGGGATCAATAGAACTTCTTTCTGTTCTTGCGAGCAGCTTCAGACTTCTGCTTACGCTTCAGGCTGGGGCTGACATAATGCTCTCTCTTCTTGACTTCAGCGATAACGCCAGCCTTTGCACAGCTGCGCTTGAACCGCTTCAGAGCATTCTCCAAGGACTCGCCTTCCTTGACGCGAACTTCAGACATTGTTTTCCCTCCCTCCGATGCAGCCGGCTAGATCCATGCTGCTTTCAGGGCCAATATGATTGGCTTGATTATTATAGTGAACCACCGTCATAATGTCAAGCGTTTTTTTCGCCTGTCCGGCATTTTTCAAAAAAATCGCTTACTTTACGATCAGATTCACGAGCTTGTTCTTGACATGGATGACCTTTACAATGCTCTTGCCTTCGATCGCGCGCGCGACCTTCTCGTTCTGCTTTGCCGCCTCGACGACGGTATCCTGATCCGAGTCGACCGGGACGTTGATCGTACCCTTTAGCTTGCCGAGGACCTGCACAGCCATCTCGACATGGGATGCAACGGTCTTGCTCTCATCGTACTCCGGCCACGGCTGCTGCATGGCCATCGTGCCGGTCTTGGCAGCCTCTCCGGTCAGCTCCCACATTTCCTCGACCATGTGCGGCGCAAACGGGCTGAGCATCAACATGAGCATCTTGAGGTCGCCCTTCGTCAGGCCATTGGCATAGAACTCATTGACCATGGTCATGAGCGCAGCGATGGCGGTGTTCATCTTCAGTTCGTCGATGTCCAGCGTGACCTTACGAATGGTCTTGTGGATGATCGCTTCGTTCTTCTCGCTCAGCTCCTCGGAATCGGAAGCCATATCCATGAGGTTCCAGCAGCGGTCAAGGAAGCGCTTGGATCCCTTGACCGCGTCGTCGGACCACGTCGCGACCTTTTCAAAGTCGCCGATGAACATGATATACAGACGCATGGTATCCGCACCGTATGCTTTGACGACATCGTCGGGGTTGACGACGTTGCCGAGCGACTTGGACATCTTGACTGCCGGGCGCAGCGCCTGATTGCCGTACTTAGCGATAAGCGCGTCCTTTTCCTCCTGCGTGGAGACGTTGCCGACGTAGTGCGGGTTCTGGCCAAGGATCATGCCGTGGCTCGTGCGCTTGGCATACGGCTCCTTCGTATGGACGACACCGATATCGTACAGGAACTTGTGCCAGAAGCGGGAATACAGCAGATGCAGCGTTGTGTGCTCCATGCCGCCGTTATACCAGTCGACGGGGCCCCAATACTGCTCGGCTTCCTTCGAGACAGGCGCCTGATCGTCATGCGGGTCCATATAGCGCAGATAATACCAGCTGGAACCGGCCCACTGCGGCATGGTGTCCGTCTCACGCTTGGCGGGGCCGCCGCAGCACGGGCAGGTGGTGTTGACCCAGTCGGTCATCTTGGACAGCGGGCTTTCGCCGTCGTCCGTCGGCTCGTAGCTGTCGACCTGCGGGAGGACGACAGGCAGCTGATCCTCTGGGACCGGCACCCAGCCGCACTTCGGGCAGTTGACCAGCGGAATGGGTTCTCCCCAGTAGCGCTGACGGGAGAAGACCCAGTCGCGGAGCTTGTAGTTGACCTTTTCATGGCCCCAGCCCTGGTCGATGGCATACTGCTTCATGGCGGGGATGGCTTCCTTGACAGTCATGCCGTTCAGGAAGCCGGAATTGACCATAATGCCGGTATCGTCCTTGAGCGTGAACGCGCCCTTGGTGATATCGCCGCCCTTGACGACCTCGACGATGGGCAGGCCGAACTTCGTCGCGAAATCCCAGTCTCTCTGGTCGTGGCCCGGCACGCCCATGACGATGCCGGTGCCGTAGCTCATAAGGACGTAATCGGAAACGAACATCGGCACGACCTTGCCGGTCGCCGGGTTCGTGACCTCGATTCCCTCAAGGCGCACGCCGGTCTTGTCCTTGTTCAGTTCGCCGCGCTCAAAGTCGGACTTGCGGGCCGCCGCCTGCTGATAGGCCTCGACGTCCGCCCGGTTGGTGATCCGGTCCTTCCACTTGTTCAGCAGCGGATGCTCCGGGGAGATGACCGTATAGGTCACGCCGAAAAGCGTGTCGACGCGGGTGGTATAGACGGTGATATCGTCTTCGGTGTTGGTCTTGAACGTGACCTCGGTGCCGGTGGAGCGGCCGATCCAGTTCTTCTGCTGAGTCTTGACACGCTCGATATAATCCAGATCGTCCAGATCGTCAATCAGACGGTCGGCATACTTGGTGATGCGCAGCATCCACTGGCTCTTTTCCTTGCGGATGACCGGTGCGCCGCAGCGCTCGCACACGCCCTCAACGACTTCTTCGTTGGCCAGCACGCACTTGCAGCTCGTACACCAGTTGACGGGCATCGTGGCCTTGTAGGCCAGGCCGTGTTTGAACAGCTGCAGGAAGATCCACTGGGTCCACTTGTAGTAGTCTGGATCCGTGGTGTCGATCACGCGGTCCCAGTCGAAGCTGTAGCCGAGCATCTTGAGCTGGCGGGTAAAGTTCTCGATGTTTCTCTTCGTGACGATGGCCGGGTGAATGTGATTCTTGATGGCGAAGTTTTCCGTCGGCAGACCGAAGGCGTCAAAGCCGATGGGGTTCAGGACATTATAGCCCTGCATGCGCTTTTTGCGGCAGATGATATCCATGGCCGTAAACGGGCGCGGATGACCAACGTGAAGGCCCGCGGCAGACGGATACGGGAACTCGATCAGGCCGTAGAACTTCGGCTTGTCCTCGCCGGTGACGGCGGCGTAGGGCTTGGTCTGCTCCCACTTTTCCTGCCATTTCTTTTCAATGGCTGCAAAATCGTATTTCATAACAAACTCCTTTGTCTGATGATTTCTTCATAAAAAACGCCCCTGACCTTCTGGTCAGGGGCGTAAACTACGCGGTACCACCCTGCTTCAGCTGCGATCGCAGCCCTCACAGACCTCTAACGCGGTCGGCCGTCCGTCCCTACTGCATTCAGGGCGGAAGCTCTGGGGTGAGAAGCGTCTGTCTGATCCTCCCGGCTCGCACCAGCCGCCGGGTCTCTGAAAAAATCGCGCAGAGCGATCCCCTTCTTCGCCTTTTACCGGGTTATTGTACGTACTTTTCCCGGATTTGTCAAGCGTTTTCGCCCAAAACAGGCGCAAGATTTACCTGATGGCCGTCCTGCCAGAGACGCTCGAGATCGTAGAACTTTCTGGCTTCTCCCGTAAACACATGGACGACCAGGCTGCCGAAATCCATCAGCACCCACGTGCCGCTGCGGTGACCCTCGCGGGAGAGCATCGGCTCGCCTGCCGCGTCCATCGCCTCTTCAACGGCGTCACAGAGCGTTTTGACGTGCGTCGAGCTGGTGGCCGTGCAGATGAGGAAATAATCCGCGAGCGTGGAAATATCGGTAATACCGATCAGGCGGATATCCTCGCCCATTTTCGCGTCAAGCGCCTTGGCCGCGATCGCTGCAACTTCTTTTGCTGAAAGCATATTGTTCTTCCTTTCTTTATGTCTGACCGTCCTCGGTCCAGAAATTCTCATTTCCAAACGGGTCCTCCGGCTCTGCCGGTTCTGTCGGCTCCGTCGGCTCGTCCGGAACCTCCGGCGTGTCCGGCTGCTCGGGATTGTCCGGTGCCGGCTCCTCCGCAGGGGGCTCGGTCTGTGCCGGCTGCTTCTGATACGAAGCTGCAAGCTCCGGCGTGATCACAGTCAGGCTCGCGGCGGAGAGCGCTGCATCATAGGGGTTGAAGCTCTTATTGACGATCTCCAGAAGCCGCCCTGCATACAGGGGATAATACGCGCCGCCGTTGATCATTGCGCCCTCGCCCTCTGCCGTATAGGTCTGCATGCTGTCAAAGTCGCAGGCCATCAGCTCCTTGCCATACCAGATCATGTTGCCGACCGTCAGGTCGGTCGTCACATCCTCGGCAAAAATATCGGCAAATTCCTTCAGCTTGGATAGACTCGATACCGACAGGCACTGTTTGGCGAGTGCCTTGAGAAACTGCTGCTGCACCTGCGTGCGCTGGATGTCCTGCGAGGCGTAGCCCTTGCGGAAGCGCACCAGCTCCATTGCCTTTTCGCCGTCCAGCCGCTGCAGACCGGCCTTGAGATGGATATAAAGATCCTGCGAAGCATCCTCATAGTCCATATCCTGCGGGACGTCAAATTCCACGCCTCCCACCAGATCGACCGTCTTTTTGAACGCGTCCAGATTGACCAGCACGTATCCGTCGACCGGGAAGCCGAGCAGCTCCCGAAGGCGGCCCGAGAGCCGCTGCATCCCGTCAGCGCCGCCGCCTGCATAGACGGAGTTGATCTTCATGATCCCGCCGTTTCCGGTCGCGACAGGCGTATCCCGCGGGATCGACAGCAGCGCGACCGTATGGTCGGTCGTGTCCAGATGCGCAATGATGATGGTATCCGTCCGCGTGCCGTCGTCGTCAGTGCCGCAGATCAGAATGTTATAGATCCCGTCGCGGAGACTCTTGGGCTGCTCCGTTTCGATCTCCTCTTCCGGTTCGTCCTCCGCCTGCTCTGTTTTCGGTATGACGTGAATGACAGACGGTTCCGTCCCCGGCTCGTCGGCAGGCGAAGGGTCTGCCTGCGCCGTCGTGTCCGGCTGTTTCCGGTCTGCCGGTCTGACCAGCAGCTTCCATGCGGCAAATACGCTGCCGGAAAGCAGCAGCACAGCCGCGCAGACGATCAATGCGGCGCGAAGCCCCCGGGAGAGCGGCTTTTTTGCAGCATGCTCTGCGCGGCGGCGATTGCCAAATAGTTTCATTCAGGGTTCCTTTCGATGTGTAAGCAGCCATTGCCGTGCGGCCAGCGAATCGCTGCAGGCAGGCTGGCCCTTGAGACGCAGCTGCTCGAGGGTCATGTCGATCCCCAGCAGCACGCCCTCGTCCAGATCGCGCCAGACAGCCTCCCGCAGCCGTTCCACACCGGGAAAATCACGGTTCGGCTCCATGTAATCTGCGATGTAAATGATTTTTTCCAGCAGGGTCATGTCCGCCCGGCCGGTCGTATGATAGTCGATGGCCGAAACGACGGCGTCGTTTTCGCCGAAAATGCGCGCTGCAGCCGCCGCACCAGTCTTCGCGTGCAAAAGCTTTGCCTGCTCATATTCGAACGCCGACACCGGAAGCTGCCAGTGATCCACAAGCTTCCGCTGCTGCCCGGCGTCCAATGCCTTTGTCACGTCGTGCAGGATGCCCGCACGGGCAGCATCACACTCATCAGCGCCGTATTTTTTCGCAAGCAGGACAGCCGTATCCGACACGCCCTGCGCATGCGCGCGGCGTTTTTGCTTGTGCAGGCCAAGACTCACGCGGGTGAGATCCGCAAACGGGAGATCCCGATAGTCGCCCTGCACGCCGTAAAGGCCGTCGCGCTCGATTCTATCCAGCACCGCCGGATGCAGAAGCTCGTCAGCGATCCCGAAAAACAGCAGCCGCCGCGCTTCCGTGGAGGAGATCTCCAGACAGTCGTTCTGCAGGACGATGGGTGCCTTGCCGAATGCGTGTTCGATCGCCGCGGCCTGCGCCTGCAGCTGCGCCGTCAGGGCATCGTCCGCCCTTGTGCGCGCCATGCAGACGATCTCCGCCATAACCGCGATCTCGTCCGGCCCACGCCAGTTCAGAAACGACAGGAACATGTCCGTCCCCATCAGCAGATACAGCTCGTCCTGCCCATAGCATTCCCGCAGCTCGCGCAGCGTATCCACAGTATAGCTGGGGCCGGTGCGGTCCAGCTCGATCCGGCTGACAGACATGCCTTCCTCACCGGCAACGGCGAGCTTCGTCAGCTCATACCGGATCTGGCCGTCCGGGGAGCCGTCAGCCACGGCCTTGTGCGGCGGGATGGCCGCGGGAACAAAAATGATCTGATCCAGACCCAGCAGCTCACGCGTCTTTCTTGCCGCCAGCACATGCCCCAGATGCGGCGGATTGAAGCTGCCGCCGTAAATACCGATCCTTGCCACGCACACTCCCCCGTTCGCCTGAAATTGATCTTTTTACGTTTCTTCCTTCTGCTGCCGGCTGCGCTCGATCGCCGCGGCGACAGCCTTATCGTGGAAATACTGCTTACGCTGCTTGCGCTGCTGCTCCGCCGCCTGCTTGCGCGCGCGCAGACCGGCCTTGACCGGGTTATAGTTGCCGGAGACCGGCTTTTTGGTCGGCTTCTTTGCCGCGGCCTTTTTCTTCTCCTTCGCCAGCTTTTCCGACTTGCGCCAGATCACGAATTTCGTGCCGACGCAGCCGATCCCCTCCGCGCCAAGCGCTTCACAGATGGCGTCGGACGCTTCGCGCGCCGTGAGGCCCGCAGTTTCCAATACGCGGCCCTTGACAAGCTCATGGCTGTCCAGCAGCGTGACGGCCTCGGCCAGCACCGTCTCGGAGACCCCGCCCTTGCCGACGATCAGGGTCACGTCCAGCGGATTGGCCTGTGCGCGCAGCTCGGCGCGCTCTTTACTTGTTATCATCGTTCAAATTCCTCTCGATAGATTCTGCAAAATTCCTGCAGCGCCCGCGCACGGTGGGAGATCGCGTTCTTCTCCTCCGCCGCCAGCTCTGCATATGTTTTTCCGCGCTCCGGCAGATAGAACACCGGGTCATAGCCGAAGCCGCCCTGGCCCTTCGGGGCGAAGAGGATCTCGCCCGGGCACTCGCCGCGCGCGACAATTTTTCTTCCATCCGGCCACAGGCAGGTGATGACGCAGACGAACTTCGCCGTGCGCGCGCCTGCCGGAACGTCCTTCATATTTGCAAGCAGATATTCGATCCGCTCCGCATCCGAATTTTTATGGCCGTAGCGCGCCGAATAGACGCCCGGCGCGCCGCTGAGTGCGTCGACCATCAGGCCGGAATCGTCTGCCAGCACTGGCAGGCCGCTGGCCTTCATGACGGCCTCCGCCTTGAGGAAGGAGTTTTCCTCAAACGTCGTCCCGGTCTCATCCACGTCGATATCAAGACCGTATTCCGACTCAAGTGCGATCTCAAAGCCGAGCTGGGACAAGATCGCGGACAGCTCCACGAGCTTGTGCTGGTTCTTGCTCGCCAGAATTACTTTCATATCAGCGCCTCCGCAAAGCTCTTGCTGTCAAACGGCATGAGATCATCCATCTGCTCGCCGACGCCGATGAACTTGACCGGGATCTGCAGCGCCTGCGCGACCGCGATCACAACGCCGCCCTTGGCCGTCCCGTCGAGCTTCGTCAGGACGATGCCGGTCACGCCGGCGCACTCCTGAAACTGCTTGGCCTGCAGCAGGCCGTTCTGGCCGGTGGTGCCGTCGAGTACAAGGAGGACCTCCTTGCTCGCGCCGGGCAGCTCGCGGTCGAGAATGCGGGCGATCTTGTTAAGCTCGTTCATGAGGTTCTGCTTGTTGTGCAGGCGCCCCGCCGTATCGCAGATGATGACGTCGCTGCCGCGGGCGCGTGCCGCCGCGATGGCATCATAGACGACAGACGCGGGGTCCGCGCCTTCATGCTGGCGGATGATGTCGCAATGCGCGCGCTCCGACCAGATCTCCAGCTGGTCGGCCGCCGCCGCGCGGAAGGTATCGCCCGCGCAGAGAAGCACCTTTTTCCCCTGCTCGCGCAGCTGGTGTGCAAGCTTGCCGATCGTGGTCGTCTTGCCGACGCCGTTGACGCCGATGACAAGGATCACGGACGGCTTCGTGTCGAGCTTCAGCCCCGGGTCGCCGACGTCCAGCATATCCGCGAGGATCCCGCGCAGCGCGATTTTTGCTTCGCTCACGGTTTTGATATGCTGCTCCTTTACCGCGCTGCGCAAACGGTCCATGACCTGCTCCGTCGTGTCCATGCCGAGATCGGAGACAATCAGGCTTTCCTCCAGATCGTCATAGAACTCGTCATCAAGCTCGCTGGCGGTAAAGACGCTGCTGATGGAGCTGGCGGTCTTGCTCAGTCCCTGTTTGAGTTTTTCAAAAAATCCCATAATTATGTTAACCCTTTCTGGATAGTATGGCACGCTTATGCGGTGATGCCGAGCTGCTTGGCCATTTCGTCAAGGCTCAGGCGGAGGATCTTGGACACGCCCTGCTCCTGCATGGTGACGCCATACAGGACATCGGCAGCCTCCATCGTGCCGCGCCGGTGGGTAATGACGATGAACTGCGTCCGGCTGCTGAGCGTGTGCAGGTACTGCGCGAAGCGCTCGACATTCCGGTCGTCCAGCGCAGCATCGATCTCATCGAGCATGCAGAACGGCGTCGGCCGAACCTTCAGGATTGCAAAATACAGAGCGATCGCGACAAAGGCCTTCTCACCGCCGGACAGGAGCGTAATGGTCTTGACCTGCTTGCCGGGCGGCTGGACGCGGATCTCAATGCCGCACTCCAGCGGCGCGGACGGATCTTCGAGGATGAGCGACGCTTTGCCGCCGCCGAACATCTCTGTGAACGTCTTGCCAAAGTAATCATCGATCCTTGCAAATTCGCGCACAAAGATCTCCGTCATTTCCGTTGTGATCGAGCCGACGATCGCTTCCAGCTCCGATTTTGCCTTCAGCACATCGTCCCGCTGGGACGTGAGATACGTGTAGCGCTCCGATACGCGCGCATATTCGTCGATCGCACCGAGGTTCGGCGTGCCAAGTGCGGAGATCTTCCGGCGGACCTCGCCGATCCGCTTGTTGGCCGCCGTCAGGCTTTCAATCTGGACGGTCTCCGCCTCCGCCGTGCCGGGCGTCAACTCGTAGGAATCCCACAGGCGGTCGACGATCTGCTTTTCCTCCAGCTCGCTCGTGGCTTTTTTCTGCTCCAGACGCGCCGTCTCGCGTTCGAGCTGGACGATTGCCTGATTCTTTTCCTGCGCCTGCTTTTCTGTCTGGTTGCGCTTCGCCTCAAGCTGCGCGCGCGCGTCGACGGCGTCCTTCAGATCCTGCCGCGCCTGCTCCAGCTGCTGCTGCGCCGATCGGATCCCGGCCTCGCAGGCCGTCTTTTTCTGTTCCAGCTCTGTGATCTGCGTCTGATATTCTGCGATCAGCGCCTGCTTCTGCGTCACGTCGCCGCGCATGGCCTCGCTGAGCGACTGCAGCTGCGCGATGGTGTTCTGAGCGGCCGCGCAGGCAGCCTCGATCGAGGCTTCGTCCATGCGGAGCGCCGTCACGGCGTCGCTGCTCCTCTGCAGCGTCTGCTCCATTGCAGTCTGCTGCGCCGTGAGCGCATCCTGCCGGCTCTGCAGCGATGCCTGTGCGTCTGTCTGCTGCTGCAGCTGCTGGCGCAGGGCCTGCAGCTTTCCTTCCTCGCCGCCGGAGCGCGAGTCGAGCCTTGCCAGCTCCTTTTCAATGGAATCGAGATTGTCCTCCACCGTAGACGCCAGCAGCTGCACCTGCTTCTGCTCTTCCGTCCGGCGCAGGACCTCATCCTCAGCCTCGCGCAGCGATGCACACACAGCCGTCATTTCAAATTCTGTCTTTGCTGCCGAAGAAGCGGCGTCCGCCGCCTGCCTGCGCAGGTCTTCCAGCTTTTCAGCCAGCGCGCCGCGCTCCTGCTGCAGCCGCTGCAGGGTATTGGCGCGCGTCAGGACGCCCGCGCTTCTGGTCGCGGAGCCGCCGGTCATACTGCCGCCGGCGTTCATGACCTGCCCGTCGAGCGTCACGATACGCACGCGGTTCCCGCACGCCCGCGCCATCGTGACGGCGTGATCGAGCGTGTCACAGATCACGGTGCGTCCCAGCGCGTTCTCAACGACCGCACGGTACTGCGGCTCGCACGCAACAAGCCCGGACGCGACGGAAAGAAAGCCCGGCTGCCGCTGGCAGGTCGTATCCTGCAGACTCTGGGCACGGATGGCCGTCAGCGGCAGGAAGGTTGCCCGTCCGCCGTCGCGGCGCTTGAGCATCTGAATGGCCGCCTTGCCGTCCTCCTCCGATGAGACGACGAGGTTCTGCATGGCGGCGCCGAGCGCCGTTTCGATGGCCGTTGTATACTGGTCTTCCACATGGATGAGCTTGGACAGCGGGCCGTGGACGCCGTGCAGCTTTTCGGCTGCGGCATCCTGCATGACAAGGCGGACGGCCTTGGAAAAGCCCTCGTAGTCGCGTTCCAGCTCCTGCAGCATGCGGATCCTTGAATCGATCGTATCCAGCTCCACACCGGCGGCCAAGGCCTGCTTCTGCAGGCTGTCGCGCTTGTCCTGTCTGGTTTTCAGACGCAGCTCATAGCCAGCAATGGTGTTTTTCGCGCTCTGTACGTCCTCCTGCGCCTGCGAAAGGCGCTTGCGGCAGTCGGCCTGCTGGACCGCGATCTGCGTCTGCCGCGCCTGCGCGGCTTTCTGATCTTCGCACAGCATCGCTCTGCGTTCCTGCACCTCTTCTACAGAAGCCTCCATCGACACGATCTGCGCCTGCAAAGACGCGCACTGCGTCTGGATGAGCGACTGCTGCGCGCCGACGGAAACGAGCTTCTGCGCCAGCTCCGCAGACGCCGCGGAGAGCTTCTGCCCTTCCGCCTGCGCGCCGGACAGCTTCTGCCGCACCGCGACCAGCTCCTGCTGCGCCGTCTGCATCTTTTCCTGCTCGCCCGCGATCTGCCCGGCGATGCCGCCGCTGCGGTCCTGCTGCGCCTTCAGCTCCTGCTCCACGCGCGCGATGTTGCTCCGGTGATGCTCCATTTCCGCCTGCAGAAGCGCGGCGTCGCTCTGCGACTGCTGGCATCCGGCTTCCATGCGGCTGATCTCTTCTCTGCGGTGATCGAGCTGCAGCGTCTGCTGGTTATACTGCAGGCTCAGCTGTTCAGATCGGCTGTAGAGCGTGGTCAGCTCGTCGTGCGCCTGCTCCAGCACGAACGCGGCAGACGCGTAATCCGTCTCAGCCTTGCGGGCGTTTTCCGCGATCTTTTTGAGACTGTCCAGCCAGACCGTAACCTCCAGACCGCGCAGTTCGGCGCGGAAGGTCAGGTATTTCTGTGCCTTCTCCGCCTGCTCACGCAGCGGCTCTACCTGCAGCTCCAGCTCGGAGATCTTATCGCCGATGCGCAGCAGATTGTCCTCCGTGTTGGCAAGGCGCCGCTCGGTGTCCTCTTTGCGGTGGCGGTATTTGGAAATGCCCGCCGCCTCTTCAAAGATCTCGCGCCGGTCCGTGGACTTGAGCGCCAGGATCTCGTCGATGCGGCCCTGGCCGATGTTGGAATAGCCCTCTCGGCCGAGGCCGGTATCCATGAACAGCTCGTTGATGTCCCGCAGGCGGGCGAGCTGACGGTTGATATAGTACTCACTCTCGCCGGAGCGGAAGTAGCGGCGGGTGATCATGACCTCGGGTGTCTCGATCCGCAGGCAGCCGTCAGCGTTGTCCAGCACCAGCGTCGCCTCCGCATAGCCGACGGCCGGACGCTTGGCCGTGCCGCCGAAGATCACGTCCTCCATCTTTGCGCCGCGCAGCGCCTTGGTACTCTGCTCGCCGAGTACCCAGCTGATCGCGTCGGAAATATTCGATTTTCCGCTGCCGTTTGGGCCGACGATCGCCGTGCAGTCGCTGCCGAACTGCAGGACCGTCTTATCCGGGAAAGACTTAAAGCCCTGAATTTCCAATGACTTCAGATACACGCGGATACCTCACCATTTTAGTTTCTATCAAGATAGTTTATCATTTTTTATATAAAAAAGCAATCACAGAATCACAGCCGCGCAGACCGGGCATTTTAGCTGTTTTACCTGTTGTTTTTTTCACCGCCGGCCTGCATAATACTACTTATAAGATATTCTTGAAGGGAGTTCTTTTTATGGAATCCATCCGCAGTTACTTCAAAAGCCTCAAATGGCGCAGTCTCATGACCGCGTTCAGCGCCATTCTGCTCGGCCTTCTGTTCATCCTGACGCCGCAGACCTCGGCCAATGTCATCTGCTATGTGGCCGGTATTCTGCTCATCGCGTCCGGCATCATCGCCGTCATCAGCTACCTTGCCTCCGGGCGCCTGTTTGGCTCCTATGCGCTCGTGTTCGGGATCGTGCTTCTGGTCTGCGGCGTCTTCTGCCTGCTGCGGCCCGAGGTCATTCAGGGGCTTCTGACGGTCATTTTCGGCGTTTTTCTGATCATCGACGGCATGGTCACCCTGCAGGACGGCATCGACTGCGCCAGAGCGAAGCTCGGCGGCTGGTGGGTTCTCGCAGCGCTGGCTGTCATCACGATCGCGCTTGGCTGCGTGGTGCTGTTCGGCAAGTTTGACTCCGTTATGCTCCTTGCCGGGATCTCACTTCTCATTGACGGCGTCTTTGATATTCTCGCCACGCTGTTCTTCTCCAAGCGCATCCGCATGGCGCGCCAGAAGCTGCACATGTATATGGACGGCAATATCATTGATACGGATGCTGTCGACGACTAAAAATTTTTATGGCCGCGAAATCTTTTTTGATTTTGCGGCGCGGATATATTGACACACGTCTGGTTGTCCTGTACAATGAAGATGCAGCTTTTCCAGCTGCAATTATACAGTTTGAACATATGGAGGAACAAAAATGAAAAAGATCATCGCATTGCTGCTGGCAGCAATCATGGTTCTGGGCCTGGCTGCCTGCGCTTCCAAGTCCGAGCCTGCCGATCAGACTCCCGCTGCGGACACCGCCGCCGATACGGCAGAACCCGCACAGGACGAAACTCCCGCTGACGCAGAGCCGGCTCCCGCCGATGACACTGCCGAAGCCGGCGACGTCAAGAACGTTGTCTACATCGTCAATGGCAACCTGGGCGACAAGTCCTTCTTCGACTCCGCGCAGGTCGGCCTCGATAAGCTGGTCGCTGATGGCCGCATCACCTGCAAGACCATCGAGCTTGGCGGTTTGGACGAGGACCAGCCGAAGTGGCTGTCCACGCTGTACGACGTTTCCGAATCCGGCGAGTATGATCTCGTCATCTGCGGCACCTACCAGATGCCCGACTACCTGAAGGAAGTTGCCACGCAGTATCCCGATCAGCTCTACCTGATCTTCGACGACAACACCTATGCCGGCAACAACTCCAACGTTGTCAACATCACCTACAAGCAGAACGATATGGGCTACCTCGTCGGCACCTATGCCGCCTGCATGACCACGGATACCTCGATCGCCAACATGAACGAGGATGCAGTCGTCGGCTTCGTCGGCGGCGTTGACTCCCCGGTCATCAACGACTTCCTGACCGGCTTCATTGAGGGCGCGCTGGCTGTCAACCCCGATATCAAGGTCGACACCCGCTACACCAACGACTACGTTGATACCGCCATCGCCAAGGAATTCGGCTACTCCATGATCAACGACAACAAGTGCGACATCATCTGGGGCGTTGCAGGCAATGCAGGCAACGGCGCGGCTGAGGCTGCTCTTGAGACCGGCAAGGCATGGTTCATCGGCGTTGACTCTGACCAGGAGCTGACCTTCTCCTCCGATCTGGCTGCCCTGACGCTGACCTCCGGCCTCAAGAACATCGGCAACTCGATCATCTGGATCTTTGACCAGTGGGATACCGGCAACACCTATTGGGGTAGCGAAGTCCAGCTCGGCCTTGCAGAAGGCGGCGTCGGCATCGTCACCGACAAGAACTACGCCACCTATGCATCCGACGCCACCAAGGCTGCTGTTGAGGCAGCTCAGGCCGGCATCATGGACGGCAGCATCAAGGTCGACACCGCGTTCGACGCGAACTTCGACGTTGCAGCTCTGCGTGATTCTGTCAGACCGTAATTTCAGATCTTTTCGGGGAGGCTCATACGAGCCTCCCCATCCGGAATCTTCGGTAAAAAGTAATAGTGAATAAGGAATAAGTGCAGCGGCGCTTCCGGCGCGGCCATTTTGTCACTTTTTCAGGATTCACTATTACTTATTACTTTTTTACACGCAAAACTTTTTCTGAAGAAAGAGAGGAACATATCGTATGCCAGACGAAAAAACCGGCCGTCCGGACGAGCAGTACGTCGTCCAGATGAAAGGGATCACGAAGGTGTATCCCAACGGCGTCGCGGCCAATCAGGGAGTGGATTTCTTCCTCCGCAAGGGTGAGATCCACGCACTGATGGGTGAAAACGGTGCCGGCAAATCAACGCTGATGAAAATGCTGTTCGGTCTGGAGCAGCCGACCAGCGGCGAGATCTGGGTGAACGGAGAAAAGCTCTCGCTCACCTCCCCCACCGTTGCCATTTCCCACGGGATCGGCATGGTACACCAGCACTTCATGCTTGTCCCAAGCCTGACCGTGGCGGAAAACATGGTGCTTGGCATGGCCCCGCGCAAGGGATTGTTCATCGACCACGCCAAGGCCGTAGAGATCACAAAGCAGTACGCGGAAAAATATAACCTGCTTGTCGAGCCGGAAGCCCGGATCATGGACATTCCGGTCGGCATGAAGCAGAAGGTCGAAATCCTCAAGGCGCTCGTCCGCGGCGCAAAGATCCTGATCCTCGACGAGCCGACCGCCGTCCTCACCACGCAGGAGACCGTCGAGCTGTTCCGTGAGCTTCGCAGTCTCAAGGAGCAGGGCTACACCATCGTCTTTATCTCCCACAAGCTCAATGAGATCATGGAGATCACCGACCGGCTGACGATCATGCGCGGCGGCCGCTCGATGGGCGTATACAACACGTGCGACGTCACAAAGGAAGATATCTCGCGTCTGATGGTCGGCCGCGACGTCATTCTGAATGTGCAGAAGGACAAAGCGCAGCCGACGGACGTCGTCCTTCGCGTGCGCGACGTGGAATACGTGAACGAATGGCATAAGAAGATGCTCGACAAGATCTCCTTCGACGTGCGCCGGGGCGAGATCCTCGGCATTGCGGGCGTCGAGGGCAACGGCCAGAAGGAGCTGGTCGACATGCTCTTCGGCTTTCTGACGCCGAACGCCGGCACTGTGACCGTGCAGTCTGAAAATATCCTCGGCCTGCCGCAGCAGAAGCTGCGCGAGAAAGGCATTGCTCTCGTCCCGGAAGACCGCATGCTCTACGGCATTGCCGCCGGCGCGTCCATCGAGGAGAACCTGATCTCCGACCGCAGCGCGGCCAGGCATCTGAATCACGGCCCGCTGTTCAACATGAAGGCCATTCACGAAGAAGCGGATCAGCTCATCAAGGACTACACCGTCCTCTGCAAATCCCGCAAGCAGCAGGTCGGCATGCTCTCCGGCGGCAACATCCAGAAGGTCGTCGTCGCACGTGAATTTTCCAGCGATCCCGTGCTGATCCTCGCCGACCAGCCGACGCGCGGCATCGACGTCGGCGCGACGGAGTTTATCCGCAAGAAGCTCGTGGAGCTTTCCCGGTCCGGCATTGCCGTCCTGCTCATTTCCGCCGACCTTGCCGAGGTCATGGAGCTGTCTGACAGTCTGATCGTCATGCACGGCGGCAGGATCGCGGCCTATTTTGAAGATACCTCTACGCTCACAGATGATGTGATGGGCGAATACATGCTCGGCCTCAAATCGCAGAGCGAGACCGAGGTCAGGAGGGTTTGCCATGACTAAAAAACGTCAGATCCTGTTTTCCATGATCCGCGGCCTGCTCGCCATTCTGATCGCGCTTCTCGTGGCGACGCTGCTCATTTTCCTGTCCGCGGAAGGCGGCGGCTTCTCCGAAAAGCTGTCCGCCACCGGCGATGCACTCAAGCAGCTGCTTGTCGGCCCGCTGTTCCGTATGGGCCGCAGCGGCACGACCTTTGACTTCAAGCGCCTGACGGACATTCTGGCCTCGATGATCCCGATCATCTTCACCGGCCTTTCCGTCTGCGTGATGTTCTCCGCGAACCAGTTCAACCTCGGCTCCGAGGGCGGCATCATGCTCGGCGCATTCACGACCGGCATGGTCGCGGTCTATGTCCCGATGGGCGCGGCCATCCACCCCATTGTCGGCGTGCTGGCTGGCGGTCTCGCTGTGGCCATCATGATGCTGCTGCCGGCGCTCCTGAAAACGAAGCTCGACGTCAGCGAAATGGTCTGCTCGCTGATGCTCAACTACATCGTCATGTATCTCATCAAGTACCTGATGAATACATATCTTGCCGACAAGACCAAGGGCCAGATCCAGTCCTATGAGTTCCTGGAGACCTCCAAGATCGCGCCGCTGATCGACAATGGCTCCAAGCTCTCCTGGGGCTTCGTCGTGGCCATCGCCTGCGTCGTCCTCATCGGTCTTTTCATGTACAATACCCGCTGGGGCTACACCATCCGCATGATCGGCATCAACCAGGCGTTCGCCAAGTATTCCGGCATGAAGGTCGCCACGGTCATCGTCCTGTCGCAGGTCCTGGGCGGCTTCCTCGCCGGTATGGGCGGCGGCATCGAGATGCTCGGCCGGTATCCGACGTTCTCATGGAGTTCGCTTCCTGGCTATGGCTGGACAGGCATTACGATCGCAATCCTTGCAGGCAACAACCCGTGGTTCGTTCCGTTTGCCTCGTTCTTTATGGCGTATCTGACCAAGGGCTGCGAGCTGATGGCGACCTATGCCAATGTGCCGTCGCAGCTGATCGATATCATTCAGGGCGTCATCTTCCTGTTCTTCGCCGCCGAGCAATTCCTGTCCAGGTACCGGCAGAAGCTGGTCGTCAAGACCGCGCAGGAGGAGCTTGCCGCCAAGGCTGCGCTCGAGGGCCAGAAAGGAGGCGCAGAACATGCTTAATTTTCTGAAGATGCTGCTGACGCCGGAGTTTTTCTTCTCCATCATCCGCATTTCCGCGCCGATCCTGTTTGCGACGCTGGCCGCCATCGTAGTCGAAAAGGCAGGCTTCTGCAACATCGGTCTTGAAGGTCTTATGATGTTCTCGGCTCTGACCGGTTCCCTTGTCTCCTACTACGCACACAGCTGGGTCTGGGGTCTTCTGGCGGCGCTCGCCATCGGCGTCCTTATGAGCCTTCTCATGGGCTTCTTCGCCTTCCAGCTCAAGACGGACATTACCCTCGTCGGCATTGCCATCAACATGATGGGTTCCGGCGGTACGCTGTTCTTGTGCAAGGTCATCACCAACCTGACAGAAGGCACGGCCATGGCCTCCTCCACCGGTCTCATCAACACCAATCTGCTGATCCCGAACATCAACCTTCCGCTCATCAGCAAGATTCCGTTCCTTGGCCCGATCCTCTCTGGCCATAACCTTTTGACGTGGCTGGCCTTTATCTGCTGCGCACTGACAAGCGTTATGCTCTACAAGACGAGCCTCGGTCTCAACATCCGCGCCGTCGGCGAGAATCCGAACGCGGCAAGCTCCGTCGGTGTTTCCGTCCTGAAGATCAAATATGTCGCCATCGGCTTCTCCGGCCTCATGTGCGGCTTCGGCGGCGCGTTCATGTCGATGTATTACGCAGCCGGCTGGTCTTTGGACATGGTCGCGGGCCGCGGCTTTATCGCGCTGGCCGCGCAGGCCATGGGCGGCGGCGAATGCCTTGGCGGCATGCTGTCGTCTCTGGTCTTCGGCTTTGCGCAGGCGCTGGGCATCAAATTCTCGGCAGTCGGCCTCGATTCGAATCTGGCTTCCCCCATCCCCTACGCCGTTACCATCATCGGCCTTGTGATCTTCTCGCTCGTGCGGCGCAGCCGCGCGAAGAAGCTCCACTCGGCTGCTGCCCTCAAGTAAGGAGTATACTATGCCCGAATTGAAGAAGATCCCCGTCATCCTCGACGGCGACCCCGGCCATGACGATGCGATCGCATGGGTCCTGGCCCGCGCCAGCCGCCAGCTTGACATTCTCGCCGTGACCTCGTGCTGCGGCAACCAGACGATCGAAAAAACGACCTATAACGCGCTGCGCATCTGCACACTGATCGGACTGGACGCCCCTGTCGGCAAGGGCTGCCCGCATCCGCTTCTGAACGATGTGATGAACGCGCCCTCTGTCCACGGTGAATCAGGTCTGGACGGCCCGGCGCTGCCGGAGCCTTCGCGCAGCGCGTCAGAGCTGTCTGCGCCCGAACTGATGGCAAAGGTCCTGCGGGAATCCCCGGAACCCGTCACCATCGTAGCGACCGGCCCGCAGACGAACGTCGCGGCTCTCCTTGCGGCACATCCGGAGCTGAAAGAAAAAATCGCCCGCATCTCCCTGATGGGCGGCGGCATTGCCACCGGCAACTGGACGCCGGCCGCGGAATTTAACATTCTTGTCGACCCGGAAGCGGCCAAGATCGTCTTTGAATCCGGCGTTCCCATCACCATGGCCGGTCTGGACGTGACCGAAAAGGCACTGATCCTGCCGGAGGATTTTGAGCGCGTCCGCGCACTTGGAAATCCCGTCAGCACGATCGTGGCCGAGTGGCTGGAGTTCTTCTACAAGTTCCACCGCTCCATCGGCTACGACGGCGCGCCGATGCATGATCCGTGCGCCGTCATGGTGCTGCTCCACCCGGAGATCTTTACGGTCAAGCCGATGTATGTCCAGATCGAGACCGCCGGTGAATACTGCCGCGGCACGACGGTCGGCGACATTCTTGGCTTCTCCGGCCACGCGCCGAATGCGGATGTCCTTCTGGACGTTGACCGGGACCGCTTTGCAGACCTGCTGGTCGAAGCCATCCGCTTTTATGGGGAGGAACACGCATGACAACAAAGAAAATTCCCATCTGGATCGACTGCGACACCGGCACGGACGATACTGTCGCCATTATGCTGGCCCACGCCCTGCCGGAGCTGGAGATCGTCGGCCTGTCCGCCGTCGCGGGCAACAGCCTGCTTTCCAATACCTTTCCGAACACGCGCCGCATCGTGCATCTGCTAGGCGCCTCCTATCCGGTCTATGCCGGCGCTGACCGCCCGCTGGTCCGCGAGCCGCACGTTGCCGGTGCATTCCACGGGGAGAACGGTCTCGGCAACGTAGAGCTTCCCCTGCCCGATCAGGCGCCGCTGACCACGCCTGCGTGGGACGCCCTGTACGAAGCGGCCAAGGCCATGCCCGGCGAGCTGCGGCTCGTCGCCACAGGCCCGCTGACCAACGTAGCCATCGCACTCACCAAGTATCCGGATCTCAAAACGCTCCTGCACTCCATCGCACTGATGGGCGGCGCAGCCGTCGGCGGCAATGTAACGCCTGCGGCAGAGTTCAACATTTATGACGACCCGGATGCCGCGCAGATCGTGTTCAAATCCGGTGTCAAGCTCATCATGTGCGGGCTGGACGTCACCATGCAGGCAGAGCTTCGCCCGGCTGACTGGGACGAGATGGCGGCCTATCCGAACCGCTGCGGCCCGCTGGTCAAAGAGCTGTTCGCCTGCGCGTGGAAGACGATCCAGACCGTCGGCCTCAAGGGCGTCGCACAGCACGATTCCTGCCCTGTCCTGTATCTGGCACATCCGGAGCTGTTTGAGGGCAAGATGGCCGGTGTCTACGTGGAAACGCAGAGCGAGCTGACGCTCGGCAAGACGGTCACGGATCTGCAGAGCGACAAGAAATTTGACAAAAAGAACGCGCTCGTGCTTCTGAAGCTCGACCGCGAAGCATTCATGAAAATTCTCAAAGAGAGCATCCGCTCCCTTCCCTGACGCAAGACAAAATTGCCGGACTGCATTTGATCGCAGTCCGGCAATTTTTTATTTCTTATTTCTGTTCCTGCATATACAGGCTGACGCGGTTCTGGATGAGCTTGGAGACCTCTTCCACCGTCTTATCGCCGGAGAAGTAGGCCGCAGCCTCCTGCGAGATCGTGTCCAGCACGTTCAAATCGTAGTCCAGATAGCTGGTTGTCGAGTTGATGACATCCATGACAGCATCATACTGCTCCTGCGTGACGGCGTACAGCTCGATCATCGGCTCGTCGCCGTAGCTCATGCCGCCGGTCGAGATGGGAATGGGATTGCCGTTCTCATCCAGCACCTGATTGCCGTTGGCGTCTGTCTCATACTCCTGCTCCATTGCCTTGGCCGCCTGCGCCTCAAAGGCCGATTTCACGATCGGGAACGACCACATATTCGTCTGATAGTCGTCCGACAGCGCAGAGCGGATGAACGACCATGCCGCGCTCTTGTCCTTGCAGGCCGTTGTGATTGCCATCGAGACCTGCGAGATAAAGCAGTTGCCGCTGCTGCCGTCCTCGCGCGGGAAGCCGATGAAGGCCACGTCGTTGTTGAGAGCAGCAAAGGTATAATAGAGATTGTCAAAATCAGAGATCGAGGTCGGGAAAAGCAGCTGCTTGCCGTCGCGAACGCGGGAATAGTCGCTCTCATAGTCCTCAGCGTCCGACTGCCAGTTGTAATCCGCCGGCAGCGGCTTGACAAACTCGAGAAGAGCGCGGAACTCGTCCGAGTCAAAATTGCAGGTGCCGTCCTGCCAGTTCATGAAGTTGGACGCGTTCATCGCCACGCAATGCTGCAGCATTTCGGCCTGCGTATAATACTTGTTGAACACAGTCGCGCCCTCGGGCAGCTTGGAAAGGGCGTCATTGACGTCCGCCAGCGTCCAGCTCGTGTAGCCACCGACGATCTTGTTCAGGCCGATCGCGGTCACAACGCCAAAGTCGATCGGCATCTGATAGAGGTGGCCATCCGTCTGCGCCGCATTGATCGGCTGGAGCATGAGCGCGTCGCGCGAATATTCCGGATCGGCGTCAATATAGCTCCACAGATCCTCCAGCAGCCCCTTGGCCGCATACTGGGCGACCGGCAGCTGGTTGGTCATGATCAGATCCGGCACATTGCCGGAAATGATCTCGGTATTGAGCTTCGTCAAACCTGCCGTGTAATCGTCCTCCGTGGCAAGCTCCGAATAGTCCTTCACCACAATGCGGTAGTCGCTGTTATTTTTGTTGAACTTGACGATCTGGCTGCGCAGATTGTAGTCCAGACCAAAGCAGGCCAGCGTCAGCTCGGTCTTCTGCTTGACGCTGGATGCGTCCACCCGCGTCAGCACAACGACCTGCTGCTGTCTGGAGCCGTCCTGACGGTTGTAGTCCGACAGGACTGCGGCAATGCGGCCGTCAGACAAGAATGCAATGCTATCACTGCCGATGAAGCTGCTGTCGATGTCGCAGCTCATCCAGTCGACGACCTTCTCCGTCTTACCGGTGTCCTTCCGCTCGCCGTAGATGCTGCCGTTTCTCGTGTAGAAATAGGCGTACACATCGTTACCGGGGAAGAGGTCCCATGCGTCGGAAGAGACCGGCGTTTCCCTGCCCCAATCCTTTGTCTCAGGGTCGAGCTGTCTGAACACGCTCTTATCATCCGCCGAAACGCTGGTCACGCCGACCTCGCTGGCAGAAAGCTGACACACCTGACCGGTCAGCTCGTCGCCCGTTTTGCCGCAGACGAACGTTCCGTCTGGGCCGTAGACGTTGAGGGTCTGATAATCGTAGGTGTAGACATAGCCCTTGTCGTCGGAGAAAATATCGCTGATATTGTAGTACCAGCCATTGGAATTGTCGGATGCATCGTCCGAGACCGGCGTGATGGTCCGCAGCAGCGTTCCATGCGCGTCGAGCTGGATGAGCTCCGAGATCGTCTCATCCGAGCTGCCATCGCTGGAATAGCGGCTCGTCTGGCGGTACAGCCAGATCGTGCCGTCTGTACCGGCCGCCATGGTCGAAATGTTCGTGCTGTTATTATAGACGATCATGCTGCCGTCCTGTCCCATGGTGACACCGTCCGCAGCCGTCGGGTCCTCTGTGACCGGTTCCGCCACGTAGTTTTCCAGCTTTGTACATTCGCCGGAGTTCAGATCCATGCGGAAAATGGCCTCCGAATACGTATCGTAGGAAATCTCCTGCCCGTTCTCATCGGTGTAGGTCTCCTTGCCGCCGTCCGGCACGCTTGCGGAGAAATAGAGCAAATCACCGGCCACGCAGCTCGAGCCGATCCACTGAATATCCTTCGGCAGGTCAAGGAACTGCGCCTGATAGGCATACTGAGACGAAGTTTCCGCCGTCTCGCCGCCCTGTTCGTTCTTTTTTGTATCATCCGCTGTCTGTGCCTTCTTCTTGCTGCAGCCCGCCAATACGCCGAGCAGCAGGACCAGCACAAGCAGAGCGGAAAGAATCCGTTTTCTCATCATGAACAGATTCTCCTTTCCATAAGTATTTCACTTTGCTGCCACATGGTAACAGATATTCTGCAAAAAAGAAAGGCCTTTGGACTTTTTTTAAGAAAAACTTAAGCAATCCGGTCCCATGCTTGGAATCCGGCGATATTCGTGCTATACTGATAAAAAAGCGAAGGAGGGCGTGCATGCCTGCGCATGTCATTTCCAGCGAGCAGCAGCGTGACCGGATGCTGCATACCCCGATCCCAAAGCTGATCGCAACGCTCGCCGTTCCGACGGTCGCGAGCCAGCTGATCTCTGTGTTTTATAATACCGCCGACACCTATTTTGTCTCCAAGCTCTCGACCAGCGCTTCGGCGGCTGTCGGCGTTGTGTTCTCCCTCATGTCGATCATTCAGGCCTTCGGCTTCGGCATCGGCATGGGCTGCGGCTCTATCGTCAGCCGGAGCCTCGGCAACCGCGATAACGAGCGCGCAGACCGTATCGCCAGCAGCGCGTTCTTTGCCGCCGCTGTGATGGGTCTTGTCCTCTGCATTGCCGGTCTTGCCGCGCTGGAGCCGCTCATGCGGCTGCTCGGTTCGACTGACACGATCCTGCCCTACTCTGCCGGATACGCCCGCATCATTCTGCTTGCCGCCCCGGTCATGTGCGCGTCGTTCATACTGAGCAATCTCCTGCGCGCGGAGGGCGAAGCGACGCTCTCCATGTGGGGGCTGTGCGCCGGCGGGCTTCTGAATGTCGCGCTCGATCCGCTTTTCATCTTCGGCTTCCAGATGGGTATTGCGGGCGCTGCGCTTGCCACTGCGCTCAGCCAGCTGGTCAGCTTTTTCATTCTCGGCTGGTTCTTCCTGCACGGCCGGAGCATCGTCCACATCCGCATAAAGGATATCAGCCGCTCGCCCCGCGATTATGGGCAGATCTTCCTCGTCGGCTTCCCGACCATCTGCCGGCAGGGCTTTGCGAGCCTGTCCTCGGCGCTGCTCAATAATGCGGCCGCCGTCTATTCTGATGCCGCCGTCGCCGCTGTCACGATCTCTAACAAGGTCTATCTGCTCATCCGTTCCGTGATCATCGGCATCGGGCAGGGCTTCCAGCCGGTCGCCGGGTATAATTTCGGCGCGGGCGATCGGAAGCGGACGCGGCAGGCTTTCTGGTTCTCTACGCTGCTCGGGACGATCGTCTGCATCGTCAGCGCCGCCCTTATCGCGCTGTTTCCGGATACGATCATGCACTTTTTCCGCGATGACCCGGAGGTCACCCGCATTGGACGGCAGGCGCTGCTGTACGCCTGCGCCGTCATTCCGCTGATGGCGTATTCAACTTATGTCAACCAATTATATCAGTGCCTCGGCTTCCATCAGGCAGCGACCCTGCTCGCCAGCTGCCGCAACGGTCTTCTGTATGTCCCGCTGATCCTGCTGCTTCCGCGGCTTCTGGACATCACCGGCGTGGAAATGAGCCAGCCCGGTGCGGATCTTCTGACGTTCCTCGTCTCGATCCCCTTCCAGATCTGGTTCTTCCGCCACCGGCTGAACAAATAGCAAACGCCCGCGCTGCTGCGCGGGCGTTTTTCGTGCTACCGATATGTCTCCTGCAGATACAGCTGTACGCGCCCCTGGATCCGGTCTGCGATCTGGGCGGCTGTCTGGTCGCCCGCCAAAAAGTATGGCAGCTCCTCCTGCAGGATCGTCTGCACAGATTCATCATAATAGAAAACCGTCTGCGCGGCCTGCTGCAGCCCCCGCAGAAGCGCCTGTGCGGCGCTGTCTGTCATGGCGGCGGTCTTTTCCTCAAAATCCGCCTGCAGCGGCAGCCAGCCGCCGCGGCTGCGCGCGGCATAGAGATCCTCGGTAATGAGAAGCTTCAGAAACGCCCAGGCTCCCGCCTTCTCCTGCGCGTTGACCGGAATGGCCATCGGGAGCGTCAGATAAAAGCTCGCGCGCCCCGCGCCGGGAAAGCCGGAAAACACGCAGCCCTGCAGCTCTGACGTATACTGCTCCTCAAACTCCTCCGCACGCACGATCATCAGCTCCTCCAGAAGCGTCTGGCCGCTTTGCAGCACGTCCCGGCCCGGCTCTGCCTCCGGCCCCTTCTGCGCTTCTGCGAGCGCCAGAAGGCGCAGGAAGTCCGGCGAATCAAACCGTGCTTCCGCTGCTTCATAGTCCACAAAGGTTCCCGGCGCATGCAGGAGCAGCAGCTCCAGCATGCCCTGTCCATCCTCCTGCGCAAAGATCGATGTGATCTCCGGATGCGCCTGTGCCGTATCCAGAAACGCCGTCATAGACCAACCTTCTTTTCCCCCGACCGTCTCCTGCAGGCCGACAGCCGTGTCCAGCAGATACGTCTGCGGCAGGCAATACAGCGCGCCGTCTGTTTCGAGCGCGCAAAGGAGATTCTGCGTGAGATCCTCGCGCGAAAGCGCCTCGTCCGCGTCCAGATATGCATACAGATCTTCCAGCAGGCCCTGCCGGGCATACTGCTCAAACGGAAGTCCATTCACAAACAGCAGATCCGGACACTCACCGTACAGCATGTCCATCAAAAGCCGCTGCTCCGCCTGCTCACCGTGCAAAGCGTCATAGTCGACATATTCGACCTGATATTCCGGGTACATCGACGTAAAATCCCGGATTGCCATGGACAGAATGCTGCTCCGGCTGCCCGCGACACGGATGATCCGCTTCTCAGAGAGGTCGCCCTCCGCCGGTGTCAGCCAAAACAGGTACTGTCCGCCTTCGTCTGCGGCAGACGGATCGTATTCAAGGCCGAGATACTGCCCGTTTCCTATCCCGCAGAACGCTTCCACGTCCATCGCATATAATCCGACCTCATCGCAGTTGAACAGCTGCGTGACAGCTGCGTCCGCGATCGACCAGCCGAAGAAGACATCGCCCGTGCAGATGATACAGTCATAGGGTGTGTTTTCTCCAGGATAGAGCTGCTCTGTGCCGGTGCAGAAGAGCGTAGGCAGCGCACAGACCGCTTGAATCGTATCGTCTTCAACCGCATAGACCGCCTGCTCCTGTCTGGCCCACGCCAGCAGACGCCCGTCCTGCGCGGCAAAAAAGCTGTTGATCTCCGGCGCTGCCTGCTTCCAGAGAAGTTTCCCGTCCGGTTTGCAGGCAATCATCCATGCAGCATCCGCAGCAAAATAGACGGCGTCGTTCCGGACGGCCATTGCGCTGATATACGAGCAGCCGGTCAGCACATCGTCGAGAGGCGCTTCCGCATCTCCGTTGTGCAAGATCCACTGTTCATCACCTGTCTGCTCGAGATACAGAAGCTGGTCATCCTCCAGCGCGGCACGGACAAGGATCCCATCTGCCGAGACGGGTAATGCCTGTACCGTGCTTGTTCTGTCCTGCGAATACCGAACTGCAGAGCTGCTTCTAACCGTCTCCGTTTCCTCCTGCGTGAACGTTTCGCCGACCAGCACAGCTCCGCCGTCACACGGCAAAAAGATCGAACCGAAATCCACCCCTTTCGGCTCCGTGCGCGTCAGCCGGTACTGCGTCGAAGGGATCCGGACGGACACGCCCGAAGCAGCCTGCTCCGATACTACATCGATCACTTGTTCCGGCGCAGTATCCTTTTTGCATCCGGAGAGTACGATCAGCAGGCACAGTACAGCAAAACAGACGATCTGCCAGTTTTTCAGTCTCATATTCCACCTCCGTATAAGTTTACTTTTGTAAACCTAATTATATCAAATAGGTCTACTTTTGTCAACTTCATGAGGACAGAAAAACAGGCGCTGCCATTGCAGCGCCTGTTCCGGTTTGCGTTGTGGAATTAGCCCAGCTCGGAGAAGTACTTGATGGTGCGGACCATCTGGCTGGTGTAGGAGTTCTCGTTGTCGTACCAGGAAACAACCTGAACCTGCGTGTCGCCGTTCGGCAGCGGCAGAACCATGGTCTGCGTAGCATCGAACAGGGAACCGAAGCGCATGCCGATGATATCGGAGGAGACGATCTCGTCGGTGTTGTAGCCGAAGGACTCGGTAGCCTCAGCCTTCATCTGTGCGTTGACCTGATCAACGGTGACAGCGCCCTTGACAACGGCGTTCAGGATGGTGGTGGAGCCGGTCGGGGTCGGAACACGCTGCGCAGCGCCGATGAGCTTGCCATTCAGCTCGGGGATGACAAGGCCGATTGCCTTGGCAGCGCCGGTGGAGTTCGGAACGATGTTGACAGCTGCTGCACGGGAGCGACGGAGGTCACCCTTGCGCTGCGGGCCGTCGAGCGGCATCTGGTCGCCGGTGTAAGCGTGGATGGTGCACATAATGCCGGACTCGATCGGAGCCAGGTCGTTCAGAGCCTTGGCCATCGGAGCGAGGCAGTTGGTGGTGCAGGAAGCGGCGGAGATGATCTTGTCTTCCTTGGTCAGGGTCTTGTGGTTGACGTTATAAACGATGGTGGGCAGATCGTTGCCGGCCGGAGCGGAGATAACGACCTTGCGGGCGCCAGCGTCGATATGAGCCTGAGCCTTGGCCTTGCTGGTGTAGAAACCGGTGCATTCGAGGACGACGTCAACGCCGAGCTTGCCCCAGGGCAGATCAGCAGCGTTCGGCATCTTGTAGATGACGATCTTCTTGCCGTCGACAACGATGTAGTTGTCTTCGCCTTCGCCCTCATGGAAATCAACGGTGTGGCCCTGCGCAACATAGTTGCCCTGCGTGGAGTCGTACTTCAGCAGGTGCGCGAGCATCTTGGCGGAAGTCAGGTCGTTGATGGCGACGACTTCGTAGCCCTCAGCGCCGAACATCTGACGGAAAGCCAGACGGCCGATACGGCCAAAACCATTGATCGCAACTTTAACAGACATAATGAATTTCCTCCTTATTACCTACCGGCGGTGACCGGTCAATGTACTGTGATTTCCCACAACATTCCGTTAAATTATACTGTATTATTCTTTCAATGTCCAGTATAATTTTACCCAAAAAAGAACATTTTCAGCCATAAATTCTCTACAATTTCGCATTATTGCTCAAACTATTTATCAGCTTGCCTGAAAAACTTTTTGCTTCTTTTCCAGTCCCTAAACGCCTTCGTTATTTTTCACAATCCAGCTGCATTTATTCTGCCGGAAAGACGTTTATTCTGACGATCGCACACGTCTTCCGCTGTGCGCCCCGTAAAAAAATGCAGGCACCTGCGTGCCTGCATTTTTTCAGCGTCTGAGTACTGTTCCGTTTGTGATTCCGGTCAGATCCCCATCCAGGATCGCCGGTTTTCCGTTTACAAGCACAGCGTCCATGCCGCTGGAGAACTGCTCCGGCTGTTGATAAGTCGCATTTGTGTGGATCCGGGCAAGATCAAAAATATTGACGTCCGCGTCCATGCCGGGTGCAAGCACACCTTTCTTGTGCAGCCCCATGACAGCCGCAGGCCGGCCCGTGCATTTCTGCACGGCGGCCTCCACAGATAAAACCTGCTTTTCGCGGACGAAATGCTCCAGCAGCGTCGTGAACGTACCATAGACGCGCGGGTGCAGCATGCCGGTCGTAGGATAGGTGCTGTCGGAGATCACGCAGCTGTGTGCGTCCTGCAGGATCGCGTCAATATCCGCTTCGTCCGTAATGAAATCGATCATCGTCACGTCGCAATGCGCGGCCTGCAGCAGGTCAAACAGGCACGTGAACGGGTCCTTTCCCTGCTCGTCCGCGATCGACGAAATGCTCCTGCCCTCGTACTGCCGCAGATCATCCAGCGGCACGCTGGATACGACGATATTTTCAAAGCCGACCAGCAGTGAGATATTTTCAAAATCACTGCCCGTCAGCATCCGTTTTTTCAGCATTTCCCGGAAGGAAGCGTCCGCAAGGTTCCCCGTCAGCGCTTCCAGACCACCCTGCTGACACTCCGGCGGCAAAACATGGACAAGCTGGGTAGAACCTGCGGTATACGGATAGACGTCACAGGCGATCCTGACGCCCTCCTGCCGCGCCTGCTCCATCAGGCGCAGCATTTCCGGCGTGCATCTGCGCCAGTTGGCCCTGCCGATAGACTTGAGGTGGCTGATCTCGACCGGGGTATGCAGCGCTTTTGCGACCGTGATCATCTCCTTGAGTGCATCTACAACGCCGCTGCCCTCCTGCCGCATATGGACTGTGATGGGAATACCGGAATGCGTCAATGGCCGCAGGGCCTCGATCAGCTCCGAGGTCGAATAGAAGCAATCCGGCGCATAGCCGAGGCCGAGAGAAACGCCAAGAGCTCTTTCTCTCAGCGCCCTCCCCAGCAGTGAACGATACCCCCATCGCTGTTGCCGTTCCAAATGCAAAGTTTCAAATCCAGCAACACAGGCACGAATTGTACCGCTTCCAACAAGCATTCCAACATTGATTGGCAGCGAAACATTCTGAAGCTCCTCAAAATAAGATTCAATCGAAGAATAATCTACAGTTTCGAGCATCTTCCCCGTTACTGGATTCAGATATGATTTAATCTGTTCCGCATATTCCCCGTAGCACGGCGTCACGGACAGACCGCAGTTGCCGTTCACGATCGTGGTCAGTCCCTGCTTCAGCTCCAGCTCGCCGAAGCCCGGCCGGAAAACGGCCGCGTCCGCGTGACGGTGGATATCGATGAAGCCCGGCGTCACATACTTCCCTGCCGCGTCGATCACCGTCCCGGCGGGCGCTGTTTTCAGCTCGCCGATTGCCGCAATGCGGCCATTCGCAACACCAACGTCCGCCCGATAGGCCGGACTGCCGGTACCGTCGATGACTTGGCCGTTTAAGATCAGATAATCGAACATGTTCGTCTTCCTTTACACAGACGCAAGCGCAAGACCGGGTTTCCGGCCTTGCGCTGCTGTCGTTTTTTATTTTACAGGCTTGATATGCCAGATCTCATCCGCATACTGGCGGATCGTGCGGTCCGAGGAGAATTTCCCCGCGAACGCAACATTCAGCAGGCATTTGCGGCCGAAGGCGATGCGGTCATCATAATCCCGATTGGCTGCCAGACGCGCCTTTTTGTAGCTGTCAAAGTCATAGAACAGGAAATACTGATCCGGCTTGTGCCAGCTTGCGCCCTCGAGCAGGGACGTGTACAGCTCGTGCTGCTCCTCGTCCGTCGGGACGGTGCCGTCGATCAGCGTATCGACGGCGCGGCGCAGATTCGGGTTTGCTTCATAGAAGCTGCGCGCGTTATAGTTGGGCTTCACCATGTTGATCTCCTCGACCGTCGCGCCGAAGATATACTCATTCTCGCGGCCGGCCTGCTCGGCGATCTCCACATTCGCGCCGTCCAGCGTACCGAGCGTCACTGCGCCGTTCAGCATCAGCTTCATGTTGCCGGTGCCGGACGCTTCCGTACCGGCAGGCGAGATCTGCTCGGAGATATCGGCGGCGGGGATGATGTGCTCAGCATAGGAGCAATTGTAGTTTTGCACGAAGACGACCTTCATCACGCCGTTCATCGCAGGGTCATTGTTGATAAGGTCGGCGATTCGGTTGACATAATGAATAATTGCTTTTGCGCGGCGGTACCCGGGGGCTGCCTTTGCGCCGAAGATGAAGGCCGTCGGCGTAAAGTCGCGGATGCTGCCGTCCTTGATGGACAGATACAGATCCATAATGCCCAGCGCGTTGAGAAGCTGCCGCTTATACTCATGCAGGCGCTTGACCTGCACGTCGAAGATGAATGTCGGGTCGAGCGCGACGCCCTCCTGCTCCTCGATCACGCGACAGAGCTGGCGCTTTTTCTCGAGCTTGATGGCGTTGAACTGCTTGATGGTCATCTCGTCGATCTGATCCCTGAGACCGGCCAGCTTGTCGAGGTCCTTGAGATACCCGCTGCCGATCTTGCTGTCAAGCAGACCGCACAGTTCCGGGTTGGAGAGGCCCAGCCAGCGGCGCGGCGTGATGCCGTTCGTCTTGTTCTGGAAGCGCTCGGGATAGACGGCATACCAGTCCTTAAACAGGTCATCCTTCAGGATCTGCGAATGGATCTCCGCAACGCCGTTGACCGCGGTGGACACGTAGACCGACAGATTCGCCATATGCGCCTGCCCGTCCTTGACGATAAAGAGGTTCGAATGCGGATGCTCCTGCTTGAGCCGCGCGTCGATACGCTCAATGATCTCACAGACCTCCGGCACGACGGAACGCAGCAGCTCCAAATCCCACTTTTCCAGCGCCTCGCCCATGACCGTATGGTTGGTATAGGCGAATACGCGGCGCGTGAGCTCGAACGCAGCGTCAAAATCCAGTCCTTCCGCCATCAGAAGCCGGATCAGCTCCGGAATGGACATGGCAGGATGCGTGTCATTGAGCTGGACAGCAGCGAACTCCGGCAGGCGGTAATAATCCGTGCCGTGCGCCTCGCGGTAATCGCGCAGAATGTCCTGCAGCGACGCGCTGGACAGCACATACTGCTGCTTGATGCGCAGGCGCTTGCCTTCCCACGTGGAGTCGTTCGGGTAGAGCACGCGGGTGATATCCTCCGCCTTGTTCTTCTTTTCCAGCGCCTTGACATAGTCCTGCGCGTTGAAAGCGTCGAAGTTCAGTTCTTCCTCCGCCTCGCACTGCCACAGGCGAAGCGTCCCGACGGTATTCGTCTGATAGCCGATAACAGGCATATCATACGGCACGCAGTTGACCGTCTGGTCGGCAAATTTCACCTTGACTGCCAGCTTGTCGCGTCGGTGGCTCCACGGGTCGCCGTATTTCGTCCAGTCGTCGGCATTCTCCCGCTGACAGCCATGCGCAAACGACTGCTTGAACAGGCCAAACCGGTACCGGAGGCCATACCCGGTCAGCGGCAGATCCAGCGTTGCGGCGCTGTCAAGGAAGCAGGCCGCAAGACGGCCAAGGCCGCCGTTGCCGAGCGCCGCGTCCTCGATATGCTCCAGACAGGCAAGATCCACGCCCTTCTCCGCGAAGGCCGCCTTTACCTCGCGCAAAATGCCGAGGTTAAAGAGATTGCTGTAAACCAAACGGCCGACCAGATACTCCGCCGAGAAATAAAATGCGCGGCGGCCCGGCGCCTGACGGCGCTTGGTCTTCGTCCAGTTGTCGCTGATCTCCATCATGATGACCTGACCCAGCGCCTCATGCAGGCGCTCAGGCGTGGTCTCCTGCAGCGTCTCGTCGTGCTGGAAATGGAGCAGCGCTTCTGTCTGCTTTACGATACGGTTTGAATACTCACTCATAGGGTTACTCCTTCCTGGGATCGCCGCGCGCAGACCTGCGCGCGGGCCTTCAAAAGAGCGCCCACCCTTCCGGCAAGGACGGGTGGGCGCCAGAATGTTCATTGGTATTATACACGGTTTGCCTGCTCTGTCAAACCTGCAATTTTTTCAGCCAGTGCATCGTTTGCCGCACCGGGCAGCATCCGCCAGCGCCAGTTGGACGGCAGGAGCTTCCCCGGCTCGTTCATCCGTGCCTCTTTTCCGAGGCGCAGATAGTCCTGCATCTGCATCACAAACAGCTGTGCCTTCGACTGCATGCCGGCCTCGATGATCGCGCCGGCCAGATCATCCTCCGGCCCAATGTGCAGATAATCACGCGCGTAGGCATCGGAATTGGCGTCCAGCCCCTCGCACCACTGCACCAGCGTCTCATTGTCATGCGTTCCAGTATAGCAAATGCAGTTTTCCTCATATTTGTGCGGCAGGTAGTTGCTCGGTTCCCGCGGGTCAAAGGCAAATTCCAGCACCTTCATGCCCGGGAATCCGGATTCCTGTACCATCTGCTGCACCTCTGGCGTCAGGAAGCCGAGGTCTTCGGCAATAAACTCCGTGTCTGGGCAGTTTTTCTGAATGGCCCGGATGAGCTTCATACCAGGTCCCTTGACCCATTCGCCCTTCCGCGCAGTCCGGTTGACGGCAGGGATCGACCAGTAGCTCTCGATGCCGCGGAAATGATCGATGCGAACCACGTCAAAGTTCTGCCCAGCCGCGTGCAGGCGATCCATCCACCACGAGAAGCCGTTCTGCTCCATACGGTCCCAGTCGTAAATTGGATTCCCCCAATATTGACCGTTGGCGCTGAAGCCGTCGGGTGGGCAGCCTGCCACGACCCGCGGCCGGCGCGTACGCGTCAGCTGGAAGTTCTCCGGGTGCGACCAGACATCAGCCGAATCAAGCGGCACATAGATCGGGATATCGCCGATGATGCGGATCCCGTTTTCGTGTGCGTAACTGCGCAGACGCTGCCACTGCACATGGAAGCAGTACTGCATGAAGCACTGGAACTCGATCTCATCCTGCAGCAGCGCCCGGTAGTGTGCCATCGCCTCCGGCTGGTGCAGCCGGATGTCCAGCGGCCACTCGGTCCACGGGCCGTCGCCGAAATGCGCCTTTACCGCCATGAACAGGACATATTCGTCCAGCCATGCCTGCTCCTGCGCAATATATACGGCAACGTCCGCCGGCGGCTCTTTCCGGAAGCGGTTCCACGCCATGCGCAGCACCCGCAGGCGCTGGGTATACATGACGGAATAGTCGACCTGATCGTCCCGTTCTCCCCATTCGATCCCGGCCAGCTCTTCTCTGCGGAGCCATCCGCAGTCCACAAGCTGCTCCAAATCGATCAGATACGGGTTGCCCGCAAAGGCGGAGAACGCCTGATACGGGGAATCGCCGTACCCCGGCGGGTTGATCGGCAGGATCTGCCAATAGGTCTGTTTGGCTTTTTTCAGAAAGTCAACAAAGTCAAACGCGGCCTGACCCATGCTGCCGATGCCATAAGGCGACGGCAGTGAGGTGATGTGCATCAAAATTCCACTGCTTCTTTTCATAGTATCACTCTATTCGCTCATTTCTCCATGAGACGCCCGAAGCAGCCGGAATCAGAGAAGAGGCCGCTCAGGGAATCTCCAGTTTTCTGACGCTTTCCCGGTTGGAAAGCGTAAACGGTACTGTCAGATGGCGCGCTTCGCCGCCGTGCTCGATGTGATCCATCAACACGGAAAAGCTGCGCCGGGCCAGAAACTCCACCGACTGCGATACCGTCGAGAGCTTCGGCGTATAAAAGCTTCCGATCTTCAGTCCATCGTAGCCGATGACCGAAATATCCTCCGGCACGCGCAGACCCTGATCGGCCATGGCCCGCATGGCGCCGATGGCGATGACGTCTGCCATGGCGAAGATGGCCGTTACCTGCGGCGTTTGGCGCAGGACCGCCTGCATGCCGCTGTAGCCGTCTTCATAGCTGTACCGGCCGGTATGGTAAAACGTTTTTTCGTTAAACTCCATACCGTTATTCCTGAACGCGTCCACGCAGCCCTCATAGCGCTGCAGGGACGTATCCGACAGCGACCGGTCGCCGCCAAGGACGGCGATCTGCCGATGTCCGCAGCGGATCAGATAATCCACCGCACAGGCTGCGCCGCGGCGGTCGTCCGTGGTCACGCTGGAGAGGTTATCAAACGGAAGCCCGCTTGCGTCGTTCGTGACGACAACGGCCGGCACATGGATCTTTTCAAAGTCGTTTCTGAAATAGCGGTTCGTTCCGCCAAGGAACATAACGCCCATCGGCTTCCGCTCTCTGCATAGCTTGACTGCGCGCAGGACCTCATTGTCGACCTCATCAATAAAGTCAACGATCAACGGATGCGTGGTCCGGGAAAACAGCGACTGCAGCTGCTCGACCATGCTCGCGAACATTTCGTTTGCCGTACCCTTGACGATGATCAGAATCGCATTGGAGCGCTGCTGCTTCAGAAGCTGCGCACTTTCGTTCAGCTCAAAGCCGCTCTCCTCCGCGATGGCGAGGATCGCCGCTCTCGCCTTCTCTGACACGTTGGGCTGGTTATTGAGGACGCGCGAAACCGTTCCAAGCGAATAGCCGCTCAGCCGGGCAAGATCCTTGATTGTCATAGCTGCATACACCCCTTGGATTTTTGGTAGGATCGCTATCAATATAATACACGATTCGGGAAAAATCCACCGGGTTCTGCAAATTCGCCCAAAAACTTATCCCTTGACTGCGCCGGCTGCAACGCCCTTGATGATATACTTCTGGCAGCAGAGATAGAAGATGACGACGGGGATGATTGCCAGCAGGATGAGCGCCATCGTCGCGCCCATATCAACCGTGCCATAGCTGCCCTTGAGGTACTGGATGTGGATGGGGATGGTCATATACTGGGTGCGGTCAAGCACCAGATACGGCAGGAGATAGTCGTTCCAGACCCACATGATCTCGAGCACGCCAACAGAGACGAGCGTCGGCTTGAGCATCGGCAGAACGACCGAGAAGAACGTCCGCACCGGCCCGCACCCATCAATGGCGGCTGCTTCTTCAATCTCAAGCGGGATGGATTTGACAAAGCCGGAGAACATGAAGACGGCAAGGCCCGCACCAAAGCCGAGATAAATCACCGGGATCGTCCACGGCATGTTGAGCTTGAGCGTATCGGCGGTCTTTGACAGCGTAAACATGACCATCTGGAACGGGACGATCATGGAGAACACGCAGAGCATATAGACGATCTTGCTGAAAACGCTGCCCACGCGGGAAATATACCACGCCGCCATGGACGTGCACACAAGGATCAGCGCAACCGACAGAATCGTGATGACCACGCTATATTCCACCGACCGGTAGAACGGATAGTTACCGAAGGTCATGCCCTTGATATAGTTCTGCCAGCCCATGAACGTCTCGCTGTTTGGCAGCGCGAAGGTGTTGAGGTTGATGGCCGCGTTCGTCTTGAACGAGTTGATCAGAACAAGGAGGATCGGATACAGGTATGCAACAGCCAAAACGGTAAAGAACACCGTCAGGATGGTGTGCGCGCGCTTTTCCGCGTGGAACGTGGAGATCTTCTTCATCACTGCTGCACCTCCTTCTTTCTCGTCGCAACAAGCTGGGCAATGCCGATGATGCCGACCAGAATAAAGAACACCACAGCCTTCGCCTGTCCGGGTCCCTTGGTATTGCTGGTATTGGAGGAAACGATGTTCAGAGCCAGCATTTCGGTCGTCTTGATGACGTTGCCGTCAGCCAGCTGGCGGAACGGCTCGCCGCCGGTCAGCGCAAGGTTCTGGTCGTAGAGCTTGAAGCCGTTGGTCAGCGCCAGGAACGTGCAGATGGTAATAGACGGCATGACATTCGGGATGGTGATGTGCCACAGGGACTTCCAGCCGGATGCGCCGTCGATTTTGGCAGCCTCCAGCATGTCCTCGGGAATCGATTGCAGGCCGGCAATATAAATGATCATCATATATCCGATCTGCTGCCAGCAGAGAAGAATGATCAGACCCCAGAAGCCAAACTTGCTGTTCAGCACGACGGCCGTGTCATAATGGCTCAGGATGCCGTCGAAGATCATCAGCCAGATATAGCCCAGAACGATACCACCGATGAGGTTCGGCATGAAGAAGACCGTCCGGAAAATATTCGAGCCCTTGATGCCGCGCGTCAGCGCATAGGCAACCGCGAAGGCCAGCACGTTGATGATCAGCAGCGACACGATCGCAAAGAGCGCCGTAAACCAGAATGCATGTAAAAAGCCCTCATCCTGAAAAATCGTCACGTAGTTTTTCAGGCCGATCCAGGTCCACTTACTTGTCGTCTTGAACTTGCAGAACGACAGGAAAATGCCCTTTAGGAACGGGTACAGAAAGCCCACGCAGAATGCGGCAAACGTCGGCAGCAGGAACAGCCAGAACCAGTGCTGGATTGGGCGGCGAATCAGCTTGGAGTTCAGCGCTGCCTGATCACGTTTTCTTGTTCGAACCTTCATCAATCTCTCTCCTTTAATCTGCAAAAATCACTCAGGCCACGGCACAGCGCCGTGCGCCGCCGCCTGAAGCATTTTTGAAAAGAGGGGCGAGCGGATGCTCGCCCCTCGCAGCGTCAGCCAATATGGGAGTTCACCTGAACTCAGGCATTCTCCTTGGCATACTGTGCAGCCCAGCCGTCAACGAAAGCGGTCTTCACAGCGTCCCAGTCGCCGGTGCCGGCAGTGTACTGGGTCAGAGCAGAAACGACAGCAGCGCGCCAGTCATCAACAGCAGGCGTCCAGTTGAAAGCCCAAGTGACAACATAGTTGCCCTCAGCCGTGTACCGGTTTGCATCCTGGAAGAAGACGTTCTCCGGCTCCTTGGCGTCCTTGAACGGGCAGGGGCCAAACTCTCTTGCCAGCATCGTGGTGCCTTCGTCAGAGGTAACGACCCAGACGAGGAAGTCGATGGTAGCCTGAATATCTTCTTCGGAAGCTTCGTTGTTGATGGCCCAGCAGTTCTCGGTACCAGCGCAGAGACCGGCCTTTTCTTCGCCGTCAACACCGCAGTAGATGGGGATCATGGCAAGATCGGCGGGATCCATGGCGAACTTGTCAGCAGCGGTCAGGTTGGAATATTCCCACGTGCCGTTCTGATAGAACACAGCCTTGCCCTCGCCAAATTCAGCTTCGGACTCGTCGCCGGTAGCGGTAGCCAGAGCAGCGCCGGTGGTAGCGGTATCAGTGGTGTACAGATCCCAGATGTTCTTGAAGTTGTCGAGGTAAGCGCCGGTGATGGTGGCGGGCTGAGCAGTCACGCCGTCGTCACGGAACTCATAGTACAGCGGCATGTTGGCCAGATGGCCGGAGAAACGCCAGCTGGAGGAGCCTTCGAGGCCTGCGGAGGAGAATGCGTCGAAGCCAAGCTCGGAAGCTCTTGCATGGATGTCGTCAGCAACAGCCTTCAGAGAGTCGAAGTTGGTGATCTCATCGATGGAGTGGCCAGCCTTCTCAAGCAGAGCCTTGTTGACAATGATGCCGAATGCTTCGTAGCAGTAGCCGATGGACAGGGTGTTGCCGTCCTCATCCTTGAGGTTGAAGGCGTCGGTGGTCATCTGGTCCATGATAGCCGTGCCGTCGAGCGGATAGCAGTATTCGCCGTAGGAGTTGATGGCGCCCTGGTTGCCGCACTGGAACAGGGTCGGAGCGGAACTCTTGTCGAGTTCAGCAGTCAGCGTGGTGTCGTAGGTGCCGGAAGCAGCGGTAACGACCTTGACGGGAACGCCGGTCAGCTCGGTGTAGGTCTTGGCAAGATCCTGCCAAGCCTGATCCGCTTCGGGCTTGAAGTTGAGGTAGTAGACAGAGCCGGAAGCCGCAGCAGCGGGCGTCTCAGTCTCGGTCTCGGTGTCAGCCGGTGTGGTCTCTTCTGCAGAGGTATCGGCCGGGGTCTCGGTCTCGGTGGGTTCGGGGGTGGTCTCAGTCTGCTTGGAAGCGCAGGCTGCAAGGCCCAGAACCATCACGAGTGCCAGAAGCAATGCAATGATCTTTTTCATGGTATGTCCTCCTGTGTTGTTTTTTGTGAAACTGGAAACGTTTCCATTTCCTATGACCATATTATACTACATTTTCCTGTTTGGAGCAATCAAAAAAAGGCCGTAAAAAAAATTCAGCATATTGTATAATTCAGCCTTTCTGTTTTTGTGCAGTTTGTTTCTGTTTTCAGACGCTCTTGCATTTTTTTCATAAGAACTATATAATATTGCAGAGTTCATTCCCGCATCCGGCTGCAAAAGAGGTAATTTCATGAAATTCTTTCAGTATGACTCCCCGTTCTGGGAATTTTTTTCGCGCGTCGCAGATCTTGTGATTCTGAATGTCCTGTGGCTCGTTTTCTCCCTTCCGATCGTCACCATCGGCGCATCCACGACGGCCATGTACTGCGTCGCGCTCCATCTTGTCCGCGGAGAAGGAAGCGGCGTCGCGCGGATGTTCTGGTCCTCCTTCCGGCTGAACTTCCGGCAAGCCACGCTGCTGTTTCTCATCCTGCTCATCCCGACCGCTCTTGTCTGCTATGAGCTTTGGCTGTACCTGTCCGGTTCAGTCACGCAGACGCTCTGGATGGGCATCGTCTTCTGCCTGCCGGCTGTTCTTCTGACGCTGGTCAGCGCTTACGTCTATCCCCTGCTCGCGCAGTTTGACAACTCGATCCGGAACACGCTGAAAAATGCCTGCTATCTTGCTATCGGCAATCTGCCGTTTTCGCTCGTCATGGCTGTGCTCAATCTTGCGGCCCCCATTTTGTTTCTCTGCGTGCCGGAGATCTTTATGAAATCCTGCATTTTCTGGATCGTGATTGGCGCGGCGCTGGTCGCAACGCTCAACGCGCTTCTGCTGCGGCGGATCTTCAAAAAATATTTCGATCTTGATTGACAAACACAAACCCCGGACGGAAGCTATTGTACGCGTTTCTGCCCGGGGTATTCCTATATTTATTTCGCGTAGATCAGGCCAACCAGATAGTTGAGTGCTTTCGCCGGCAGGACCTTTGCGAGGAAGCAGAAGAACTGATACTGCAGCCCGATCGTATTGACCGGCTTGCTCCCCTTCCGGGTCGCGACATGCGCGATGAACGCGCCCGCCTTTTCCGGCGCCATGCCGGTCTGCTCGTCGCGCTCCATTCCTGCGACAGAGCGTGCGATCCGCCCGCCGTAGATATCGTCGCCCAGCTGGTTCTTTTCCCGCGCGGCCGTAAAGCCCGTGCGGATATCGCCCGGCTGCACGCAGCACACCTGAATGCCGAACGGCTTGACCTCATTGGCCAGCGCCATCGTGTAGGAGTTGATCGCCGCCTTGCTGGCGGAATAATAGGTCTGGAACGGGATCGCGATCGCACCGGCCACGGAGCTGAGGTTCACGATACGGCCATAGCCCTGCTTCCGCATAATTGGCAGCACCTGCCGGTTCATGCGCACCATACCGAAGAAATTGACATCCAGCTGATGCTGCGCGTCTTCCGTCTTCGTGAACTCCACCGCACCGGAAATGCCGAAGCCCGCGTTATTGATAACGACGTCGATATGGTCTTCCCGCTGCAGGATCTCATTGATCGCTGCCGCGAGCGTCTGCTCGTCCGTGACATCTGCGACGATATGGTGCAGGCCCTCGATCCCCTGCGCGCGGCGGGACAGCTCATAGACGGTGTAACCCTTTTCCAGCATGGCTTGCGCCGTACACTTGCCGATGCCGGAAGTGCCGCCCGTAATCACACATACCTTGCTCACAGGTCATACCTCCTCAGAACCTCGGCGATCGTGTTGACCGCCTCTTCGATCAGCGCGTGCGTATGTGTCGCCATCAGGCTCGTGCGGAGCAGGCACTCATGTGGAGCCGCCGCGGGCGGAAGCGACGAGTTGACATAAACTCCGTTTTCATACAGATCCTTTGCGATCGTCAGCGTCGGGATCGGCTCATAGGTATAGATGGGAATGATGGGGATGCGGTCGCCGTTGGACGGGCGCATTTTGATATTCCGTTCGTTCAGAAGGCCGCGCATATAGAGCGCATTCTCCTGCAGATTCGTCACAATCTCCGGGTGTGCCTCCAGCTGCCGCAGCGCTGCCAGCGCCGCAGCGGCGTTCGCGGGCGGAATGGACGCGGAAAAAATGAAGGGACGCGACGAATGGCGCACATAGTCCGCCACGCGGCTGCTGGCCGCCATATAGCCGCCGAGCGAGGCCAGAGACTTCGAGAACGTACCCATATAGATGTCAACCTCGTCTTCCAGCCCGTAATAGCTGGCCGTGCCGCGGCCGCCCTCACCGATGACGCCAAGGCCGTGCGCATCGTCGACCATCACGCGCGCGCCGTATTTGCGCGCCAGCGTGCAGATCTCCGGCAGATTCGCGATATCGCCGCCCATGGAGAACACGCCGTCCGTCACGATCAGGCAGCCGCAGCTATCCGGGACCTTCTGCAGCTTCTTTTCCAGATCGCTCATATCGTTGTGCCTGTAGCGCAGCATCTTGCCATAGGACAGGCGGCAGCCATCATAGAGACTGGCATGGTTCTCCCGGTCCATGATGACGTAGTCATGCATGCCTACGATCGCGCTGATAATGCCAAGGTTCGACTGGAAGCCGGTCGAGAACGTCACGATCGCGTCCTTCCGCAAAAACTTTGCAAGCTCCTCCTCCAGCTCCAGATGGAGCTTCAGCGTTCCGTTGAGGAACCGCGAGCCGGAGCAGCCGGACCCAAGCGCCTTGTAAGCGTCGACGCCCGCCTGAATGACCGCCGGGTTTGTCGTCAGACCAAGATAATTGTTTGAGCCAAGCATGATGCGGCGCTTGCCCTCCATGATGACTTCCGTATCCTGCTTAGATTCCAGCGCGTGAAAATACGGATAGATACCAAGCTCGCGGACCTCATCCTGAATATAGCGCTGATTGCATTTTTCAAAAGTATCCATAACGTCCTCCTTCGTTACAAAAGCGCATCGAGCGCAAGCAGCACGCGTTCAGCGCTTTTCAGCTCCTCCTGCGTGAACTGCGTGGAAAGCACGGCGACTTTATTCTGCATTTCGTTTTCGTTTTCATCAAAATAACCGGAAAATTTCTCCGACGTCGTCAGTACGATCTCCCGCCGGTCGTGCGCCTGCACCGTTTTATGCAGATATCCCTTCGCGGCAAGCTGATTGACCTTATACGTTGCGTTCGGCTGGGAAATTCCGATGGTATCGGCAAACTGCGAGATCGTCGGGCTTCCGAGCAGATGGATGATATCCGCGGAAAACGCCTCCGTCGCGCTGAGACTGCCGGACTTTTCCCGCACGGCGGAAAACAGCTTCCGGTAACAGAACAGCCTGTACTTGCAGAACAGCGCTTCGATGGTCTGAAGCAGCATGGCAGCTCCTTTCTTTACATAAAATATTTTAATTAAAATTTTTTAAGTATCACAAGTATACCGTCCCTGTTTCCTTCTGTCAAGAATTTTTTGTGCAATTTCTGCCTGCTTATGATATACTGATGGCTGAACAGGAGGTTTGCTTTATGAAGGTTCTTGCCATTATCGATATGCAGAAGGATTTTATTGACGGTGCGCTCGGCACAAAAGAGGCCGTTGCGATCGTTCCCGCAGTCGCTGCACGCCTGCAGCAGGCCCGCAGCAGCGGAGAAACCGTCGTATTTACCCGGGACACACACCACGAGGACTATCTTACTACGCAGGAAGGCCGAAATCTGCCGGTCCCGCACTGTCTGGAAGGAACCGCAGGCTGGCAGATCGACGCAGCGCTCCCGACCGGGGACGCCCCCGTCTTTGATAAGCCCAGTTTCGGCTCCCCTGTGCTCATCGACTACCTCGCACGCCTGCCGGATCTGGAATCGGTGGAGTTTATCGGCCTGTGCACAGACATCTGCGTCATCACCAACGCCATGATGCTCAAGGGCGCACGGCCGGAGGTTCCTATCCGCGTCCGCGCCGCCTGCTGCGCCGGCGTCACATCGCAGAGCCACGAAAACGCGCTTGCCGCCATGAAGCAGTGCCAGATTGAAATTCTGTAAGCTGCTGCGTTCATCCTGTGCTCCCGCCATAAACGGCAGAAACCAATCTGCCGCGCAGCGGGAGCACATTGTTTTGCTCTGGCGTTTTACAGTTTATTTACAGCATATTTTCTTGACGCGGCTGCAATTTCTGGTATAATAAATCTGATTTAATTGGAAAGGAATGAAACACGTGGATTCTGACGACAGTGACTGCCATAGTACACATCTGATCTGTCATCGGTTTTTTGGAGCATATCTGCGCTGCGGGATGCAGGGCGGACGCGCTTTTTTGCGTCTTTAGCGAGTGCATTCAAGAACACTTTTATCCCCAATTTCAGATGACAGAAAAGGAGTTTACGTACATTGTCAACCACTACCTGTATCATAATTATGGCAGTCTGCCTGATGCTCTCCGCCTATTTCTCGGCGACGGAAACAGCATTTTCCTCTGCGAATACTACAAAACTGAAAACCCTTGCGGAAAAGGGCAATAAAAAAGCAGCCCTTGTCTGCAGGCTGCTCGAGCGCTACGACCGACTGTTGTCCACCATCCTGATTGGCAACAACATCGTGAATATCGCGACGGCATCGATCGGCACAGTGCTGTTCGTCAAGCATTTCGGCGACGTCGGCGCCACGATCTCTACCGTTGTTGTCACGGTCGTTGTTCTGATTTTCGGCGAGATCTCGCCAAAGAGCATCGCAAAGGACTGCGCGGAGAGCTGTGCCATGCTGTCCGCGCCGATCCTGCAGGTCCTCATCTGGATCTTTACACCGCTGAACGCGATCTTTTCCCTCTGGAAAAAGCTGCTGGCAAAGGTCTTCCATCTTAGCTCCGACAATAAAATGTCGCAGGAGGAGCTTCTCATGCTGGTCGACGAAGTGCAGCAGGACGGCAGCATCGATAAAAACGAGGGTGAGCTTCTCAAAAACGCGATCGACTTCTCTGAGCAGCGCGCGGAGGATATCCTGATCCACCGCACCGATCTGGCCGCGCTCCCGATCACGGCAACCAAAGAAGAGGTCGCCGCGCTGTTTACCGAGACGAAATATTCAAGGCTTCTCATCTATCAGGACTCCATTGACAACATTCTCGGCACCATCCACCAGAAGGACTTCTATGTCGGCTGCGGCATCACGGACAGGCCTCTGCGGGATATCATCCTGCCGCCGGTCTATGCGCTGGAGATGGAACCCATCAGCCTGCTTCTGAAAAAGCTCCAGCAGGCTAAGACGCATGTGGCCGTTGTGGTCGATGAATACGGCGGCACGTGCGGCATTGTGACGATGGAGGACATTCTGGAGGAGCTGGTCGGCGAGATCTGGGACGAGCACGATGAAGAGGAAACACCGATCACGAAGGTATCTGAAAACACCTATCTGGTCGACGCTGAGATGAGCTTTGACGACTTTGCGGATTACTTCGGTCTGAAATCCGATTCGGATATGTCCTCCGTCGGCGGCTGGGTCATGGAGCAGTTTGGCCGCCTTCCGGAATCCGGCGCTTCGTTTGACTTTGAGACCCTGCACGTGCAGATCACAAGGGTCGCCAACCATCACGTCGAACAGATCCGCGTTGCCGCGAATACGGATACACATGCGGAGACTGACAGGCTGAATTCCATAGCGTAAAGAAATAAGCCCTGCTTCCACATTCGAAAGCAGGGCTATTTTTTGCGCCTTCGGCGCGGGAGGTCGGCAGGTCGAATACGGAACAGATACAAAAACACGGTCTATCCCGGATGGGATAAACGTAACCGTCAAACCAGCCCGCGCATGGACAGGCATGAGACAATAGTAACGGGACGTTGCGAAACGTTCCGTTACTGTCATATTGGAGGTAAGTGGATGACAAGCGCAGAGTTGAAACACCGTGTAAAGCTGCAGGAGTGGGCGGCACGAATACAGGACTGCCGCAGCAGCGGTCTGTCAGTGCGGGCGTGGTGCAAACAAGAAGAAATCAATGCAGCAACCTATTACCGTTGGGAACGGGAATTGCTGGCTTTGGCTGAAACAGAGCCGTGCTCGAGTGTGTCGGCCGTCAGGTTTGCAGAGCTTCCGGCACCGAAACGGGTATCACGCAACGTTGCGGAACGTTCCGCAACGTTGCATATTGGAAACGCCAGTCTGGATATTTATCCCGGATGCGATACGGAACAGCTGAAAATGCTGGTAGAACTTCTGCGCCTATGCTGAACGACTTCACCGGCGCAGATAAAGTCTATATTGCCTGTGGCTACACAGATCTGCGTAAAGGCATAGACGGCCTGGCGCGGCTCGTCCAGCAGCAGTTTGAACTGGATCCATTTACCAACACACTGTTCCTGTTCTGCGGGCGGCGGCGAGACCGTATCAAGGGCTTGTACTGGGAAAAGGACGGCTTCATCCTGCTGTACAAGCGGCTGGAACAGGGCGCGTACCAGTGGCCGCGCTCTGAATCCGAGGTAGAAGCTGTCCAAAAAGAAGCTGTTCGGCCGTTCTTCAGAGCAGGCGGAGCAGATGGTCATGGAGCAGCTGA
>CAKTTB010000005.1 GCA_934613505.1 uncultured Oscillospiraceae bacterium | reverse complement strand
AATGAGTGAGAAGTGACTTTTCATGCGAAGCATAAAAAGTCGCTGCGAACGATATGCAGTCCGCAGCGACGTGGTGACCCGCCGGAGATTCGAACTCCGGACACCCTGCTTAAAAGGCAGGTGCTCTGCCGACTGAGCTAGCGGGTCAGGTGGCAGGGATGGCAGGATTCGAACCTACGCATACAGGAGTCAAAGTCCTGTGCCTTACCGCTTGGCGACATCCCCGTGTGCGCGATTCGGCAAAAATCCTGTATAAAAAAAGAAAATGGGGTGAGTGAAGGGACTCGAACCCTCGGTCTTCAGAGCCACAATCTGACGCGTTAGCCAACTACGCTACACCCACCATATATTCTCTTTTTGCTGACTGCCTACCTTCCGGTGCGGCATGGTACGCCAGGAGGGACTCGAACCCGCGACCTACTGCTTAGAAGGCAGTTGCTCTATCCAGCTGAGCTACTGGCGCATAATGGAGCGGGTGACGGGAATCGAACCCGCGTCCCCAGCTTGGAAGGCTGGTGCCCTGGCCGTTGTGCTACACCCGCAGGCACTCTGACAAATTCAGCCTTAGAATCATAGCACACGAAGCCGGAGCTGTCAAGGGCTTTTTGATTTTTTTCCGGATTCCCGCGCGCTGCTGGGCGGCTGGCCGAACTGGCGGCGGTAGGCGCGGCAGAAGGCGGAGTAATCGCCGAAGCCGCATGCGCCGGCGGCCTGCAGGACCGGCATGCCGGACGCGATCTGCTCGCGCGCAAGGACGAGCCGCTTGCTGACGAGATAGGCGTGGATGGTATAGCCGGTCTCGGCGCGGAAGCGGCGCATCATATGGTATTTGCTGATATAAAACCGAGCCGCCAGATCGTCGATGGAGATCTCCTGTGTCGGGTTCTGGGACAGATACTGCATGATCGCGGCGATCTTTTCGTCCGCGGCCAGACTGGGGACGGCCTGCGGCTGATCGTCCATGGCGCGGCAGAGGAGAATCAGCAGCTGCATGAGCGCCGCCTGCGCGAGCATCGTCTGCCCGAAGCCCGGCTGCGTGACGGCAAGCTCCAGCCCGCTCAGCGCCTGCGAGAGTGCCCGGCGCATGTGCTGCGGTCGGAGAACGAACTGGAAGCGCGACTTGGCGAGCAGGAAGCAATTGTCCAGCGGGCACTCCGCACTGCCCGCGCGGGAGAGGTAGTCGGCGGAAAGATAGACGATCACGCGCTCATACGGCGCGCCCGGCTCCGCCTCTGGCCGGTGGACGCAGCCCTGCGGCACGAGGATCACGTCGCCCGGCTCGAGCGGATAGCTCCGCCCCTCGATGCCATAGCCGGACGTACCGCTGAGGAAGAAGATCAGTTTGTGGAACGTGTGATAGTGCCAGTCCAGCTGCTCCTCCATCGGGCCGTTCAGGTGAAACAGCCGGAAATCCTCGTGCAGATACCCGCGCTGCGCGTATTGCTGATGCTCCATCGGATCCCTCCGTTCTCCGGCGCTCGCCGGTTACTGAAAAGGCGCTGCGGAGCAGCTCCGCAGCGCCTGCAATTTTCTGATCAATCCATATATCTTGCGATATAGTCCGGCGCGCCTGCCGGTTCGCCCGCGATGGTCAGCGTGAACGCGACCCCGTTTTCCGCGGAGAAGACGCTGCACCAGTCGAGGAAGTTTTCCGTATCCTTGGGATCATCGTCCTGCGACAGCTTGTACAGGTTGTCGATGAAAATGTGCGTAATGTCAAAATTGCCTGCGTGCAGACCGCTGATAAAGCCGCGCAGGAACGAATAGCCGCCGTATGCATAATCCTTGATATCGATCAGCCGGACGCGGTGATCGACGTCGAAGCGCAGCGTATTGCCTTTTTCCATGCAGACGATGCTGCCGGACTCTTTTTGAACTGCCTGATTCAGGGCGCCGATGAGCTGCTTCGTCTTTCCGGAGCCTTCGGGACCCATCATAATATTGACCATACTGGCATTCCTCCTTTTTGTCGCTCTGGTCAACTCCATTGTACCAGCTTTCCCGCCGAAACACAAGGACTTCCTTGTGAAAAGATCATGAACTTCTGCCGTCTCAGCCCTGCAGTGCTGCATTGGCTGCTTCGCGGACGGGAAAGGTCTGCTTTGCATCGAACGGCGCAAGACCGTCCGCCGCTGCGCAGAGCACCGCGGTCAGCTCGAAGAAATACAGAAGCTCGCCGAACTGCGGGGCGTCCAGCTGCCCGGCGGACAGGCCGATCATCGGGACATCGGCGGACGCATGCGTCTGCACCAGCGCGTCAAAGAGCGTGTTCTCCACCTCGCCGACCGTGCGGCCGGAGAGAAAGCCGAGACCGTCATAATCCTTCCAGTCCAGCTCAATGTTGCACCGGCGCTCGCACAGCGGGATGCGCAGGAAGGTCTCAAATGCGCTGCGGCTGCCGGTCAGCATGGCGTCCATCGCGTCAAGGGAGCCGGGAAGCTCCGCCGCCACAGGCAGCACACCGTATCCGCCGCGGCAGCTGCGCCGGGCGGTCATATGGCTCCACCAGCGGCCGAGCGCCGTGAGATCCGGCTCAAAAATGCCGAGGAACTCTGTCCGGCGGGCGCGCACCTCAAGTGCGTGGCGCGCGCCGGCGTACATCCAGACGGGGTTTTCAAACGCGCGCAGATCATAGTCGTGGTAGGCCTGCTCCGCACCCTCGAGGATCCCGAGCGGTTCGATCCCGGCGACGGCCATCGGCACGAGCGCCGCGGGGGACAAACCGGAATCCGCGCAGCCGAGCTGCGCGGGCTGCGGCAGGAAGGTATAGCCTTCTTCTTTCGCCATCGTGTGCATCAAACTGCCCTTCGGCGCGCAGACAAAGATATGCTGCTTGGCCTCCGGCCCGTAGCGCCGCTCAAGGAGCCAGCGCATCGCGCGCGAGGCAATGCCGCATTCCAGACTGACGTCCTTCTGCGCGGCCAGCAGCAGGCAGAACTCCCTGCCCTCCAATCTCTGACACAGCGCCTGATAGGCCTGTGTGGACAGGCTTGTCCCGGCAAAAATCAGTTCCGGCTTTTCACTGCCGCCCAGCGCGGCGATCGCGGCCTGCGCGGCCAGCGGCGCGCTGCCGCCGCCGATGACGACAAGCATATCGCCGAGCGAGCCGATCTGCCCCGCCGCTGTGCCGATCGCGAGGACCGAACGGGCCATCACGCCCTCCGGCGCGTTCAGCCAGCCGAGAAAATCCGGCCCGTCCGGCGTATTGGTGCGAAGCTGCATATGCGCGTCAAACAGATCCTTTTCCCCGGACAGCAGATCCGGCAGACTGACGCTTCCCCAGATATTCGATAATTCAACGTCGATCATTGCGCGCGCCTCCACGTAAAACTTTTCTCTATGATACTACACTTCCGGGAAAAACGCAAAAAAACAATTTGTGACATTTTGAATAGCGACGCGCTATTTTGTCAGGCAGATGTTTTTGAGCAGCTCCGCCCACACGTCCAGCCATGTGCGCGCGGCGACGTCCGATGGCGCGACGAGCGGGATCTCGGCAAGCACCTGCTCCCCGGCGGACACGGTCATGGTGCCGAGCTGTTGCCCGGCCTGCACGGGCGCAGAAACGGTGTCATCCACGCGGACGGAGGTCTGCACCTGCGAGACGAGCCCCTTTTCCAGCAGCAGCGGCGTGTCCTGCGCCGGGACAGGCGTGACGAAATCCTGATGGCCGAGCAGGACCGGAACGGGCGGAATGCCGTCCTCCGCCTGCGGCGTCACGAGGGCATAGTTGGAAAAGCCGTAGTTGAGAAGCGCCTTCGCGGATTCGAACCGGTCGACCGAGCTTGCGCAGTGCAGCACGACCGCGACCAGCTCCATGCCGCCGCGCATCGCGGACGCGGAAAGGCAGTAGCCCGCGGCGGAGGTATAGCCGGTCTTCAGTCCTGTCGTGCCGTCGTAGAAGCGGACGAGCTTGTTCGTGTTGGACAGACCGAACTGGCCGCCGCGGACAGTGTCCATCCAGATGGTCGTGTACTCCTTGATCTTTTCATGCTTCAGAAGCTCGCAGGACATGAGCGCGATGTCATACGCCGTGGTCAGGTGCGTGTCGGCGTCTGGGCCGTCGTCCAGACCGGTGCAGTTGACAAAATGCGTATCCGTCATGCCAAGCTCCTCCGCGCGCCGGTTCATCCGCTCGACAAAGGCCGCCTCGCTGCCGGCCACATGCTCGGCCAGCGCGCAGGCGCAGTCATTCGCGGAGGAGACGACGACGGATTTGAGCATCTCCGTCAGCGGCAGCTGCTCGTTCTCCTCCAGATAGATCTGGCTGCCGCCCTTGGCCGCGGCGGCTGCGGAGGTCGTGACGGTGTCGTCCCAGCCGATCGAGCCGTTGTCCAGCGCTTCCATCACGAGAAGCAGCGTCATGATCTTCGTGACGCTGGCCGGGCGGAGCTTTTCGTGTGCGCCAGACTCATACAGGATCTGCCTGGTCTGCTTCTCCATCAGAATGCACGACGGCGCGGGCAGATCCAGATCCTCCGCAGCCGCCGGGACACAGAAAGAGCTGGCCAGCACACAGACCGCCGCGAGGCAGGCAAGCCGTTTTTTCATAAAAAATCACCCTTCCGTTTCATTTGTACAAGCGTATGAAACGGAAGGGCGCAATATCACTGATTTACTCTGCCGCCGGGTCGCAGCGGAAGGCGTCGACGTCCTGCAGAAACCGCTCACAGGCGGAAGTATTCGGGAGGACGACCGTGACCGGCGTGCCGAGCGGGAGAGCGCAGAGGCTCAGGAGCGATTTGGCGTCCAGCCGGGAGTTTTTGTAGTTGAAATGGACCGCGAACGGCTGCCGGTTCGCGATGGTGGCAAACTGCGCGATCTCATTTACGGAATGGAACATGACAGTAAACTCTCTCATGGAAAATCCTCCTGCAATGGGCTGTACAACCCGGCTGATATCAGGTATAATAAAGTTGCAAGATCGCCCGTCCGCGCGCGGCGCGGAACATAAGACCGTTCTGCAAAAAGGCAGACAAAATCCTAATTATTAACATTGTTTTTATTAAGTATAATCGAAAATGATACGTTATACTATTCACAAAAAACACAAACCTATTTTGTGCATAATCGATACTTTTGGTGGTTTTACCTATGAAATTTGCATGTTATACACTCGGCTGCAAGGTCAATCAATATGAGACGCAGGCCATGGAGCAGCTGCTCGTCCAGAGCGGTCATACGCTCGGCTCCTTCGATGAGATCTGCGATGGATACATCATCAATACCTGCACCGTGACGGCCGTTTCCGACAAAAAATCGCGCAATGCCATCCGCCGCGTGCGCAAGCTCAATCCGTCCGCCGTCGTGGGTGTGTGCGGCTGCTACGCCCAGAGCAGCCCGGACGAGATCCGCAAGCTGGACGTCGACGTGCTGATCGGCACGGACGGGCGCGAGGCCTTTGTGCAGCATATGATCCGCGCCGTTGAGACGAAGCAGAAATGGGAGAGCGTCGGGGATGCCGCCGCGCCGCGCAGCTTTGAGATCCTGCCTGCGGGCGGTCTTGCCGCGCGGACGCGCGCACTTCTGAAGGTCGAGGACGGGTGCAACAATTTCTGCACCTACTGCATCATACCCTATGCCCGGGGCCGCGTGCGCTCCATGCCGCTCGCCGCCGCCGTGGAGCAGACAAAAAATCTCGCGGCCGAGGGCTACCGCGAGATCGTCATCAACGGCATTGAGATCTCCTCCTGGGGCTGGGAGTGGAAGGACGGCAGCTGCCTGCGGCAGCTGCTTGCGGCCATCTGCGCCGCTGCGCCGGACGTGCGCATCCGTCTCGGCTCTCTGGAGCCGCGCACGATCGATGAAGCCTTCTGCCGGACGCTTTCCGGCTTCGGGAATCTCTGCCCGCAGTTCCACCTGAGCCTGCAGTCCGGCTGCGACACGGTGCTTGCCCGCATGCACCGGAAATACGACACCGCGCGCTACCGCGAGAGCGTGCGCCTGCTGCGGCAGTATTTCCCCGGCTGCGCCGTGACGACCGACCTCATTGTCGGTTTCCCGGGCGAGACGGAGGAGGAGTTCCGGCAGTCTCTGGACTTTGTCCGGACGTGCGGATTGTCCATGTTCCACATCTTCCCGTATTCCCGCCGCAAGGGGACGCCTGCCGCCGCGATGCCGGATCAGATCCCGAACGCCGTCAAGGAGCGGCGCGCAGCCGAGGCGGCCTCCGTCGCGGCCGAGCTTGAGGCGAAGTACCACGAGGCCATGTGCGGCACGGTGCAGCAGGTCCTCTTTGAGCAGGAGGAGGACGGCCTGTTCACCGGTCACGCCATGAACTATGTCAAGGTCTATGCCAGGGGAGAGAAGCTTCACAACGAGGTCAGGCCTGTCCGCATCCGGGAGCTGTACCGGGGCGGCGTGCTGGGCGAATTAGAATAACGTATAGCGCGGCAGCGCCTCGCCAAAGGACACATACCGGACGCCGTCGTCCAGAAATACGGCCAGAAGCGCAACGAAGAGCCAGCAGCAGAAAAACTGCGGGCAGATCTGTCCCCGGTAATTGTGCCGAAGCCCGCGGTAGTCCCATACGGCGTACGTGCGGTTGAAGATCGCGCCGAAGAGCAGCTCGGACCCCGTAATGACGCATGCGCCGAGCAGCATCTGCGCAACGAGCGGCGTCCCCTCGGCCCATTCGTTGAGCATGCCGATCAGTACCGTACATAGCCCCGCGTCCAGAAACATGCTCCAGTGTGAGCGTCCGCGGTAAAGATATTCCAGCACCACATAGACCGTCCCGCCAGCGAGCAGGATCAAAAAGAAGTGCAACCCGTCCATTTTCATCACCTGCAGCTAGTATGTGCGGGCAGGGGAGGCAATACAGAAATTTTTTCGGAAAAAATTTCAGAATCCGGTTGACAAAATCGCCGGAATCTCTTATAATACATCGTGCCCGTGAGATACGGCACGCAACAGCTATGGCGGCATAGCTCAGTTGGTAGAGCATTCGGTTCATACCCGGAGTGTCATCTGTTCGAGTCAGATTGCCGCTACCAGGCCCGTTGGTCAAAAGGTTAAGACACCGCCCTTTCACGGCGGTAATATGGGTTCGATTCCCGTACGGGTCACCAAAAAATCCAGACATCTTTATGATGTCTGGATTTTTTCGCGCCCCGTACATGGAACGAACCCATCGGGTTCGACCACAAGCATCTTGCCATCGCCAGATGGCCGCGATGCGAAGCATCGCAGCTTTTGGTGCAGCCAAAAGAAAATGCGCAGTGGCACGGAGGCGGCAGCGCCGCCGGAGTACCGCCCGGCAATTCCATGCGTAAGCATGGCAGCGGTATATATACCGCTGGTTTTGACCTGTGGTCAAAACAATTGTCGAGGCGACACGGAGCCAGCGCAGCTGGCGGAGTATTCCCGTACGGGTCACCCTGAATTTCTTCCGTTCTCTCAACAACCAAAATGGGCGGCAGAAAATACCGATTTTATGGAATTTCTCAGCAAACTCGCAGCCTTTCCAGGTGCAGTGCTTATTTTGTGTGGCTTCGAAGGAAACGGATCTTTTGGCAGACAGAAAACGCCACTTCAGCATCCGCTTCCGGGGCGCTTGCCATCTTCAGTCGTTCGGCGTATCCGTCAGCACCTTGCCGATGTTCCAGAGCCTTGCTGCGCGCTGGGCGGCGTCGAGGCGCTCGGCCGGCGTCTTAAATTCCACGTTGACCGTGTGCGCGCCGCAGTCCATGCAGGCGATATAGCAGCACCAGCCGTTTTCCTCCTCCAGAACACCCGTTCCGCGGCAGATCGGGCAGTCCTGCAGGTCCAGTTCTTCATATAATTCCATACTTACTACACTCCATTATAAAAAATCATCCCTGTGCCGGCCGAAGCGGCCCGCCAGCAAACAGTATAGTCCAAACTCCGCACAGCGTCAATCATAATTCGGCGCGTCCCGGCTGTCTACCGCTCCCATGGCAGCCCGGTCTTCCGCTCGCCGATAAACTCCAGCACGCATTCGCGCAGGCGGAGAATGCCGGCCGGCATCTGCTCGCGCGTGTGCATACCCATGCCGATCTCGCGGCTCGTGTACGGGCTGACGGGCAGGATCTGCACGCCGGGCGTCTGTCCGCGGAGCATCAGCTCCGCCATCATGGAAAGTCCAAGCCCCTTGCCGACCATACGGATGACCGTCTCGTCGTCGACATGGCAGGGACGGATGACCGGCTTTACGCCATATTTGTCAAACGCGGCACGGACATCGATATCGAACCGGCCGTAGGGCATCAGGAACTCCTTTCCGCCGTAGGCCTCAATCGGGAACTCGCCGCGGCCGTCCGTCGGATAATCCGCCGGGAGGATCGCGTACATCCGGTCACTGTAAAGCGGTGTCCAGTCGCAGACAAAGCCGCTCTGCTTTGCCGCAAAAATGACGTCCGTCTGCCACTTCTCAAGCAGCTCAAACGGCTCGAGCGCATGGTCGACCATGCGCAGATCGACGGTCACCTCCGGACACACGCGGCGGAAGCGGTACAGGATCTCCGGCATCCAGTGCATCGCAAGGCTCGCGTAGGCAGCGATGCGGATGGTCTGGGTCTGGTTTTCCGTGATTGCGGCGATCTGGTTTTCCAGCTTCGCGTTCGCGCGCAGAAACTCCCGGATGACCGGCATCAGCGCTTCGCCCTCCTTGGTGAGCGAGATGCCGCTGTGGTCGCGCTGCACGAGCGTCAGGCCGATCTCACGTTCCAGACTGTCCACCAGATGCGTCAGCCCGGACTGCGTATAGCCGACGACCTCCGCCGCCTTGGAAAAGCTGCCGAGGTCGACGGCCGTTATTAAGATCTCAAGCTTTTTACTGTCCATGCCGCAGGCTCCTTCCGTGGGTATGACGAATTGTCATATAACTATTATAATCGCGCGTTTCACTTTTGCAAGCCCCGCGTTTACAATTAGTCCCATGAGAGAAAGAAAAGACGGAACGCCGCGCCGATCGGCCTGACGTTTCCGGAAGGAGAGAATGTTCCATGACCATAAAGAAACTGACCTTCAAGCAGAAGCTGCTTGTCGCCGGCACGCTGTTCGGCATGTTTTTCGGCGCCGGCAACCTGATCTTCCCGGTCCACCTCGGCCAGATGGCCGGCAGTAATGTCTGGCCCGCGATCGTCGGCTTTATCATCACCGCCGTCGGCATCCCCATCTTCGGCGTCGCCGCCATCGGCATTACCCACTCCGACGGCCTGCAGGCACTCTCCAGCAAGGTTGGCAAGGGCTACGGCATTTTCTTTACCTGCCTTCTGTACCTGACGATCGGCCCGCTGTTCGCCATCCCGCGCTGCGCGACCGTGTCGTTCACCACGGGCGTGACGCCCATGCTGGGAGACGGCTCGAAGGAATGGCTGGCGCTTCTGATCTTCTCGGCCATCTTCTTCGCGTTCGTGCTGTTTTTCTCGCTGCGTCCGGGCAAGATCACGCTCTGGATCGGCAAGATCATCAACCCCATTTTCCTGCTGTTCCTCGCCGTCCTCGTCATTGCCGCGCTGACGCATCCGAGTACCTCTGTTTCCGAGGTCGAGCCTGCGGAGGCCTACAAGACCGGCGCGTTCTTCTCCTCGTTCATTGAGGGCTACGGCACCATGGACGCCATCGCAGGTCTCGCATTCGGTATCGTCGTCATCGACGTCATCCGCCGTATGGGCGTCAGCGATGACAATGCGGTCGCCTATGACGTGCTTGGCTCCGGCGTGCTGACCGGTATCCTGATGGCGGTCATCTACGTCGTCACCATCCTGATGGGGACGCAGTCCCGCGGCCTGTTCGAGACCTCGGACAACGGCGGTATCGCCCTGACGCAGATCGCCGGCCACTACTTCGGCGGCGTCGGCCAGATCATCCTCGCCATCACGATCACCTTCGCCTGCCTCAAGACCTCCATCGGCCTTGTGACCTCCTGCTCGGAGACGTTCGTCAAGATGACCCACGGCAAGATCTCCTATCCGGTCTGGGCCGTTCTGTTCACGCTTTTCTCCTTTGCGGTCTCCAACGTCGGCCTGAGCGCGATCATCGAGTATTCCATCCCCGTCCTGATGCTCATCTACCCGCCCGCGATCGCTCTCATTGCGCTCGCGTTCATCGGCAAGCACTTCCAGCATGACCGCGCGGTGTATATCGCCGTCATGATCGGCACGTGGGCCGCGGCCATCTTTGATTTCATGAAGACGCTGCCCGACGCCGTGCAGGCTTCGCTGCATCTCGAACCGATCATCGCCTTTGCTGACCGGTACCTGCCGCTGTTTGAAAAGAACCTCGGCTGGCTCCTGCCCGCGCTGATCGGCTTCGTTATCGGCCTTGCGATCCATCTGTCCAAAAAGAAAAAAGCCGCATAAATTCAGATCGCCCGCCGGGATCTCCGGCGGGCGACTATTTTTTATTGCATCGCTTACAGAAAACCGGCCTCCGCGTCCGTTTCCTCTGCGAGCAGCTGGTCGAGATCTTCCTCGGAATAGACGGTGATCCCGTTCGCCTTGAGAAGCGCGGCGGTGACGCCGTCGCCGTCTGTCAGACGGCCGCTGAAGCTGCCGTCGTAGACCGTGCCGCTGCCGCAGCTGGGGCTGCGGGCCTTGAGGATGGCTTTTTTGCAGCCGAACAGCCGTGCCAGATGCAGCGCCTGCGCGGCGCCGCGGGAAAACTGCGCGGTCACGTCCGCGCCGCCTTTTGTGACGACGGCTTCGCCCAGACGCTCCGACGGCTCGCGCGGTGTCGGAAGGCCGCCGAGCTGCTCCGGACAGATGGGGATGAGGTGATAGCGCTCCATGAGCGCGACCGTCTGCATGAGGGGCTTCGATTCGCCGTCGTAGCGGCACTGGGCGCCGAGCAGACAGGCGCTGATCAGAATGTTTTCCATGGCTTGTGCATCCTTTCTCCGTTCAATACGGCTTCGGCGAGCGTGTCGCCGGTGTAGACGAGCTTCAAAGAGAAAAACGGCACGTGCTCATCCATCAGCCGCAGAAAGATCCGGTCGCCCTCCCACTGCTGCAGGGCGGCGAGCCGGTGCTTGTCGATCCAGGCCAGCTCTCCCTCGTCGCAGTCCTTCGGCGCGCCGGTAAAGCCTGTGGCGTGGAACAGGTGCATGTACTCGGTCGGCCAGACGTCCGAGACAAACGTGACAAGGCCGCAGTAGCGGAATTTTGTCAGCGTCAGGCCGGTCTCTTCAAGCACCTCGCGGCGCACGCAGTCCTCCGGACTTTCCCTGTCCTCGAATTTTCCGCCGACGCCGATCCATTTGTCATGATTTTCGTCGTGCGCCTTCTTGACGCGGTGGAGCATCAGGTACTTCCCGTCCTGCTCCAGATAGCAAAGCGTGGTCTGTTTCAAGCGTTTGACCTCCGTTCGGATATATTCTGATTTTATCAGCCTCCGGCTGAAAAGTAAACGGGGTTTGTGGGATATGTAGAAATTCGGTGCGGAAATTCGGCGGAATCACAGGTGTTATTCCGGCGCCGTTCTGGTATAATATATTGTATCTTAGCCGGGGCATGCCAATCCACACTTATGGCATGCCGCGGGAATAAAAAAGGAGGAATCACCCATCCGGGAGACTCCCGGTGCGGCATTGTGGAGACATGCCGTAATGCGTCCGCCAAGCCCGGCGGTCGTGAGAATGCGCCTTGCGGAGGCAGCGCAGTCAGAGTCGGAATCACTATGGCAGAAGTAAAACTGGTAAACGTCAAAAAGATCTATCCGTTCATCAGCGGAGAGGAAAAAAAGAAGAGCAAAAAGAAAAAGGGCGAGGAGCCTGCGGAGGAGAAGAAGGTCAACCTTCAGATTACCGACAAGGGCGTCGTCGCCGTACAGGAGTTCAACCTTGACATCGCGGACAAGGAATTTATCGTTCTGGTCGGCCCGTCCGGCTGCGGCAAATCCACCACGCTGCGCATGGTCGCAGGTCTCGAAGAAATCTCCGAGGGCGAGCTGTACATCGACGGGAAGCTCATGAACGACGTCGCGCCGAAGGATCGCGATATCGCCATGGTCTTCCAGAACTATGCTCTGTATCCCCACATGACGGTCTATGATAATATGGCCTTCTCGCTGAAGCTGAAGAAGACCCCGAAGGCGGAGATCGACCGCAAGGTCCGTGAAGCCGCCGAGATCCTTGATATCACCCAGTATCTCAACCGCAAGCCCAAGGCGCTGTCCGGCGGCCAGCGGCAGCGTGTCGCCATCGGCCGCGCCATCGTGCGCAAACCGAAGGTCTTCCTGATGGACGAGCCGCTCTCCAACCTCGACGCCAAGCTCCGCAACCAGATGCGCGCGGAGATCATCAAGCTGCGTGAGAAGATCGACACCACCTTCATCTATGTCACCCACGACCAGGTCGAGGCTATGACGCTGGGCGACCGCATCGTCATCATGCGCGACGGCTTCATCCAGCAGATCGGCACCCCGCAGGAGGTCTTCAACCACCCGGCCAACCTCTTCGTCGCCGGCTTCATCGGCACGCCGCAGATGAACTTCTTTGACGCGGCGCTTTCCAAGCGCGGCGGCAAGTACGTCGCGACGGTGCAGGGCCATGACTTTGAGCTGCCCGCGGACAAGCAGGAAGCGCTCTCCAAGATGGAGCATATCCCGAGCGAGATCACCGTCGGCGTGCGCCCGGTCCACATCCACCTCGCGGACGACGGCATCGACGCCGAGGTCGACGTCTCCGAGCTGATGGGCAGCGAGCTGCATCTGCATGTCAACTCCAACGGCAAGGACGTCGTCATCGTCGTCTCCACGACGGACATTGACCTCAACGCTGTCCATGGCAGCCACAAGAAGGTCAAGTACAGCTTCCGCCCGGATCTCATGCATTTCTTCGACAAGGAAACCGAAAAGAACCTGTTCTGAGAATAACAAGAAAAAGCCCGCCGCAGAAATGCGGCGGGCTTTCTTAGACAGGCAACAGGCACAGCAGGGGCATCTGCTGTGCCTGTTTTTGATTGAGGGCAGCACTTGCCTCTCCCTTTGGGAGAGGTGGCCGAGCGAAGCAAGGTCGGAGAGGGTCAACTGTAACTGCAAAGGCCCTCTCAGTCACCTGCGGCGACAGCTCTCCCAGCGGGGGAGCCAAGGGGGAGGGCGCTCTCGCCTCTCCCGGAGGGAGAGCCAAGCGCCATGAACTGTTTTATTTCATTTCCTCGAAATCGGCGTCGACGGCGTCATCGTCGTAGGTGTTGTTCGGGTTGTCGTAGCTGGTCGAGCCGCGGTATTCCGCGTTCGGGTCGATGTGCACGCCGACCTCGTTCAGAAGCGATTCGAGCTGTGTTGCAGCCTCGTCCATCTGTGCGGGATCCTTGGTTTTGAGTGCGCGGCGGGCGTTTTTGACGCTTTCGGCCATGCGGGCCTTGTCGTCCTTCGAGAGGTTTTTGGCGCTGTTTGCCCGGAAGATCATCTGCTCGCAGTGGTCGCGGGCGGTGGCTTCGGCCTTGAGCGTCGCGTCCTCGGCGGCATAGCGCTGCGCGTCGCGCACAGCGCGGTCAATGTCCTCGCGGCTCATGTTGCTGGAGGCGGTAATGGTGATCTGCTGCGCCTTGCCGGTGTCGAGATCCTTGGCCGAGACGTTGACGATGCCGTTGGCGTCGATGGAGAACGTGACCTCGATCTGCGGCACGCCGCGCGGCGCGCGGCGGATGCCGGTTAGCTGGAAGCGGCCAAGCTCCTTGTTCTGGTGCGCCATCGGGCGCTCGCCCTGCAGGACGTGGATATCGACGGACGACTGGAAGCTGGAAGCCGTCGTGAAGATCTGGCTTTTGCGGATAGGGAGTGTCGTGTTGCGCTCGATGATGCGGGTACACACGCCGCCCAGCGTCTCAATGCCAAGCGACAGCGGCGTGACGTCCAGAAGCAGCAGGCCCTTGACGCTGCCGGACAGAACACCCGCCTGCAGACACGCGCCCATGGCGACGCATTCGTCGGGGTTGATACCCTTGAACGGCAGGGAGCCGGTCATCGACTGCACCAGGTCCTGCACGGCCGGGATGCGGCTGGAGCCGCCGACCATCAGGACCTTGCTGATCTGCGAGATGGAAATGCCGGAATCGTTGATGGCCTGATTGACCGGCTCGCGCGTGGCCTGCACGAGATGATAGGTGAGATCGTTGAACTTCGCCCGCGAGAGCGGGATCTCCATGTGCAGAGGGCCGTTCTTGCCGACGGCAATATACGGTTGCTCGACGGTCGTCTGCTTCATGGACGACAGCTCAATCTTGGTCTTTTCCGCCGCCTCGCGGATGCGCTGCATGGCGACGGGGTCACGGGAAAGATCGATCTTATTTTCTTTTTTGAACTCGGAGACGAGATAATCGACGATGCACTGGTCAAAATCATCGCCGCCCAGATGGTTATTGCCGGCGGTGGCGAGGACCTCGATGACGCCGGAGGAGATATCGAGAATGGAGACATCGAACGTGCCGCCGCCCAGATCATAGACCATGATTTTCTGGGCCTGCTCCTTGTCGATGCCGTAGGCGAGCGCGGCGGCCGTCGGCTCGTTGATGATGCGCTGGACGTTGAGACCTGCGATCTTGCCGGCGTCCTTGGTGGCCTGCCGCTGAGCATCGGTAAAATAGGCGGGGACGGTGATGACGGCGTCGGTGACGGGTTCGCCGAGGTAGCTCTCGGCGTCGGCCTTGAGCTTCTGCAGGATCATGGCGGAAATCTCCTGCGGGGTATATTTATGACCGTCGATCGAGACCTTGTAGTTGGTGCCCATCTGGCGCTTGATGGAAGAGATCGTCCGGTCATGGTTGGTGACGGCCTGCCGCTTGGCAAGGTTGCCGATCAGCCGCTCACCGGATTTGGAAAACGCGACGACGGACGGCGTGGTGCGGCCGCCCTCGGCGTTGGGGATAATGACCGGCTCGCCGCCCTCCATCACGGCGACGCAGCTGTTGGTCGTGCCAAGATCAATACCGATCGTTTTGGACATGCAGAAGATCCTCCTGTGAGAAAAGTGCGGCAGGCGTCAATACCAGACGGTCGAGCCTGTGCCGGAATGATCCGTCTGGCTCTGGCCGGAATAGGTGTCGGAGCTGCCGTAGCTGTAATTATTGTAGTAATACGGGTCATAATACGTGCTGCGGTAGCCGCAGCTGCCGAAGAGCATGGCAATGACCTGAATGAGAAGATAAATGGCGATCAGCCGTGTGAACAGGCCGCCGCGGCGGTGGGTGCGGTGATACGTCCACTGGTAGCCGCCGGGCGCGTCGGAGGCGTTGTCCTGATCGCTGCCTGAGCGGTAGGTGTACCAAGTCTGCCAGTTCCCCTGATCGGCATTCTGCCCGGACTGCCGGCCGTTCTGGTAGCCCCAGAAGCCGAACGGGTCGGAGAAGGGATCGTAGTCGGACTGCTGCTGGCCGGAGCGCTGATACTGCTGCTCATATTGCTGGCGCGCCTGCTGCTGGGCCTGCTGCTGGCGGTAGGCCTGCGGGTTTTTGATCGCGTCGTAAGCTGCGTTGATCTCGTTCATCTTCTGCGCGGCAGTCGGATCGCCGGGATTCAGATCCGGGTGGTATTTTTTGGCCAGACGGCGATATGCCTGCCGGATCTCATCTTCGGACGCGTTCGGAGAAACGCCGAGGATCTGAAACGGATCTGTTCCCATGCAGCTCACTTCCTCTCGTATTTGAATATGCTGATTATACTGCCTTTTTTCTTAAGAATTGTGAAGCTTTTATAAACGATATGCAAAAAAACTGCGGATTTTCAATCTGGAAAGGCTGGAAGCCTTCTGCAGATCAGATGGTGCGGCAATCTTCTTTTTCTTTTGCTTCTCCAAAAGAAAAAGTGGCAAAAAGAAAACGAGCCTGAGGGGATTTCGATTTCCCCTCAGACTCCCTTGAACCGACCAAGAAAACCCCTTCGGTTTTCTTGAATCTTTCCCGCGAAGTTTGATAGATATACGCCAAGAATTTCCTTTCCCCGCATCCCCTCTTGGCTCTCCCTTTGGGAGAGCCAAGGGCTTTCACCCAGCACTCTTTTCTTCCCCATCTTTTCTCTTGCGAGAGAAAAGATGGGGCCTCCGGAGAAACAATCAGTCCTTCAGCGCCGCCAGGACGCCGAGCAGGAACTGCCAGGTGCGTTGGACGGAGGAGATGGACATTTTCTCGCGGGTCGTATGAATATCGACAAGATCGGGGCCGAAGGACACGCAGTCCAGTCCTGGCAGCTGACCGGCGAACAGGCCGCATTCCAGCCCAGCGTGGATGGCCTCGATTTTCGGCTCCTTGCCGGTCTGCGCGCGGTAGACCTCGACCAGCTTCTCGCGAAGCGCGGACTCGCGGCGGTATTCCCACGCGGGATACGCGCCCGTGATCTGCAGGGAGCCGCCCAGCATCTGCGTCAGTGCGTCAAAGCGCGTCAGGAGCATCTGCTTCTGCGTGGCGACGGAGCTGCGGACCGAGCTGACGGCCGTCAGGACGCCGTCCGTCACGTGGAAAATGCCGAGGTTGCAGGAGGTCTGCACAAGGCCGGGGATATCCATGCTCATGGCCGCGATCCCGTTCGGGACGAGCAGCAAAAAGCGCACGACGCGCAGCGTCGCTTCTTCGGTCAGCGCCTGCGCGGCGGCTTCGGCGGGCGCGAGCGTGACGGTGACGCCGGGGTCGGCGGCCGCGTATTCCTTGCGGAACGCAGCGTCAAATTCGGCCGCGATGGCTTCGGCAGATGCAAGATCGGCGGTATCGATGGCAAGCAGCGCCTCGGCGGCGTTCGGGATGGCATTGTCCTTCAGACCGCCGGCGGCGGAGACGAGCCGGACGGGGAGCTTCTGCAGCATGGCGTCCAGCACGCGGCCAAGCAGAAGATTGGCGTTGGCGCGGCCCTTGTTGATCTCCTGCCCGGAGTGGCCGCCGATCAGACCGGAGACGGAAAGCCGGACGCAGGGCAGCGCGCAGGGCGCTGTCGTCAGGCCGATGGAGACGTTGGCGCTCGCGCCGCCGGCGCAGCTGACGGTGAAGATGCCCTCGTCCTCGGAGTCGATATTCAGCATGCGGCGGGCGGACAGCTGCGAGAAGTCCAGCCCCTGCGCGCCCTCCATGCCGATCTCCTCGTCGACGGTGAAGACGGCTTCCAGCGCCGGATGGGCGATCTCGCTGCTGTCAAGAATGGCCAGCGCCATGGCGACGGCAATGCCGTCGTCGCCGCCGAGCGTCGTGTCCTTTGCGGATACGTAGTCGCCCTCGACCTGCAGCTCCAGCGCGTCTCTGGTGAAGTCCATGGGGCTGTCCGGTGTCTTTTCCGCGACCATGTCGAGATGGCCCTGCAGGATGACGGCGGGTGCGGCTTCGTATCCGGCGGACGCCGGCTTTTTGATGATGACGTTGTTGAGTTCGTCCTGATACACCCACAGTCTGCGTTCCTTGGCGAACGCGACGCAGTAATCGCTGATCGCCTTCGTATTGCGCGAGCCGTGCGGGATGCGGGTCAGGTCCTCAAAGAAGTGAAAGACAGCTTTCGGCTCCAGATGCTCCAGTACATAGGACATGATGATCGTTCCTTTCTGATTTGGTAATAAGACGCGCTTAGCCGGTGCGGACAACGCTTGTCCGCACCGGCAGGCGGTTTTTGTGTTATTCGGGCAGCTTTTCAAAATCTTCTGCGCCGTGCTTGCACAGCGGGCAGATGAAGTCGGCGGGGAGCGTTTCGCCCTCGTAGACGTAGCCGCAGATCCGGCAGACCCAGCCGGTCTGCTTTTTAAGGGCCGAGGGCTTCGGCTTGACGTTTGCAAAGTAGAAGCTGTAGGTCATGGACGGGGCATTGGAGAGGACACGCGCCTCAGTCACGTCGGCAATGAACAGCGTGTGCGTGCCGAGATCGATCTCCTGCGTGACCTTGCCGCTCACGAATGCGTTCGTCGAATACGGCAGGTAATACACGCCGTTCGTCGCGCGGGCCATGCCCTTGACGTCCGCAAACTTATCCACATCGCGGCCGGACTGGAAGCCGTAGTGCTGGAACAGGCCGAACGGCGCGTCGGTCGAGAGCAGCGACAGGTTGAACACACCCGTCTTGCGGATCATGTCGTGGGTCAGATTCGCCTTGTTGACGGCGATGGAGACGCGCTTCGGTGTGTCGGTCAGCTGGGCGGCGGTGTTGATGATGCAGCCGTTGTCCTTTTCGCCGTCGCGGGCCGTCAGGACGAACAGGCCGTAGGAGAACGAGAAGAACGCGTTATTTTCGATGGGCGCGTCGGCCGTATGCACCTCGGGTGCTATCTTCGGCATGGAATCATAGATGGCCTGCGCCATGGCGTCGACGTCTGCGAGCTGCGCCTCCTTGAGCGTGGACTTGATCGTGACGGTCTCGTCGAGAATGGTGCAGTTCTTGAGCTTCTGGAACTCCGCGCGCATGAGGCCTGCCGCCGTCGGCGCCCAGGAACCATTCTCCATCAGGGCGATGGTGCGGTTCTGGAGGTTGTGGTGGACGATGTCGTGGACAAGATTTTCCATCGTCACGAACATGCCGGCGTTATAGGTCGTGGAGATGAAGACCAGATGGCTGGCGCGGAAGCACTCGGCGAGGATATAACTCGGGTGCGTGACGGAAACGTCGTACATCTGCACGTTGCGCACGCCGAGGTCGGACAGCTTCGCGGCCAGAATGTTCGCCGCGTTCTCCGTGCCGCCGTAGACAGAAGCGTAGGCGATGACGACGGCGTCGTCCTCGGGCGTGTAGGTCGCCCAATGGATATATTTATCGAGGAACCATGCGATATCCTTGCGCCAGACCGGGCCGTGCAGCGGGCAGATCATCTCGATCTCAAGTCCGGCGGCCTTTTTGAGCAGCGCCTGCACCTGCGTGCCGTATTTGCCGACGATGTTGGTATAATACCGGCGGGCGTCGGCGAGCCATTCCGTCCGGAAATTGACCTCGTCCGCGTACAGATTGCCGTTCAGCGCGCCGAACGTGCCGAACGCATCGGCGGAATAGAGCGTTTTGGTCGTGACGTCATACGAGACCATGACCTCCGGCCAGTGGACCATCGGCGCCATGACGAAGGCAAAGGTATGTCTGCCGGTCGTGAGCGTATCCATCTCCTTGACGAGCTGCAGGCGGCTGTCAATGTCAAAGGTGAAGAAATTCTGCATCATCGTGCGCGTCTTGGCATTGCAGACGATGGTGACTTCCGGGTGACGCAGGACAAGCTCGCCGATCGTGGCGGCGTGATCCGGCTCCATGTGCTGCACGATGAGATAGTCGAGCGGGCGTCCGGCAAGCACGTGGTCGACATTCTCAAAGAACAGGCCGCTGACGGACTTGTCGACGGTATCGACCAGCACGGTCTTTTCGTCGAGCAGCAGATAGGAGTTATAGCTGACGCCGTTCGTGAGCGGATAGGCGTTCTCAAACAGATTCAGCCGCCGCTCGCTCGCGCCGACCCAATAGAGATCCTCGGTCATTTTCTTGACACAATACATAGAAGCAGGTTCCTTTCAAATTCAATAATAATTTTCGTTATTATTATAGCATGGCAGTTGAGAAAAAGCTAGGGGGGTTTTATGCTTTTTTTCGGCTTGTCATGCCTCCGGCGGCCCTGTCTTTTCTCTCGCAAGAGAAAAGACAGGGGAGAAAAGAGTGCTGGGGGACGCGGGGCTTGTGCCGCAGTGCGATTCAGGCGAGAAACTAATTTGAAAGCTTTTACGTTCGCATTGGGTCTCCCTACGTATACTTTGGTACGCGCCGCCCGCTGATGTGGGTGTCGGATTTGTTTCTAAGTGCCTTTGAATGGGTGCGGTCAATAGAAACTGCCATCGAACCTTGCTGAAGTGTACATATTCGCATAACCCCTTGGCTCTCCCTTTGGGAGAGCTGTCGCCGCAGGCGACTGAGAGGGTTCTGCTGGCATGGCCGCTTTCTACCCTCTCCGTCTTCGCTTCGCTCAGCCACCTCTCCCAAAGGGAGAGGCAAGGGATGCAGGAAAAGAGTGTCAGCCTTCTGCCAATTATAATTTTACGCTTTTTCTCATCCCGTTCTTATCAAAGCTTTTCCGCAGCGCGCGTTCCGTGACAGGAAGCACGCAGAGCATCGGGACGAGCTGGATGAACACGGTGATTCCCCCGACATATCCGATCGTCTCTGTGCTGCGTCCGATCACAAACAGCATTGGAACGACCGACAGCGGCAGCAGGATCCAGCCGCAGCGGTACCAGTACCGCCCGCAGACCGTATGTGCCAGCTTCCATGTTTCCTGATTTTTCATGGACATGGTCGACCGGTATCCGAACGTCGCGTTGATGGACTTCGGCGGGCTTTTGAAAAACCTCCGGCCAAAATAGATCATCGTGAGAGGGATCATCAATACGAACAGCAGCATATAGATCCAGAAAACCATTTTCATTTCTCCTTTTCCATACTTCCCGGTCTGCGGTGTAAAAACTCATCAAACGCATCAATACGTTCTGTCAAAGGCTTGATGGACACAAAGCGGAAGAAGCCGCCGCGGGACTGCATTTTATGCCACAGCTTCTGCACATCGATGGCGTCGTATACGCTCTTGTCGATCTCGGCAGCCTTTTTCTGCACGACCGCGCCCAGATGGATGGAGAAGCAGAGGTCGATGAGGAAAATGCCGAAGCACACGCCGACCACGAACGATGCCAGCGGGTGCGCCACAAACCACTCCACCAGCTTCCGCAGCTTCGGGTACAGCAGGAAGTAGTACGCCAGCGACAAAACGCCCCAGAAGAACGTGAACAGCGGGCAGATGATGCCCTGAATGTTGCCCCAGAGCTTGCTGTAGTCCCACAGGCGCAGATGAAAGCCTTTGAAGCTCAAAACGCCGACGATGTACTCCAGCAGCGTCATGGCCAGCGCCATGGCAACAAACATGACGATATAATACCAGAACGTCCCGGAGAACGGGCCGAACAGCTGATGGTCCAGCTCCGAGAGGATGAACAGCAGCACCGTGCCGAATCCGTACAGCGGCAGGCAGGGGCCGAAGAGGAAGCCGGGGTTCAGCCACTTGCGCTCCGGGTTCGCCCCGGAAAAGAACCGGCGGAACAGAAGCTCCAGCACCCATCCGCCGACGGCGCCGAAGAAGAACAGATACAGAATGATCAGGAAGATCTGAAATTTGGACATAATGACCTCCGTGAGCCTTAAATTCTGTCTCAAGCTTACGACATAAGCGGCAGGATTGTCAAGCCTTGCCGCGGCAAAAGAAAACAGTGACGTTTGCCGCGAACTGTGGTATACTGACAGCAAATTGTGTAGAAGGAGCAACAGAGCATGCGCGGAATCCCGTCCCTTATCACCGATATCCGAAAGAAAGTCTTTACCGAGGTCGCCCGGATGGCCTATTCCGGCGATTATACCGACATGGAGGACATCCCCTTCAAGATTGTCCCCGGCCAAAGTCCCCTGCACCGCGAATCCGTCTTTCTAGAGCGCGCCATCGCCGGCGAGCGTGTGCGCCTTGCCATGGGCCTGTCACTCCAGCCCGTGCAGACGCGCACGCTTCTGACCGAGGGCATGGATCAGGCGGCCATCGCCGAGCAGTATTACGAGCCGCCGCTCGTCAATATCATCCCCTATGCCTGCCACGCCTGCCCGACAAGGCAGTACCGCGTGAACGAGCTGTGTCAGGGCTGCCTTGCCTCCTCGTGCCAGCGGGTCTGCCCGAAGGGGGCAATCAAATTCGTCAACGGCAAGAGCCGCATCGACCAGAAGCTCTGCATCAAATGCGGCAAATGCGCAAAATCCTGTCCGTATAACGCGATCACCTACCTTGAGCGGCCCTGCCAGGCGGCCTGCGGCATGGACGCCATCGGTGTCGATGAATACCAGAAGGCCGTTATCGACTACGACCGCTGCGTCTCCTGCGGCCAGTGCCTCGTGAGCTGCCCGTTCGGCGCGATCGTCGACAAGAGCCAGATCTATCAGGTCATCCGCTCCATTCTCGAGGGCAATGAGGTCGTGGCCATCGTCGCGCCGTCGTTCGTCGGCCAGTTCGGCAAGGACGTGACCGTGCCGAAGTTCCTGTCGGCCATGAAGGAGCTTGGCTTCTCCGATGTGGTCGAGGTCGCGGTCGGCGCGGATATCTGCACGCTCGAGGAAGCACACGATTTTCTCGAAAAGGTCCCGCAGGAGCAGCGCTTCATGGCGACCTCCTGCTGCCCGTCGTGGCGGATGATGGCCAGACGGCTGTTCCCGGCGGAGTCCGGCAATATTTCCATGACCTACACGCCGATGGTCTACACGGCGCGGCTGGTCAAGCGTGAAAAGCCCGACTGCAAGGTCGTCTTTGTCGGTCCGTGCGCGGCGAAGAAGCTCGAGGCCATGCAGGACGATATCCGCACGGATGTTGATTTCGTCCTGACGTACGAGGAGCTGATGGGCATCTTTGAGGCGAAGGATATTGACTTCTCCAAGCTGCCGGACAGTCCGGATCTCGACGAGGGAACCAAGGCCGGACGCGGCTTTGCCGTGGCCGGCGGCGTGGCTGCGGCCGTGGAGGCACTGATCCGCAAGGAGCATCCGGACTTTGAGATGAAGACCCAGCGGGCCGACGGCCTGCGCGAGTGCCGCAAGCTTCTGGCGCTGGCCAAGGCCGGGAAGCTCGACGGATATCTGCTCGAGGGTATGGCCTGCCCGGGCGGCTGCGTCGCCGGTGCGGGCACGGTCGTCTCGGCGGATACGGCGGCAAAGAAGCTGGCGCAGCACATGGCGCAGGCCTCTGCGTCCGACGCCGACGAAAGCCGCTTCCGCGAGCTGGCGGATCAGCTGAATTGAGGCTGCCGAAAACATCATTGCTGGGTATTTATTGAAAACTTTTGGACGTGCATGTAGGGGACGATGCCCACATCGTCCCGGCAGTACAGACCGTTTTACGGAAGTTTGCGGCAAATTCGTAACCGTTACAGCGGGTCGATGTGGGCATCGACCCCTACAGGGCTAGAGCGTTTTTTAAGCTGCTTCATGAAAATCGGACTGCGTGACAAACGAAACCCTCCCGCTGCATGTGCAGCGGGAGGGTTTTTGATCGACGCCTGCGCGTCAGACAGGAACTCCGGCCGGAGGGAAGAAATTATGAAGGATCTGACATGGAGGAGTTATCCGGCCGGAGGAGGGAAGCATACTTGGTTAGCCGCCGAAGCTGAAGCCGAAGGGGAACGAGCCGCCGTACTGTTGGCCATACTGGTCGCCGTTCTGGCTGCCGTACTGGTCGTACTGGCCATACGGGTTTTGGCTGTCGGACTGGGTATTGTCGGTGGTCTGCGCGGGCAGGGGGTCCTGCTTCTGCTCGCCGACGGTCAGCGTGACGGTAACGGTCTGGCCCTGACGATAGACGGTCAGCTCCAGCGTATCGCCTGCGGAAGCGGCCTTGACGAGCTTCACAAGATCGTTGCTGCCGGTGATGGCGTCGCCGTTGGCGGCGGTGATGATGTCATTTTCCTGCAATCCTGCCTCTGCGGCCGGGCTGCCGTCAACGACGGAGCGGACAGCCGCGCCCTGCGGCAGGCCGTAGCTCTGGCTCTCGGAGGAGACGTCGGAGACGCTCACGCCGATATACGGCTTGATAATGTAACCGTTCTGGATGATCGACTCGACGATCGAACGCACCTGATTGATGGGGATGGCAAAGCCGATGTTATCGATGGACGCTTCCGAGCTGGACGAGGAGCTGGAATACTTGGCGTTGGTAATGCCGATGACCTCGCCGTACATATTGAAGAGCGCGCCGCCGGAGTTGCCGGAGTTGATGGCGCAGTCGGTCTGCATGAGGTTCATGGTCGTGCCGGAGGAGAGCGTCACAGGACGATCGAGCGCGCTGATCGCACCGGCGGTCAGGGAGAACGTCAGCTCGCCCAGCGGGTTGCCGATGGCGACGACGCTGTCGCCGACGCTGACGGAATCGGAGTCGCCCAGGACGACCGGGGTCAGATCGTTTGCGTCGACCTTCAGAACAGCGATGTCGTTGCTCTCGTCATAGCCGATGAGCTGTGCGTCGTAGCTCGTGCCGTCATAGGTCGTGACCTTGATGGAGTCGGACGATTCGACGACGTGGTAATTCGTGAGGATGTAGCCGTCCTGCGTCAGGATGAAGCCGGAGCCTGCGGCCGCGGCCGTGGTCTGGTAGCCGAAGTAGTTGGTAGTGATGGAGGTCGTGATGCCGACGGTGGAGTTGACGTTCTGCGCGTAGACCTCGCTGGCCGTCAGAAGCTTGCTGGTATCGACGGAAGCAACCTGCAGCGCAGCGGTCTGGCGCTGGCCCTCGAGCATGACGGACGCGTCAGACGAAGCGGCTGTCGGAGCAGCGGCTGCGCTGCTGTTTTTCTGTGCCAGTGCGGCTGCACCCCAGCCGGAGCCGCCGCCGACCAGCGCGCACGCCAGAAGCAGGGCGACGACCTTGCCGGCCTTGCCGGACTTTTTCTGCGGCGCGGGTTCCGGCTGCGAAGCCGGCTGGGAAGCGGACGGCTGCGGGCCGCCGCTGCATTCGTAGGAATAGGACTGCTGGTGCTGAATGGGTTCATAGTTGGAATCATAGTTAAATTCGGACATATTCAAACGCTCCTTTTCACACATTGCGGTGTGTGGCTTTCTTTCGTTTTTGTGCCTTCAGCATACCGCGCAATTCTGAAATAACGCTGAAAAAAGTAAGAACGATTTGTAAAGAAAGAATGAAGGAATTTCAGCTTTATTTCAGAAAAGAAGTTTAGTATAATGCAGTACAAGAACGGTTCCGGAGGGACGCCTATGAAAATTCTGATCATTGAGGATGAAAAGCTGCTGGCCGATTCCTTACAGGCCATGCTGGAGAGCAAGGGCTTTGAGGTGGAAGCCGTCTACGACGGCGAGACCGGCGAGGAATATGCTGAGTCGGGCGTATACGATCTTCTGATCCTGGATGTGATGATGCCGAAGATGGACGGCTATCAGGTCGCGCGGCAGGTCCGCGCCAGACGCTGCGGGACGCCCATTCTGATGCTGACGGCCAAATCGTCGCTCGAGGACCGGATCGAGGGGCTGAACGCGGGCGCGGATTATTACCTGACGAAGCCCTTTGACACGCGGGAGCTGCTGGCCTGCATCGGCGCGCTGCTGCGGCGGCAGGGGACAGAGGTGAACGAGCTGTCGTTCGGCAATACGGCGCTCGATTTGGCGTCGTGTACGCTTCTGTGCAGGGACAAGCAGATCCGGCTGTCCGCGCGGGAATTTGACGTGATGCGGTATCTGCTCCAGATGAAGGGGCAGAACGCGTCCAAGGAGGCCATTCTCGCAAAGGTCTGGGGCTTTGACTCGAACGCGGTGGAAAACCACGTGGAGGTCTATGTGGGCTTTTTGCGCAAGAAGCTCAAAAGCATCGGCTCCAACGTGCGCATCGAGTCGGCGCGCCGGCTGGGGTACCATCTGGAGGTGGCGGCGGATGATTAAAAAGCTGCGCGTCAAATTTGTGACGATCCTGATGCTGGTCGTGGCCTGCCTGCTCGGCGTGAGCTTCGGGTTATTTTATACGCTGACGCGGCAGAACCTGCGCACGCAGTCGATCAGCATGATGCAGGCGATCGCGGCCAACCCGCTGGAGCCGGTTTTGCCGGATGCGCAGCCGCAGCAGGTGCGCCTGCCGTATTTCGTGCTGCAGATGGACAAGTATGGGATGATCACGGCGATCAATTCCGGCTCATTTGATCTTTCCGACCATGCGTTTCTGGAACGGATTGCGCAGACGGCGCTTGCCGGTAGTGAGACGACCGGGGAGATCCCGGAATATAATCTGCGCTTTTGCCGCGTGACGGCCTCTGGGGTGCAGAGCGTGATCTTTGCGGATACGACCAGCGAGCGGCAGACGCTCAGGAGCCTCGCGCGCACCGGCGCCGGCATCGGCGCGGTGAGCCTGCTGGCGTTTTTCGGGCTGGCGCTGCTGCTGGCACGCTGGGCGATCCGGCCGGTCGAGGCTGCGTGGGAGCAGCAGAAGCAGTTCGTCGCGGATGCGTCGCATGAGCTGAAGACGCCGCTGACGGTGATCCTGACAAATACGGAGCTGCTGCAGAGCGGGGACTTTGACGAGGAACACCGGCGGCACTTTACAGACGGCATTGCCGCCATGGCGCGGCAGATGCGCGCGCTGGTCGAGAGCCTGCTGGAGCTGGCGCGGATGGAAAGCGGAAGGTCGCTGCCGGACGCCGCCCCGCTGGATCTCAGCGAGCTGACCGGGGATGCCGCGCTGGTGTTTGAGGCGGCGCTCTATGAGCGCGGCCTGACGCTTGAGACGCAGATCGAGCAGGGGATCACCGTCATGGGAGACGCACAGCAGCTGCGGCAGCTGGTGGAGATCTATCTGGATAACGCCTGCAAATATGCCTCCGGCGGGACGGTCACGGTCGCGCTGCGCCGCTGCGGGCATGCGGCCTGCCGCCTGTCCGTGGCGAACGAGGGCGAGCCGCTCACGGACGCACAGCTGCGGGACGTCTTCAAGCGCTTTTACCGGGCGGACGCCGCGCGGACGCGGACCGGAAGCTTCGGACTGGGACTTTCCATCGCGCAGGCTGTGGCCGCGGCGCACCACGGGCGCGTCTGGGCAGAGAGCCGCGACGGGGTCAATGCGTTCTTCACAGAGCTTCCAACAGCCGCAAACCATGAAAAGCAACAAGAACACAGGGAAAAGGGTATCTGATTTTGTGCAGGGATTTGTATCGCCGACGGTTGCAAACTGGAGCAAAAGCTGATATATTATAATTGATATAATATCAGGAGGCAGAGCATGAATACACAGCATTTGCAGTATATCATTGAGATCGAGCGGACCCGGTCGATCTCACAGGCGGCGGAGAACCTGTTCATCGGCCAGCCGAACCTCAGCCGGATCCTGCACGACGTCGAGCAGATGCTGGGTTTCCGCATTTTTGAGCGCTCTACCCGCGGCGTCCGGCCGACGACGCGCGGCACGATCTTCCTGCAGCACGCCAAGTCCATCCTGCGTGAGACCGAGGCCATCGAGGCACTCGGCCCGAAGCGCGCGGTGGCGAACCGGCTGCGCGTGTGCATCCCGCGTTCGGCGGCGATGCTGGATCTGACGGCGCAGTATCTCGCGGGTCTGCCGCAGGCGGAGCCGGTCGACGCCGTTGTGCGCGAATGCCACGCGCGCGTCGCGCTGGAGACGCTGGCGAGCGGCGAGACCGAGATCGGCGTCATCCGCTTCCGGTCGGAGTACCGCGATTATTTTGACGAACAGACCAGCGCCCGCGGCTTGAGCTTCGAGCTTCTGAGCAAGTATCACTATCTTGTCACCATGAACAAGTCGCATCCGCTGGCAAGCCGCGAATCCGTGGTCCGCACCGATCTTGACAGCCTGCCGGAGATCGTCCACGGCGACGTGTTCCGCGTGCAGGGCAAGGCCGAGGAGCCGGTCCGCCGCAAGATCTACTGCGTCGACCGTCTGGCGCAGATGACGCTGCTGGAGAAGATCCCCAACTCCTACATGTTCGCGCCCGCCATTCCCGACCACTGCAAGAAGCGCTGGAACCTTGTTCAGCTGCCGTGCACGGATAACCAGAGCCTGTATCTCAATGCGCTGGTATATCACAAACAGTATGCAATGAGCGAAATTGAGGTCGGATTTGTTCAGTTTATCCGGGATCACAAGGCTTCTGTGTAAAAAAATCCGGATTTTCATGCGGAGTGGACTATATGAAAACAAGCATGCCTGTACGGGAAAAAGCATTTGAATAATTCCAAACTTACCGATATAATTTTACCGTTAGAACCGATAAAATTATATCGGTAAAAGTTTATCCAAAATATGTCTGAGCATAACAAATGGGGGATCTGAATATGAGCAAAATCACAGTTATCGGCGCCGGCAGCGTCGGCGCGACCATTGCAAATGATCTGATGATCCAGGGGATCGCATCCGAGATCGTTCTGATCGACGTCAACAAGGAGAAGGCGTTCGGCGAGGCAATGGATATTTATCAGGGCGCACCGTTCTGTTCTCCGGTGATCGTCCGTTCCGGCGATTACGACGCAGCCTCCGGCTCGGACATCGTGATCATCACGTCCGGCCTGCCGCGCAAGGCTGGTCAGAGCCGTCTGGAGCTGGCGCAGGCCAATGTCAACATCATCAAGGACATTGCACCGAAGATCACCGCCGCAGCCCCGGACGCGATCTATATCATCGTCTCCAACCCGGTCGACGTGCTGACCTATGTGTTCCACAAGATCTCCGGCATTCCGGAGAGCCATATCATCGGCTCCGGCACCATCCTCGACACCAGCCGCCTGCAGTCGGCGCTGGCCAAGCGGTTCTATATCAGCCCGAAGAACGTGCACGCGCACGTCTACGGCGAGCACGGCGACTCCTCGTTCGTTCCCTGGAGCCTCGTGCACATCGCAAATAACCACATTGACTCCTACAAGGCGCATTCCCCGGACGGCGATCGCATCAAGTGGGAGCAGAACTATGAGGAGATCGAGCAGTTCGTCAAGACCTCCGGCGCGCAGGTCATCAAGAACAAGGGCGCGACGTTCTACGCCGTCGCCATGTCGGTCTGCCACCTCTGCAAGTGCGTGCAGTCCACCGCCGGCACGGCGCTCACGGTCTCGACCATGATGCACGGCGAATACGGCGTGTCAGACGTCTGTCTATCCACGCTGGCGCTGGTCGATAATCAGGGCGTGCGCGGCAAGATCCTCAACCAGCTGACCGACGGCGAGGTCGACAAGCTCCGCGCCAGCGCCGAGAAGCTGAAGGCGGTCATCCGTCAGGTCGAGATCTGAGCGGAAGCACCGGCAAGTCGAAAACCGCGGGATACAGCCGTATCTCTGCGGTTTTCCGCCGTCAATTTATGAATAAACAGATAGGAGAGCGAACGATGCAATACCGGATCGAACACGATTCCATGGGCGAGGTGCAGGTACCCGCCGATAAATACTGGGGCGCGCAGACCGAGCGCAGCCACAACAATTTCCCCATCGGCGTCGGTCTTGAGACCATGCCGGCGGAGATCATCCACGCCTTCGGCATCCTCAAAAAGGCAGCTGCCCGCGCCAACCGCGCGCTGCGTCCGGAAAAGATGACCGAGAAGAAGCTGGCTGCCATCGAGCAGGCCGCGGACGAGGTCATTTCCGGCAGGCTGGCGGACAATTTCCCGCTGGTCGTGTGGCAGACCGGCTCCGGCACGCAGTCGAACATGAACAGCAACGAGGTCATCGCCAATCGCGGCAATGAGATCGCGGGCGAAAAGCTCCTGCATCCGAACGACGATATCAATATGTCCCAGTCGTCCAACGACACGTTCCCGACGGCCATGCACATCGCGGCCGTCTGCGCGATCGAAGATCGCGTGCTGCCTGCCGTCCAGACGCTGATCGACACGTTCCGCCGGCTCGAGCAGGAAAACGAGGGCGTGGTCAAATCCGGCCGCACCCATCTGCAGGACGCGACGCCCATTTCCTTCTCACAGGAAATTTCCGGCTGGCGCAGCAGTCTTGAACGTGATGCGGCCATGCTGAAGCTGGCGGCGGAGCCGCTCAAGGAGCTGGCGCTCGGCGGTACGGCCGTCGGCACCGGGCTGAACGCCCCGAAGGGCTTTGATACGGCTGTCGCAGCCGAGATCGCAAAGCTCACGGGCAAGAGCTTCAAGACCGCGGAAAATAAATTCCACGCGCTGACCTCCAAGGACGAGCTGGTTTTTGCACACGGCGCTCTGAAGGCGCTGGCCGCGGACATGATGAAGATTGCAAACGACGTGCGCTGGCTGGCCTCCGGCCCCAGAGACGGGCTTGGCGAGATCTTCATTCCGGAAAACGAACCCGGTTCGTCCATCATGCCCGGCAAGGTCAACCCGACCCAATGCGAGGCCGTGACCATGGTCGCGGTGCAGGTGATGGGCAACGACGTGGCCGTCTCGATGGCCGCTTCGCAGGGCAACTTTGAGCTGAACGTGTTCATGCCGGTCTGCATCTATAATTTCCTGCAGTCCGCGCGGCTTCTGAGCGAGGCGATCGTGTCGTTCAACGACCGCTGCGCCTGCGGCATCCGCGCCAACCGCGAAAAGATGGAGCATAACCTGCACAACTCACTGATGCTGGTCACGGCACTCAACCCGTACATCGGCTATGAAAACGCGGCCAAGACGGCCAAGAAGGCATATAAGGAGAATATCTCCCTCAAGGAAGCCTGCGTGAGCCTCGGTTTTTTGACGGCTGAACGCTTTGACGAGGTATTCCACCCGGAGAATATGATCTGATGGGGAGGCAATTATGAAGTACAGCTATTTCCCCGGCTGCACGCTCAAAACGAAGGGCGCGCAGCTGGACAGGGCCGGCCGGCTCGCTGCGGAAAAGATCGGGTTCTCGCTGTGCGAGATCCCCGAGTGGCAGTGCTGCGGCGCGGTCTACCCGCAGGCCAGCGATGAGATCGCCACGCGTCTGGCGTCCATCCGCGCGCTCATTGCCGCGCGGGACGCGGGGCAGCCGCTGGTATCTTTGTGTTCGGCATGTCATCACGTCCTCAAGCGCGTGAACCGCGACATGCAGCTGAACGAGGACATCCGCACGAAGGCCAACAATTACTTAAAGCCCGAAACGCCCTATGCCGGCGAAACGAAGGTTCTGCACTATCTCGAGGTCCTGCGGGACGAGATCGGCTGGGACAAGGTCAAAGCCGCCGTCACGCACCCGCTGACCGGGAAGAAGATCGGCGCCTATTACGGCTGCATGCTGCTCCGGCCCAGCCGCGAGATGCAGTTTGACGACCCCGAGAACCCGCAGATCCTCGAGGATTTCATCCGCGCCATCGGCGCAGAGCCGGTCGTCTATGCCCAGCGCAACGAATGCTGCGGCGGCTATATGACCGTGGAAAATAAGAGCTACGCCGCAAAGCAGGCGCAGAAGATCGCAGACGATGCTGCCGCGCAGGGTGCAGAGATTCTCATCACGGCATGTCCTCTGTGTATGTATAATCTGACGCAGAACACGGAAAAGAAGCTGCCGGTCGTCTATTTCACCGAGCTTCTGGCGCAGGCGCTTGGCTGCGGGGAGGAGGACGCATGAACAATCAGAATCTGATCGAGACCGTCACCCGCATCTCCGGCGTGAACCCCAGAAAGTGCATGCGCTGCGGCAAATGCTCGGCAAGCTGTCCGGCCTATGACGAGATGGACTATCATCCGCATCAGTTCGTCTCCATGGTCGAGAATGGGCGGATCGAGGAGCTTTTAAGCTCGAAGGGCATCTATACCTGCCTGAGCTGCTTCGCGTGCGTGGAGCGCTGTCCCAGAAACGTGGAGCCGGCAAAGCTTATTGAAGCTGTCCGCTGCGCGGTCGAACGCCAGCAGGGCATGGATCGCCTGAAGCCCGAGCGGATCCCGGAGATCCTTGACAACGAGCTGCCGCAGCAGGCCATTGCCGCGGCGTTCCGGAAATATAAGAAGTAAGGAGGAAAGACAATGCAGAGAATCGGCGTCTTCGTATGCTGGTGCGGCAGCAATATTGCCGCGACCGTCGACGTGGAGAAGGTCTCGCAGGCGCTTGCAAAAGAGCCGGGCGTTGTGTTTTCCACCAATTATCAATACATGTGTTCCCAGACCGGCCAGCAGATGATCCAGGACAAGATCCATGAATACGGCCTGACCGGCGTGGTCATCTGTTCCTGCTCACCCAGAATGCACGAGCAGACCTTCCGCAAGACCTGCGAAAAGGCGGGTCTGAACCCCTACATGGTCGAGATCGCGAACATCCGCGAACAGTGCTCCTGGATCCACAAGGATAAAGAGGAGGGCACGGAAAAGGCCATCATCCTCGGCCGGGCGGCTATCGCAAAGGTGCACCTGAACGCACCTCTGACCGCGGGCACCAGCCCCGTCACCAAGCGCGCGCTCGTCATCGGCGGCGGCATCGCGGGCATCCAGACGGCGCTCGACATTGCCGAGGCCGGCTTTGAAGTCGATATCGTCGAGAAGCAGCCGACCATCGGCGGCAAGATGACCCAGATCGACAAAACCTTCCCGACGCTCGACTGCGCGGCGTGCATCCTGACGCCGAAGATGGTCGACTGCGCGCAGAACGAGAAAATCCACATCTATTCCTATTCCGAGGTGGAATCCGTCGGCGGCTTCGTTGGTAATTTTCACGTGAAGATCCGCCGCAAGGCGCGCTTCGTGAAGGAAGACGTCTGCACCGGCTGCGGCCTGTGCACCGAGAAGTGTCCGCAGAAGAAGGTCCCGAACGAGTTCAACCTCGGCATGGACAACCGCCGCGCTATCTATATCCCGTTTGCGCAGGCCGTGCCGAAGGTCGCGACCATCGACCCGAACTACTGCAACATGCTCAAAAACGGCAAGTGCGGCGTGTGCGCCAAGGTCTGCACAGCCGGCGCGATCGATTATAAGCAGCAGGACACCTTCGTGGAGCAGGAATACGGCGCGATCGTCGCCGCGACGGGTTTCAATCCCATCGACCTCTCCAAATTCAACGAATTTGCCTACAGCCAGAGCCCGGACGTCGTCTCCAGTCTCGAATTTGAGCGCCTGATGAACGCGGCAGGCCCCACGAGCGGCACGCTCCTGCGGCCGTCCGACGGCACGCACCCGAAGACCATCGTCTTTGTCCAGTGCGTCGGCTCCCGCTGCGACGGCGCGGAGAAGGGCAAGCCCTACTGCTCCAAGATCTGCTGCATGTACACGGCCAAGCACGCCATGCTCTGCCGGGAAAAGTACCCGGATACGGACGTGTATGTCTTCTATATCGACGTGCGTACCCCCGGCAAGAACTTTGACGAGTTCTACCGCCGCGCCGTCGAGCAGTACGGCGTCCACTATATCAAGGGCATGGTCGGCAAGGTCACGCCCGAGGGCGGCAAGCTCAAGGTGCAGGCGTCCGACCTGCTGGAAAACCGACAGCTGCATATTGACGCCGACATGGTCGTTCTGGCAGCTGCCATCGAGCCGGACAAGTCCGCGCGGCCGCTGGCCACGATGCTGACGGCGTCGATGGACACGAACGACTTCTTTACCGAAGCGCATCCGAAGCTCCGCCCGGTCGAAAGCCCGACGGCAGGCGTGTTCCTGTCCGGTATGTGCCAGGGGCCGAAGGATATCCCCGAGACGGTCGCGCAGGCGTCCGCTGCGGCGGCCAAGGTCATCGGCCTTCTGTGCAAGGACAGCCTGACTTGCAACCCGTGCGTGGCGCAGCCGAATGAAATGATGTGCAACGGCTGCTCCAACTGCGAAAAGGTCTGCCCGTACGGGGCGATCACGTACATCGACAAGGAATTCAGAGGCCCGAACCGCACGACGCTCATCCGGCGCGTGGCGCAGGTCAACCCGGCAGTCTGTCAGGGCTGCGGCGCATGCACGGTTGCGTGCATGTCTGGCGCGATGGATCTCAAGGGCTTCTCCAACAGACAAATCATGGCGGAGGTGGATGCGATATGCAGGTAAACGGAACGTGGACGCCCACGATCGTGGCGTTCTGCTGCAACTGGTGTTCCTACGCGGGCGCCGATCTGTCCGGCACGAACCGGCTGAGCTATCCGGCCAATGTGAAGATCATCCGCATCCCGTGTTCCTGCCGGCTGAACCCGATGTTTATTCTCCGCGCGTTCCAGCGCGGCGCGGACGGCGTGATCCTCTGCGGCTGCCATCCCGGCGACTGCCACTACACGACCGGCAACTATTACGCGCGCCGCCGCATGACGCTTTTGTTCTCCATGCTGGACTTCCTCGGCATTGAGCGCGAGCGCACGCGGGTCGAATGGGTCTCAGCGGCGGAGGGCGCGAAGTTCGCCAAGACCATGAATGAATTTGCCGAGACTATCACAAAGCTCGGCGAAAACCGCAGACTGGAGGATCTGAGATGCAAGGAGTAAAAGAAAAAGCCATCCAGCTGCTGCAGGACAAGACCGTCGACCGCGTCATCGGCTGGCGGGCAGGCGAGTTCTTCTATGATCTGACCCCGGCCACGTTTGAGAGCGTGGAGGATGTGGAAAAGAACTTCGTCTGGAGCGTCTTTTCCGGTGCGAATCTGTCCAAATATCTGATCGCGGAATCCCGCAGGGGCGGCAAGGCTGCCGTGTTCCTCAAGCCGTGCGACAGCTATTCGTTCGTCCAGCTTCTGAAGGAACACCGCATCCTGCGCGAGAATGTCTACGCCGTCGGCGTGCAGTGCGATGGCATGTGCGATATGGAAGCGATCAAGGAAAAGGGCCTTTCCGGCGTCACAGCTGTGACGGAGGACGGGGAAGAGCTGAAGGTCGCCACGATCTACGGCGATGAGACGATCAAAAAGGCCGACGCGCTGCTTCTCAAGTGCAGGACCTGCAAAAGTAAGAAGATCGTCTGCTTTGACGAGCTGCTCGGCGAGCAGGGCGAGGAAACCCCCGATTGCGGCCGCTTTGACGAGGTCGCGAAGCTCGAAGCCATGACGGCAGAGGAGCGCTATGCGTTCTGGCGCGGCGAGCTGTCGCGCTGCATCCGCTGCAACGCCTGCCGCAACGTCTGTCCCGCCTGCTCGTGCGAAAAATGCGTGTTTGACAACCACGATTCCGGCTTTGAAAACAAGGCCATTGCCGACTCCTTTGAGGAGAACATGTTCCATATCATCCGCGCGTTCCATGTCGTCTCCCGCTGCACCGACTGCGGCGAATGCTCACGCGTCTGTCCGCAGCATATCCCGCTGCACCTGCTCAACCGCAAGTTTATCAAAGACAGCAACGAGCTGTATGGCGACTATCAGGCCGGCGCCGATTTCGAGTCCCGCCCGCCGCTCATGGACTTCCGCAAGGACGACTGCGAGCCGTCCGTCGTATATGAGAGAGGAGGCGAGGCACGATGAAACAGCTTCCGATCGCAAAGCTTCCGGCGCTGTTCGGCGAGCTGGCATCCGCGCAGAAGCTCTATATTCCCGCAGACGACGCTGCCGGTCAGGCCAGCTTCACCGTCTGGCAGGATGGGCTGCAGCTGACGAAAAAGCTCAATACCATCCGCTCGGCCAAGGATCTGTTCTTCCCGCAGGTGGAAAACCTCGTCGGCTTCCGTGTGACGGGCAAGCAGCTCGATCTCATCGAGACGCGCGACCCGGGCGAGCCGTTCGTCCTCTTCGGCGTGCGCGCCTGCGACGCAAGGAGCTTTGAAATTCTGGACAAGGTCTTTCTCGCGGAGCCGCAGGACACGTATTACGCGTCCCGCCGGGCAAACGGCACCATCGTGACGTTGGCCTGCACCCGGCCGGAGGAGACCTGCTTCTGCCGGCCGTTCGGCATCGACCCGGCGGCGCCGCAGGGCGACGTCAGCTGCTGGATGGACGAGGAGAACCTCTATTGGCAGGCGAACACCGAAAAGGGCGAAGCGCTGACTGCAAAGCTCACCGCGCTGACAGACGGCGGCGAGACGGCCGTGGCCGCGCAGCAGGAGTGTACGCGGGAGATCATGAAGAAGCTGCCGCTGGCCGGGCTTGACCTGTCTGCCGTCGGCGCAGGGAAGACGAAGGAACTGTTTGACAGTCCGGCTTGGAAAAAGCTCTCGGAGAGCTGCCTTGGCTGCGGCACGTGTACGTTCATCTGCCCGACCTGCCAGTGCTATGATATCAAGGAGTTCGACTCCGGCAAGACAGTCCGCCGCTTCCGCTGCTGGGACAGCTGCATGTACTCGGATTTCACCAAAATGTCTGCCGGTCAGCCGCGCCCGACCCAGCTCGAGCGGTTCCGCCAGCGCTTCATGCACAAGCTGGTCTATTTCCCGGATAATAACGAGGGCCTCTTCGGCTGTGTCGGCTGCGGCCGGTGCCTTGCCAAATGTCCCATCCATATGAATATCGTCAAAGTCATCAAAACACTTGGGGAGGAAACAAAATGAGAGCTGATCCCTTGATCCCCAATCTGGCCGTCGTCACGGATATCCGCGTCGACACGCCCGACGTCAAGACCTTCCGCGTGGTCGGCCTTGACGGCAAAAAGCCCTTCGTCCATATCCCCGGCCAGTGCGCCATGCTCTCGATGCCGGGCGTCGGCGAGGCGCTGTTCTCCATCACCTCCAGCCCCACGCTGGAGGAGTATGTGGAGTTTTCCATCAAGAAATGCGGCTGCGTGACCGAATGGCTGCACGCCATGGAGCCGGGCCAGCAGATCACCGTCCGCGGCCCCTACGGCAACGGCTTCCCGGTCGATACGGCCTTTGCCGGTAAGGATCTTCTGTTCATCGCCGGCGGCATCGGCCTTGCGCCTCTGCACTCGGTCATCAACTACTGCCGCCACTACCGTGACCGCTACGGCAAGATCGATATCGTCTACGGCTCCCGCTCCAAGGAAGATCTCGTCGATTTCCCGGAGATCGAGAACATCTGGTGTAAGGAGGACGGCATCAACGTCCACCTGACCATCGACCGCGAGCAGCCGGAGTGGGACGGCCATGTCGGCTTCGTCCCGAACTACGTCAAGGAGCTTGGCTTCACGACGGACAAGACCGTCGTCATGTGCGGCCCTCCCATCATGATCAAGTTCACGCTCGCAGGCCTCATGGAGCTTGGCTTCGCGCGCGAGCAGGTCTATACCACGATGGAACTCAAGATGAAATGCGGCCTCGGCAAATGCGGCCGCTGCAACATCGGCGACAAATACGTCTGCAAGGACGGCCCGGTGTTCCGCTTCGACCAGCTCGACGAGCTGCCGAATGAGTATTAAAGGAGAACAGATATGGAAAATATGGTGACGGTTTTCCTGTTCGGCAAAAAATATGAGGTGCCGGACAGTCTGACCATCATGGAAGCGATGGAGTATTCCGGCTATCAGCTCGTGCGCGGCTGCGGCTGCCGCAACGGCTTCTGCGGCGCGTGCGCGACGATCTACCGCATCGCGGGCGACCGGGAACTGAAGGCCTGCCTCGCGTGTTCGACGCGCGTGGAAAACAACATGTATGTCGCGACGCTGCCCTTCTTCCCGCTGGTGAAGGAGGTCTACGACATGGAAACGCTCAAGCCCACGCAGACGGTCATGATGCAGCTGTACCCCGAGATCTATGCCTGCGTCGGCTGCAATGCCTGCACCAAGGCCTGCACGCAGGGGCTGAACGTCATGCAGTACATCGCCTATGCCCAGCGCGGCGAATTTGAAAAGTGTGCGGAGGAATCCTTCGACTGCGTTATGTGCGGCGTCTGCTCGTCCCGCTGTCCCGCAGGGATCTCCCATCCGCAGGTCGCCATGCTGGCGCGCCGCCTGAACGGCAAATACATCGCCCCGCACTGTGAGCATCTCGACGCGCGCGTGCAGGAGGTCAAGGACGGCAAATTTGAGGCGCTCATCGAGAGCCTCATGGAAAAGCCGCTGGACGAGATCAAAGAGCTGTATAACCACCGCGAGATCGAGAAGTAAGGAGGACGCATATCATGTATCAGGACTCTAACATGCTGGCCTCCATCCGCAAGGTGGAAGCGGCCCGCGCAGAAAACATCAAGCTGGATCCCCGCCGCATGACGGCGGACGAAAAGGACGCGCTTCTGAAAAAATTCCATCCGGACTACCGCGCCGAGCAGTTTACCGAGCTGCGCTTCGGCCCCAACAGGGGGCAGAAGGTGCCGCTGGAGCTGGCGGAGCTGCTGGAGGGCGAATCGCGCGTTCTGCACGAGAGCTTTGACCTCACGAAGCCCGATTATGAGACGGATGTTCTCATCATCGGCGGCGGCGGCGCAGGCTGCTCCGCAGCCATCGAGGCCGATAAGGCCGGTGCAAAGGTCATGGTCGTGACGAAGCTCCGCATGGGCGACGCGAACACCATGATGGCCGAGGGCGGCATTCAGGCTGCTGACAAGCCGAACGATTCCCCGGCGCAGCACTTCCTCGACGCCTACGGCGGCGGCCACTTTGCCGCGCAGAAGGATCTTCTCTACAAGCTCGTCATGGACGCGCCCGAGGCGATCCAGTGGTTGTCGGAGCTGGGCGTGGAATTTGACAAGGCGCCGGACGGCACCATGATCACCACCCACGGCGGCGGCACCTCCCGCAAGCGCATGCACGCGGCCAAGGACTATTCCGGCGCGGAGATCATGCGCACGCTGCGCGATGAAGTTCTAAACCGCGGCATTCCCGTCGTGGACTTCACCTCGGCAATTGAACTCATCAAGGACGAAAACGGCCATTGCGCCGGCGCCGTCCTTCTGAACATGGAGACGAAGGAGCTGATGGTCGCAAAGGCAAAGACCGTCATCCTCGCCACCGGCGGTGCGGGGCGGCTCCACTATCAGGGCTTCCCAACCTCCAACCACTACGGCGCGACGGCCGACGGCCTTGTCCTCGGCTACCGTGCGGGCGCGAAACTCCTGTATCCCGATACGCTTCAGTATCATCCCACGGGCGCGGCCTATCCCGCGCAGATCTACGGCGCGCTGGTCACGGAAAAGGTCCGCTCGGTCGGCGCGATGCTGGTGAACGTGGACGGCGAGGTCTTCATGAACCCGCTGGAGACCCGCGATGTCTCCGCGGCCTCCATCATCCGCGAGTGTACCGAGCGCGGCAAGGGCGTCAAGACCCCGGCCGGACAGGCTGTCTGGCTCGACACGCCGATGATCGAGCTGAAAAACGGCGCGGGCACGATCGAAAAGCGCATTCCGGCCATGATGCGAATGTTTGCCAAGCACGGCATCGATATCCGCAAGGAGCCAATCCTCGTCTATCCGACGCTCCACTATCAGAACGGCGGTCTGCATATCACGCCGGACGGCCAGACAGATGTGGAGAACCTGTTCGCGGCCGGTGAGGTTGTTGGCGGCATCCACGGGCGCAACCGCCTGATGGGCAACAGCCTGCTTGACGTCATCGTCTTCGGCCGCAATGCCGGTCAGCATGCCGCTGCGAAGGCGAAGGACGTGACGGTCGGCTCGCTGACACTCGGCCATGTGGCGCAGTTTGAGGAAGAAAAGAAGCAGGCCGGTGTGCAGGATGACCGCCTCTCGCCGCAGTTGCTGCCGGATTATGCGAGAAAGCTCCATCCGGCGGAATGAGAAAATCAATTCTTTGAAATAACAGGAGAAAAGAAATGAGCGTAGCAATCAATGCCGCAAGCTTCCTGATGCTTTCTGTCTTTGGAATTGCGGCAGTCGGGTATCTGCTCGGGCGGATCACCATCAAGGAGATCAGCCTGGGCACGGCAGGCGTGTTCGTCATCGCACTGATCTACGGTGCGTTTTTCGGCACGCACTTCAATTCAAGATTCGTGATCGAGGAGATCAATTATGCCTCGCAGGCGCTGAAGATCGTTGAAAATCTGGGCCTTGTGTTCTTTGTGACCTCGGTCGGCTTCATTGCCGGGCCGAACTTCTTCAAGAACATGAAGCACAATTTTAAGTCCTACGTGCTGCTGGGCTTGATGATCATCCTCTCCGGCGGTCTGACCGCGATCCTGTGCCTGCTCATCGGTCGTACGATCGAGAGCGGCCAGCCAGGCTATGACCCTGGCCAGCTGACTGCCATGATCTCCGGCCTGCTTGCGGGCAGCCTGACCTCCACGCCGGCCTTCTCGGCGACGAAAGAAGCAGTCGCGGCGCAGTATCAGGACGCGGTCACGGTCGGCTACGGCATTGCGTATCTGTTCGGCGTCATCGGCGTTGTGCTGTTCGTGCAGCTGATGCCGCGTGTCGTCCACGCGGATCTGGATGAGGAACGCCGGAAGATCACCCATGTAGAGACCGGCGACGCGCCCAAATACAAGGGAAAGCTGCTGGAATTTGACGATTTTGGCTTTACGCCTTTCGCTGTGGCGGCGGTACTGGGCATTCTGCTCGGTTCGGTGAAGTTCTTCAACTTCTTCTCGCTGACCACGACGGGCGGCGCGCTTCTGGTGTCGCTGGTGTTTGGCCATTTCGGCCACATCGGCCGGGCGGATCTCATGCCCAGCAAAAAGGTGCTTGAGACCTTCCGGGAACTGGGACTGATGGTCTTCCTCATCGGAGCCGGCGTCTCAGGCGGCATGAGTTTTGTGCGCTACTTCAAGCCGATCTACTTTGTCTACGGCATCTTCATGACGCTCCTGCCGATGGTAGTGGGCTATCTCACCGCCAAGCATGTTTTGAAGATGAACCTTCTGAACATCCTCGGCTCCATCACCGGCGGCATGACCTCGACCCCGGCGCTCGGTACGCTCATCCATGTGGCGGGGACCAGCAACGTGGCCTCTGCCTACGCGGCGACGTATCCCATCGCGCTCATCGCGGTGGTACTCGTCTCCCAGCTGCTTGTGCGGCTGTTCTAAGTCAAAAAGGTCCGGAAGCACACTGTGCTTCCGGACCTTTTTTATAAGCTGAATTATGCGCCGATCAGCGCCAGCAGGGCTGCGGGGGTAATATCGTCGGTGATACCGAAGCGCAGCATGGCATAGAGCGTCTGCGGCAGGCCCTTGACGACGGTGTTGACGCCCGGATTGGTCGAGAGCGTCACATGGACGTCAAGCTCCTGCAGCGTCACCTGCGCGAGCGTGGAATACTGCCCGGCGGGATAGGCCAGCACGTCGACCGGCTGCCCCGTCGCGTCCTCCAGCTGCGCGCGGCTCTTTGTAAAGTCCTCGGTCAGCGCCTGCACATACGCTTCTTCCGATTCACCCGCGAGCGGGAGGATATTCTCGCGCACGGCGGCGGAGCCGTCCTCATACGGCGGCCACTGGTGCATGTCGTACGTGTGGCTCTGGATGGAGATGAGACCGGAATCGGTCATCTCCTGCGCTTCCGCCGCGCCGAAGTGCGGCGTCATGGCGTAGTCCGTGTCCTTGTAATGATCCTTGCCGAACGAGACGCCGATCGCAAAAATGGTCGCTTTCATGTTATATTTCTGCAGGATCGGGTAGGCAAGGGTGTAATTACTCAGATATCCGTCGTCAAAGGTGATGACGACCGGCTTTTCCGGCAGCGGCTCGCCGCGCAGGACGTAACCTTGCAGCTCGTCGAACGAGACGCCGGTATAGCCCGCCTCGCTGAGCGCGCGGATCTGCGCTTCAAATTGCTCCGGCGAGACCATTTCGCTGTTTGCCACGTCCTCGGACAGGTGGTGGTACATGAGGATCGGCACCTGCGCGCTGATCTCCGAAGCCGGCAGCGCGGACGGCTGCAGGACGTCTGTAAAGTAGCTCGCGGGGGTATCGGTGGTCACATACGTGCCGAAATCATCCGGCATCCAAAGATCCGTCCGCCCGGCGATCCTCGCACACATCATTTCCCCGACGTTATTGCGGAAGTGCGTGCCGTCGTAGAAATAGCGCGGCTCACAGCTGACGCTGCTGGAGGAAAAATCCCAGAACGGCGTGACAGCGGCCAGAGACTGATAAAACTGCGCGATATCCTCCGTCTGATAGTTTTTCAGATACTCGGCATAGACCGGCCCGGCCACGACGACGAGATTGACACCTGCGGCCTCACACATGTCCCGGATCGCCGCGACGCTTCGCATGCAGTCTTCGGTGTGCGGCAGGGACAGGGACTGGCGCGGGTAATCGGTAAAGACCGGATAGGATTGAAGATAAGCTTCCTCACTTCCGATCGGCTCCGCGTCACGCACGCGCTTGTCATAGCAGCCGGTCTGCTCGTCAAAGACGTCGAAGGTCTGCGGCAGGATGGTGTCGGTGCGCAGGGCCTTCAGCTTGGCGAGGGCATAGCGCGGGTCGGCGAAGAGATAGCGCGTGTAATAGGACAGGGCGGAGGTGTCCGGGTCTTCCTTATAGTGGAGGTTCTTGGTCAGCCGGTCGGATTCCTCGTCGTATTCCAGACCGTTGTCCAGATAGACGTTCAGGACGAGGTTTTTGACCGTATAGTTTTCAAGCAGATACTGCGTGATCTTTTCGCAGTCACGCATGTCCGCGCCGTACATGATGAGATTATAGAAGCTCGCGTCATACAGCTCGTTGAATCCGTCCACCGAGAACGAGCTGGTCGACGAGCAGCCGAGGATGTAAGAATCATAGTCCTCATGGTGCTGTTCGAGATACGTGAACTTTGCCACACGGGGGTTATTCGTCTCGTCATAGGAGAACCAGCCAAGCAGCTTGTCCCCGAACGCGCCGAACGGGTCGGCGGCAAGGTTCAGTCCGGCGAGCAGCGCCGCCAGCACGAAAACGGTCACAAGAAAGACCAGTACCCATTTTTTAGAACTCATTGCATCACCGCCTTAGAACTGCGTGTAGATAAACCCGGACGGGATATAGCCTGCGCGGAACACCCCGAGCAGGAACACCGCCAGCAGCAGCGCCGTCATGGCTGCCCACTGCACAAAGCCGGACTTTTTTTCCAGCCCCGCGCGGATCTGCACGCCGCGCTCCTGCATGCACTCGAGCGCCAGAAGGACAGCCAGACCCAGCGCGATGACGAGAAAATCCGTCTTCGCAAGCCCGAGGGACAGAAGCGTCCCGTCCAGCAGCTGCGACGGCTGCGGGTGCAGGACGGTGGTCTTCAACAGCGTAAACACACTCCGCAGGCGCGGTGCGCGCGTAAAATACCGGCCGATGAACACCAGAAGCGCCGTCCGCAGCGTCATGAACACGCGCCAGCCGACGGACTTATCATTGATGTGCAGCGCAGTCTTCCACTGCAGGAATCTCCGCTCCAGAAGCAGTGACGCCGTAATGAGTACGCCGTTCCACAGACCGAAGGCGATATAGCGGAAGTTTGCCCCGTGCCAGATGCCGATGATAAAATACACGATGAACGTGGCCAGCGACGTGGCAAAGATCTTGCCGGCTGTGCCGCCGACGTGCGTCCGCGCCCAGCGGGACAGCCGGCCGAACGCCTTGGAGAGCGAAATGGGATAGAACACATAGTCCCGCATCCACGCGCCAAGCGTGATGTGCCAACGCCGCCAGTAGTCCGTGAGGGAGGTCGCGAAGATCGGGCGGCGGAAATTCTCCGTCATGTCGATGCCGAACAGGCGCGCCACGCCGCGGGTAATGTCGATGCCGCCGGAAAAATCGCAGTAGAGCTGGATGCAGTAGAACAGAATGCCGCTCGCGATGACCGCACCGCCATACGGGCAGTTGTCTTTAATGACGGCATTGACCAGCACGGCCGCCCGGTCGGCGATGACGAGCTTTTTGAAGTAGCCCCACAGGCAAAGCTGGATGCCGAACTTGAGATCGCGCCAGTCGAGCGTCCGCTCGGCCGTCAGCTGCGGCGCGAGCTGGTCATAGCGGCTGATCGGTCCCTGCACCATCTGCGGGAAGAAGGAGACGAACAGGCCGTATTTGAGCGGGTTCCGCTGTGCCTGCGTCTTTCCGCGGTAAACGTCGATGACATAGCCGACGGCCTGAAAAATAAAATAGGACAGGCCCAGCGGCACGACAAAATCCCACCGGGGAAGCGTGTCCCCGATGGCGGACGGAAGTGCGGAAACGGTGAAGTTCCAGTACTTCATGAGGTATAGAAGGCCGAAGCACAAAACGGCGCAGACGGCGCAGATGCGCTTTTTCGCGCGGCGCACGGCCGCCTTCGCGTCCTTATCCGGCGCAATCCGAGCATTCTGGCGGGCGAGCAGCAGACCGGTCAGCCACGTAAGGCCGGCGATCAGCACGAGCCACGCCGCGCTTTTGACTCCGCCGGACAGGTAAAACACCATGCTCGCCAGCAGCAGGATGACCCACTGCCCGCGCTTCGGGACGAGATAATAGAGAACGACGCTCAGCGCGACCAGCGCGACGAAGGACAGGGAGGCAAACGACATCTCAGCTCTGCTTGCGCTCGATGAGATCTTCAATCGCTTCGACGCTGTTGAAGTTCTCCGGCGTCAGATCGTCGACGCCAAGCTCCACGTCAAAGGCCTCCATCAGCTCGGTCACGACGGCGACGATGTCGAGCGAGTCGATCAGACCGTCGTCAATGAGGGCGGTCTCCGTCTCAAAATCGACGCCCGGGCAAATCTCGCTCAAAATCTCAATGATCTGTTTTCTCATGGTTCAAACTTCCTTTCATCCGAGCCGCAGGACGGCAGATGACCATCCGTCCGGCTGGAATTGATTCTTTTCATAAAACCGCTCGGCGGGCGTGTTGCCCACGCGCGCCCAGACGGTGCATTTCTGCCCGCCGGTGCGTGCGGTCATGTGTGTGAGCAGCTGCTGTGCAAGACCGTGCCCGCGGCAGTCTGCCCGCACAGCCAGATGCCGCAGCTCGCAGGCCGCGCGTCCGGGCGCGTAATGCAGAAGCCCCGTGATGCCGCCCTCATCCGTCAGGCAGAGCATTTCGCCTGCGGCAGTCACCGAGCGCAGCGCGTCCTCCGGCGGGATGCAGCCCGTAAGCGGGTCAAACTGCGCATATAAAAACGCCTGCACCGCGTCAAACGGAACATCTGCCGGTTCGTCTGCATGCAGAGCTTCGACCGCGGGCCGCGTGCGGCGCAGACGGCGGAAGCACTCGGTAAAGCCAAGCCCCTGCAGCTGCTCTGACGCAGATGCCATGGCGTCCGCGTCCTTTGCGCGGCAGCTGAGTTCCGTCACAATGGGTCTTTGCACGTCCGGCAGGAAAAACGTCCCGCCGGGCTGCAGGTAAAAGTTCAGAATGAAATGGCCGGACCGCTGCCGCAGCAGAAGCAGGCAACCCTCGCGCACCTCATAATACAGGCCGCGCGGCAGCTCGCGCTGGTAGTCCTCCGCGGATAAAAAGCAGTTGGTCACAACGCCGCGCCGCAGCTGCGCGGACAGAAGCGGCGCGAGCGCCGCATAGCTCTCAGCCCTCTGCATGCAAAAACCGCTCCTTCAGCGCAACGCGGTCGATCTTGCCGTTGGCGTTGTAGGGAAGGCTTTCAAGCTTTTCATAGAGGTTCGGCAGCATATACTTGGGCAGGAGCGTCCGAAGTGTCTTTGCCAGCACGTCCGCCTCCGGCTCGCCAGCGTAGACGCAGAGAATGCGGTCGCGCGCGCCGTCATAGAGGCAGGCGGCCGCCTGCATCCCGGCGACACTGTGCAGGGCGACCTCAATTTCGCCAAGCTCGATGCGGTAACCCATGTGCTTGATCTGGCCGTCGCGCCGGGCAAGGAAATAGAGGTATCCGTCCTCCTTCTGCACGGCCATGTCGCCTGTGCGGTAGAGAATGTCCCGGAAATCAGGGCAGAGCGGGTTCTGGATAAAGGCGGCGTCGGTCTTGGCGGGGTCTGCAAAGTAGCCCGCGGCCAGCCCGGAGCCGCGCACGCAGATTTCGCCCGATTCTCCCGGCACAGCCGGGGTCAGATCGTCCTTCAGGAGAAGGATCTGTTTGTTGCGGCAGGCTCTGCCGATGGGGATCGCCTCGTCGTCGCGGTATTCGCGCGTCAGGTGCATGGCGGCGCAGTCGATGGTCGTCTCCGTCGGGCCGTACATGTTGACGACCTGCAGGCCGGGGACGGCAGCCTTCCACAGGTTCACGTACCGCGCCTGCAGCGCTTCGCCGCCGAGGGCGGCCTTTTTCAGGTGCGTGGGCGCATATTTTGTCAGTGCGCCGGACGCCGCGACCAGATGGAACGCGCTTGTCGCCCAGTTGATCGCGGTGACGCCCTGCTCCTCCATGGCCTTGAGCAGGAGCATGGGGAAGGTGAAATATTTCTTCTCAAAGATATGGCAGCTCGCGCCGAGCGAGAGCGTCTGGTACACATCCTTGCCGGAAAGATCGAAGTAGAACGGCGCCTGATTGCCGAAGATCTCATGCTCGGTATAGCCGCAGAAGTCGGTCATCCACGCGGTAAAGTCCAGAATGGCGCGGTGGGAGATGACGATGCCCTTTGGCGCGCCGGTGGAGCCGGAGGTGAAGAGGACATAGACAGGGTCAATGTCCAATATCTCTTCGCGGCGGGTGTGCAGAAGCGCGGGATCCGGCGCATGCGTGAGGGCCTCGTCCAGCAAGATGAGCGGCGCGCAGTCGGCCAGCTTTTCCGCGGCCGCGCGGCTTTGCTCGGTGCAGACGATGGCACGTGCGTGGACCTGATCGAGGATGCGGCGCATGCGCACCTCGGGCATCTGCTCGTCGAGCGGGACATAGTAGTTGCCGCTCTGCAGAACGCCCTGCATGGCGATCAGGCTCTTTACCGTGCGGCCAATCATGACGGCCACGGGCGCGTTGCAGCAGCCTGGGACGGCGGCAAGCACCGTGCCGAGCGCCTGTGCGTCGTGAAGCATCCGGCTGTAGCTGACAGCGCCGGACGCGTCGGAAAACGCGATCTTGTCCGGGACGCGCGCGGCGGAACGTTCAAGATATTCGGCGGCATTTCGCAGCATGGTCGTACACTCCTTCGCGATCGTAATTGACGGAAATACTTTTAAGAATTTTACCACATCCGCGCGCAAATGTAAAGGCGGCGCAACGTGTACAGCGGCAGTTGAGTCCGGGCGGATCCTGTGCTAGAATAACACAAAAAACAGAGGTGACACGATGAAGAAGCTGAAACTATTGATCTCCAATGATGACGGCATTCAGGCGGAGGGCATTGCGCGTCTGGCGCGGGCCGCCGCGCAGTTTGGCGACGTCTGGGTCGCTGCGCCGCAGAGCCAGTGCAGCGGCATGTCGCAGAAGCTGACGATCTTCGGCAAGATCGCCGTGGAGCGCGCTGTGTTCCCGGCTCCGGTGCAGGAGGCGTGGGCCATCGGCGGCACGCCGGCCGACTGCGTCCAGACGGCGATCCGCGTGCTGCTGGACGGGTATATCTCCATCGGAACGGTCAAAAGTCCGCTGTTTGCATAAGCACAAAAATGCTCCGCAGAGTGATATCTCTGCGGAGCGTTTTCGTTATCCCGGCTGGGCGGTGGTGCCGCGGAGCGGGTTTTTCGTTGCGGGGGAATCGGCGGAGCCGGGCTGGTACCAGGTGTTCTGGCCGAAGATGAGGACCGGCGTGCCGTCGTCGATGTTGTTGAAGATCTTGACCATGGCGGCCTCCGGGATGTTGATGCAGCCGTGGGAGCCGTTATAAACATACTGGTCGCCGCCGAAAACGCTGCGCCACGATGCGTCATGCAGGCCGATGACGTCACCGATGACGCTGACCCAGTATTTGACGAAGACCTGATAGTCCGCGCCTGTCAGCGTGCAGTTCGTCTGCCGGTTATGCGCTTCATACAGACCGGTCGGCGTATGCCACTGGCCGACCTTGCCGCTGACAATGTTGGTGTTGACAATGACAGTGCCGTTTTTGAAGAACGTCAGCTGCTGATTGTCCAGATCGACCTCCACATATGTACCCGACAAGCCGAACGGCGCGCCGTAGCGGTAGCAGGCCAGCTCCGCCGTCAGCTCGCAGGATTCCATGGATACGATCGCCTGCAGGAGCTGCTTGGTGACGGCCTGCTCGTCGATGCGGTAGTCGCATTTGATAAAATCAATGGTCGTCATGCCCTTGACATAGGAATCGAACCGGTAGCCGGTGTCGTAGCTCCCATAGCTCGCGGCCCAGCCGGAGACGAGCGACTGCACCTCGTCCATCTGCACGGCCATGCGGCCGGTGCGGTCCGGCTGGACGAGTGATTGCAGCGTGTCGCCGGAGATAAGCTCCGTGCCGGATTCAAAATGGACCCGGATCTCCATGTCCGCGCTGGCCTTGCGCCACGCGGCGGTGTCCAGCGTCAGCTGGCCGTCCGTCAGACGGACGGGGCTTTTCCGGAACGATGCCTCCAGCGCCCGGGACGCGTCCGGATCGACGGCGCCGCTCTTCGTCAGGCTCTGCAGGAGCGTTCCGCTGCCGTCCGCGCACTCGGACTGCAGGGCGAACCACGTCATGAGCGCCAGATCGCCGCGCGTGAACGTCCCGCCGAACAGGCAGTCCAGATAAAAGCCATGTGCCTCGGCGAAGGCTCTTGTCTCGGCCCAGTCAAAGTCCATGCCGTCCTGATAGCCGAGCGCGCGCAGCAGAAACAGCGCATAGTCGCCCGCTCGGCACGGCAGGTTCACGCCGTACTGCGATTCGCTCATGCCCTTGACGAGGCCGCGGCTGTACAGCCATGCCAGATATGGCGCGGCCCAGTTGTTTCCGTCCTCAAACGGCTGGATGAGATCGCCGCTTTCATAGAGCGTGAGCGCCTCTTCCTCCGCGCCGTACAGCCGCACGAGCATGACGGCGGCCTCACTGCGCTTCGGTGCGCGGGACAGCTCCAGCCCTTGATCGGTGCCGCGGAACATCGCAGCTTCGGACAGATCCTCCGCGGCAGACTGCGGCGAAAGGGCAGCCGCCGGCAGGCAGAACAGCAGGCACAAAGCGAGGATCAGAAGAACAGCGCGGGTATATCGTTTCATGGCAGGCTCCTTATGGTTGATGGCTTTTATTATAGCAGGTGGCGTGGGCGCATACAAGCGTCATGCCGTCTGACCGGCGCGGAATTTTTTGACGAGCTTCCGGTCGTAGTGGAACCAGCAGATCATGATGGCGATGCTGGTCAGCGCCCATGTGATCGGATAGACGACCATCAGCACGCGGTAATCCGACCAGCGCGGGCAGACCGTGAACACCCAGATGAGGCGCAGCACGCATGTGCCCGCCACGGTCAGAAGCGCCGGAGCCAGCGAATGCCCGATGCCGCGCAGGGCTGCGCCGCCGATCTCGTAGAACGGTACCAGAAAATAGAACGGCAGCAGCGTGCAGATGCGCAGATACGCGTATTCCGCGACGCCGGGATCGGCGGTAAAGAAGCGGACGAACAGCGTCCGGCCAAAGACGAACGTCAGTCCCATCACTTCCGCGCAGGCGAGCGACAACAAAAGCGTATCCCGGAAGACCTTCCGGCAGCGGTCATACTGCCCGGCGCCGAAGTTCTGGCTGCAGAAGGTGACGGCGGCCTGCCCGAAGGCGACAACGGGGAAATAGGAGAAAAATTCGTAGTTGAGCGCCGCGGCGGAACCCGCGACGGCGTCCGTGCCGAAGGAGTTGAGCGTCGACTGGATGCAGACGTTGGAGAAGGTAAAGACCGTACTCTGCAGACCCGCGGGCAGGCCGATGGCGAGCATCCTGCCAAGCAGCTCCCGGTCGAGCCGCAGCTCGCGCAGCGAAAGATGAATGACACCCTTTTCCCGGCAAAGCATCCACACGACCACGATGCAGCTGACGACGTTCGAAAGGACCGTCGCGATGGCGACGCCGTCGACGTCCATGCCGCACACGGCGACAAGGAACACGTTGAGGCCGGCGTTCAGAACGCCGGAGACCGTCAGGCAGATGAGCGGCCGGTTCGTATCGCCGATGCTGCGAAGGATGGCGGCGCCGAAGTTATAGACCATGATGAACGGCATGCCGAGAAAATAGATGGAAAGATACAGAACGGCCTTGTCCAATACGGCGTCCGGCGTCTGGATCAGCTCCAGGATCGGCCGCGCGGTCACAAGTCCCACGCCCATCAGAACAAATCCGCTGACCAGCGCGACCAGCATGGCCGTGTGGACGGCCGCGTGGACACGCTCGTCCGCACGCTGACCGAGATAGGTGGCGATGACGACATTCGCGCCGACGGAAATGCCGAGAAACAGATTGAGGAACATATTGATGACAGCAGACGTGCAGCCGACGGCCGCCTGATCCTGGCTGGCGGCGAACTGGCCGAGAACGGCAATATCCACGGCGTTGAACAGCTGCTGCAGGATGCTGCTGAGCGCCAGCGGCAGGGCAAACAGCACGAGCTTGCCCAGAAGCCTGCCGTGCAGCATGTCGATCTGATTGCTTTTGATGGGTGATTGCATGACGATGATCCTTTCCGATTCCAAAAATTGCGCGATTATCATACGCCCACATGGCAGCAATTGCAAGGAGACAGGAGAGAGAATCTGCGGGCCGGAAGACTTGTTTCTTTGCAGTGGATTTGATAAAATACAATCAGAATTTAAGAAAAAGAGGTTTCTTTTTATGGATGCGGTTTCGTTGCGGCATGTGAATAAATCCTATACGTCCTACACGACCGAGGTCGTCCTTTCCGGGCAGACGCGCGAGAGCCGCACGCGGCAGGTGCTGCGGGATCTGTCTGTGACATTCCCGGTCGGAGAACTGAGCGTCATCGTCGGGCGCAGCGGGTGCGGAAAAAGTACGCTCCTGAAGCTTCTGGCCGGGCAGGAGCAGCCGGATTCCGGCGAGCTCGTCCTGCCGCAGGGTTGGCACAGCGCCATGCTCAGCCCGGATCCGTACGTCATCACATGGACGAACGTGCAGAGGAACGTTGCCATGGCCTGCGGCGTCGGCAAGACGCCGGAGGAGCGGTATGAGCGGGCGGCGGAGTTCGTCCGCCTCGTCGGGCTGGAGGACTATGCCGATCTGACGCCGATGGAGCTTTCGACCGGCATGAAGCAGCGGCTGGGCCTTGCGCGCGTGCTGGCCAGTCAGGCGCAGCTGCTTTTGATGGACGAGCCGTTCGCCTCGCTCGATTTTCTGACCCGGGGCGAGCTGCAGTCGCAGCTGCTGCGCGTGCAGCGCGAGATGCCGCGCACGATCGTCCTTGTCACGCACCAGTTGGAGGAGGCGCTGCTGCTCGGCCAGCGGATTCTCGTCATGCACCCGGACAGCACTGTCCGCGAATTTGACCTGCGGGACTATGCCTACCCGCGCGATCCGGACGATGCGCGGCTGCAGCAGCTCAAAAAAGAGATTACCGCCGAATGCAGAAAGCCGTCGGCGGAATAAAGAAAGGAAGCCAGCCGTCAAGCAATCCAGATTTTAAGGAGGTCAATCTGCGATGGAAAGCAATCAGAAAAAAACGAACGCAAAGATCAAATGGGGCGTGATCGCGGGCTGTCTTTTGATCGCGGCAGCTGCGATCCTGATCATCGGGCGGAAGGCCGGAACGGCGGAGCGCGTGGAGGATCCCGCGCTCGTTTCGCTGGAAGAACCGGTATTACAGAAAGAGGACTTCAAAGCAATTGTTGAAAGCAACATCGCCGTGCAGGGAACGGTACGTGAATGCGCCTATTTCCGCGCGGAAGCGGGCAACGCTGTCTGCTTCATTGTATCCATGACCGTCGACGTCGACACCGTCCTGCACGGGGAGGTCGATGCAGCTTCGATCCGGATCGTCTCGGCCAGCTGCTATACGGACACGGACGTGGGCGACGGGTTTCCGGTGCGGCATGGACTGCTGGACTGTGAACCGGGCGTGCAGAGCGTGTTTGTAATCAGCCGCGTGCCGGAGAATGCCGCGTGGGACATCGGCGGAAAAACGATGTCTGCCCACAAATTTGGCGATTATACCTACCGCCTGCGGTGCAGCCTGCAGGACGGCGCGCTCGTCTCCGACGATCTGGTCCTGAAGCTCGACGAGATATCGGAATAAAACTGCAGCCCCGGCCATCCGGCCGGGGCTGTGACTGTAAAAAAACATCTTTGCAGGCATCGTCCCCTACAAACAAACCAGAAAGTTTTCAACAAAACGGGCAATGCTGCTTTGTGAATCGGGCTTACAGATATTCCGCGTCGTAATTGTTGATATACCGGTCGTGTTTGGACTGGCGCTTGACGAGAATGAAGGCGATGAGGAACAAAATTGCGACAAAGCCGACAAACAGCCAGCCGTAGTGCATGGATTCCATCGTGGCGATAAAGTCATAGCAGCCGTGCAGGAACGCCGGCAGCAGCAGGGCCAGCACGCGGCAGAGCTTCGATGCGCTGCCGCGCCCCTGCCCGTGCAGGCGCTTGGCAAGACCGTACCAGACGCCCATGAACACGCCGAAGCAGGCATGCCCCGGCACGGCGGTCACGGCGCGCACGAGCGCGGTGGAGAGACCGTACATGAGAACGTAGCTGATATTCTCCCACAGCGCGAAGCCCAGCGCCACGAAGACCGCGTAGACGACGCCGTCAAACTGGCAGTTGAACGCGGCGGAGTTCCACGTGCGGCGCTTCAGCAGGAAGTATTTTGCGCCCTCCTCCGAGAAGGCCACGACACCGAAATACATGATGACGTTATACGGGACGCTGTCCTCCGGGAAGAACTGCCCCAGAATGGCGCTGCCGAGCCGCTCGAGAATGAGCGCGATGAACGTCGCGGCGATCCCGTATAAAACGAGGGAAATGAGCAGCGGCGCCGGTTCCTTTTCCAGCTTGTCGGCGCGGTAGACATGCACCAGCAGGAAAATGGCCGGGATCACGGCGGCCGCAATCAGGATGGGGTTCGTGTAGAAAAAGAACATGCGCAGACGCTCCTTTATGTTTCTGCGGATATTTAAGCATAGACCAGAAAAAATGTCAACGGGGACGCGCTACTTGCCGCCGCGGGCCGGGCGTGCTATACTAAGAAATACTGAAAATCCCCAGGAGGTGCATACGTGCAGGATACCGAACTGATGCTCCATACGCTTCTGGAGCTGGGCGAGAGCATGCTCGCCGACGGCGCGGAGGTGCGCCGGGTCGAGCAGACGCTCACGCGCATGGGCAAGGCCTATGGCGCGGTGCGCATGGATGTGTTCGTCATTACCTCCAGCATCGTACTGACCATGTGCTTCGCGGACGAGACCGCTGTCACACAGACGCGGCGGATCGAAAAATCCACGGTGACGGACTTCGGCAAGCTGGAAGCCATCAATGCCATCAGCCGCAGCTACTGCGAAAAGCCGTTTCCGGTGCAGGAGCTGGCGGACCGGCTGCATCTGGCCAAAAGCTGCCGCCCGGCCCGGTGGCGGCTGTTTGTGGGCAGCAGTCTTGGAGGCGGCGCGCTGGCGATCTTTTTTGGCGGGACGCCCTGGGACGGGCTGAGCGCGGCGGCCTTTTCGCTGGCGATCTGCCTGCTGCAGCTGTATCTGCCGCTGCTGTGCAAAAATAAGGTGCTGTTCAACTTCCTGTCCGCATTCGCGGTGGGCGCTGCGATCTGTCTGACGTGCCGGGGCTTGCCTGCGCTGCACAGCGATAAGGTGATGATCGGCGTTATCATGCTGCTGGTGCCGGGCGTGGCGTTTACGAATGCAGTCAAGGATATTTTCATCGGCGATACCATTTCCGGCGTGATGCGCATGATCGAGGCTGTTTTGTGGGCGGCGGCGCTGGCGCTGGGGTTCGCGCTGGCCGGAAGGCTGGTGGGAGGATAAAGCATGCAGATCTGGGTTGGACTTCTGACGGCGCTGCTCGGTTCGGCGGGCTTTGCGCTTTTGTATAACGTACGCAAGCAGCTGCTGGCGCTGGCCGCGCTCGGCGGCGCGCTGTGCTGGGGCGTGTATCTGCTGACCGGTCAGGTGACACAGTCGGCGTTTCTGCAGTCGTTCGCGGCCAGCGCGGCTACCGCGGTCTGGGCGGAAATTCTTGCGCGGATCAAAAAAACGCCTGCGCAGCAGTATCTGATCGTCGGGCTGATCCCGCTTATCCCCGGCGGGACGCTCTATTATGTGATGAACGCGCTCGTCACGCAGAACTGGCCGCAGGCGGAGGTCTACGGCGGGCGGACGGCGTCATTCGTGCTGGGGATCGCGGCGGGCGTCAGCGTCACGTCGAGTCTTCTGGAGATGCTGCGCAATGCGGCAAAGCGCCTGCGGAGAGGGAGGAACATGGGGTGAAAAACCGCTGTCTGATCGTATCCGGCGGAGAGCCGGGACCGGTACCGGCGCGAAGTGACGGAGACTTTGTGATCGCCTGTGACCGGGGCTATGCGTATTGCGAGCAGTTCGGGCTGAGGCCCGACCTGTTTGTCGGAGATTTTGATTCGTTCTCCGGGACTGTTGCGCCGGGCGTCACGATGGAGCGGCTGACCCCTGAGAAGGATGATACGGATACGGGGCATGCCATCAGCTGCGCGCTGGAGCGCGGCTATCGGGAGCTGGTTTTGCTGTGCGCGCTGGGCGGACGGCTGGATCACACGATGGCGAACCTGCAGAACGCCGCAGGAGCTGCCGTGCGCGGCGCGCAGGTAACGATTTTGGGGCAGGGCACCGAGATCACATTCCTGACCCACGGCACGATCCACCTGCCGAAGCGCCCAGGCTGGGCGCTGTCTGTGTTTTCCCTGTCCGACGTCTGCACCGGCGTATGCCTGCGCGGCGTCAAGTATAAGCTCGAGGGCGTCACGCTCACCAACCGTTTTCCCCTCGGCGTCAGCAATGAATTTGAAGCCCCGGAGGCCGAGATCAGCCTCACGGAAGGGATCATGATGATCGTACAGGCAAAAAAGGAATAAAAGCCGGGATCCGCTGTATCGAAGCGGATCCCGGCTTTTCTGCGCTATTGTAAGCGTTCCAGAACGCCTGCGGCTCTGTCCGGGTAGTCGGTGATCAGGGCGTCGGCGCCGATGCTGGCGAGATAGGTCATGTCCTTCTCGGAATTGACCGTCCAGTACTGGATGGCAAGATCGTTGGCGTGGGCGAAGTTGATGACGGTCGCGGTCCCAAGATTGATGCCGAAGCTCGATTCGGCGTCGCCGAACGGCAGCTGGAGGACGTCATAGGAGCAGGTAAAATCCCTCTTGCCCGTCAGCGCGGCAAAATAGAACTGCACGACCTCCTCCGGACTGGCGCTGCGGTGCATATCCGGATAATTTGCCGTGATGTAGCTTGCCACCTCATCCCGGAAGCTGCCGACGATGACCCGATCAAGAAGGCCCCGCGCCTGCAGCGTCGCGTACAGCTGATCCGCCGCGGCCAGACCGACTTCGCCGCCGTCCTTGATCTCGATGATGTAATGATAGGCTCCGGCGGCGGTCAGATAGTCCAGCACCTCGTCGAGAGACAGGATCCGCAGCTCGTCCGGCACATCGTCGCCGTGGAGATCGGCATACGGCGCCTCGCCCGCGCCGCTCACGAACTGCGCCGCCATGTTCAGATGCTTCAGCTCTGCCAGCGTCTTGTCCCGGACCAGCACGTTTTCCGCGCCGAACACGGCTGCCGCGTCCGACACGCGGTCCAGCGTGGAATCATGAGACAGCACCAGAATGTCGTCCGCCGTCATATGGAGGTCAAATTCGAAATAATCGACCTGAAAGTCGGGGTTCTCTGCGCAGCCGCGGAACGCGGCCAGCGTCTCCTCCGGGAAATCGCCCGCGCCGCTGCGATGCGCCGAGATCGCGGTCTGGCCGGTGATGAACGGATTGGAGGTCTCGTATTGCTTTCGGTTTTTGGGGTCTGACCGATGGAAAAACTGCGCAGCTCCAATGATCGCGATCACAATGACGATGCAGAGCAGCACAAGCAGGATCCGGCCGATGAGTTTCTTTATCTTCACGGTAATTTCTCCTGACTGGCAGGGGCGTTACGCCCGGTAATTGAGGATATCGTTTGCCACCGGCGTATAGAACAGGCGGTGGATCTGCGCCGGCTCGCTGGTCTGGCCGAGGATCCACATAAGCTTGCCGGTGATGGCCTCAGTCGTCATGTCAAAGGCCTCAAGGACCTGCGGGCATTCGCGGATCTTGTGGCCGACCTGATAGACGCCGACGTCGCTGCCCTCGTTCTGGACCTGCGTGGTCAGGACGATCGTCTTCCCGGCCTGCAGGCCGGCTTCCAAAACGGAAAGAAAGTCGTTGCCCTCGTACGAGGGGATGCCGCCCACGCCGAAGCTCTCGAGGATCAGCGCGTCGCACTGCGTCAGCATCCAGCTGGCAAGCTCCGCCCGCGCGCCGGGGATCAGCTTCAGGAGCATGACCCGGCTGTCGAGCCGGTCATAAAAAACAGGCGCCGGCAGACAGTCGTTTTCGATATACTGCAGGATCCTGCCGTCCTGCAGGACGGCAAGATAGGGGTAATTGATGCTGGAAAAGGCCTCGTAGCTCTTTGAGCGCGTCTTGCACGCGCGCGTTCCCTGAATGACTTTGCCGTTGAAGACGATCATCACGCCGTGCAGCGTGTTGCTGCACGCGCACTGGAATGCGTCCGTCAGATTGACCTTGGAATCGGTCGAGTCAAAGCTGATGGGCTTCTGCGCGCCGGTCAGAATGATCGGCTTGGCCGCGCCCTGAATGAGATAGGACAGCGCGGCCGCAGTATAGGCCATGGTATCGGTGCCGTGGCAGATGACAAAGCCGTCGTAGTGCAGATACCGCTCACGGATGGCGGACGCGATCTGCAGCCAGTGCGCAGGCGCAATGTTGGTGCTGTCGAGCGACAGAAGCTGCAGGCAGTCCACGCTGCAAAGCGCAGAGACCGCCGGCACAAAGGCCAGCAGCTGCTCGGTCGTCAATTCCGGCATCAGCCCCTCCGCCGTCTTCCCGGACGCGATCGTCCCGCCCGTACCGATCATGAGGATCTTTTTCATGGAAGGTTCTCCTTATGTTGTACTGCCTGGAAGCAGGTATTGTTCAATGCAGATATGCTGTGGTTCGGCCGGCGCGGTCCCACGGATCTTGGACAGAAGAAGATCCATGGACTTCTGCGCCATAAGCCGGCGATTGGTACCGGCGCAGGTCAGCTCGATCGGAAGCACGATATCCTGCTGCAGACCGTCAAGGCTGGCGAGCATGATATCTTCCGGGATCCGGTAGCCCATTTTGGCAAGGGCATTGTAGGCTTCAAAGCCCATGATGTCGCAGAAGGTCATAATTGCGTCATACTGCGGCAGCTCGTCCCGGATGGAATATAAGATCTCCCGTGTTTTTCCATAAACCATGGAGCCTTCAAGAATATGGGGCGTGTATCCGGATTCGTCCAATGCGCGCAGGTAGCCGCTGCGGCGGCAGCGGGCGGAAGAAATGGTGGAACTGACGTTCAGGAACAGGATCCGCTGTGCGCCGCGGTCGATCAGGTGCCGGGTGACAAGGTAGGCGCCCTGCGCATCGTCGGTCAGCACATAGTCTGTGTCCAGCTCATCAAAATACCGTCCGACCAGAACAAACGGAATGTTTTGCCGGACCAGAAGCTCGACGGCGGACGTGTCCTGCTGGATCGGGAAGAGAAGAATCCCGTCGACGTTCTTCTGCAGAAGCGTCTCACAGACGTGATACTCCTGATCCGGAGATTCATTCGTTGTCGAGAAGAGCGCGAAATAGCCAAACTTGCGGGCGCAGCTCTCGATATACTTTGCCATTGCAGAGAAAAATGGATTGCGGAAATCCTGAATACAGGCTGCAATGGTGTTGGTATATCCGGTGCGCATGCTCATGGCAAGCGAGTTGGGGATATAGCCCAGCTCTTTGGCGATGTCCGCAATTTTCTTCTGTGTTGCTTCCGAAATGGTCGGGCTTTTTTGCAGCGCACGTGAAACCGTGGTAACAGAGCATCCGCAGATCGAGGCAATATCTTTTAACGTCGGCTTTTTTTCCATGCCTGTCCTCCCAAACGTTTCCTTCTCTCACAACCATAATATTATTCGGATCCGGGGTTTGTCAATAGCGGCAAGGCCCTGTTTTTTTATTTTCGGATCGCGTGAAGCAAAAAACACCAAAAGATCCGTATTGACAAAGCAGATTTTTTGTGATAATGTCAATTTAACGTTAAGCTTAACGTTAAGCGAAACGATGCGCTTAACGATTGAGAAAATGAATTGCGGTTAAGAAAAGGATGGCAGAAATGACGCCGAGAGTAAAAAAACTTCAGGAAAATCTGGAAACGATCAGCGACGAAGGCGTGTTTTTTGAACGGGCTGTATTGCTGCTGGAAGCGGAACGGGCGCATCGCAATGATCCGAACGACATCAAATATGTCCGGTGTCTGCAGCACCTGCTGGAGAACATGACGGTGGATATCCGGGACAATGAGCTGATCGTCGGCATGTGCCGGGAAGAGATCCTCAGCCCGGAGCAGGAGGAGGCGTTCGCGCGTATGTGCCGGCGCTACAACTTCAAAGCGACGGAGCTGTTTACGTTCGACCCGCTGCAGATCATCGAGATCACAGATGAGGACGAGCGGTTTGCCCCGGTCTGGTTCAACTCTTACGGACATTGTATCCCGGACTGGGCGCGGCTTCTGGAGAAGGGATTTACCGGCATTCGTGCCGAGGCGCAGCAGCGGCTGGAGGATCCGGCCCTGACGCAGGCACAGACGGCGTTTTTACAAAATGCCGTCGATGCAGCAGAGGCGATGAACGCCTTCATTGCGCGCTATGCAGAACGGGCTGCAGAGCTGGCAAAGGAAAAGCCGGAGGACGAACAGAAAAGACTGACGGAAATTGAATCGGTGTGCCGGCACCTCAGCTGCGGCGGTGCGGGCAGCTTCCGGGAAGCGGTGCAGCTGATCTGGTTCGGCATGTTCGTTTTGCAGGTGGTCTGCGGCGCGCGGGATTACGCATACGGCAGACTGGACCAGATCCTGTATCCGTATTATGCACAGGATGCTGCGGCAGGCCGGCTGACGCGGGAACAGGCACTGGAGCTGATGGAATGCCTGTTTATCAAGAGCAATGAGATCATCGGATATGCGTGGGAGTCGTACAAACCCAAGCGTGTGCTCTGCAAAAACAGCCTGCAGTATATCCTTGTCTCCGGCATGCGGGAGGATGGCAGCGATACAACGAATACGGTATCGTGGATCATTCTGGATGCCATATATGAGCTGAAGCTGAAGCAGCCGACGGTCAATGTCCGCTATCACCGGAACATCGACCGGGACTTTTTCCGATACGCGTGCAGGATCGCGGCGAGCGGTCTGGGTTATCCCAGCTTTTTCAACGACCATGTAGTCGTGGAGGCTCTGATGGCGAACGGTGTTTCGCGGGCAGATGCATATGGATATGGATATTACGGCTGCAACAACAGCTTCCTGCCGGGACAGGAGGATGAACTCCGGGAAGCATGGGAATGCGGGCCGAAGCTGCTGGAATATGCACTGAACAGCGGTGCGTGCATGGCGACTGGCCGGGTGCAGGGCGTCATTACGCCGCCGACATACCAGCTGCGGTCCATGGACGATATCCTGCAGGCGCTCCGGCTGCAGATCCGGGACTGCATCCGCAGGACCAAGGCACACGTGGAGCGGTCGGATGCGTATTGGCAGGAGCTGAAACCGTTCAGCTTTGAGTCGATTTTGATGACGGACTGCATCCGCAAGGCTTCAAGCATGAATGCGGACGGCTCCCGGCAGCGGCATATCAACTGCCATTTTGTCGGAATTGCGACGCTGGCCAATTCCCTGTATGCGATCGACCGTCTGGTGTTCCGGGAGCGGAGATTTACGCTGCCGGAGCTGACAGAGCTGCTGAAAAGCAATTGGGAAGGCGAAGCGTACATACAGACCTACATCCGGGAGCAGTATCCGAAATTCGGCAACGACGATGATGCCGTCGACCGCTATGCAGAGAAAGTCGGGCAGATATATGTGGAAGAGGTCATGGCGGCGTCGCCGACAGCAGGCGGCCGGAAGCTGTACCCGAGCTTCTATTCCCTCTGGCATCACCGGGCGTTTGGAAAGGTCTGCGCTGCCTCGGCCGATGGGCGGAGCGCGGGTGAAGCGATCAGTGAAAGCCAGTCTCCGGTCTACGGAACCGAAGCCAACGGCCCGACGGCCATGTTCAACAGTGTCGCGAAGCTTCCGTTTACGAAGACACCGAGCGGCGGTATCAATGTCAAGTTCCAGCCGCGTGCGTTCCATGGGGAAAACGGGTATCTGAATCTGGCTGCGATCCTGGAGGGCTATTTCCGGAAGGGCGGTATGCATACGCAGGTCAACGTTGTAGACAGAAAGACGCTGGAGGATGCGGTCGCACATCCTGAGAAGTACCGGAATCTGCTTGTCCGGGTGGTCGGATACAGTGCGTATTTCGTTTCGCTCTCTCCGGAGCAGCAGCAGGAAATGATCGACCGGACGGAAGTGTGATATGGAAGGCAATATTTTTGACATTCAGCGCTTTTCCATCGGCAACGGCCCCGGGATCCGGACGACAGTATTTATGAAGGGCTGCTCGCTGCACTGTCCGTGGTGTCACAATCCGGAATCCATTTCGCCCGCCCGGCAGATCAAGGTAAATTTCCGGCTCTGCCGGAACTGCGGAATGTGTGTAAAGGTCTGCCCGAATGGCGTTCATCGGATGGAAGACGGACAGCATCGGATCGAACCGTCCCGCTGTACAGGCTGCGGGCGGTGCGAGGCGGCCTGCTGCTACGGCAGCGTGCAGCTGCTCGGAACGGCGTATCAGCCGCAGCAGCTGGCAGAACTGCTGCGCAGAGACCGCGACTATTATGAGGCTTCCGGTGGGGGCGTGACGTTTTCCGGCGGAGAACCGATGCTGCAGTTTCCCTTTATCCGGGAGACCGCCGCCCTGCTGCAGGGGATCGGGATCTATATCGATACCTGCGGCAACTGCGGGGAAGCGGCGTTTGCAGAGATGCTGGAACTGGCGGATGGCGTGCTGTTTGACCTGAAGCATATGGACACTGCGCGGCATAAGCAGCTGACCGGTGCCGGAAATGACCGGATCCTGCAGAATTTCAAGCTGGCTGCGGCCAGCCGCGTACAGCTGACCGTCCGATATCCGATGATACCCGGTCAGAACGATGATGACGAAAATCTGAAAGCCATGTGCAGTTTCCTGCTGGCGCACGGGATCGGCAAACTGGACGTCAGCCCGTACCACGATTACGGATGCAGCAAATACGAGGATCTCGGCATGCAGGCAACGGTTTTTCCGAAGCATACGCCGGAACAACTGGAGCAGCGGCTGCAGGTGATCCGCTCGTTCGGTATAACGCCGATTATTATTTGAGTGCAGTTTGGGGTGGAATAATATTTGCAAATGCGTTGCAAATGCAGTATTATAAAAAACACAAATCAGGAGGAGTAAAAATGAAAAGATTGGTGGCGTTTCTTTTGGCGGCCGTTATGTGCCTGACGCTAGCGGCGTGTGCAGGCGGCACGAAGGACAACAGCACGGAGCAGGCGGAGCCTGCCCAGAACCAGACCCAGGCAGAACCGACAGAACAGGCGTCTGACAGCGATACGCTGGATCTGTCGAAGCTGAAGATCGCAGGTATGCCGGCGGATGCGTCGGTCGGCTTCTTCCAGTCCGTTGCCAAGGGCATGGAAGCGGCAGGCGAAGCGTTCGGCGTGCAGCTGGACATCCAGTACACGAGCCGTGACCTCAATAAAGAGCAGACGCTGACGGATACGTATCTGGCGCAGGGCTATGACGGTCTGGTCATGAACTGCTCGGATTCCTCCGCGATCACGGGCTGCCTGCAGAAGGCGGCTGACGCAGGCGTCCCGTTCATCAGCGTCGACACAACGCCGGAGCGCACGGACCTTGCAGCGGGCACGGTCACGTCTGACAACTATGCAGGCGGCTATGCAGCCGGCAAGCTGATGATGGAACTTCTGCCGGAGGGCGGCGACATCATTATGACGAAGCTTGAGTTTGCATCTGTGGCGATGGATCAGCGCTATCAGGGCTTTGAAGACGCGATCGAAGGCTCCAACATCAACGTGGTCGACTATATTGAGCAGGACGGCACCCGTGAAGATACCCTGACGAAGATCGCGCCCATGCTGACGAAGTATGACACACTTGTCGGTATCTACTGCACGCAGGGCGACCCTGCGATCGGCGCGCTGTCCGCAGTCGATACGGCCGGTCTTTCCGACAAGATCACGATCATTAGCTATGACGTTGAGGATGAGGTCGCGGAGGCAATCAAAAACGGTACGGCCATCAAGGGCGGCGTTACGCAGTTCCCGTATGCGATCGGTTATTTCGGCGTCTACGAGTGCCTGCGCGCGATCGCCGGTTATGAGAAGGTAGAGGTCCTTGCGCTCCCGGTACTCCCAATCACGCAGGAAAATGTTGAGGAATTTGCCGCGGACAATATCGCATTCCTTGCCAAGTACGGCGATATTACGCTGCCGCAGACCCTTGCGTAAGGCAATCCTACAGGATAAAGCATGCGCCGTCAGCCGGAGAACCTCCGGCTGACGGCTGCGAAAAGAGGTGCCAAATGGAACAACAGGCAATTGTAGAATTAAGAGGGATCACAAAGTCATTTTCCGGTGTGAGCGTCCTCAAGGGTGTGGATCTGACGCTGCACAGCGGCGAGGTCGTCGCGCTGATGGGAGAAAACGGCGCAGGCAAGTCGACGCTGATGAATATTCTGATGGGGGTCCATCAGGCGGACGGCGGGCAGATCCGGATCCACGGAAAAGAATTTCAGAGCTATGACATTCAAACGGCAAGAGAGAATGGGATCGCGATCATCCCGCAGGAGCTTGCGCTTGTCCCGGCGCTTTCGGTTGCAGAGAATATATTCCTGAGCAAACGCACGGAGCACCGCGGCGCAGCGGTCAGCCAGAAGGAGATGGTCCGAAAGGCCGGCAGGATTCTGGAGGAGCTTGGGTTTGATATCGATCCGCGCATGCGGGTGGATCAGCTCCCGATCTCGTACCGGCAGCTGGTCTCCATTGTAAAGGTCGTTGCGGAGCAGGCGAGCGTAGTCATTATGGATGAACCGACATCATCGCTCAGCATCGAGGAAGTGAGGGGGCTGCAGGCGATCATCCGGAGAATGAAGGAACGTGGTGTCGCGATCGTGTATATTTCGCATCTGCTCGATGAGGTGTTTGAAATTGCAGATACGCTGATCGTTTTGCGGGACGGCCATTTTATTGCATCCAAGAAGAAGCAGGAGACCAACCAGCGGGAGATCGTTTCCCTGATGGTCGGTGAAGATCTGATGCAGACGCAGCAGAAGCTGCGCAGTGAGATCGAAAACGAGGGAACGATCAGCGGTGAGACGCTCCTGGAGGTGGAAGGCCTGAAGCTTACACCCAAGGCAGAGCCGATCGACTTTACCCTGCACGCCGGCGAGGTGCTGGGGATCACAGGGCTGGTCGGCGCAGGCAAAACAGAGCTGCTGCGCGCGCTGACCGGGCTGGATAAAAATGAAGATTTTTCCATGCGGCTGTATGGAGAGCCGACAAAGCTGAACAATATGCGCGACGCCCTGAATCATGGCGTCGGCGTTGTCCCGGAGGACAGAAAGCTGCAGGGGTTGGTATTGATCCGCAGTGTGCGGGAAAATATCGCAATGTGCAGAACCTATCGTAAAAGAACCGGTAAATTCGGAATGATCGACCGCCGGCGGGAAAATGCCGATGCGGCTGAAATGATACAGGAGCTTGCGATCAAGACTGCCGGAACGGAGCAGAAAGTCCGTTATCTGTCTGGCGGCAATCAGCAGAAAGTTGTCATTGCGAAGGAGCTGCTTGCGCAGCCAAAGATCCTGATGCTGGACGAACCGACGCGCGGCATTGACGTCGGTGCGAAGGCGACGATCTATCAGCTGATCAGTAAACTGAAAAAAAGCGGCATGGGCGTGCTGTTCTTTACGTCCGACATGTCGGAGATCCCGGTCGTCTGTGACCGTGTGATCGTCCTGTCCGGCGGGGAGATCTCCGGACGGATCGAGGGCCGGGACGTGACTATCGGAAAGATTCTGCAGTATGCCGCGGGAGGAAAAGAATGAAACAGAGTGCAAAAGAGGGAAAATTGGGCCACACGGCGATCGGCCGGTTCCTGAAAAATTACGGAGGTCTTGTGATCGTCATCATTGCCATGATGACGGTGACCTCGATCTATAATCCGGTCTTCCTGAACTCCAAGAACCTGCTGCAGCTGCTGATCAATAACAATACGACGTTCTTTGCCGGCCTTGGCATGACGTTTGTGATCATCAGCGGGAATATCGACTTGAGTCAGGGCGCGCTGTGCGCGCTGGCGACCATGCTTCTGGCGTGGCTGATCAGCATGGGTGTCGGCAGTGTGCCGGCGATCCTTCTGACGCTGGCTGCAGGCGGACTAATCGGTGTGATCAACGGCGTGATTGTCGCAAAAGGCAAGATTCACTCCTTTATTGCGACGCTCGGCATGACGACGATCCTGCGCGGATTTGCGATCGCGCTCAATCGCGGCTACCCGCTGCCGATCGACCCCCTGCATCCGGTGATCGCGGTCGGCAATGGAAAGCTGCTTGGGATCCCCAGCGTGCTGCTGATCGCGGTGCTGGCTTTCGTGGCCTGCTGGTTTATTCTGAATAAGACAAATATCGGCCGCGATGTTTTCGCGGTCGGCGGCAATGCAGAGGCGGCAAAATTCTCCGGCATCAATCTGGCCGCAACAACGATCTTCTCGTTTGTGCTTTCCGGTGTGTTCACGGCACTTGCGGGCGTGATCATGGCAGCAAGAATGTATTCCGGCGTGCCGTCCTGCGCGACAGCGCTGGAGACGGACGCGATCACCGCGGTCATCATCGGCGGCACTAGCTTTACCGGCGGTGACGGAAACATCGGCGGAACGATTTTCGGTACGGTGCTGCTTGCAGTCATTGTGAACTGCATGGTCATTTTCGGCCTGCAGGAATGGATGCAGAAGGTGATCACCGGTGCGATTATCATCGCGGCGGTCCTGTACGACCGTATCCGGCATAGCCATGCAAAATAAGCGGCTGTAAGGGCGCTGAATCAGGAGAGAAATATGAAGTATATTTTGGCACATGATCTTGGTACATCCGGAAATAAGGCAACGCTGTTCAGTGAAAGCGGAGCGCTGGTCGCCAGTGAGGTCTATTCCTATGGGTGCCATTATTTCCATGAAATCTGGGCGGAGCAGGATCCGGAGGACTGGTGGCGGGCTATCTGTACAACGACCCGGAATCTGATCGCGAAGGCGGCGATCGAGCCGGCGCAGATCGCGGCAGTTTCGTTTTCCGGACAGATGATGGGCTGCCTGTGCGTGGACAAAGCAGGCCATCCGCTCCGCCCGTCAATCATCTGGGCGGATCAGCGCGCGCAGGAGCAGCAGCAGGCGATCGCCAGGGAAATTTCCGACTGGGATTTTTACCGGATCGCAGGACACCGGAATACGGCGTCCTACGGTATTCAGAAGCTGATGTGGGTGCGGGACCATGAGCCGGAGATCTACGCAAAGACATATAAGACGCTCAATGCGAAGGATTTCATTGTCTTGCGTCTGACTGGGAACTGGTACACGGAGCCGTCGGATGCGACCTCGAATGGCTGCATGGATCTGCAGAAGCTGCAGTGGTCGGAGAAGATCGTGGCGTGTGCCGGGATCGACGGCGAAAAGCTGCCGCAGATCGTTCCGTCGACCTTTGTGGCAGGCGGCGTGACGCGCTGGGCCGCGGAGCAGACCGGCCTTGCCGTGGACACGCCCGTTGTAATGGGCGGCGGCGACGGCGTCTGCGCGAACGTAGGCGCAGGCTCCATCCGGCCGGGGCGGACCTTCAGCTATGTCGGCTCGTCTGCGTGGATCGCGTCGACGAGCGAGGAGCCGGTATTCGACAAACAGATGCGGACGGTGACCTGGGCGCATATCGTGCCGGGGCTGTATGCGCCGAACGGGACGATGCAGTCCGCCGGCGGCGCCTATAACTGGCTGAAGCAGCAGGTCTGCCAGCTGGAAACGGAACAGGCGGCGCATGGCGGCGACGGCGTCTACGCACGGATGAACCGGCAGGCAGCGCAAAGCCCGGTCGGCGCAAACGGCGTGCTGTTTCTGCCGTATCTGCTGGGCGAACGCGCGCCGCGCTGGAATCCGCAGGCATCTGCGGCATGGCTCGGCCTTCGAATGGAGAGCCGCCGCTGCGATATGATCCGTGCGGTTCTGGAAGGCGTGACGATGAATCTGAATGTGATCCTCGAGTGCCTGCGGAGCAATCTGCCAATCCGGGAGATGCTGGTGATCGGCGGCGGTGCCAAGGGCGATGTCTGGTGTCAGATCATGGCGGATATTTATGAGGCTACGGTGCATACGCCGGTGCTTCTGGAGGAAGCTACCTCCATGGGCGCGGCTGTGACCGGCGGCGTTGGCGTCGGGCTGTACCGGGATTTCGACGTGATCGACGATATGATCCGGATCGAGCACACCTATACGCCGGATGAGAAGCGTGCGGCGCAGTACGGAGCGGTGAAGGAAGCGTTTGAGAAAGCGTATGAGGCGCTGCTGCCCTATTACCGTTATGCTGCAGAAGCAGGAAAAAATTGATATTTCATGAATAAAGAAATCGGCAGCCACCAAGGTGGCTGCCGATTTGGTATATACAGAGGATCAGGCGGTGGTGCGTTTGGTGGCGCGCTTGGAGGCACCGGAGAAATCGCCGTAGACCATGGCGCCGGTCGGGCAGACCTTAGCGCATTCGCCGCAGCCGGTGCAGACGTCCCAGTTGATGCGGGCAAGGTAATTATCGACGGTGATTGCGCCGTGCGGGCAGGCTTTTTCGCACTTGTGGCAGGCGATGCAGCCGTTGGAGCAGACCTTGCGGGTATAGGGGCCGTTATGCAGACTCGAGCAGATGACCTCGGTGCGGATGACGTCGGGGACGACCTCAATGATCTTCTGCGGGCAGGTCTGCGCGCAGATGCCGCAGCCGATGCACTTGGGCTGACTGACGAAGGCGATGCCGCCGCGCATGGAGATCGCCTGCTGCGGACAGGCCTTGGCGCAGTCACCGAAGCCCATGCAGCCGAAGATGCATTTTCCGCGGCCGCCGTAGAAGATCTTTGCCGCCGCGCAGGACTCAATACCGCGGTAGTCGGCCTTGACCGAGGTGGCTTCGCACGTGCCGGCGCACTGGACGACGGCGATCTTCGTCGTGACGTCCTCCGCCTCTACGCCGAGCAGAGAAGCGAGCTTCGACGCGACCGCGCCTGCGCCGGGAACGCAGAGATTGGTTTTCGTACCGGGCTCCAGCAGCGCCTTGGCGTAGCCGTCACAGCCGGTGTAGCCGCACGCGCCGCAGTTTGCGCCGGGCAGGCATTCGCGGATCTCGGCAAAGCGGGAATCCTCTTTGACAGCCATCACGCTGGAGGCGACGGCAAGTCCGACGCCGCAGATGAGGCCGATGATCGTAACAGCCAGGATCGGGATCAGAATTTCCATGGGGCCGCCTCCTTAACCGAACAGCCGGTCAATGATGCCGGTCAGTCCGAAAAATGACAGGGAAACGATGGCTGCCGAGATCAGGGTAATGGGCAGCCCCTCAAAGCTCTTGGGCGGCTCCGCCTCTTCCACGCGCGACCGGACGCCGGAGAACAGCACCATTGCAAGGAAGAAGCCGAGGCCGCAGCCGAGGGCGGTCAGGAGCGCTTCGCCGTAGTTCATGCCGTCGGAAATGACGTTCATCGTGACGCCAAGAACGCCGCAGTTGGTGGTGATGAGCGGCAGATAGACGCCGAGGGATTTATGGAGCGCGGGAACATAGCGCTTGAGAACGATCTCGACCAGCTGGACGAGGGCAGCGATGACCAGAATGAAGACGACGGTCTCCATATAGGTGAAATCGACCTTGCCGGCCAGCAGGAAATGATAGATCGGCCATGTGACGGCGGTTGCCAGCACCTCGACGAAGATGACGGCGAGCGACATGCCGGTGGCCTGATCGAGCTTCTTGGAGACGCCGAGGAACGGGCAGATGCCGAGGAACTTGACAAGCACGTAGTTATTCGTGATCGCGGCGGTCAGGATGACAAGGATCATGGTTTTCATTTCTCAGCTGCCCCCTTTCCTTCGCAGGCACCCTTGCCGCAGCCCGGGCAGCCGGCGCAGCCAAATTCTTTCTTCTTGATGGCTTTGCCCTTGGAGATCTTGTTGATGAGCGCAATCATGCAGCCGAAGACGAAGAAGCCGCCCGGCGCCATGGTCAGGATACCGATGGGGTTGTCATGGAACCAGGGGACGGGATAGCCGCAGAACGTGCCGGCACCGAGCGTCTCACGGATGACGGCCATGGCGCAGATGGCGAGCGTGAAGCCAAGACCCATGCCCGCGCCGTCAATGGCGGAATCCACGACGCCGTGCTTGCTCGCGTACATCTCGGCACGGCCGAGAATGATGCAGTTGACGACGATCAGAGACAGATAGACGCCGAGCGACTGGTACAGGCTGAAGGCGTAGGCCTCCATGACCAGCTCGACCACGGTGACAAAGCCCGCGATGACGACAATGTAGCACGGGATGCGCACCGGATCGGGAACGACCTTGCGGATGGCAGAAATGGCCATGTTGGACAGGATCAGAACGGCGGTGGCGGCAATGCCCATGCCGAAGGCCGCAACGATCGAGGTAGAGATCGCCAGCGTCGGGCAGGTGCCGAGGACGAGGACGAGAACGGGGTTTTCCTTGATGAGACCCTTCAGAAAGTTTTGTAATTTACTCATTTCTGCGCCTCCTTTACAAGCTCGAACGCTTCAAACGCCGTCTCCACGCAGCCGCGGTAGGCGGTGGAGGTGATGGTCGCGCCGGAGATGGCGCTGACGCCGGAGAGGGAAGTGTCCTGCCCGGCATACTGGCCGGTATAGCTCTCGCTTGCCGTTTGACCGCCGAGCGTCGTCGTCTCGGACGAGACGTCCATTGTGCGGCAGGTGCGGATGAGACCGTCGCTGCCGATGACGCACAGCACCTGAATGGTGCCGCCGAAGCCCTTGCCCTCGACGGTGAAGAGATAGCTGAGAGGCGTGCCAGACGCGTCCAGCGCGGTGTAGGCGCCGACGACGCCGTCGGGGAGCGCCAGCTCGATCGGCTCGAAGGAGGCAGCCTCCGGCACGGCGTCCAGCCGGGCCTGCTGTTCGCGTGCGGCGGCATTGGCGGCCGACACGGGCGCGGTGAAGTGGTTGACGACGGCGAGCGCCGCTGACGTCAGCAGGCAGATCACGACGAGAACCACAATGGACTTGCGGATTTCCTGTGTATTTTTCATGCCTTTGCACCTCCAAACGGCTTGCTCGCGGTCCACTTGGACAGGTACGGCGTCAGGATGTTCATGAACAAAATCGCGAACGACACGCCCTCGGCGTAGCTGCCGTAGAAGCGGATGAGGCAGGTCAGGAGGCCTGCGCCGATGCCGAAGAGTGCGCGGCCCCAGGGCGTCTGCGGCGCGGTCACATAATCGGTCGCCATGAAAAACGCACCGAGCAGCAGACCGCCGGACAGGATCTGCCGTGCGGCGTCCTGACCAAGGATCAGCGACAGAACGAACACCGTGCCGATGAAGCTCACGGGCGTGTGCCACGTGATGACGCCGCGGATGAGAAGATACGCGCCGCCGAGCAGCAGCGCCAGCGCACACGTCTCACCGATGCAGCCGCCGTGATTGCCGAGCAGCAGCTGCATGAAGTCGGGCGACTGGCCCGCGGCCAGCTGGGCAAGAGGCGTCGCCGAGGAGACCGCGTCGGGGAAGACCCATGCGGTCATGGTCTTGGAGAAGGACAAAAACAGAACGATTCTGCCGACGAGAGCGGGGTTGGCAAAGTTTTTGCCGATGCCGCCAAACAGCTGTTTGACGGCGACGATGGCGACAAGACAGCCGAACACGGCCTGCCACAGCGGGATCGTGACCGGCAGATTGTACGCCAGAATGACGCCCGTCACCACGGCGGACAGATCATCGATGGTGGACGGCTTATGGCAAAGCTTTTCAAAGCCCCACTCAAAGAAGACGCACGCGGCGGCACACACGGCCGTGACCAGAAGTGCGCGCCAGCCGAAGATGATCACGGCGGCGATGAGCGCCGGACACAGGGCGATCAGAACGTCGCCCATGATCTTCCGGGTCGTTGCGCCGGAATCAATATGCGGGGAAGCAGAAATTATGAGATTCATTTCTTGACGGCCTCCTTTCCGGCGTCCAGCTTTTCGCTCTGCGCCTTGCGCCATGCGGCGAGCTTCGCCTTGGCCAGCTTATTGGTCTGTACCAGCGGCCGGTGGGCGGGGCAGCCGTACGAGCAGCAGCCGCACTCCATGCAGAGGTTGACCTTCAGCTCCTGCAGCTTTTCCATGTTGCCGGCGTTGTAGGCCGATTCGATCTGCGACGGCATGAGCCGCAGCGGACAGTGGCGGAGGCAGCGGCCGCAGCGGATGCAGGCGGTCGGCTCAGGCAGAACGGCGTCCTTTTCCGTCAGAGCCAGAATGGCGTTGGTGTTTTTCAGGACGGGCTGGTCGAGATCCGGCACGGCGATACCCATCATCGGGCCGCCGTAGAGGACCTTCTTCGGCTCCTCACAGAAGCCGCCGCAGGCCTCAAACACGTCGCCGATGCGCATGCCGATGGGGACGATGACGTTCTTCGGCTTGGCGACGGCGGAGCCGTCGACCGTGATGCACTTTTCAACGAGCGGGATGCCGGTCTTGCAGTACCGCGCGATGTTGGCGAGCGTGGTGCAGTTGAGGACGATCGCGCCGACGTCCAGCGGGAGCTTGCCCTCGGGGACGACCTCACCGATGGTGTTGTAGATCAGCACTTTTTCGCCGCCCTGCGGGTAGAGCGATTTGAGGGGGCATACCTCCATGCACGGCTCGTCCTTGACAAGCTTGCGGTAGGTCCGGACACAGAAGGGCTTGTTGTCTTCGATCGCGAAGATCACGCGCTTGACCTGCAGGAAATGCTGCACCAGCCGCGCGCCCTCGAGGACCTCCTGCGAGCGGTCGAGCATCGTGCGGGTGTCGGAGGTGATGTACGGCTCGCACTCCGCGCCGTTGATGATGACGGCCTTGACCTGCTCCAGGTTCTTGACGGTCAGCTTGACGACGGTCGGGAAGCCCGCGCCGCCGAGACCGACAAGGCCACTTTCGCGGACGGCGTCGAGAAAGTCCTGCATGGTGTCGAGCTTCGGCGGGTGAAGCTCCTCCAGAAGCGTCTGCTCGCCGTCGGATTCGATGACGACGGTCTGCATCAGACGGCCGCTGGAGGCGACTGCCTGGTTGATCTTTTTGACGGTGCCGGATACGCTGGCATAGATGGGCGCGGAGACGAAGCCGCCGGCCTTGCCGATGAGCTGCCCGACCTTGACCTTGTCGCCGGGCTTGACGACCGGAATGGCGGGCGCGCCGATGTGCATGGACATCGGGATCTCCACTGTCTCCGGGATGGGCAGGCGCAGCGCGGCCAACTCCGCCGTATATTTGCGGTTCGGCACGTGTACGCCATGCATTTTAGGTCTCATCCGTTTGTTTCCTCCTCTTACTCGTTTTCGCCGGGACGAATCCGGCTCTGCGCAGGCGGCTGAGGATCAGCTGCGCGCAGAGGCCGGTAAAGGCCCCGGCCGCTATCGCTGCCAGTGTCAGGACCGGCAGGTAATACCATACTGCGCGGGTCGCGGCAATGACGGACGCCGCAGCCAGCTGTCCGAGATTGTGCGTGATGGCACACAGCACGCTCCGGACCCACAGCTGCGGGCCGTGAAGCGGCCGCCGCAGGGCGAGCATCACCGCATACGCGGCAAGTCCGCCCGCCAGACTGTAAAAAAGCGCGGAGAGCTGACCGGTGATCATGCTCCCCAGCACCACGCGGACCAGGAACAGGCCAAAGGCCCAGCCCGGTCCGAGCGCTTCCATGGTGAACAGTGTAAAGATATTGGAAAGCCCGGGCTTGATGCCGGGGATCATGGTCAGCGGCGGCAGCTGGCTTTCCAGGACGAACATGACGAGCGCCGCAGCGGTCAGAACGGCGGTCAGCGTCAGCTTGCGAAGCTTCATGAAAGACCTCCTGTTCCGCTGACGGCGTCGACGCCGGAGCTGCCGTGCAGCCACTGCACGGACAGATGGTTCGGCAGACAGACAATCGGCCCGCCGCGCTCGGCGAGCGGCCCATGCAGCACGCAGAGCTGATCGGGGCAGTCCGCCTTTGTGACGCGGATCTCGCCGCCGGATACGGTGATGATATTCTCGCCAGCCGGGCCGCTGACGCGCAGCTGCGTGTCCTTATGCGGGTCGAGCTGCGCGATGAGCTGCCCATCCTGATAGACGGCGGCGAGCTTCGCCTGCCTGCCCGGCAGAAGCCACACGAGCAGGCACGCGGCGGCCAGCGCCGCAAAAATAAGGATCCATGTTCTCTGCTTCATGATGCGATCACCTGAAACGCACGCTCGGAGCGGTAGCTGCCGGAAAGGCCGGGCGTCAGATAAACGCTGCCGTCCTGCAGCATCCAGACGGCTTCAAAGGGAAGCGTACCGGAACGCCAGAGAGCCTGACCCTCGTCAAAGCCCATGACGAACAGGGCCGTGGAAAGAGCGTCGGCCAGCGTATCGTCCTCCGAGACGACGCTGACGGACAGGAGCCCGCTTTCCGCAGGGCAACCGGTCTTGGGGTCGAGAATATGATGATAGCGCACGCCGTCCTGCTCAAAATAGCGCTGGTAGCCGCCGGAGGTGACGACGCACGCGTCGCGGACGGACAGAATGCCGAAATATGTATCAGGGTTTTCCGGATCCTGCAGACCGACCTGCCAGTCGCTGCCGTCCGGCTTGGTGCCGACGGCGGCAATATTGCCGCCCAGCGAGAGGATCGCGGAGCGGACGCCGGCTTCCGTAAAGAGCTTCCGGAGCTGCCCCGCGGCGTAGCCCTTGGCAATGCCGCCGAGATCGAGCTGTGTGCCGGGCTGCAGGGTGACGCGGCAGCCGTTCACACTGACGCGGGATGCGCCGGTCACGGCAAGAAGCGAGCGCAGCTCCTCCGCGTCCGGGACGCGGTAAGCTCCGCCGGAAAAGCCCCATGCGAGGCTCAGGGGATAGAGCGTCGGGTCATATGCGCCGCCGGTCGCCTCGGAAAGATCGAGCGCCGTCTGCACCAGCGCGGAGGTCTCGGCGCTGACGGTCAGCTGTCCTGCGCGGTTGCAGCGGGCAAGCTCTGCCTCGGACGCCTGACAGGAAAAAAGCTGCTCCAGCCGGTAGATCTCTTCTTCCGCCGCCTGCAGGGCATCGTCCGCACCGGAGCCGTAGGCCGTGGCCTGCATGACGGTGTCCATGGCGAAAAATTCACGCGAGCTGCCGGAGGCTGCGCAGCCGGTCAGGAGCAGCAGCGGCAGGCAGAAAATAAGAAGAAGCTGGAAATGTTTCATGAAAAGATCCCTGTGCAATCCGGTACAGTCCTTTCACCGGACAGCCGGATATGCTGCCGGTCCACATGCTTTTAAGATAACAGACTTTTTGAAAAAATCAAGTTTTTTCTGATTTTCTGTTCACATTGACGGATTTTCGATCAATAAAATCGACATAAATATATCGATATAAAACCATACATAAGTGATTTCAAAAAAGATATATAAGCGAAAAATGTTCCAATGTGCGGAAAATCATGCGATTCGGGCGGAATTGTATAACGCGCGGAACAAAAATCAAAAAAACCGTCCGAACCGCGCATGGAAGAGCGGTTCGGACGGTATGCCGTTGTGATTATGCCCGCAGCGCCTGAACGGCGGCGCGGACCTCGGGCATTTCGGGGATGGAGGCAGCTGCGCCGGGACGCGTGACCGCGATGGAGGACGCCATGGCGGCATACTGCATGGCGTCTTTGCGGTCCATGCCCTGTGCCAGACAGCCGACAAAATAGCCCATGAACGTGTCGCCTGCGCCGGTCGTGTCGACAGCGTGGACAGGGTAGGCCTGCTGGCGGATCTCCTCGCTGTCCTTCCAGCTGACGGAGCCGCTTTCGCCCAGCGTCAGAAGAATGCCGATGCCGGGATAACGCGCCCTGAGCGCCGCATAGCCCGCGTCCGGATCGTCGCAGTGCGCGAGCGCCGCGCATTCGACCTCATTGACGACGAGCCAGTCGAGGCAGGACAGATCCGCTTCCAGCAGCCACTCGCTGATCGGCGAGGCGTTCAGCACGATCCGGAGCCCGCGCGCCGCGGCGGCACGCAGAAGATAGGGGAGGTTCGAAATTTCGTTCTGCAGCAGCAGATAGTCGCCCGCGGTAAAGTGGGACAGCACCGCGTCGATCTCGTCCGGGCCGATGGACTGGTTGGAGCCGCCGTAGAGGAAAATGCAGTTCTGACCGTCCGGCTGCACCTGAATGATGGCGTGGCCCTGCGTCGTGGCGACATGCTGCAGATAGCGCAGATCGACGCCGCAGGCCGTCAGCGTCTTTTCCAGCTGCTCGCCGCCCGCGCCGAGCGCGCCCGCGTGAAACAGCGGCTGGCCGCTTCTGGCCACGGCGATGGACTGGTTCAGTCCTTTCCCGCCGACGCTCTGCGTATAGCTTCCTGTGTGGATGGTCTCGCCCGCGCGGCAGAAATGCTCGACGGCGTAGACATGATCGATATTGAGAGAACCAAAATTGACAACCTGCACAGCGGATGCTTCCTTTCAAGGTGGTTTTTCTTTTATAGTGCCTGCAATCGCGGCGGAAGTCAAGGCTTTTTTGTGCCGGAATAAAAAACAGGGACGCGCCCTGCGGCGCGTCCCTTGTAGATTATAATACCTTGCCCAGAAAATCCTGCAGACGGGGGTTCTGCGGATGCTCGAATATGGCTTCCGGGGTACCCTGCTCGACGAGCCTGCCGTCCGCCATGAACAGAACGCGGCTGCCGACCTCGTGGGCGAAGCCCATCTCGTGCGTGACGACGACCATCGTCATGCCGTCGTGCGCCAGCTCCTTCATGACCTCAAGCACCTCGCCGACCATCTCCGGGTCGAGCGCGCTCGTCGGCTCGTCGAAGAGCATGACCTCCGGCTCCATCATGAGCGCGCGGACGATGGCCACGCGCTGCTTCTGGCCGCCGGAAAGCTGGGAGGGATAGGCGTCCCCGCGGTCGCCGAGACCGACGCGCTGCAGAAGCTTCAGTGCCTGTGCCTCCGCGTCCTGCTGCGATCTGTGCAGCAGCTTCATGGGTGCGAGCGTCATGTTGCGCAGGATGGTCATGTGCGGGAAGAGATTGAAATGCTGGAACACCATGCCCATCTTCTGCCGGTGGAGGTTGATGTTGCAGCTCTTGTCGGTGATATCCACGCCGTCAAAGAGGATACGGCCCCCGGTCGGGACCTCGAGCAGGTTGAGGCAGCGCAAAAACGTGGATTTGCCGGAGCCGGACGGGCCGATCACAACGACAACCTCACCCTTTTTGATGTCGACGGAAACGCCGTCGAGCGCCTTGATGGGCGTTGCACCGGGGAAATGTTTTTTCAGGTCCTGGACCTGGATCAGAACGTCAGTGGTCACTGCTGCGCAGCCTCCTTTCCAGCTTGCTTACCAGATGCGAGAAGAAGACGACCATGATGAGGTACAGCGCTGCGACGATCAGCAGCGGCATGGCCTGAATATAGGTCTGGGAGCGGATGATCTCGCCGCCCTTGGTCAGGTCGTTGACGGCCACGTAGCAGGCGACCGAGGTCTCCTTCAGAAGGACGATGAACTCATTGGCCAGCGCGGGCAGGACGTTTTTGAGTGCCTGCGGGATGATGATATAGAGCATGGTCTGCGCGAAGTTGAGACCAAGCGAGCGCCCGGCTTCGTTCTGCCCCTCGTCGACGGCCATGATGCCGCCGCGGATGATCTCGGCGACATATGCGCCGGAGTTGATGCCGAACGTCAGCATGGCGACGGGCGTGCCGTCACGCGCGGAGGAGAAGATGACGAAGAACATGATGAGGATCTGGATCATGACCGGCGTGCCGCGGATGACGGTCAGATAGACCTTGCACAGCCAGTCGGCAATGTTCAGAAGCGTCCGGCCGATGCCGGGGCGCATCGTCTCGTGCGTTTTGTCATGGGTCGAGCGGATGATCGCGACGATCGTGCCGATCAGAATGCCCAGAAGCACGGCGACCAGCGCGATCTGCAGCGTGTTCCCCAGACCCTTTACGATATATTTCCAGCGATCCTTGGTGATAAAGCAGGTGATAAAGTCCTTTGCCACCTTTGCAAGCCAATCAGACATGGGCAGTGCGCTCCCTCTTTTCTATCGATTTATAGCGGTAAAAGTACACAGCAGCGGGGCGGAGCATGGCTCCGTCCCGTTGCGAAGTTCCGAGAATATGATATTACTCGCCGATGTACTTGTCAACGATGGACTGCAGCGTGCCGTCGTCCTTCAGCTCAGCCAGAGCCGTGTTGATCTTGCCCAGCAGGTCGGTGTTTTCCTTGGCGATGGCGATGGCGTAATCCTCAACGGCGTATTCGGTATCGAGGATGTGCAGGCCTTCGTTAGCGGCGACCAGAGCCTTGGCGGGTTCATTGTCGAGGATGACGCAGTCGACCTGACCGTTCTTCAGCGCTTCCACAGCGTCGGTCGTCTTGCCGAAGGACTTGACGGTGCCGAGACCGGCGTCTTCGATGTCAGACGTGGCATAGATGAAGCCCGTGGTGCCGGCCTGCGTGCCGACGACAGTGTCGGCACCGTCCGCGAACAGATCATCGACGGAGGTGATGGCGCTGTCGTCCTTGACGATGACGACCTGCACGCCGGTGGCGTAGGAATCGGAGAAGTTGACCTGCTCTTTCCGTTCGTCGGTCACGGTCATGCCGGCCATGCCCATGTCGTACTTACCGGTCTGGATGCCAGGGATGATGGAGTCAAAGGCGATATCGGTGACTTCCAGCTCCATGCCGAGCTTGGCAGCGATGGCCTGCGCGACTTCTACGTCGATGCCGACAATGGCGTCGCCGTCGTAGTATTCATACGGCGGGAAGGTGGCTTCGGTGGCCATGGTCAGCTTACCGGAGGCAGCGGTGGAATCTGCGGCCTCTTCTGCGGGAGCCTCGGTCTCGGCGGCAGAATCGGCGGGAGCGGTGGTATCAGTGGATGCATTGGAAGCGCAGGCGGCCAGCGCCAGCACCATCATGGCTGCAAGCAGCAGCGCGATCAGCTTTTTCATTGTTTTTTCCTCCTGTATGCGATATGCATGTGTTGTTTGTTTGTATGCTCATAATTATACATGCACAATGCATATTGTCAAGCGGAATTGAATAAAAAACCGCACAAGACTATCAGCAAATCAGTCTGCGAAAGCGGTCATGTTGCACAACAGTTCGAAAGAATCGAGATTTTCTGGTGGAATCAAAGCGACACAGGCGGATTTCAGCTTACTGCCGGCGTGAATATATACGCAAAATATGCAGACGGAGCCGCCGGCGGATCGATACATTATTATATTGTATCGGGGCGCGCAGGCACAGACAGCAGAATCTGGGACTTGACAGCGGACCGGATGACAGATAGAATGAAGACAATTCAATACCATACGCTTCTGTGCAATTGCACCGGCGGGCGACCGCCGTGGGAATCGGATGCAAATTCCGGGCTAACCCAGTAACCGTAATGCGGACGAAGAGATCAGAGCCACTGCCGGAAGGCGGGAAGGGATCTCGGAGGTTGATGCAGAGCCGGGAGACCTGTCTGCGTATGTAAAGCTTCTGGGACTGAGCAGTCACGCATCTGTGCGCGCTGCATGGATGCGGAGCTCTTCCCGCTCGGGAAGGGCTTTTGTTTTGGATTAAAAAAACAAAAAAGGAGACTGTATCATGAAAAAGACAAGAGTACTTGCCCTGCTGCTGGCCATCGTCATGCTCTTCGCGCTGCTGACCGGCTGCGCGGCCAAGCAGGAGCCTGCCCAGCAGGAGCCCGCCCAGACCGAGGACACCGCTGCGCAGCAGCCCGAGGCGGAAGCACCCGCGCAGGAAGAAGAACCCGCAGAGGAGCCGGAGACGGCGGAGCCTGCCGTTACCCTGACCGACATGACCGGCCGTGAGATCACGTTGGACGAGCCTGCCACGCGTATCGTCGCCCTGACCCCGTCTGACTGCGAGATCCTCTACGCCATCGGTGCGGGTGATCTGCTGGTCGGCCGCGGCAAATACTGCGACTATCCGGCGGAAGTTCTGGATATCCCCGCTGTCGAATCCGGCAGCGACACAAACATCGAGCAGATCGTCGAGCTGCAGCCGCAGGTCCTCATCATGAGTACCATGTCGCAGACCGACGAACAGGTCCAGCAGCTCGAGGCTGCCGGCATCCATGTCGTCGTGAGCGACGCGCAGGACATTGACGGCGTCTATACTGCCATCAACATGATCGGCGAGCTGGTCGGCAAGCAGGACGAGGCTGCTTCCGTGGTGGAGAGCATGCAGAAGACCTTTGACGAGATCAAGGCCAACGCCGGAGACGGCACCAAGACCATCTACTTCGAGGTCTCTCCGCTGGAGTACGGCCTCTGGACGGCCGGCACCGGCACGTTCATGGATGAGATCGCCAACATGATGGGCCTGAAGAACTGCTTCTCCGATGTGGAAGGCTGGGCCGGCATCTCGGAAGAGCAGGTGCTGGAGCGCAACCCGGATTATATCCTGACCATCTCCATGTACTATGGCGAAGGCCCCACGCCGGAAGAAGAGATCGCTTCCCGCGCGGGCTGGGAGAATGTGACGGCTGTCAAGAACGGCAAGATCATCAACCTGCAGAACAATGAGCTGTCCCGCCCGGCACCGCGTCTGGCGGAAGGCGCAAAGGCGCTGTATGACTTCGTCTACGGCGAATAATCAGACAGAATAAAAACACAGGAGGCACAGCATGCGCCGGCATCACGAAACGTTCAGAGCTTGGGAATATCTTCTGTTCGCCCTCGTGACGCTGGCGGTGCTGTGCCTCTGCGTCTGTGTGGGCAGCGTCCGCGTGCCGCTTGGCGACACGCTGGCGTTTTTTGCTGCCAAGCTGACCGGTGGCACTCTGCCGGAGGGCATGGTCTCGTCCATCATCCCCATCCGCCTGCCGCGCGTTCTGTGCGTGGCGCTGACGGGCGCCGCTTTGTCGCTGGCCGGTGCGGCGATGCAGGGACTGCTCAAAAACCCGCTGGCCGACGGCTCGACGCTGGGCGTTTCCTCCGGCGCGTCGCTCGGCGCGGTGTGCGCCATCGCCTTCGGCATCACGCTGCCGGGGATCCCGTTCGCGGGGACGATGGTGATGGCGATCTTGTTCGCGTTCGGCTCGCTGCTCGTAATCCTGGGGCTTTCCTACAAGCTCGACCGGTCGCTCTCGACCAATACGATCATTCTGATCGGTGTGATCTTCTCCATGTTCGTTTCCAGCGTCATGAGCATCATCATCACCTTTGCTGCGGACAAGGTGCAGAAGATCACGTTCTGGACCATGGGCAGTCTCAGCGGCAGCACGTATCAGAATGCGGCGATGCTCGCCGGGGCGCTTCTGGTGTGCGGCGGCGTCATTTTCCTGCATGCGCAGGTCCTCAACGCCTTTGCCGTGGGCGAGGACAACGCCCGGCAGATCGGCGTGGACGTGCGCCGGGCAAAGCTGGTCCTGCTGATCGTGGTTTCGATCCTCATCGGCGTGTGCGTGTCCATTGGCGGCACGATCGGCTTTGTCGGCCTCGTGACGCCGCATATGGCAAGAATGCTGGTCGGGCCGAACCACAAGCGGCTGCTGCCGGCGTCGGTGTTCGGCGGAGCCTGCTTTCTGATGCTGGCCGACCTCATCGCGCGCATCCTTCTGAACCCGCTGGAGCTGCCGATCGGCGTTGTGACGAGCTTCGTGGGCGCAATCGTGTTCGTCGTCATCTTCTATCAGTCCAGAAAGGAGCGCTGAATATGCCGATGCTGGAGCTGAAGCGCCTGACAGTGCAACTGGGCGCGAAAAGAATTGTCGACGGCCTGTCGTTTTCTGTCTCGGAGGGGCAGTGGCTGATGATCGTCGGGCCGAACGGGGCAGGAAAATCTACGGTGCTGAGCGCCGTGACGCAGGGCGTACCCTATCAGGGCGAGATCCTGTTTGAGGGGACGCGCGTGTCGTCGATGAAGCCCGCGGCGCGGGCAAGATCGATCGGCATTTTGTCGCAGAACCATTTTGTCGGCTACAGCTTCACCGTGGAAGAGGTCGTGCGGCTGGGCCGCTTTGCGTATTCCGCCGGCCTGTTCGGCCGCCAGCAGACGGATGACCGGGCCATGGTCGAGCGGGCAATCACGATGACCGGCCTGCAGGACAAGCGCAGCCAGTCCGTCCTGACGCTCTCCGGCGGCGAGCTGCAGCGGACGTTTCTTGCGCAGGTGCTGGCGCAGGACCCGAAGCTGCTGCTTCTGGACGAGCCGACGAACCATCTGGACCTCATCTATCAGAAGCAGATCTTTGCGCTGGTCAGCCGGTGGCTGCAGACGCCCGGCCGCGCCGTTGTGAGCGTGGTGCATGATCTGTCGCTCGCACGCGCGTTCGGCACGGATGCCCTGCTGATCGACCACGGAAAGGCTGTGGCCTGCGGGTCCGCGGTGGAGGTTCTGAACAAGAAACATCTCGATCCGGTCTACGGCATGGACGTCGGCGCGTGGATGCGCGGCCTGTACGGCCAGTGGACGGAAGCGTAAAACAGATGCAGGAAAAGCCCGGACAGCTCTGTCCGGGCTTTCAAAATTTCCTCGCGTTTTATAAAAAACCTGTTGACGAATATGCCGGATGCGGGTATAATGCGTTTACTACATAGTAACGCTAAATAGCAAGGCTAAAGTGAGGTGAGGCGCGTGGAGCAGCGATATGTGCAGCAATTCAAAAAGGGGTCTCTGGAGATGATCCTTCTGTCCCTGATCGGGCGCAGGGAGACGTATGGCTATGAGATCATTACGGAGCTGAACCGCAGCGCGGCTGTGCTGGGCTATGCAAAAGAGGGGACGATCTATCCCATTCTGTATCGCCTGCAGGAGGCGGGGCTGATTCGGTGCCGTCTGGCGCCGGCGGCCGCAAACGGCGGCTCTAAAAAATACTATTCGCTGACGGAGAAGGGGACGGAAGTACTGCGGGAACTGATCGGGTTCTGGACGGACTATACGGCCTGCGTCAATGAATTTCTTGCCGATTATCGGCAAACGGAGGGATTGGAATGAAAGAGCAATATATCCGGCAGGTCCGGAAGGAGCTGCATCTGCCGCGCAGGATCAGGGCGGAGGTCGTGCGGGATCTCGGCGAAATTTTTGCTTCCGCCGCAGAGCATGGAGAATCGGAAGCGGCGGTCATCGAGCGGCTGGGGCGGCCGGAGGAATTTGCCGCCCGCACTGCGAAGCAGTTCGGCGTGGATAATGCCGCACCGCGGCAGCGAGCGAGGCTGCTCTCCGTGCTGCTCGCTGCCATGCTGGCTGCTGCCGCGTTTGTGGTCTATGCAGTTCTGGAGGCTGCAAAGGTCCCGGTCGACGCGATCGGGCAGGCGGATGCACAGACGAACATCCAAATCGCGGGGACGTTCGGCCTTGACGCGGCAAAGCTCATGCTTGCCGCAGGGATCATCGCCGCCGGGTTCGCCGCCCTTCAGATCATCCGGGCGATCCGCAGCAGGAGAGTGCCATGAAGAAACGACTTCTGACCATTGTGATTTTGCTTGTGCTGTTTCTGACCGCGTGTGCCGGCCGGACAGCGGGAGCCGATGACGCAGAGCGCCTGCCGGCGGAAAGTGTGACGATGCTGGACGAGGGCGTGTGGCCTGTGAATGCGTATACAGAGGGGCTTCCGGTGCCGCCCGGCACGGTCACGTGGGCGATGCTGGATGCGGAACATGATACCTGCGGCGTCAGCGTCACGGAGCTGTCCGAGGACGATTTCAACGACTATCGGGTGCGCCTGGCACAGGCTGGCTTTTCCCCAGTAGAGCATGTGTCGGAGGAAATTAAAGAACAGGGCTATGTTTCGATCGGCACGCTTCTGTCGAACGGAGAAAAAGCACTCAGCATCAGCTATGTCCCGGATACCCTGACGATCTACATTTCACTGGAAAAATAAATAAAAGCGCCTGCATATGTCCGGGGTATACGCAGGCGCTTGCTTTTTAAGGGCGTCTGCGGAAGCGCTTCTGAAACAGGATGGCGAGACGGCCCAAGATCAGATCGTACAGCACGAAAAGCACAAGGCCCATCGCGGCAGTCAGCCAGAGGATGACCGGTGCGGTCCCGTCAAATTCTGCTGCCAGCGCGTCCAGCCGCAGGACGAACAGCAAAACCGCGTATTCTGCGCCGACCGCGCACACGGCGATCACCAGCTTGCACAGAAGGCGCAGCGGCCGCCGGGCGATGGCGTCCAGCTGCGGCTTGAGGAGCGGATAATAGCCGAGGAACACGAACAGCAGCGCCGATTCGCGGTCGGCGTCCAGAAGCGTGCCGAGAATGGCGATGGCTGCATAGCAGCACCAGGCGACCGGGCGGCTGCACCGCTCCCGCACGGGCAGAAGCACCGCCGAGGCCAGAATGGGGCAGGCGTACATGGCCAGCGGCAAAATGCCGCCGAGACACAAAAATGCGGTCCCCAGCGCGGCGAACACGCCGCCGAACGCAAGCTCCTTTGCAGATGTCCTCATGATGCAGCCCCTTTCCTGATCGGTTCTCTCTCACTATAGCAGAAACCGGCGCAAAAGAAAAGCGGCGGATCCGCGCAGGTGTCTGGATCCGGCAGTGATGCAAAAAAAGCTTGACAGCAGAGGTTAAGGGTGTTAAACTACAATACGGTTAGAGGGGACTAACCAACGGGCCGAAAACCCTTTGCCCGCCGCGGAAGTCTGAAATCGGGAGGTCTGAAATGTCCGATTTACAAAAGAACCTGACGCCCTCATCAATCAAATACCTGCTGGTTCTGAAAGAGCTTTGCACGCCGGAAAAGGGCGCGCGATGCATGGACATCGCGGAGCGGCTGCATGTGACCAAGCCGAGCGTCCATTCCATGATCTCCAACCTCTGTGACGCGGGGCTTGTGGAGCGGAAGAAATACGGCACAGTCTTTCTGACGCCGGCCGGCTGCGAAGAGGCGGAGCGGTATGCAAGCTGCTGTTCGCGGCTGTCTGACCGGCTGCAGGATGCGCTGGGACTGGAAGAAGAGGACGCGCGCAGCGCGGCCTGCGCCGTGCTGGCGCAGCTTCCGGACGCGCTGCAGCGGCTGTCGCAGACGCTTGGCGGGCAGAATGCATAGGGAGGCAATATATATGGAGCTTTTGACGTCCGTATTGATCGCCGGAGGAGTCTGCGTCTGCGTGGGCGCAGTCAAGGCCGTCTGCCGGCGGCTGAACCGAAACAGAAAAAACGCCGAATAAACGCACGTGCGGCCCGCAGATCTCTGCGGGCCGCTTGCTGTTATCCGTTTTTCAGAGCCTGCGCAAGCGCTGTGACGCTGTCGCAGATGCAGTCTGCGCCGGCGTCAAGCAGGATCTCGCGCGAGCGGAAGCCCCAGCTGACCGCGATGCAGGGCAGCTGCGCGTTTCTGGCCGTGGCCACGTCCACCTCGGAATCGCCGATGTAGACGGCGCGCTTGCCTTCGGCCTGCAGCTGCGCGACGACGGCGAGGACGGCGTCCGGATACGGCTTTTTGCGCACGCCGTCCTTCGCGCCGGCGGAGGCGGCGAGCAGACCCGGGAAATACTGCGCGGCGAGCGTCTGCACGGCAAAGTCGGGCTTGTTCGAGACGACGGCGGTCTGCACGCCGTCTTTCTGCAGCTGGGCGAGCAGCGGCAGAATGCCGTCATACGGCTTGGTCAGATCGGCGCAGTGCGCGCCGTAGTACGTCTGAAATTCGGCGAGGACGGCGTCCTGCTGCGCCTGACTTGTCCCGGCAGGGACGGCGCGGGCGATGAGCTTCTGCGCGCCGTTACCGACGAACGTACGCACCTCGTCCAGCGTGCGCGGGGCGTAGCCGAAGGCGGCGAGCGCATGGTTGACGCCGGCATGCAGATCGGCCAGCGTGTCAAGGAGCGTCCCGTCCAGATCAAAAATTGCAAGCTGATACATGGTTCTATCTCTCTTTCGGTGTGATCTGATGCGATTATAAAGTTGCGGGCGGCGTTTGTCAATGCTATAATACAGCTGATCATCATTCTACTTGTGAGGAACACTGTGATGCAACTGCGGGAAATTACCGATTTTCATGCGCCGGAGCTGGACGTCTATGCCAGACTGACGGAAAATCAGCTCGTGAACCGGGCAGATCCGACAAACGGCCTGTTCGTGGCGGAGAGTCCGCTGGTCATCGGCCGCGCGCTGGACGCCGGGTGTGAGCCGGTCTCGTTTCTGATGGAAAAGAAGCACGTTGCGGGCAAGGGCGCGGAGCTGCTGGCAAGATGCCCGGACGTGCCGGTCTACGCGGCGGAGTTGGAGGTTCTGACGCAGCTGACGGGGTTCCACCTGACGCGCGGCATGCTCTGCGCGATGCGCCGGCCGAGGCCGACGGACCCTGCGGGCGTTCTGAAGAACGCCGTGCGGCTGGCCGTTCTGGAAAACGTGATGAACCCCACGAATATCGGCGCGATCTTCCGCTCGGCGGCGGCGCTCGGCATGGATGCGGTCCTACTGACGAGCGCGGGGAGCGATCCTCTGTACCGCCGCGCCATCCGCGTGAGCATGGGGACCGTCTTTCAGGTGCCGTGGGCGTATCTGCCGGAGGACTGGCCGGCGCTTCTGCACGCGCAGGGCTTCCGGACAGCGGCCATGGCGCTGCGGGACGATTCCGTGCGGCTGGACGATCCGCGGCTGCTGGCGGAGGAAAAGCTCGCCGTCGTCCTCGGCACGGAGGGCGACGGTCTGGCCCAGCAGACGATCGAGGCCTGCGACTATACCGTGCGCATCCCCATGTGGCACGGCGTGGACTCCCTGAACGTCGCTGCGGCGAGCGCCGTGGCGTTCTACCAGCTCGGACGGCGGCCGGAATAAATAAGAATAAAACCAGAACTGCCTGCATGCGTTGACATGCAGGCAGTTCTGGTTTGAATAGGAACGAAACAACAAAGTGTGAGGGAACAAATTCAGGTCTCGTGGCCGAGGATGGCGTTTTGCGGCAGGAGGCGACGACCGCCTCGATGACGGCAGTGCGCAGCCCTGCCTTTTCCAGCACGCGGACGCCCTCGATGGTGGCGCCGGCGGGCGAGCAGGCCTCATCCTTGAGAACAGCGGGATGCTTGCCGCTCTCGAGCACCAGCTTCGACATGCCGATGAGCATCTGCGCGGCATAGCGGTAGGCCTGCGCGCGGGATAAGCCGCAGGCGACGCCGCCGTCGGCCAGCGCCTCGGTGAACAGGTTGCAGAACGCGCCGCCGCAGCCGGAAACGGCGCTGCCCGCGTCGAGCAGCGCCAGAACGCCGCAGACGACGTAGATGATCCGGAGCGGCGTCCGGGTCTTGTGCTGATATTCCTCCGGGAGATCGAAGAAGCGGTACATCGTTCCGCTGCCCTTGATGGCGACGTAGAACAGATACAGCGCGACGATCAGCTGGAAGGAGTCGAGTGCCGCGGCAGAGCCGGATGCGTCGAACATGGCTCCGGTCAGCGGCCGAGCCAGCCACCGTCAACGGGAAGGGCAATGCCGTCTACGTAGTCGGAAGCGTGGCTTGCAAGGAAGATGGCTGCGCCGACCAGATCCTCGGGCTGGCCCCAGCGGCCGGCGGGGATGCGGACCGTGATCTGCTCGTTGCGGACCGGATCGTTCAGGAGGGCGGTGTTCATCTCGGTCGCATAGTAGCCGGGGACGATGCAGTTGACGTTGACGTTGTCCTTGGACCACTCGTTTGCAAGACTCTTGGTGAACTGCATGACAGCGCCCTTGCTGGCCGCGTAGGCAGGCACGCGCAGGCCGCCCTGATAGGACAGGAGGGAGGCGAAGTTGATGATTTTGCCGTAGTGGTTGGCGACCATGTGGCGGCCAAATTCACGGCAGAGGATGAACGGACTCTTCTCGTTGACGGCGTGGACAAAGTCCCAGTCTTCGTCGGTGAAATCGACGCATGCGTTTCTGCGCTGCGTGCCGGCGACGTTCACGAGGATGTCGATCTTCGGATAGCGGGCCAGAATGTCCTTGACCAGCGGAGCGATGGTCCGCGGCTGCGAGAAATCGCAATGGAAGTTGGCGACCTCAACGCCGTAGGCGCGGAGCTTTTCCAGAACCTCCTCCGGCATGGTGCGGCTGATGAGGACCAGATTGGCACCGGCCTTTGCAAAGCCCTCGGCAATGCCGAGACCGAGACCGCGGTTTGCACCGGTGACGACCGCATAGTGGCCGGAAATATCAAACAGATCAAGCTGCATGGTGTAATTCCTCCTTAGTCAAAGCTGTACATGACCTTGACGGCGTCCGTCGGTGTGGTGAGCAGCTCAAAGCCGTGCTTGGCTTCTTCCGCGGGCAGCTCGTAGTTGATGAGCTTTTCGTACATCGGCTCCTTGGCGGCCAGACCGGCTGCGATCTTGAAGTCCTTGAAGGTGTAGACGCGGGTGAACTGGATGGAGAACTCGCGGAACATACCCTTCTGGTAGTTCATCATCGGCGGCTTCTTGTAACCGGCGACGATCTCGATCTTGCCGCGGATCTTGACGACGTCGGGCAGAATGTCGGCGACGGACTGATGACCGGCGCAGTCGAAGACAAAGTCATAGCCTTCGCCGCCGCTTTCCTGCATCAGGCGGTCAAGCAGAGTGTCGTCGCTCTGCAGGGTGTGGAAGCCGAGGCTCTCGGCCATCATGAAGGTGCTGGATGTCGGCGCGCAGGGCATCATCATCCCCAATGTGCATTCCGTTGCGCAGGTGGACGAGATCGTGTCCTACGCAAAGTATCAGCCCATTGGCAAGCGCGGCTTTGCCGCCAGCCGGAAGGATGGCTGGGGCTTTGACGCACCGGACGGCGTTGCGGCAAAGATGGCGTATTTCAATGAGAATACGCTCGTGATCCCGCAGTGCGAGACCCGCGGCGCGCTCGACGCTGTCGAGCAGATCGCGGCGCATCCCGGCGTCGACGGCATTTTCACCGGCCCGTATGACCTGTCCATCGCGATGGGCATGCCCGGTGCGTTTGACCGCCCGGAATTTCAGGCGGCGCTGGACCGGATCGTCACGGCCTGCCATGAGAACCACAAGTTCTGCATCATCTATGCCGGCGTGATCGAAAACGCTGCCGCTTCCTTCAAGCGCGGATATGACAGCGTGGCCTATAACGTCGATACCGCGATCCTCATTGAGGCGTACCGCGACCGCGTTGCGCAGCTCAGAAGCATGATCTGATTTTTCCCTTTCCGGTGGACACCCGGAGGAGCGGCAGAGCCGTTCTTCCGGGTGTTCCTGCGTCTGTGCAAAGATGGGACAGAGCGGAGGCGCATTTTCTGTGCAAGGTGTCCATTGACTTTTACAGGGGGCTATGGTATCCTATCAATGTAGCAATGTCATAACATACCGACCATTCCCGGGAAGATTTGTGTCATGCGCGCTGCACCGGCAGACGCGCGTACAGGAGGCAGCATGCTGCAGAATCAACATTTGAACAAGCAGATCCCCGTTCCGCTGTATTTCCAGCTGGAGCAGCTTCTGCGTGATGAGATCGAGACCGGGGCCTATCCGCCCGGCAGCCTCATTCCAACGGAAAAAGAACTGATCGAGCATTTCGGTGTCAGCCGGACGACCGTCCGGCAGGCCATTCACGATCTGGTGCAGGAGGGACTTCTGTACCGCACGAAGAGCAAGGGCACGTTCGTCGCCCTGCCCAAGGTCAGCCAGCACTTTATCCACAGCTTCCTGCCGTATCAGGATGATGTCCGCAACAACGGCGCCACACCGGCCACAGACGTGCTCGATCTGCGCGTCACAACGCTTCCGGTCGAGCTGAGCGCGGAGGCGGCGGGGCTCGGGACCTCTGTGATCTACCTTTACCGCAAGCGCTACGTCGACGGCGAGCCGTTCGTCCGCGTCAAGACATATCTGCCGTATACGGCCTGCCGCTTTCTGCTGCAGCACGATCTGTCGAGCGAATCGCTCTATGAGCTGCTCAGCCAGCACAGCGAGACAAAGCCGACCCGCATCGTCCGCAGCTGCGAGATCCAGTCCGCCGATCAGGAGGACGCGCGGATCCTCGGCGTCAAGCGCGGCCAGCCGATTCACTACTTTATCACGAAGAGCTACAACGGCGACGGAAAGCTGATCGAGTATTCCATCGCCCGATATCGCGGCGACCGCAGCCGGTTCCTGGTTGAGATCACGCGGTGATTATTTAGGCGTACAATGTCATAACATTCTGACAAGACGGAAAAATGAGAGGAATACCAGCATGAACCCAGAAAAAAACGGCAGAACGCCCTGTGTGCAGACCGTGACCGGCCCTGCTTCCGCGCTTGGCCACGTGCAGTGCCACGAGCATATTTACCTGCGCAAAGGGCCGTCCTATGCATGCAACGCCGCCCTGTGCATGGACGATTACGACAGATCCCTGCAGGAGCTGCAGGAGTATTACGCACACGGCGGCCGGACGATCGTCGACGCGCAGCCCGGCTTCTTCGGCCGTGATGCGGAAATTTTGCGGCGGCTGTCCGTCCAGAGCGGCGTGCAGATCGTCGCCGTGACCGGCTTCCACAAGCTGCAGTTCATGGAGGAGGGGAGCCCTCTTCCGAAGCTGTCCCGCGAGGAGCTGACGGCGCTTTTCGTCTCGGAGATCCGCGACGGCATGCTCCAGCCGGACGGCACGCGCAGCGCGGCGAAGGCCGGTATGGTGAAGCTTGCATATGAAAAAGAGGGCTGGCGCAGCGAGGAATACAAGACGCTCTTTGAAGCGGCGGCCGATGCCGCGGCGCAGACCGGCGTGCCGGTCATGGTCCATACGGAAAAGCAGAACGATCTTCTCGGCCTTCTCGCATTTCTGGCGCAGCACCATGTCCCGGCGGAGCGCGTGCTCATCTGTCATTTGGACCGGACGAACACCGACCCGGAGTACCACAAGACGCTTCTCCGGACGGGCTGCTATTTCTGCTATGACAGCGTCCACCGGTATAAATATGTCTCCGACGAACAGGAGCTTGCCCTTTTGAAGGAGGTCTGCGAAGCCGGTTATGCCGGGCAGATCGTCCTGAGCCTCGATACCACGAACCAGCGCCTGCGCGCGTACAACGCACCGGACATGGGCCTCGATTATATCCTGACGGACTTCATCCCCATGCTGCGCGCGGCAGGCTTTACAGAAAGTCAGATCTCGGCGATGTGCGAAAGCAACGCCGTGGAAATATTACAGTTGCAAGATACGGAGGTAACAAGATGAAACTCGAAAAAGCAACGCAGCCGACCATGTACTTTATCGGCGTCACGACCGGCGGCTCTTCCATCATGAAGGTCTTCCCGGAGTGGGCCAAGGCGCTTGGCTTCAAGGATGCCGTGATGAAGGGCATCGACATCGCCATCCATGAAAAGCCCGAGGTCTACCGTGAAGTCGTCGACTTCATCAAGCATGACCCGCTTTCCCTCGGTGCGCTCGTCACGACCCATAAGATCGATATCTACAATGCCGCCCACGACATGTTCGACGTGGAAGGCACCTACGCCAAGCAGTTCGGCGAGATCTCCTCGATCTACAAAGAGGACGGCAAGCTCTGCTGCGACGCAAAGGACCCCATCACCTGCGGCATGGCCATGGAAGAGTTCGTTCCGGCCGGTTACTGGAAAGAGCATCCGGAAGCGGGCGTGTTCATCATGGGCGCCGGCGGCAGCTGCATCTCCATGTGCTCGTACTACATGCGCAACTACAACAAGGAAAACAGCCCGGCCAAGATCGTCGTTGCCAACCGCAGCCTGCCCAGACTGGAAGAGTGCGAGAAGATCAACAACGAGTTCTATCCGAACACCATCCCCGCTGAGTATTATCTGACGCCGGAACCCGGCCAGAACGACGCTGAGATGGCCAAGATGGGCAAAGGCTCGCTCGTCATCAACGCGACCGGCCTCGGCAAGGACCGCCCGGGTTCCCCGCTGACCGACGCAGCTGTTTTCCCGGAAAACGCACTGGTCTGGGAGCTGAACTACCGCGGCGAGCGTCTGTTCATGCATCAGGCAGAGGCACAGGAAAAGACCCGCGGCGTCAAGGTGATCGACGGCTGGATGTACTTCATCTACGGCTGGACCCAGGTCATCGCTGACGTGTTCCACACGGAGATCCTCGGCGAGCGGCTGAAGGAAATGGACCGCATCGCTGCAAAATTCAACAACCGCGCATAAGGAGGAAGAATTTATGGCAAGCTTCAATGCATCCAGCAACCCCCTCGATTTCCTGCGGGGCTGCACCGTTGATTTTGATCTGAACACCGGCCTGTCCAAGAAGGTCGAGACCGGCAAGCGCTATCTCAGCCAGATGAAGGGCATGTTCGCCGACGAAGCCGCGCTCGAAAAGAAGATCGCAGACGAGGGCGACAGCCTGATCTACGAGTTCCACGGCCTGCCCGTTCCCGAGACGCCGGGCGATTTCGCCTTCGGCTGCTCCATCCTGAACCCGGGCAAGATCGGCGACGAGTATTATTTCACCAAGGGTCATTTCCACACCCTGCTCGAGACCGGCGAGGTCTACTACTGCCTGAAGGGCCACGGCTACATGCTGCTCGAAAATCCGGAGGGCGACTGGTCCGCACAGGAAATGCACGCCGGTGAAGCCGTCTATGTTCCGCCGCGCTATGCACACCGCAGCATCAACGTCAGCCCCGACGAGCAGCTCATCACCTTCTTCGTCTACCGCGCTGACGCCGGCCATGACTATGGCACCATCGAGACCAAGGGCTACCGCAAGCTGCTCGTCGAGCGCGACGGCCAGCCGGCCATCATTGACAACCCCAACTGGAAGTGAGGCAACAGCATGAAAGCCTTTATTAGTACGACTTCCTTCCTCAAGCCGCAGAACGCGGCTGCGAAAGCGCTGGCAGAGTCGTTTTTTGACGAAGTTACATACAACGAGCTTGGCGTGCCGCTGAAGGGCGACGAGATCCTCTCCCGTCTGGAGGGCTGCGACGCGTATATCGCGGGCGTCGACTATATCACGGCGGACGTCATCGAGAAAATGCCGCAGAGCGTCAAGGTGATCTCCCGCTACGGTGTCGGCGTCGACCGCGTGGATCTGGCGGCTGCCAAGGCCCGCGGCATCACGGTCACGAACACCCCGGGCGCAAACTCGACCTCCGTCTGTGAGCTGGCATTTGCCCTGATGCTCGCCGCGGCGCGGAATATCCCGCAGCTGCACGAGGCAGTCTCCCGCGGTGAATGGCCGCGCAGCGAGGGCATGGAGCTGGCCGGCAAGACGCTCGGCATCGTCGGCATGGGCGCGATCGGCAAGCGTCTGGCGGTGCGTGCCAAGGCGTTCGAGATGGATGTCATGGCCTACGATCCGTATTTTGACGAGGCCTTCGCGGCCGAGCATGGCATCAAGCGCATGGAGCTGGACGATCTGCTGCGCGCAGCAAACGTCATTTCCCTGCACGTGCCGCTGAATGATTCGACCCGTCACATGATCGACGCGGCCCGGATCGCGGAGATGCAGGACGGTGCGATCGTCATCAACACCGCCCGCGGCGGCCTGATCGACGAAGCAGCCGCAGCCGAGGCCATCCGCTCCGGCAAGCTTGGCGGTCTGGGTCTGGACGCCTTTGAGCAGGAGCCGCTCGTCGATTCTCCGCTCAAGAATCTGCCGCACGTCATCTTCACGCCGCATACCGGCGCGCATACCGGCGAAGCCGTCGCCAAGATGGGCATGATGTCCGTTGAGAACGCCATCGCGGTCCTCAAGGGCGAACCCTGCAGATTCATTTTGAAGTAACGCGGAATAAGGAGGAGATCCATATGGATAACATGGAACAGTTCAGAAAAGTCGGCGTTGTGCCTGTCGTCGTGCTGGAGCATGCGGAGCAGGCTGTCGATACGGCCAAGGCTCTGCTTGCCGGCGGTATCAACGTCATGGAGATCACCATGCGTACCGATGCGGCGCTGGAGTCGATCCGCCGCGTCAGCGCAAGCTGCCCGGATATGCTCGTCGGTGCAGGCACGGTCCTGACGCTCGAGCAGGGCAAGGCCTGCGTGGAGGCGGGCGCAAAGTTCATCGTCTCTCCGGGTTATGACCCGGCGCTGGTGGCCTGGTGCATGGAGAAGAACGTCCCCGTTCTGCCCGGCTGCGTCACCCCGACCGAGATCATGGCCGGTCTGCAGGCAGGCGTCAAGATCTTCAAGTTCTTCCCGTCGAATATCTACGGCGGCATCAAGGCCATGAAGGCGCTCTCCGGCCCGTTCGTCGGCATCCAGTTCATCCCGACCGGCGGTGTCAACGCCGAGAATCTGGAAGAGTACCTGACCGCTCCGTTTATCGCGGCTGTCGGCGGCAGCTGGGTCTGCACGAAGGCTGACATCTCTGCCGGCAACTTCGAAAAGATCACGCAGCTGGCTCAGCAGGCAACGGACATCGTCAAGAAGGCCCGCGGCTGAAACAAATAAAAAAGGGATCGCGTTTGCGATCCTTTTTTTGACCGGACAGGAGGAAGAAGCCATGCTGAAGGGCGTGATTTTTGATATGGACGGCGTGCTGTTCGACACCGAACGGCTGACGCTGGAGGGCTGGCGGCTCGCGGCGCGGCAGGCGGGCTGCCCGCTGGACGATGCGGTCGTACTCAGTACGAACGGCATTTCCGAGGCCGATACGAGACTGACATTCCTGCGGCATTACGGGGAAGCGTATCCCTACGACGCCCTGCGCGCCGAGATGAAACGGTATAAGGACGGCTGTCTGGCGCAGGGCGTTCCTGTGAAGCCCGGCGTACAGCGCCTGCTGCAGGCGCTGCGCGGGCAGGGCATCCGCACGGCGGTCGCTTCATCCAATGACCGCGCGCACGTCACAGACTATCTGCAGCGCACAGGGCTGCTTTTGCAGATGGACGCTTTCGTCTGCGCGGACATGGTCCGGCGGGCAAAGCCCGCGCCGGATGTCTACCTGCGTGCCGCCGAAGCGCTCGGCCTGCCGCCAGAAAGCTGCATCGCCATTGAGGACGCCCCGCCGGGCCTCGTCGCCGCCCGGTGCGCCGGCTGCATCCCGGTCATGATCCCGGATCTCATCCCAGCCTCCGCACAGGACGTGACAAAGCACATCTTCCCCTCCATGGACGCCCTGCTCACACACCTGCAGACCCACGCATTCTGTATCTGACAAACAACAACCCCTGACAGGCCTCATAAAGCCTGTCAGGGGTGTTTTCTGTACTTATGCGGTTTTGATAGTCACGCGCGTAAGGTCGGCAGCGTTTTTTGCGGCTGCGGATAAAACAGTACTGTTGCATCTTCTTTACCGCAAAGATGCCGCGCGGTGGGCAGCAGCAGCTCCGGATCCTCACACGGGATCATATGCATTTTCTGAATCACTTCAGAAGAAACATTCGGAGAATATACAATGATTTTTACACCTTTCTTCAGGATCTTCGCCAGAAGAAGCGCATGATCCATCTGGATCTTATAATGGCCGCACAGGTAGCCTTCAATGTCTTCGACGGAATCCGTCATTTCAAATGGCTTCAGCATATCCTCGGACTGGACGCCCTCGGGGCACTGGCTGTAAAGGATCACAGCTGTGTTCCGGTCAAGGATCTCGGTCAGAGCAATGAGCGGCTTCATGGACTGGTAAAAATCCAGATTCAAAGGAGCCCCTGGCGTTGTAACAATGATGTCCGGCTTTTTCCGCAGTTCCACTCCGCAGTATTTTCTCAGGTAGAAAACAGCTGCGGCATGGGATGCCTCCAATTCGCCGGCGAAGCCTGCAGATACCTGCATGCTGTCATTCATAACAAGATTGACCGAAAAATCGATCCGGAACATTTTGGCGGCTTCCAGCATATCCAGATGCGTCGGGTTATTGTCCAGATTTCCCGGCACGGCAAACGGGGAATACAGATTTTTGGGCCTGTGATTCACGACAATCGTTTTTTCGGAGCTGATCCCGGGGAGTACGGATTTACGCCCACCCGAAAAACCTGCAAACTCATGCGGTTCGCATTTTCCGATATTGATGTGCAGGTCGCATTCCCATGCACGTCTGTTGACCTCGATCGGGGTTCCGTATTTGGTATATCCGAGAAAAACAAGATTTTTCTTATCAAACGGCGTGTGGTTCTCTATCCGGACTCGTCCATAGTATTCCGGGCCGACGCTCTCCTGCATTTCCGCTTCTGTTGCGGGACGGTGGACGCCTATGGCGACTACGAACAGAATGTTTTCTTCCTGAATCCCGGCGGCCAGAAGCTCCTCAATTAAAATGCCGCTGAATTTTGCATTCGGCACTTTTCTCGATGCGTCCGAGACAAGAATGCATGCGCTTTTCGCGTTCCGTTCTGCTGCGATCTCCCGCAGTCGTTTTCCGCTGACCGGAGCTTCAACAATTGCGCGATACGCTTCCGCAGATTCTATCACCGGCATGGGGGCCATTTGGGCCATACCAAGGCTTTGCTCTGCAGGGACCGTGAATGAGATCCGCTCCAGATCATCTGCAAATATGGCATATCCATTTTCAGATCTGTACCGATATATATATTTCTCCATCTCTGGTATTCCTCATGCGCCGCCGAACGACAGCGCGATTCCAACTACAGCCGATGCTGCGATGTAAACGATCGGATGTAGCTTTTTTGTTGCCTGTATCTTATTGGTCAGGATCCACAGGATCACAGCCAGAAGGATGCATCGGAGATCAAACAGATCCGTCAGCTTTCCTGTCAGCTGAAACTGCTCCGTGTGCAGGAGCGAGATCATGATGACCGAAATGCCTGCCGCGGCGATCAGGCCCGTCGAGCACGGGCGAAGACCGTAGAACGCTGCGTTAACGATCCGGTTGTCACGAAAACGGTTCAGGAAAATCGCGATGATCGAGACCAGAATGATGCCCGGCGTGATGACGCCCAGCGTTGCAATGACAGCGCCCGGAATGCCGCAGCAGGTATATCCGACGTAGGTCGCCATATTGATGCCGATCGGGCCGGGTGTTGACTCGCTGACTGCGACCATATCTGCAACTTGCTGCGCGGTAAACCACCCGGTTTTTTCCGAGAGACTGTACAGGAACGGAAGCGTTGCCATTCCACCGCCGACGGAGAACAGACCGATCTGGAAAAACTCGAAGAAAAGCTTAAGCAGCACGGCGTTTCCCTCCTGACAGCTGAAGTGCGATCCCCAAAACGGCGGCTCCGACGACCTGAATGATCGGGGAGAGCTTGGTGAACATGGAAAGTGCACAGACGGCAATAAAAATTACAGCGCATTTCCAATCGATGATCGCTTTTTTCCAGAGTGCAGCGACCGCATTGACAACCAATACGCAAACGCAGACGCGGATCCCGGCAAATGCGTTAATGACGACCGGATAGTCTGCAAAATGCTGCAGCAGTGATGCAATGATCGTGATAATAACAAGCGAGGGGAATGAAGAACCCAGCGCTGCTGCGATCCCGCCGGCGACACCTTTTCTTTTGTTGCCGACGAAGAGCGACGTGTTGATCATGATGATGCCCGGCAGACACTGCCCGATCGCATACCAGTCCATGATCTCATCCATGGTCGCCCAATTCTTTTTTTCGACCACTTCACGCTGCAGAAGTGGCATCATTGCGTAGCCGCCGCCGAACGTGAGTGCTCCAACACGAATAAATGTAAAGAAAATATCGAATAACTCTTTCATATCTCTATGCCTCCTGCCTGAAAGAGGGTGCACTGATGCAAGGCTTCAGGCCATCGCCTGAGGCCTTGTCACCAGTATCGCGAAGCAGCTTACCAGGCAGCTACTGTACCATCTGCGCGCGGTTCGGCACCGCCGGCAAACGTGCCGTTATCCATGCGCCAGATAATTTCTCCTTTGCCGAATGTCGTATAGCTGTGATGCATGTTGATCTGATGGCCGCGTGCGGCAAGTCCCTGCGCAATTTCCTGCGGGACGTCATATTCCAGATCCAGAACGTTATCGTGCATCCACTGCCATCTCGGCGCATTCAGCGCATCCTGCGGATTCATATGGAAATCGACGGTGTTTGTCACGACCTGCACATGACCCTGCGGCTGCATGAACGCTCCCATCACGCCGAACGGACCGACCGGCTTGCCGTCCTTGCTCATGAAGCCGGGGATGATCGTATGATACGGCTTTTTGCCGCCGGCAAGCAGATTGTCATGGCCGGGCTGCAGCGAGAAGTTGTTGCCGCGGTTGTGCAGCGCAATACCCGTGCCGGGAACGACCAGGCCGGAGCCCCAGCACTGATAGTTGCTCTGGATGTAGGAGACCATATTGCCCTCGTCATCCGCGGTGCACAGATAAACCGTGCCACCGCTCTGCGGCTTGCCGACCTCCGGGATCCGGGCCTTATCGGTGATCAGCTTGCGGCGCTCCTCCGCGTAGGTTTCGGAAAGCAGATCCTTGACTGTGACCTTCATAAAGCGCGGATCTGTTACATAGTGCTTTGCGTCCACATACGCCAGTTTCATGGCCTCTATCTGCTTGTGGTACACATCGACGCTCTCACGGTTATCAGAGAACTCAAAGCCCTTGAGGATGTTGAGTGCCATCAGAGCCGAAATGCCGTGGCCGTTGGGCGGGATCTCGTGAACATCATAGCCGCGATAGTTCACGCTGATCGGGTCGACCCACTCCGGGCGGAACCGCTCGAAATCAGATGCCTGGAAATAGCCACCGTACTGATCGGAATATGCGACGATCTTCTCCATCAGATTTCCGCGGTAGAAGCTCTCTGCGTTTGTGGCTGCGATCTCTTCCAGCGTCTTGGCCATATCCTCGCTTTTCCAGATATCGCCTGCGTTCGGCGCGGCGCCGTTTACGCTGAACATCTCGAACCAGTACTTGAACGCATCGCCGTGGAAAGCCTTGCGGTACACATCGTACAGATATTGCCACTTTGCCGCGTTATTGACGGAGACCGGGTGACCTTCCCGCGCGTAGCGGATCGCCGGCTCCATGACCTCCTTCAGAGGAATGCGGCCGTATTTCTGGGAGAGCTCTGCCCATGCAGAGGGCGCGCCGGGAACGGTGACAGGCTCAAAACCGTATTTTGGCATTTCCTTGAAGCCCTTTTCCCACAGCAGCTCTGCCGAAAGCTTTTCCGGAGCGGGGCCGCTGGCGTTCAGGCCGTGCAGCTTACCGCCTGTCCAGACCAATGCGAATGCGTCGCCGCCAATGCCGTTAAAGCCGCACTCCACGACTGTCAGGCATACGGCAGTCGCAATAGCAGCGTCAATCGCGTTTCCGCCCCGCCGGAGGATTTCCAGACCGGCCTGCGCAGCCAGCGGCTGCGACGTTGCGACCATGCCCTTGGCGCCGAAAACCACGTTTCGCTTGGAAGGATATCGGTTGATCATCGAATCAAATTGCATAGATTACCTCACAATCCGTACTATATTTTACAAAATCGTTACTTCAGTTTATCTGCCTTTTCGCGGTCAAGCGTTCCGTCCAGTGCAGCCAGCGTCGTTGCAGCGATGTAGCAGCCTGTGCAGTTTGTCGGCGTATGTGCCATGTTGACGATGTGGTGGATGCCCATGACGAGACCAATCGCGTTCAGCGGCAGGCCGAGGCTTGCCAGCAGGGTCGCGCTCAGCACCAGCGCCAGCGACGGGATCGTCGCGCAGCTGATTGCCATCAGAACGCCCTGAATGACCAGCAGGATATACTGCAGCGGCGTGAACGTGATGCCCATGAGCTGACAAGTGAACATCGTAATAACACCGAAGTAGACGACGGTGCCGTTCATGTTGGTCGTTGCGCCGAACGGCAGAACAAAGTCGACCTTGTCCTCCGGGACGCCGATCTCTTCCTTCAGGATCCGCATGGCCAGCGGCATCGGCGCGATGGATACGAGCGTCGAAATTGCAATCAGCACGCATTCCTTGAATCGTGCAAGGAACTTGAACGGATTGATCTTGCAGATCACTGCCAATTCAAACATATAAACCGTCAGGAACATCATAATTGCAGCAAGCCAGTCGCAGGCGATGAACGTCAGCAGTCGGCCTACGATCTTTCCGCCGTACTTTGCCATTGTATTGGTCATCAAGCCGAATACGCCGTAGGGGGTGAACTTCAGGACGATATCCGTGACCTTGAACATCAGGCCCTCAAAGCTTTCTACGACATCCTCGAAGGCCTTTGCCTTGCCTGCAAGTGCGATCGCAGCGATACCGGCAATGATGCAGAAGATGATGACCTGCATGGCCTCGCCCTTCGACAGAGCCTCAAAAATATTCTGGGGGACCATCGTCAGCAGAGAATCGAAGACATCAACCTCAGCAGCCTCATACGAAGCCGCCTGGAACTCTTCCATCGTAAAGCCTCTGCCGGGCTGAAGGATGTTGGTAATGATGATGCCGAAGATGATCGCGATCGCACTCGTGATCAGGAACAGCGCAATTGCACGGACGCCGAGCTTCCTCAGCTTTTTCAGATCCTGCAGCTTTACGACCGAGTCAAAAATGCACGCGAAGATCAGAGGAATCGACAGCAATTTCAGCAGCCGCAAGTAGACGTTGCCGACGAAAGAGCACGCCCGTATGATAAAATTGATCCAACCTACATCGCTGCCGCCAAGATAACTCAGCCCAAGGCCGAAGGCAATGCTGACGACAAGCGCGATCATGGCAGCCTGCCACATTTTGAGTTTCTTTTTCTGTTTCATTCTCTATCACCTGTTCTTTCTCTAAATTATTTCAGGGAACGCGGTTTTGCAGGGAGAAACGGAGGAAACTTTTTGCCTGGATTTTGTGTTTACAGAGCGGGGGTTTCCCAAAGGTTCAGTTTCTGGCCGATGCCGTTTTTGAGTGCGTTCTGATACAGGTCATAGCCCCATGCCACATCAAACACGGCCATGCCGCAGGCAACAAAGACAAAGATATCATCGTCGTTCTCACGGCCAGACTTGTCTCCGTTGATGATCATACCGATGCTCGTCGAATCCTTCAGGGCCGGGAGCTTCCCAGCGTCGATCAGCCGGTAGATGGGGCCGCCGATGACACCGCTGTAATATTGCTCCTTGTCGCCGGACTCAATGGCTTCTGCAACGTAATTTTCGTGCAGGCCGATGTGGTCGAAAACGATCTTGCTCTTGAGCCAGAAATCCTCATCGCCGGTAGCCGGGCCGGTCAGCAGGAGCGTTGCGCCCTTCTTGATCCACTTGCTGTCGATGTACAGAGGCTTCAGGCGGGAGGCCGCAATTGTCACGACATCAGATTCGCGCATGGCCTTCTCCAGATTATCGGTCGCTTCCGCTTCGATGCCATAGGTCGCCGCAGCCTTGTCAGCGACAGATTGTGCCTTGTCAAGGAACAGGTCGTAGCAGTACACCTTCTTGATTCCCTTGACCTGGGTCATGATATTGCGGAAGCAGGACTGGTTGATCGGGCCGCAGCCGATGATCGTCAGGACCTGGGAGTCTTTTCTGGCCAGATGCTTCGCTGCAACTGCGGGAACTGCACCGGTTCTGGCCGCGCTCAGCAGGTTCGCAGACATAAACGCAAGGGGTGCACCAGTGTCTCTGTCGTTCAGGTTGACCGTCAGGATCGAACGCGGCAGCCCTTTTGCTGTATTGGCCGCATTCGAGCCATACCACTTGTTTCCGCAGACGTCAAAGCGTCCGCCCAGATATGCGGGCATCGCAACAAAACGGCGGTCCGGTCCTGCAACCGGCATGTTGGGGAACGGGCTTTCCTTGGGGAAGACGAGGCCCATACCGTGACTGTTGTGACTGCTGCCGCCCATCAGGTAATCACCCTTTGCGAGAAGCTGGAAAACCTCTTCACAGGTTGCAATACATTTTTCAGTGTCGTTGACGCCGGCTTTGATCATATCCGGCTCTGAAAGATAAAGAAAATCGATGCGGGTATCCATAGTTTGTTTCCTCCATATTCGTTTTTTTGTCCAAAGAATCTATCATCCAGCGCCTGTCCGTTAACGATTCCCACAATTACTTTATCGGGCTGTGGCGGAATCGTATACAGTGATGTTTGCAAAAAATATCAAAATATTCACAAACAGGAAGCAACCCTCTTGTACTGGGATTCTGTTTTGTGCTATTTTTATTATGTAAAAAAATGTTCTTTTCTGAGACGGGAGAATTACGGAAGGAGCCTGATTCTTTTGAAATTCCGGCCAATTGTTGTCGATGATAATCAACAGGAACTGACGCAGCACGGGACTGCAGATTTCCCGATGTCCATGGACCGTCAGCTGGTCAGCAGCGAAGGGTGTATGCTGATCCCACACTGGCATTATGAGATACAGATCTCCGTCGTTGTTTCCGGGACGGTTTGTTTCCGCACGCCGATCGGCGATACGCTCCTGCAGGAAGGAGAGGGAATTTTCATCAACAGCGCTGTCCTTCACGAGATCATTCCAACCGGCGGCACGCAGGGCGTCTACGTCTGCGTCAACTTTCATCCGAATCTGATATACGGGCAATCCGACAGCATGATCCGGCGCGACTATGTAGAGCCGATGCTCTCGAATCCCGCGCTGCAGGCGATCGCACTGCAGGATGAGCCATGGCACAAGGAGATCTGCGGCCTGATGCGTGCACTGACATCTTTGAATGAGGAAAAGCCTTACGGATACGAGCTTATGGAAAAGTCGATCCTGGAGCGGATCTGGTATATCATTCTGTCGCAGAATCGCTCCGAGGTAGAAAAGGAATCTCCCATCACATTCGGTGACCGCCAGCGCATGAAGCAGCTGCAGGCCTTCATTCAAAAAAACTATATGGAGCGAATTACGCTTGCAGATATCGCAAACGCGGGTCATATCAGCCGCGGCGAATGCTGCCGGTTCTTCCAGCGGATCCTGAAGACTTCGCCGATGGTATATCTGACAAAATACCGGCTGTCACAGAGTATCAAGCTTCTCGCGTGTACAAATTTGAGTATTTCACAGATCGCGCTCCAGACCGGTTTCAGCACCAGCAGCTACTATTCGGAATGCTTCCGCGAGGAGACTGGGGCCACGCCGCTGAAGTACCGCAAGCAGCACCAGCATGAGGCCGTGACAGCAGACAAGCAAGCGTAATTTTACCAGAATATTAACACGAAAACCGGTTTCCCTACCAGAAATCAGGAAAGCGGTTTACAAATAAAAACCATCCGATATAGTGATACTTGTCCACCCAAAGAATCTTCATCCGCTTTCCATCATTCCTTTATCAAAAAAGCTGGAGGCGCAATCATTTGGAACAGAAAATCAAAAACCGTGACACCCTGCTTTCGCACGGAAACATCGAAAGCCGCCGCATCGTTCTGGATATCACAGAAAAAACACTGCAGCATCTCGATGCCAGAGCGCGGATCAAGAGCATCGCGCACATGGAAGGTGATGAACTTGTCATCGGCGAAAAGCGCTGGGATCTTTCAAAAAAGCGCCATGTATACCTGCTGGGCGCAGGCAAGGCCTGCAACCATATGGCGATGGCTATAGATGAGATCCTCGGCGACCATCTGACCCGCGGAATCGCGATCGTCAAAATTTCCGAACCGACCGACGTCTTCCATCACACAGAGGTGTATGTCGGCGGCCATCCGCTCCCCAATGAAGAGGGCCTGCGTGCCTGCCATGAGATTTTGAAGCTCGTCGATCAGGCCATGCCGGATGATCTGTTTATCGTTGTCATTTCCGGCGGCAGCTCAGCGCTCATGAGCTGCCCGATCGACGGCCTGACACTTCAGGACGAGATCGACACGACCGATGTCATGCTCAAATCCGGTGCGAATATCTTCGAGATCAATGCGATTCGCCGCCATATCTCCCAGATGAACGGCGGTATGCTGGCAAAGCGCATTGCTGCCCGGGGTGCAGAATTGATCGGCTTCGGAATCAGCGACGCGGTCGCAAGTCCTGCGACCAGTGATATCAGCATCCCTTACCGCAGCTACAGAGGTACCCCAATGGGACCGGATCAGACAACGTTGGAGCAGGCCCGGCAGGTGATCCGGGAGTATGACGTTGCGGACCGGCTTCCCAAAAAGGTCGTTGATTACCTGATGACGGTCGGTCCTGAAGGCGAAACGCCGAAGGCATTCCCACAGAACACATATTACCTGATCAACACGCTGCCCGATTCCTGCAGCTATGCAAAGAAAACTGCGGAGGAAATGGGGATTCCGGCATATATTCTCTCTTCATTCCTTGACGGTGAAAGCAAGGACGCCGGTACCTTTTTTGCTGCGATCGCACGTGAGGTGCAGGCCTATGGCAATCCCTTCCCGGCACCGTGCGTCATCCTGTCCTCTGGTGAGACAACGACCAAAATTCTGGACAACAGCACCATCACCGGCCACGGCGGTCCCGGGCAGGAGCTGACGCTGAGTTTCGCACTCCTTGCCGCAAAAACGAACGGCGCATGCATGCTGTCCATCGACTCCGAAGGCACGGACGGCACAACGTCTGTTGCCGGCGGTATTACCGATTCCACAAGTCTGGCTGCGGCACAGGAAAGGGGTGTGGATATCCACGCCGCGCTGCGCGGACATGCCTGCTATGAGGCGCTGGAGGCGATCGGTGATACGGTGTTTACCGGAAATACCGGCACAAACCTCTGCGACTTTAACGTGCTTTACATTCCGAAGGCTGACTGAGAAAGGAGAATCAGAATGTCTGATAAAATCAAATCCGTACACGCACGGCAGCTGATCGACTGCAAGTGCCGTCCGCTTGTTGAGGTGGATGTCGTCACAGAATCCGGTGCTCTGGGCCGCGGCGCGGCTCCGACAGGCAGCTCGGTGGGCATGTACGAATCGTTTGTTCTGCGCGACGGCGATCCGCACGAGTACCACGGCACGAGCGTGCATAAGGCAGTTGCCAATGTAAATGAGGTCATTGCGCCGAAACTCGTCGGGATGGATGTCTCGGACCAACGCGCGCTGGATGAGCTGATGATCGTGATGGACGGAACTGCTGACAAGCATGTGCTCGGCGGCAACGCAGTTTACAGTACCTCCATTGCCTGCTTCCGTGCGGCTGCGGAGAGCGAGCACCGGCCGCTGTATGATTATATCGCAAAGGGCGACATCAAAACCGTTTCGATCCCTTCTTTCAACGTCATCAACGGCGGCATGAACAACGGGATCAGACAGGCCTATAACGAGTTTATCGTTATGCCGTATAAAGCAGATGATATTGAACAGGCCGTGGAAATTGCGGTTGATGTATTCCAGAAGCTCGGCCCCATCATTGAGCACTATACCGGAAAAGAGGCTGCCGTCGGCCGCTCCTATGGCTGGACTGCTCCGTCAGAGAACCCCGAGGAATGCATCAAGCTGATTCTGGAGGCTGTCGATCAGTGCGGTGTTCTGGATCGCTGCGCATTGGCGCTCGACTGTGCGATCAGTGATATGTACGATGGAAAATCAAATACATACTATCTTGACGGCAGACAGCGGACAACAGATGAATTGATCGCATACATGAAGTACCTGACAGATCGATATCCGTTTGTATTTGTGGAGGACATGCTCGATGAGAACGATTGGGACGGTTTCCGCAAGGCGCATCAGGTCATCGACAAAACGCTGATCATCGGGGACGACTTTACCGTCACAAATAAAGCGCGCATTGAGCGCGCGGTCGCCGAAAACTCCATCGACGGCTTCATTCTTAAGCCGAATCAGGTCGGTACGATCACAGAAGCACTGGATGCGCATGCGTTTGCACATGCGCACGGGCTGCTCTCAATCCCTTCCGGCCGAAGCGGCGGCGTCATTGGGGACGTCGTGATGGATCTTGCGGTGGGGCTGCAGATCCCGTTTATCAAAAACGGCTGCCCGCGTTCCGGAGAACGCATCGATAAGCTCAATTTCCTTATGCGGGTAAAGGATATGTATCCCGGCTGCCATATGGCAGATATCCGTTCGCTTGTGAAGTTCTGACTGAAAAAGGAGGATTTGCCAAAATGAATGCATATGTCGCCAGCGTTATCGATTACGTGAAGAAGACCCATGCGAATGAGCCTGAGTTCGTCCAGACCGTAGAAGAGGTCCTGTCTTCCGTATCGCCCATCATGGACGCGCATCCCGAGTATGAAAAGGTCGACCTGCTGAAGCGCATGGTCGAGCCGGAAAGAATGTTCACGTTCCGCGTCTGCTGGATGGATGACGCCGGTAATTACCATACCAACCGCGGCTGGCGCTGCCAGTTCAACGGCGCGATCGGCCCGTACAAGGGCGGCCTGCGCTTCCAGAAGAACGTCTATGAAGGCGTTATCAAGTTCCTCGGCTTCGAGCAGACTTTCAAGAACAGCCTGACTGGCCTGCCCATGGGCGGCGCCAAGGGCGGCTCCGACTTCGATCCCGCCGGCAAGTCCGACGCAGAAGTCATGCGTTTCTGCCAGAGCTTCATGACCGCTCTGTACCGCTACATCGGGCCGGACATCGACGTTCCCGCCGGTGACATGGGCGTTGGCGGCCGCGAGATCGGCTACCTGTACGGCCAGTACCGCCGCCTGAAGGGCGTCTGGGAGAACGGCGTTCTGACCGGCAAGGGCATGAGCTACGGCGGCTCCCTGATCCGCCCGGAAGCGACCGGCTACGGCGCAGTTTACTATCTGCAGGAAGTCCTGAAGCACGAGAACGACACCATCGAGGGCAAGCGCATCGCGATCTCCGGCTACGGCAATGTCGGCTGGGGCATCATGAAGAAGGCCGCTGAGCTGGGCGCAAAGGTCACCTACTTCGCAGGTCCTGACGGCTACATCCATGATCCGGATGGCGTCACCGGTGAAAAGCTCGACTTCATTCTCGAGATGCGTGCGAAGGATCCGATGCACTGCAAGCCTTACGCTGACAAGTACGGCGTTGCGTTCGTTGAGGGTGCAAAGTGCTGGGGCGTGAAGGACGTTGACGTCTACATGCCGGCTGCTACCCAGAACGACGTCCGCATGGAGTCCGCAGAGAAGATCGCGGCTTCCGGCGTCAAGTACTACATCGAAGTTGCCAACATGCCGACCACGAACGACGCTCTGAACTTCCTGCGTGAGCAGAAGCACATGATCGTTGCTCCGTCCAAGGCAGTCAACGCAGGCGGCGTCGGCGTTTCCGGTCTGGAAATGAGCCAGAACTCCGAGCGTCTGGTCTGGACGGCGGAAGAGGTCGATGCACAGCTGCACAAGATGATGAAGAACATCCACAAGGTCTCCGCAGAGGCTGCCGCAGAGTACGGTCTGGGCTACGATCTGGTCGCTGGCGCCAACATCGCCGGCTTCAAGAAGGTCGCTGAAGCTATGTATCAGCAAGGTATGTTCTAAGCCTATATTTCTATCATCTGAAAAAATCCCCCGGTAGCCGTTTGTGTGCAGCTGCCGGGGGATTTTGAATCTGGAAACGAAAAGAAATGCCGGTTTTCCGGATGCTCTTTATTTATATAAGGTATCCGAGAGGTAGTCGCCGAGGTCGGCGACAGCGTCGTAGACGTGGCGGAAGATGGGGTAGAGGCGGGCGTAGGCGGCGTGGGTCTCGGGATCCGGCTTGCAGACGACCTCGGGGTGGTGCAGGGAGGGGAGCTTGTCGTAGTTGCTCCACAGGCCGGTGGCGCGGGCGCAGATGGCGGCGGCGCCCATGGAGGCGGCATCCTGATCGATGTTGGTCTTGATAGTCGTTGTGCCGAAGATATCGGCGAACAGCTGCATCCAGAAGCGGCTCTTGCTGCCGCCGCCGCAGATGAGCAGATGATCAGACGGCTCGGCGTAGCGCGCAAGCAGGTCATACGAGGTCTTGAGGTTCAGCGTGATGCCCTCCAGCGCGGCGCGGATCAGATCCTCGCGGGTCGTGCCGAGCTGCAGGTTGAGGAACGCGCCGTGAACATTGAGGCTCTTGTCCTGCGAGGTGCCGCCGGCAAGACTGGGATTGAAGAACACGCCGTTTGCGCCGATGGGGGAGCTGGCCGCCAGCTCGTCCATCTTGCGATAGGCGTCATCGCCCTGCAGATCCTTGCAGAGCGTATCGCGCACCCAGTGGTACGAGCTGCCGCCCGCGAAGATCGAATAGGCGGAGGTGTACATGCCGTCCTCGATATGGGCAAAGACGTAGGGCTTTGTCTCGAAATCCAGAACGGGCGTACGCGAGTTCATGGGGATCCAGCTTGAAGAGCCGAGGGAGGTATAGAATGCACCCTCCTGCGCGCCGACGGCGCCCATGGCCATGCAGGCGTTGTCAACGCCGCCGCAGGCGACGGCTGTGCCGGCCTTCAGGCCGATCTCGGCGGCCGCTTTTTCCGTGATCGTGCCGACGATCGCATGGGACGGCAGGATCTCCGGCCAGATGGAGGCGGGGATGCCGGCGGCGCTAAGCAGCTCGGCGCACATTTCGTGCCTGACGAGGTCATATGCGCCGCTCGAGGAGGCGTAGGACGGATCGGTCGCGGCGCGGCCGGTCAGACGGAGGTTGATGTAGTCCTTGGAGCCGACCACGCAGCGGATCTTTGCAAACAGCTCCGGCGAGGTCTCCTTGAGCCACATCAGCTTGAACAGGGCATAGCAGGCGGCGGGGAAGCCGTTGCCGGTCTTCATGTACCAGTCCTTTTCGTCGACGTTCCGGAAAAATGCCCGGATCTGCTCGCCCGCACGGGTGTCGGACCAGATGGGGACGGTATCCGTCAGCGGCTCCAGAGAATCGTCCAGCGGGACGGCCACGCAGCTGTGGCCGGAGAGCGCGAGGCAGCCGATCTCGGACGCGTCGACCGAGACCTTCTGCAGCAGAACGCGCGTGCTTTCCACAACGCCGTTCCACCAGTCGGAGGGCTTCTGCTCATGCCAGCCCGGTGCGGGGTAGGAGGTGGGATACTCGATGAACGACTTGGCGAGCGTCTGCATGGCCTCGTCATACAGCGCCGCCTTGACGCCGCCGGTACCCAGATCATATGTAATGAATTTCATGAGAATTTCACGTTCCTTTGCTATTGCAGTGTTGCCCGGCACCGCTGCCGGGAGAAAATGAACCGGAGATCACACAGGCCGGCGGCGTTTGCCGCCGGCCTGCGCAGTCGGTAAGTCATGAGATGCTGCCGCGTAAGTGCGGCGGCATTTGGGATCATTCGCAGTCAAACCGGAAGTTCCACTGCCGGCGGCAGGCGTCGAGAATATCCAGAACGGCGATGGTCTCGTCCATGGGGACAAGGTCGGTCCCGGTCTTTCCCTCGCGCAGCGCCTGCATCACGGCCGCGGCTTCATACTCGAAGCCATTGGCGCGGAACGGCTCTTCAACCGAGGCGAGAACCTGATTTTCAAAATCATACGCCGTGACGTGCTGTGCCTCGACGAACGATTCCGCGTTCAGATAGATCCGGCCCTTCGTTCCCTGAATGTAGAGCGAATGGATCTTGTCGCAGCCAAGGCCGCAGGTGATATTCGCGTACCGGCCGCCCGGATAGAGCAGCTGGATGCTGTCCATGCAGTCCACGCGCTTCGGTGCAAGGATCGCGGCGCTGCTGCGAATTTCCTCCGGCTTGTAGCCAAGCAGCGAGCAGGCATACATCACCGGATACACGCCGAGATCGAGCAGCGCGCCGCCGGCAAGCTCGTGCTTGTACAGGCGGTGGCCGGCGCCGGTCTTCGTGAAGAAATTGCAGCTGACGGCCTGAATCTCGCCCAGAACGCCGTCTTTCGCCCACTGGTGAATGGTGCGGAAGACCGGCTGGCACTTTGTCCACATGCCCTCCATCAGGAAAAGACCGCGCGCCTGTGCAAGCTCCTGCAGCTCGCGCGCCTGCGCGGCGTTGACCGTAAAGGCCTTCTCGCACAGAACGTTCTTGCCGCCGAGCAGGCACTGGCGGACATTTTCATAGTGGCAGGCGATGGGTGTGCCGACGTAGATGATATCCACGTTCGGGTCACGGATCATGGACTCGTAATCGCCGTAGGCGGTCGTTACATGGAACTTTTCCGCGAACGCCTGCGCCTTATTCAGGTCGCGCGAGGCGATCGCGTACAGCTCGGCATCGTCCGGCAGGACGCTCAGGCCGGTCGCGAACCAGCCAGAGATACGTCCTGCACCGAGCAGACCCCAACGGATGCGGCTCATAACGGCTGAGACGCCAAGAAGGCGTCAAGCTCCGCACGGGACGGAGCACCCTCCATCGGACCCTGCTTCAGGACAGACAGCGCGCCTGCCGCATTGGCGAAGCGGGCGCATTCACGCAGATCCTTGCCCTCGACGAGCGCGGTCAGGAACGCGCCGCAGAAGGTGTCGCCTGCGCCGGTCGGGTCGACCTCGGTCACGTGGAAACTGGGAACATCAAAGACCTCGTCGCCGGAGTAGATGCGGGAGCCGGCAGAGCCGTTCTTCAGAACGACCAGCTTTCCTTCCTTTGCCCACTGGCGGCAGCCTTCCTCGTCGGAGGCGGCGCCGGTGAACATCTTGGCTTCGCCCTTACTCGGGAAGACGACGTCGGCACGCTTCAGGACCGGCTCGCACAGCGCGATGATCTGCTCGACGCTCAGCGATTCCGGGCGGATGTTCGGGTCAAAGCTGACCTTGGTGCCGGCAGGCAGGTTCTCCATGACCTTGTAGGTCGCCTCGGCGAAGCCCTTGTTGATGGACATTTCATAGCCGGTGGAGTGGAACCACTTCATGTTCTGCAGGCGGGACATATCGACGTCTTCCGGCTCGACCATACCGCTGGCCTCGTGGCGGACGTGATAGATGAAGTTCCGGCTGCCATCTGCGAAGTAGCAGACAAAGGCAGAGCCGGTTGCCTCGCCGGGGATGACCTTGACCATGCTGAGGTCAACGCCGCTCTCCTGCATCCGGTCCATGACGCACTTGCCGAAGCCGTCGTCGGCGACGGCGCCGATGATGGCGCACTTGCTGCCGAGCTTGGCTGCTGCGTTCAGGAAAATAGCGATATCACCGCTGGGATACGGGCCGGTGAAATCAGCCGGCATGGACAGGGGCTTTTCCAGCTCCTTGCGCATGATCTCAACGAACATGCTGCCGATGGTTACGATATCATAATTCTGGGACATCCCGGTGTTCCTCCTTTTTATTCGCCGATCACGTCGATAAAGACTTTTCTGGCCTGCGGGCCGTCAAACTCCATGAAAACGATCTCCTGCGCCTCGCCCATGGCCATTTTGCCGTCGACGATCGGGAACATGCAGTTGTTGCCAATCAGGATCGAACGCAGATGGCCGTATGCGTTGGCAGAGGTTCTGCCATAGGTGGGCAGGAAGTGGGCGTGGGAGTACTGCGCGTCGTCGTCGACGAGCTTGTGCAGCAGGACGTCCAGATCGCTCATGATGCAGGGCAGCGGCTCGGTCACGAGAATGCCGCAGTTCGTATGGGCCGTGATGACGGAGACGATGCCGTTGCGGATGCCGGATTCGGCGACCATCTTCTTGACCTCTTCGCCCATGTAGCTGTAGCAGTATTCGTCCTTCGTCATGACGACGGTCTCAAAATGCTTAACCATTGATCTGATCCTCCATTCCCATAAACCGGAGCGCGTTGTCGCCCATGACCATGCGGCGCTGCAGCGGCCGCAGATTCAAAACCTGCGTGGCCTTGACCATACGCTTCTGCTCGATGCGCGGATAGGTCGAACCGAACATGACCTTGTCATAGAGCATGCGGTCGATCCAGTATTCTCCGAGCTGATGGTTGAAGGTGGTGTCGAAAAACTGCGAGGGAGAGTCGAAATACAGCAGCGCCGTGTCAGCAAAGACGTTCGGATACTTGAGGATCAACATGACGGTCTCGCGCGTCCACGGCCAGCCGAAGTGGCCGAGGCAGAACCGCAGCTCGGGGTTGGCGATGGCGACGTCTTCAAAGAGAAGGGGATTGCTGTACTTGGAGGGGCTGTTCTTGACCCAGGTCATGCCGGCCTCGAAGAGGATCGGCTTATTGTACTTGACGCACAGATCGTAGATCGGCTGCATGGCCGGATCGTTCGGCATGAAGTGCTGCATGGCCGGGCTGAGCTTCAGACCGGTGAGCTTCAGGTCGGTGAACGCATGCTCGAGGACCTCCAGCGCGTCCTTGCGCGCGGGGTCGACGCTCGCGAAGCCGATCAGACGGTCCGGATGCATGTCAACCAGCTGACGCACTTCTTCGTTGGAGACGATGGTGTCGCCGGCCAGCGTGGTGACGTCCTCGGCGGAGATGACGGACTTGTCGATCCCGGCGGCGTCCATCTGCGTCATGAAAAGGCTCAGCGGCCAGACGTGCTGCTTGTACAGGAAATACTGCTCGCGGCGGAAGGCCACGCGCTTCGGATCCTGCGAAATTTCCTCAAAAAACCCTGGGAAGGTATGAATGTCAATGACCATAGTGTATTGTATTGGCTCCTTTCGCACTGGTGCGGCAGCTTATTCGCCGAAAGCTGCGCGCAGGAACTTGACGGACTCTGCTGCGTCGCGGTCGAGCTTCGCCTCGTCTGCGCCGCCGGACAGGTCGCGCCAGATGTGCGTGTCATTGCCGACCTGGCAGCCGGTTCTGATGAACGACTCGGTGATGATGAACTCGTTGTAGTTGATGTCATGCAGCGCCTTGCCGATCTCGACCCAGTCGAGCGCGCCCTTGCCGGCACGCGGCAGCTTGCGGTTGGATTCGCAGACGTGCATGTGGCCGAGGTGCTTGCCGGCCAGACGGATGGCGGTGGGGATATCGTCCTCTTCTATGTTCATGTGGAAGGTGTCGAGATGGACCTTGACGTTGTCGCGGCCGACCTCTTCGCAGAACCGGACGCCCTCTTCCGCGGTGTTGAGGATCAGACCGTCAAAGCGGTTGAGGACCTCAAGGCAGAGGTCGATGCCGAGCGTCTCGGCCTTCGCGCCCATGACCTTCAGGCTCTCGACGCCGCGCGCCCAGAAGCCGGGCTTGTCCAGATCGGTGAAATCGGGGGGCCAGCTGGAGTTCAGCGCGCCGATGAGCTTGCGGCAGCCAAGCACGTCCATCGCGTCCATCAGATCGGAGTAGAACGCGAGACCGGCCTTGCGGACCTCGGGATCACGGGAGGAAACGTCGTACTTTCTGGGAGGGCCGAGGTTGGCAGAAATCTGAATGTCCAGATCCTTCGAGACCGCGCGCAGCTCGCGCAGCTTGTCCTTGGACATGACGAGCAGCTCGCCGGCGGAAACCTCGAGCGCGTCGTAGCCAAGCTCACGGGCCTTCTTCACATACTTGAAGTAATCGCCCTTCCAGTCGTCTTCCCAGTAGGAAAAGAAAATACCAAATCTCATATATGTGTCTCCTTTTTTTGTGTGATGGGATTTCGTGTTAATCAGTCAAAATTGGCGTGCAGGAACTTGACAGCATCCGCCAGCATCTGATCCATCTTCGCCTCGTCGGCGCCGTTGGACAGATCGCGCCAGACCTTGATGTCCTTGCCGACACTGCCGCCCTTGAGCAGGAACGGCTCCATGACGACGTTGCCGTCATAATGTACGTCATGCACGGCAGCCGCGATGGCCTTCCAGTCCAGAGAACCCTGGCCGGGCAGCTTGCGGTTGGCTTCGCCGACGTGGATATGGCCGAGATAATCGCCGGTCAGGCGGATAGCGGCGGGAATGTTGTCCTCTTCGATGTTCATGTGGAAGGTATCGAGCAGGACCTTGCAGCGCGGGCTGTCCACGCGCTTGCAGTACTCCACACCCTCTGCGGCGTTGGTCATGATGTAGGTCTCAAAGCGGTTGAGGACCTCCTGGCACAGGTCGATGCCGAGATCCTCGGCGACGGCGGCCAGCTTCTTCATCTCTGCAATGCTGGTATCCCAGGCGGCTTCCTTGTCCGTGTATTTGAAATCGCACGGCCAGAAGGAGTACATGGCGCCGACCAGAGACTTCGAGCCGATCTTGTCCATGGCGCGCAGGACGCCGGTCAGGAAATCAAGACCGTTCTTGCGGATGGCGGGATCGGGCGAGGCAAGATCCTGATCCTTGCTCGGGCCGATGTTGGTCGTGAGGATCAGACCGTTGTCCTCGGCGGCGGCCTTCAGCTCGGTGAGCTGGGCGTCGGTCATTGCGGCGATGTGTGGCGCGCCGACCTCAAGGATGTCGCAGCCGGCGGCGCGGACCTTTTTGGCGACCGCGGGATAGTCGCAGACCCACTCGTGGCTCCAGTAGGAATACAGGGTACCATACTTCATAATGATGTCCTCCTTAAAACGTAAACATGAACGAAATGGAACGTACAAAAGACAATTCAAATATATCATGCACCTACAAAAAATGCAAGACCTCCCGCGCGGAAATTGTATAAAATTCTGTATGAATCAAAAGCCGCGGGGGCTGAACCAGACGAAAATCAACATCGAATGCCAAAACTTGATTCGTGTCAGAGATTTTTTGCCAAAATGAAGCACCGGGAATGAATTGATTATTTGATTTTATTGTGCTAGAATGACCGCAAAGGAAGAAAAACACGGGGGTGACCAAATTGGCAACAATGCGGGACGTGGCAAAACTGGCCGGCGTATCGCACGGTACGGTTTCGAACGTTCTAAACGGGTCGAGTAATGTGACGCTGGAGAAGATCAAGCGCGTGGAGGACGCAATCCGGCAGTTGGGCTACAAGCCCAATTCCATGGCGCGGATCCTGAAAAACTGCAAGGCGGATCCCAACATTCTTTTCATTGCACCGAACCTGAGCAACTCTTTATATAATAGTATCTATTCGATGGTCCGCTACGCGGCCAGCGAACGCGGCATCTGGGTCGATCTGTACCTGACCGACGACATGCCGTATTCCGAGCGTGCGCAGCTGACGCGCGCGCAGACGTTCGGCATCAGTGGCGCGATCGTCATCACCAGCCAGCCGGGCGAGACGGAATTGTTCTCCAAACTCAACAGAGAGGGCTTCCAGCTGCTGTTTCTGCTGCGCGAGGTGCAGGGGCAGGACTATATCGGCTTCGATTACCGCGCGCTGATGCTCGCCAGCATTCGGCAGGAGCTGGCCGAGGGCCGCCGCCGGATCGCGATCATCACCGGTCCGCGCGAGTTCTCGTCCGAGGCGCGCTGCGTCGACGGCTATTTGAGCGCGCTTCTGGAGGCAAATCTGCAGATCTGCAACGACTATGTCGTCTCGGCCGACAATACGCCTGAGAGCTTCATGCGCGCGACGGTCGGTCTCATGAACCTGCCGGAGCCGCCGGAGGTCATCTACGTGACCGACGACAGCTGCCTGCCGGGCGTGCAGCAGGCGCTCAAGATCCTGCACGAGGACGTGCGGCAGTGGCCGCGGCTCGTGATCCTGAGCGGCCAGAGCTGGCCGGGCGCGCTGCCGGGCGAGCGGACGCTGCCGCTGCCGGGCAACCAGATCGGCGAGCTTGCCATTTCCCATCTGGTGCAGGCGTTTGACGGCGAGCTGCCGTCCGGCCGGACGAACGTGACGATCCCGGTCCGCATGCCGCCGGCGCAGAACGAATATCATTCGCTGGCCGGGCAGGGGAAGAAGATCCGCGTCCTGCTGCAGAGCAGCGCGCAGACCAGCCCGGGATTGGTCGCCATGGTGAAGGATTTTACGATCAAAACGGGGATCGAGGCAGAGTTTATCGAGAAAAAATACGGCGAAGTCCTCGATACGATCGAAAACAGCAACGGCGAGATCGATGTATTCAGCACAGACCTTGTCTGGACGCCGGAGCTGAACGCCTGCGGTCTCGTGGAGCCGCTGGAGGGGTATCTGGCGGCGGACGGCGCGTCGACCGGGGATTTTCAGGACAATATCCTGCGCGAATACTGCTTCTACAAGGGCAATTTGTACGCGATGCCGTACAGCTACACGGCGCAGATCCTGCTGTACCGGCGCGATTTGTTCGATTCGCTGAAAAACAAGCGCCAGTATTACGAGATCTACAAAAAAGAGCTGCGCGTGCCGCAGACGTGGCAGGAATACAACGACGTGGCGCGCTTTTTCACCCGGGCCTACAATCCGGAGTCGGAGACCCGCTACGGCACGACGCTTGGCGGCAACGAGTATAACGGCGCTGCCTGCGAGCTGCTGCCGCGGATCTGGGGCATGGCCGGCGGAAGCACCGACGGCGACTGGCTGCACCCGACGTCCGACCGGTTCCGCGAGGCGTTCAAAAACTACGTCGAATGCTTCAAATATGCCCAGCCGGACGCGCTGGACTGCTGGTGGAACGAGGAAGAGCAGCTGTTTGCCAGCGGCGACGCGGCTATGATGGTCGTCTTCTCCGAGCATATCGCGAGCCTCTGGGACCGTGGAAAGAACAAGATCGCCGGCAAGATCGGCCACAGTACGATCCCGGGCGAATATTCCCTGCTCGGCGGCTGGTCCATGGCGATCCACAGCAAAAGCCGGCACAAGCAGGAGGCGTATGAGTTCGTCAAATGGAGCTGCTCCGGCGAAATGGCCATGCCGAACGCCGCCATGGGGCGGATCCTGCCGTACAAGGCCATCCGGGAAAGCGCGGAGCTGTCGCGCTCGTACCCGTGGCTGGGCGACGCGTTCAACGCGTTTGAACACATCGGACGCAGATACCTGCCGAGCGGCAAGGATGCGGTCAACGGACAGATGCGCGAACTGGAACGTATCATAGGCCGCGCCGTACGAATGGCCGTCTCTGGTGGACAGAACGTGGGCGATGTCCTGCAAATCACGGAAAAAAATATCAAGAACATTCTCAAATAACTGCGTTTCGATATATTTTTCCTGATTAAAATTCGAAGACATTTTTGAGAAAACGGGAAATTGTGTGCAAAAAACCGTGTGGTTTTTTGAAGATTCAGGGGCAATCCCAAACATATCCCATTGGTTTTGTCCATTTTGCACAGAAAACGCAGTCATGTTTTGACTTGACACGTGTCAAAAAACGTGCCATTATATTAACATGCAATGGAAACTGCGGTGCGGCGCTTTTGACCGTACCATTCCACGCACGAACATCCGGCATGCGGCCGTCCGCCGCACACCGGGACGGCAACAAAGGAGGACCATAGAGACAATGGAACAAAAAGCAAAGACTGCCGCAAAGGGCGGCGGACTTAAGAAACTGCTGAAGCAGCAGGAAGTTATCGTAATTTTACTGATCATTCTGGTGTCGATTTTCCTTTCAATCAGACGCCCGGATTCCTTCCCGACATCGCTGAACATCTTCAACGTCCTGAAGCAGGCGTCTCAGTACGCGGTCCTCGCCATTGGTATGGGCTTCGTCATCATCTGCGGCAACATCGATATCTCCGTTGGCGCCATCATCGCCACCAGCATCTGCACGGCAGCCTATGTCAATGAGAAGCTGGGCGTGATCAACCCTCTGTTCGTGCTGCTCATCATCTTCGCGGTCGGCGCACTGTTCGGCCTCATCAACGGTCTTCTGGTCGCAAAGGCTGGCCTGCCGGCCTTCATCGCCACGATGGGCATGCTGAGTGTCGGCGACGGCATTTCGCTGCTTCTGTCCAACGGCACGCCGATCAAGTACGGCACGTCCTGGATCTCCTTCTTCGGCGGCAGCTACGTCGGCCCTGTTCCCGTGCAGGTCATCGTCATGATCGTCATGATCGTGCTTGCGTGGCTGTTTGCACAATACACCGTCACCGGCCGCAACATCTACGCAGTCGGCAATAACCCCCGCGCAGCAAAGCTCACCGGCATCAACACCGACGGCATCATCATCATGTGCTACATCATCTGCGGCTGCATGTGTTCTCTCGTCGGCCTCATGATGATGGGCCAGCTGAAGCAGGCAGGCCCGTCCTACGGCTCCGGCTACGAACTTGACGCCATCGCGGCTTCCGTCATCGGCGGCATCTCCATGGCCGGCGGCGAAGGCAACATCTACGGCGTCGCCCTCGGCGCGATCCTGATGGCCCTTCTGCGGAACCTGTTCGTTCAGATCGCCGTCCCCGGCTACTGGCAGACCGTTGTTCTGGGCGTCGTTATCATCGCATCCGTCGCCATCGACTGCGTCCGCAAAAAGCGCGAAGCTCGCTGAGCCGCGCACATCCATCCGGTTTTTTCTCGAAAGAGATAAAACATATTACGACTTAAAAAGGAGTAAACACAAAATGAAAAGAACGAAAGCACTTGTAGCCCTGCTGCTCGCGCTCGTCATGCTCGTTGGCCTGTGTGCCTGCGCAAGCAAGACCGAAGAGCCTGCAAAGACCGAGACCCCGGCACAGACCGAGACCGAGACTCCCGCTGCCGAGACCGAGACCCCGGCTGCTGACGAAAGCACCGACGCTGCCTTCACCGCTGCTGCTGACATCGTAGCTCCGGCTGGCAAGACCCTCCGCTCCCTGCCCGTTGACCAGCTGCCCGAGAAGCAGCTCCGCATCGCTTCCATCTGCGTGCAGAACAACCCCTGGGGCGCTGCTGTCATGGTTGGTCAGAACTTCGCCAAGGAGATCCTCGCGGACCGCAACTGCGTTGTCGACGTCATCTCCGTTGACTCCTTCGACGCTATGTCCTGGACCTCCGCTATCGAGAACTGCACCGCTTCCGGCTACGACGCGATCTGCATCTTCGGTGTTTCCGACGAGCTGAATGACTGCGTCAACAACGCTACCGCTGCTGGCATCGCTGTCTTCTGCTTCAACGGCGACCTCCCCGACACTGACCGTGTTGCATGGTACGGCATGGACGACTACGCTGCAGGCGCTGTCGCTGGCCAGACCATCGTTGACGCTCTGCCCGACGGCGGCAAGTACGCCATCATCACCGGCTCCTTCTCCGTCTATGGCCATGAGAAGCGCCGCACCGGCTGCCGCAGCGTCACTGACGAAGTCTCCTCTCTGGAGCTTGTCGGCGAATATGAGAACAACGACGATGCCGAGAAGGCTTACAGCCTGACCACCGACATCCTCAACGCCAACCCGGACATCAAGGCTATCTACGTCACCGCTGGCGGCCCCTCCGGCGCTGCTCAGGCAATTCAGGATGCTGGTAAGTCCGGCGAGGTTGTCCTTGTCTGCCATGACTGCCTGTCCGCTGTTTCCGATTACATTGCTGACGGCACCATCTCCCTCTGCATCGACCAGGATCCGTTCAACCAGGGCTATCAGCCGATCGTTGACGCATTCAACTACCTGTGCGCAGGCGTGCAGCCCGAAGAGCTCAACACCTACGACGCAGTCATCGCTACTCCGGATAACGTCAAGGAACTGTTCCCCGAGCTGTTCAACTAATCCAGTTCTGATTTATCCACATCGCGCTTAAATCATATCTAAAAGCACATGGGGGGAGACTTCATGTCTCCCCCTTTGGTGTATGCATTGTGCGGAGGTCATTATGAGTGAAGAAATTATTTGCAAAATTGATAATATTGTAAAGCAGTTTCCGGGCACTACTGCGCTGGATCACGTCAGCTTTAATGTTAAGCGGGGTGAAGTTCACGCGATTGTCGGCGAAAATGGTGCAGGCAAATCGACGCTGATGAACATTCTGTCCGGCGTATTTCCTCCGACAGAAGGCACCGTTACATTCAATGGCAAGGAATGCCACTTTGCCAGCCCCAGTGAGGCGGAGCAGGCCGGCATTGCCATGATCCATCAGGAACTTTCCCTGTCCCCCACCATGACGGCTGCGGAAAACGTCTACATGAACCGTATGCCGGTCAACAAGCTCGGACTTGTCAACTATAAGAAGATGTATGCGGACTGCGCCGCGCTTCTGGAAAAGCTGGGCGTCTCCTACATCTCCCCGAAGGCAAAGGTCCGCAACCTGAGCGTTTCCGAGCAGCAGCTGCTTGAGATCTGTAAGGCGGTCTCCTGCAACGCGCAGATGCTCATCATGGATGAGCCGACGTCCTCTCTGACCGATACCGAGGTCAAATTCCTGCTGAACATCGTCAATCAGCTGCGGGAAGAGGGCATCTCGATCCTGTATATTTCCCATAAACTCGAAGAAATCCTTACCATCGCCGATACCATCACCGTCCTGCGTGACGGCCAGCATATCGCGACGGAGCCGGCCGCCGGCATGACCGAACAGCATATGGTCAGCCTGATGGTCGGCCGTGAATACGAAGGCTCACATAAAAGAAATTTCGTTACCGATTACTCCGGCAAAACGCCGATCCTCTCTGTCCGGAACCTCTATGATATGGCAGGCAAGGTCAAGAACGTGTCCTTCGACCTGTATCCGGGCGAAGTCCTTGGCCTGACGGGCCTTGTCGGCGCGGGCCGCAGCGAGACGCTGCAGTGCATCTTCGGCGCCAACATGCGCAAGAGCGGCCAGATCTTCATCAACGGTGAAGAAGTCAACATCAAAAACTGTGATGACGCCATCAAGCACGGCATCGGCATGATCCCCGAGGGCAGAAAGATCCAGGGCCTGTTCCTGAAGATGACTGTCCGTGAAAATATCCTGCTGGTCTATCAGCGCTGCATGGCCAAGGGCGGCATCCTCAACACGAAGAAGCTGCTGGGCGATGCGGAGGAATACTCCAAGAAGCTGAATGTCAAGACCGCGTCCATCGACGCGCCCATCACCAGCCTCTCCGGCGGCAACCAGCAGAAGACCATCATTGCCCGCTGGCTGATGAACAAGCCTACCATCCTTTTCATGGACGAGCCGACCCATGGCATCGACATCGGCGCGAAGAACGAGATCTACAAGCTGATCGACGATCTGACAAAGCAGGGGCTTTCCATCGTGCTTATTTCCTCGGAAATGCCGGAGGTCCTGTCCCTGTGCGACAGAATCATCTTCATGCACCATGGCTATAAGCGCGGCGAACTGAATAACGCCGACGCCAGCCAGGAGAAGCTCATGTCCTTCACGCTTGACAGCGCGATGACAGAGGACGAGAAGAAAGAACGCGCCATGAGCGACGCAGGCTGAAAGTAAACAACCCGCGCCGTAACCGGCGCGGGTTCAATAATATCCTGCGCCCTCCGGTGCAGGCCAAAAAGAAAGGAAGCTCCCTATGTCTAAGAAAATGATTACCGTTCAGGACGTTGCTGACGTACTCGATCACTCTCTGCTCCGCCCGGATATCACCGTTGAGGCGCTGAAGGAAGGCTGCGAGCTGGCGAAAAAATATCAGACCATCTCCGTCTGTGTCCGTCCGTCCGACCTGCCCATCGTCTGCCAGGAGCTGAAGGGCACAAAGGTGCTTCCGACCACTGTCATCGGCTTCCCGCACGGCACCTGCACGACCGAGACCAAGGTCTTCGAGACCAAGGACGCCATCGCCAAGGGCGCAGTGGAGTGCGACGTTGTCATGAACATCGGCCGCTTCCTCTCCGGTGAATATGACTATGTGCAGGACGAGCTGACCCAGGTCGCTAAGGCGGCGCATGAGGGCGGCGCGCTGCTGAAGGTCATCTTTGAAAACTTCTATCTGACCGACGATCAGATCGTCAAGGCCTGTGCCATTGCCAAGGCTGCCGGCTGCGACTTCATCAAGACGTCCACCGGCTATGCCGGCGGCGGCGCTACGATGCACGACCTGCAGATCATGGTCGACCATGCCGACGGCATGAAGGTCAAGGCTGCCGGCGGTGTCCGCACGCTCGACGACTGCCTGGCCATGATGGCCATCGGCGTTGTCCGCTGCGGCACGAGAGCCTCCGAGGCCATCCTGAAGGAAGCCGAAGCGCGCGCGGCACGCGGCGAGCTTTATCTCGAGCAGTAAGCCATACGGCAGAAAGGGGTACACGCACATGGGGAAAAAGATCATCGCATGGGATCTCGGCACGGGCGGAAACAAAGCATCCCTTTATGACGCAGAGGGACATTGCCTGGCGTCCGATTTCCATTCCTATAACACGACCTATCCGAACCACGGCTGGCACGAGCAGAAGCCGTCTGACTGGTGGAACGCCGTTGTGGAGAGCACGCAGCGGCTGATGCAGAAGACCGGCGTCGATAAGGACGACATCGTCGCGTGCGGCATTTCCGGCCACAGCCTCGGCGCAGTGCCGATCGGCAAGAATGGCGAGCTGCTTCGCCAGAGTACGCCGATCTGGTCCGACGGCCGCGCGGAAAAGCAGTCGGCGGAGTTTTTCAGCCACTATGACGAGACCCGCTGGTATAACCTGACCGGCAACGGCTTCACCGCCGCCTTCTATACCGCATTCAAGATCATGTGGTACCGTGACAACGAGCCTGAGATGTACAGGCAGATCGACAAGGTCATCGGCACCAAGGACTATATCAACTACCTGCTGACCGGCAGACTCTGCACCGATCCGTCGTATGCCTCCGGCTGCGGCGTGTGGGATCTGCGCAGATGGTGCTACAGCGACGAACTGATCGAAGCCATGCAGCTGCCGCGCGAGATCTTCCCGGAGGTCGTTCCCTCCACGCAGGTCATCGGCACCATCAAGCCCGAGATCGCACAGAAGCTCGGCCTCGGCTCCAACGTCGCGGTCGTTGCCGGCGGCGTCGACAACTCCTGCATGGCGCTGGGCGCCAAGGCCTATAAGAACGGCCGCGTCTATAACTCCCTCGGCTCCTCCTCGTGGATTGCCGTTTCGTCCGACGAACCGCTGCTTGAGAGCAAGGTCCGCCCGTACGTGTTCGCGCACGTCGTCCCCGGCCAGTTTGCCTCCGCGCTGTGCGTGACGGCCGGCGGCACCGCGTTCCGCTGGTTCCGCGATCAGCTGGGCCGCGAGTTCCTGGACGAAGCCAAGGCCAAGGGCGTCGACGAGTATGACCTCATGACGGCGGAAGCCGCCAAATCGCCCATCGGTGCGAACCGCCTGATCTTCAATCCGAGTCTTGGCGGCGGCATGCCGATGAACAAGAGCTACAACCTCCGCGGCGGCTATGTGGGTCTCGACCTCATCCATACCCGCGCCGATGTCATCCGCGCGACGATGGAGGGCATCACCATGGGCCTGCGCTCCTGCCTCGACGCCCTGAAGGGCATGACGACGATCGGCAACGAGATGCTGCTGGTCGGCGGCGGCTCCAAGAGCGAGCTGTGGCGTCAGATCTATGCGGATATCTACAAGACCAACGTCATCAAGTCCAACATCGACCAGCAGGCCGCCGCCCTCGGTGCTGCCGCCTGCGCAGCTGTCGGTGTTGGTCTGTGGGAGAACTTTGACCGCATTGACGCTCTGCACGAGGTCGTCAGCTGCGCGAAGCCGATTCCGGCACACGCCGCCTACTATGACGAGCTGATGAAGGTCTATAACCGCGTGACCGACGATTTCTGCGACATCGGCGACATGCTGACGCAGCTTCCGGAATCGCCGGAGAACTGAGAAGAAAGAGGCAAAACAATGAAGCTTTATGGCAAGGAACTGACCAAGCGCGAGCTGCTGCAGTATGTCGGCGACGTTTCGCAGATCGCAGACGCGCGCGAGGGCGTTATGACGGCCGGTAAGTCCGACGGTGTACGCACCATCGACGTCAAGACCGGCAGCGGTCTGGAATTTACGGTCCTGCCGACCCGCGGCATGGACATTTCGTGGGCCAGCTATCAGGGCAAGGCGCTGAGCTTTGTCAGCAAGGCCGGCGTCGGCCATCCGGCGTACTTCGAAAAGGACGGCTTCGGCTTCCTGCGGAACTTCTTCTGCGGCCTGCTCACCACCTGCGGCCTGACCTATTTCGGCGCGCCCTGCGTGGATAACGGCGAAGAGCTTGGCCTGCACGGCCGCATCAGCAACATCCCGGCCAAGGACGTCTGCGTCGAGAAATTCTGGGACGGCGACGACTATATCATCCGTATCCGCGGCCAGGTGGTCGAGAGCAGCATGTTCCATGAGAACCTCGTCCTGAACCGCACCATCGAGACGAAGATGGGTTCCCGCAGCGTCAAAATTACCGACCACATTGAAAACATGGGCTTTGACGAGCAGCCGTTCATGCTGCTTTACCACTGCAACTTCGGCTATCCGATCGTCTCGGAGAACACCGTTCTCATCGAGCCGGACGGCGTCAAGGTCGTTGCGCGCGACGCCGAAGGCGACGTGCCGACGCATGCCGAGTTCCAGAAGCCGACGCACGACTATAACGAACAGGTCTTCTACCACGATATCCCGAAGGTGCAGGGCGACGAATCGTTCGCCAGTCTCTACAATCAGGAGCTGAAGCTCGGCACCTACGTCAAGTTCAACCGCAGCCAGTTCTCGAAGTTCGGCCAGTGGAAGATGATGGGCGAGGGCGACTATGTCGTCGGTCTGGAGCCTGCCAACGCCATCCCCGAGGGCCGCGACGTCGTCAGAAAGCGCGGCGAGCTGGAAATGATCCAGCCGGGCGAGGTCCGGACGTTTGAGTTTGAGATCGGCGTGATCGATACCCCGGAGGATCTGAAGCATATTTTCTGATCAGATGACAGGAGGAACCGCAATGGCAAGAGAACTGAACCTGAAGAAGATCGGCGATGTTGTCGACGTCAGCGCCGTCAAGGCGGATGCCGATCTGCATGAAGTGGATGAAATGATCCGGATCGTGCGGCAGTACAGCTGCGTCTGCGCCGCGCCGATGCCGTGGAGCACCGAGCGCACGCTGGAGGGTCTGAAGGGCACGCCGGCGGTCGTCACGGGCGTGGTCGGCTTCCCGTCCGGCGCAACGTTCCCCGAGGCCAAGGCGGCCGAGGCGTCCCGCCTCGTCGAGATGGGCTGCAAGGAGATCGACATGGTCATGAACATTGGCGCGTTCAAGTCCGGCCTGTACGACTATGTGCAGAAGGATATCGAGGCCGTCATCCATGCGGTCCCCGGCGTCCCGGTCAAGGCTATTCTGGAGATCGCCTATCTGACGGATGAGGAGATCTGCCGTGCAAGCGAGCTTGTCGTCAAGGCAGGCGTGACCTATGTCAAGACCGGCACCGGCTGGGGCCCCAAGCCCACGACGGTGCATACCATCGAGCTGATCCGCGGCACGATCGGCGATGCGGCCCTCATCAAGGCCGCCGGCGGCGTGCGCGATCTGGACACGCTTCTGGCCATGTACAGTTCCGGCTGCGACCGGTTCGGCCTCGGCGTGCGTACTTCGGAAGCCATTCTGCAGGAGGCACAGCGCCGCGCGGCAGAGCAGTAATGACCCGGCCGCGGGAAAACTGTGGCCTGTGGGATAGATGCAAGAGCAAGGAGGATTTTTCTATGACATCACGTGATGCGGCAAGACTGATCGATATCAGCGCCGTCAGAACGCAGCACACCCTGAAGGACATTCAGGATGTCGTTGAAATTGCAAAGAAGTATCAGTTTATCAACGTGCATTCGCTGCCCTGCTGGACGAAGCAGGTCGCGGAGCTGCTGAAGGACGAGCCGGAGATCTACGTCGGCGCACCGGTCGGCTTCCCGGGCGGTGCACACAAGACAGAGGTCAAGGTGCTCGAAGCGCAGGAGCTGGTCAAGGACGGCGTGCAGGAAATGGACATCGTCATGAACGTCGGCAAGTTCAAGAACAAGGAATATGACTACGTCGCCAGGGAGCTGGCCGCTGTTCTGGCCGTAGCGCCGGACTATGTCAAGACGAAGGTCATCCTTGAGATCAACTGCCTGACAGACGAAGAAATGCTGCGCGCCTGCGAGATGGTCATCGACTCCGGTGCGGACTTCATCAAGACCGGCACCGGCTGGGTCCCCGGCGACGCCAACATCGAGCGCATCCGCAAGATCAAGCAGGCGACGCAGGGCCGCATCAAGGTCAAGGCTGCCGGCGGCATCCGCACGCGGGAAGAGTTTGACGCGCTGCTCGACATGGGCGTGGAACGCTTCGGCATCAACACCGCTTCCGCGCTGAGTATCGTGGAAAGCTTCGACAAGTAAAAAGCAGACCCCGCAGAGAACCGAGGTTCTCTGCGGGGTTTCCATATCTGCATAAAAATCGCGCGGCCATATGGCCGCGCGACGTTGTTTTTATCTGGCTGCGTATTCGTAATCTTCCATAAAGGCTGCAATGCCATCCATGGCGAGCGCCTTCGGGTCGAGCAGGATCTCGTGGTCGCGGACCTTTTTGTAGCTCAGCGGCATGTACTGGTGCAGCATGTTCATCGGGATCGGGTATTCGCGCAGGTTGGCGAACAGCTTGTCGATTGCGGCGACGACCTCCGGCTGGCCGATGTAGTAGCGGCAGCGGTCGGAGAAGCTGTACTTGCGGGCCAGCGCGAGCTGATGCTCGTCGCCATGATAGTGCTTTTTCCAGTTGCCGGGGTTGGCCAGCATGACCTGCTCAAGCGTCTCGATGAAGTGCGCCTGCTGCTGCTCGGGGACAAGCTCCTTTTCCATGAAGCTCAGGCTGTAGAGCGCTTCGCGCAGGCCGAAGGTGAGCGCCGGGCCGACCTTGAGAATGGCGATGCCGTCCTCGACCATGGCACGCAGGCAGGCTGCGCTCTGATAGTCGGTGGAGTGGCCCTCGAAGCAAAGGCCGGGGTAGTCCTTGAGGACGGCGCAGAGCTCCTGCGCCTTGTCGTGGTCGTAGAAGAAGACCTGATCGTCGCCGAACTCCACGCCCGGCTGCACGACGACAGCGATGATGTCCTTCCAGCCGTCCGAGATCCCGGCCTCGGCGAACGCCTCCTGATAGGCCTCGATCGTCTCGCGGAAGGCGGCGGGCTTGGTCACGGCCAGAGAATCCTCGACCTCCTGCGAGCCGCCGGGGATGGGCACTTCGCTGCCGATGATGAAGACCGGACGCATGGCGCCGGGTGCTTCTGCCAGGTGCTCCTGATAGCCGCGCATGGCAGCCTTGTAGAGGAACGCGCCGCGGCGGGCGACGGTTTTGGTGGAGAGCGCGCCTTCCGGATCGTCCTGCAGCTTCATGCTGGTGTCCAGATGGATCTTCGTAAAGCCGGCCTTTGCAAATTCATAGACCAGCTCCTCTGCGCGGGCCATGGCTTCCTTCTCGGGCAGATCCTGCCAGGTCAGGGGGCCAAGATGGTCGCCGGCGAGAATGATCTGCTGCGCAGGCACGCCGGCCGCGGCGGCGAGCTTCATGACGAACTGATAGAAATCAGCCGGATGCATGCCGGTATAGCCGCCGTACTGGTTGACCTGATTGGCAGTGGCCTCGATCAGGACTGGCTGGCCGGAGGCCTTCGCGCGCGCAAGCGCAGTCTCCAGCACAAGCTCGTTTGCGCTGCAGTAGGACGGAATGCCGACCTTCGCGCCGCTCTGGCGGGACTGGATCATCGATTGTAACGGATGGAGCATGTGAAATACCTCCCAGTTCATTATATCTAATTATATCTATAATATAGCACAAATTCCGCCCGATCGTATCACAAAAAGTCCGGAATTTCCCGGCGGATATTTGTATATTCAGCTATGGCGGTAAATTTTCTTGTCCAGTGCGAAGATCCGGTTGCTGAACGAACCGGCGGGCAGGTCCTGCAGCGCCTCGGCGTAGATCTCCATGCGGCTGTCGATGAGGTCGATCTCGGACAGAAGCTCCGCCTCCGCGCACTGCGGACGGACGGCCGCGCCGAACTCCGGCTCGCCGTGATGCGAGAGGATCATGTGCTGCAGCAGAAGACTCTTTTCCTCGGGAATGCCAAGCTCCTGCGCGCACTGCGCCGCCTCCTGCGCGCCCATGACCAGATGACCGACCAGCTGGCCGGAGAGCGAATAGTCCGTCACCATGCCAAGCCCGGAGAAGCAGAACTCCTGCTCCTTGGCAAAGTCGTGCAGGAGCGTGCCGGTCAGAAGCAGGCTGCGGTCAATGATGTCCGCGTAAAGCCCGGCGAGAAAATCCGCGATCTTCAGCATGTTGGATGTGTGCATGAGCAGGCCGGACAGGAAGCTGTGGTGCACGCTCTTGGCCGCCGGGATGGAGCGGAAGGCGGCCAGGTGCCGCTGCAGCATGGTGCGCGCGACGGCGCGGTAATCCGCGTCCTGCATGGAATCGATCAGACGGTCAATTTCCTGCAGCCGCTCGTCCGGGTCGATGGGCGCGACTGGGACAAGAGCGGAGACGTCATACTGGTCTCCTTCCTGCGCCATGCGGATGCGCCCGGCGGTCAGCTGCGGAGAACCCTTGAACTCCGACACCTGCCCGCGGATCTTGACGACGCGGCCGGTATCGCCGCTGCCTGCGCCGACGGGGCCGCTGTAGTCCCAGACCTTGAGATCGATCACGCCCGTGCGGTCGGCCAGCACGCCGGACAAAAACGGCTTGCCCGCGGCTGTGGTCTTGAGCAGCGCGTCCTTCAAAACGTAAAAGCCCTCTACATCGTCGCCGGGACGCATGTCGGCGATCGGCTTGTTATATTCCATATGCGGTTCCTCACTGTCATTCAATTTCATCTTATTATATCAGTCTTTTTTCCTGCGCGCAATCATAGAGATGAACCTGTGAACAAAAAGTTAAATTCCCTGAACGCCCGGCAGAGCGCGACATTTGCGGTTGTTTTCCGGCAGTTTTCGTGGTATACTGTGAAAAAATCAGGAAGCAGGAGGACCTGTGCATGGCCGACTTTTCCAAATTTCGTACCGCCGTCAGCGGCTTCAACCGCACCGACGTCGTCAACTATATCGAATCCGCATCCATTGAGCACCAGAAGGCCCTGCGCAAGCTGACCGACGAGCGCGACCGGCTGGCAGGTGAAAACGCCGGTCTGCAGACCCAGCTCGAGGAGCTGCAGGCACAGCTGCAGCAGGCGAAGAACGAGGCCGAAGCCCGCAGCGAGGAGCTGCGGCAGGCAAAAGAGGAAAATGAATCCCTCAGCGAGCAGCTGAACACCCTCGCGCAGGAGGGCGCGGAGCTTGCCGAGCAGCTCAAGCAGGCGGAAAGCGCCCCGCAGCCGGAAGCGGAAGCAGAGCCGGACGTGCAGCCGGAGGAGCCGGCGCAGGATGCCCCGTCTGTAACGGAACAGGAGCTTGCAGCCTACCGCCGCGCCGAGCAGGCCGAGCGTAATGCCGCCGTCCGCGCCAGACGCATCTATGCCCAGCTGTCAAACCTCTGCGAGGACGCCCGCGGCCGCTACCTCGACTCCGGCGAGGAGATCGCCGCGCTGACCGCCGACCTGTCGACGGGCCTTTCCCGCCTGCAGGACGCGCTTGCCGATGTGCAGGTGATCTTCGACGACGCGCAGAATGCCTTTGACGGCATGCAGCTGCCGGAGACAGACGACACGGAGGAATAAGGCGCGGAGATCGCTGCAAAAAAACAAAGTCTTCCCCCTCACGCGGGAAGACTTTTTCATGTATGGAGGGTACAATGAAGCTTGTATCATGGAACGTCAACGGCCTGCGGGCCTGCCTTGGCAAGGGATTTCTGGAGTACTGCGCGCAGGAGGATGCGGATATCATCTGCCTGCAGGAGACCAAGCTCCAGCCGGAGCAGGCGCAGTTTGCGCTGGACGGCTACGAGCGGTATTTTTATTCCGCGGAGAAAAAGGGCTATTCCGGCACAGCAATCCTGACGAAGACGCCGCCGATCAGCGTCCGCTATGGGCTGGGGCAGGAGGAACACGACCACGAGGGACGGCTCATCACGGCGGAATATCCCGCGTTCTATCTTGTCTGCTGCTATACGCCAAACTCGCAGGACGGACTGAAGCGCCTGCCGTACCGCATGCAGTGGGAGGATGCGCTGCGCGCGTATCTCATGGAGCTGGACGCGAAAAAGCCCGTCGTCTACTGCGGCGATCTCAACGTGGCGCATGAGGAGATCGACCTCAAAAATCCGAAAACGAACCGCCAAAACGCCGGCTTTTCCGATGAGGAGCGGGAAAAGATGACGCAGCTTCTCTCGTCCGGCTTTGCCGACACGTTCCGCCGCCTGCATCCGGGGCTGGAGGGTGCGTACTCATGGTGGAGCTACCGCTTCCACGCGCGGGAGAAGAACGCGGGCTGGCGCATCGACTATTTTATCGTCTCCGAACGCCTCCTGCCGCAGGTGGCCGCGTCTGAGATCCGCGCGGATGTCTTCGGCAGCGACCACTGCCCGGTGGTGCTGGAGCTGCGCGTATGACGCCGGAGGAATTTACCGCCCGCTATATGCCGCACTTCAGCGCGCAGCAGCGGGCGGCCGTCTGCCGGACGGAAGGGCCGGTTTTGCTGCTGGCCGTGCCGGGCAGCGGCAAGACGACGGTCCTTGTCACGCGCCTTGGCTATATGGCACTTTGCTGCGGCATCGAGCCGGAGCGCATTCTGACCATGACGTACACCGTCGCTGCCACGCGCGAGATGCGCGCGCGGTTTCTGGCGCAGTTTCCGGAGCTGGAGGGGCATACGCCGCAGTTCCGGACGATCAACGGCCTATCGGCCAAGATCATCGAGGCCTACAGCCGCGGCCGCAGCACGTCCTTTTCCCTGCAGGAAAACGCGGCGGAGCTGGCCGCGCTCGTGAGCCGGATCTATCACGAAAAGACCGGCGAATATCCGACCGACGCCACCATCCGCGAGATCCGCACGGCCATCACCTACTGCAAGAACATGATGCTGACGCAGGAGGAGATCCGGGACGCGGATCTTGGCATTCCGGACTTCGGCGGCCTGTATGCGCGCTACTGCGCCGAGCTGCGCGCGGCGCGGCAGATGGACTATGACGACCAGATGGCCTATGCGCTGGCCATTCTGCGCAGGCACCCGGACATCCTGCTGCAGTTCCAGACGCAGTATCCATATCTGTGCGTGGATGAGTCGCAGGACACCTCCCGCGTGCAGCACGCGATCATCGAGCTGCTGGCAAAAAAGAGCGGGAACCTCTTTATGGTCGGCGACGAGGATCAAAGCATCTACGGCTTCCGCGCCGCGTATCCGGATGCGCTTCTGGCGTTTGAAAAGACGTACCCCGGCGCGAAGGTTTTATTGATGGAGGACAATTACCGCTCTACCCGCGAAATTCTGTACGCCGCAGGCGGCTTCATCGCGCGCAGCCGCAGCCGCTATCCCAAGACGATACGCCCCGCGCGCGGCTCCGGGCTGCCGGTGCAGCTGGTGCATACGGCCTCGCGGCAGGCGCAGCTGCAGTATCTGTTCGCGCTGGCAAAGCAGGCGGACGCGCCGTTTGCCGTTCTCTACCGCAACAACGACAGTGCGCTCCCGCTGATCGACCTTTTGCTGCGCAGCGGCGTGCCGTACCGCTGCCGGAGCTATGACGATACGTTTTTCTCGCACCGGATCGTGTGCGACGTGACGGATATCATCGCCTTTAGCTACGCGCCGGACGATACGGAGGCCTTTCTGCGGATCTATTATAAGCTCGGCGCGATGATCTCCAAGGAGGCGGCGCTGGAGGCCTGCGAGCAGAGCCGAAGGAGCGGCACGCCGGAGCTTGCGTGCCTGCTTGCACAGAGTGGATTGCCGTCCATGTGCCGGGAGGCCGCGGCGCAGCTGCAGACGCAGCTGGCCGCCCTGCCGGAGGTGCCGGGGAAGGAGCTGATCCGCACGATCTGGGGGCCGATGGGCTACGGACGGTTCGTGGCGGAGCGGCGGCTCGATCCGGGGAAATTCTCCATTTTAAGCATGCTGGCCGAGCAGGTGCCGACGCCGCAGGCGTTTCTGGAGCGCCTGCAGACATTGCGGCAGGCCGTCCGGACGCACGAGGATGCGCCGGGCGCGGCGCTGACACTCTCGACCATCCATTCCAGCAAGGGGCTGGAATACGACCGGGTCTACCTTCTCGACGTGCAGGACGGCATTCTTCCCGCACGGCCGGACGGGACGGACGCGGACGAACAGACCCGGCGGGAATATGAAGAGGACCGGCGGCTGTTCTACGTCGCCATGACGCGGGCGAAGGAAGAGCTGTACCTGTTCGATTACCCGGAGGCTCCGTCCCAATTTGTGCGCGAGATTCAGACGCTCGCGCCGCAGGCGCGGCCGGATGCGGACGATCTTGACGCGCTCATCCCGGAAAATGCCTGCGGAAGGCGGTATTTTCATCAAACAAGCGGCGAAGGGCGCATTCTGGCGCAATGCGGCGAGCGGATGCTCGTGCAGTTCGCAGACGGCGCGCAGGCACTTATGACGATCGGCCAGATGCTCACCGAGCGCGACCGGACGGTCCGGAATCGCCCGGAAGAGAAGCCCGCGGACGATTCTGCGCTGTCCGCTGCACCCGGCCAGAGCATCTGGCACAAAAAATACGGCCGCGGGCAGATCGTCTCGCAGAGCGGCGGACTGGTCGGCATCCGGTTTGAAGGGCCGGAAGAAACACAGATCCGCCAGTTTGCACTGGCGGATTCGCTGAAACGCGGGTTTTTATTCTTCCGGGAGGACTAAAAGCGCTCGGAATAGCCGCAGCGGCGGCAGAGCGGCTCGGTGCGTTCCCCGCACGCAAAGCCTTCCCGCATGCGGCAGGCACGCGGGGACGCGAGAATGTCGCTTAGCTCCTGCGTAAACAGATTGCCGAGCGCGAGCGTCCCCTCGTGGTCGAGACAGCACGGGACGACCGTCCCGTCGCACAGAACCGCGAGCTGGTCGGAAAGCGCGCGGCAGCGCCCGGCGGCGCCGTGGTCAAGCGCGCTTTCATCCGGCCAGTCAAAGCGCTCGCCGTAGCTGAGAAAGATCCTGTCCTCCAGCCGCCAGCCCCAGGTGTTTTTCTGCCACGCGCCGGGAAAAACCCGGTGCAGATGGGCAAGGATGGCGTCATTCTGCTCGTGCAGGCCGCGCGTCGCGGCCCCGTCCAGATTCCACAGCCGGAAATCGGACAGGATCCCGGCTTTTTTCGCGGCGGCGGCAAAGTCCGTGCAGCCGGACAGATACGCGGAAAAATCCCCAGCCGCATTGGCTTCAAAACTGTGCAGGCTGATCGAGACCTTCCGCAGAGCAGGCGCGGCGAGCAGCTGCGCCTGTTTTTTTGGCAGCAGCGTCCCGTTGGTGGTCAGATTGGCGCGGAAGTCCAGCTCCCGGCAGATCGCAAGCAGCTGCGGCAGATGCGGATGCAGCAGTGGCTCGCCCATGACGTGCAGATACAGATACTGCCCATAGGGGCGCAGCTTCTGCGCTAAAACCCGGAACTGCTCCGGGGAAAGAAACGCCGCCGGCCGCCTGGTGCCGGGGCAGAAGCTGCACGAAAGATTGCAGCAGGTAGTGATCTCGAGATACAGCCGTGAAATCATGCAAAGACCGCCTTTTTTCGTTCTGCCTACAGTATACCGGTATCCACGCAAAAAGAAAAGATGGAAAAATCCCGCCTGCCGTGGTATCATGGAACCTGAAATGAGGGATGCGGATGTGGACGCTTGAACAGGTGCGGCAGGAATACCGGCGGCTCGACGCGATGCTGGGCATTGACACGAGCGGCGTCGGCTTGGAGTTTTCCAAGCGCATGACGCGTCAGTACGGGGTCTGCACCTTTTACAAGAATAAACCGCAGACCATTCGGCTGGCGGAGTTCCTGCGGTCGGAGGAGCAGGCCTTCTGGGATACTGCCCGCCACGAATACGCCCATGCCGCCGCGGCGCTTCTGACCGGCCACCGCCATGGACACGACGAGGTCTGGCGCGCCGTCTGCCGCAGGATCGGCTGTCCAGCCGACCGCCTTGCGCCGCAGTGCGCAGCCGCGGAGGAAAACCGGCGGCGCGTGACCGCCGTGCGCGGGGTGTATGTGGTGACGTGCCTGCAGTGCGGCGCTGAATCGCGCTATTTTAGGCGCGGGGCCGTTGTGCAGGCGCTGGAGGAACAGCGCGGCGGGATCCGCTGCCGCCGGTGCGGCGGCCGGCGGTTCCGTCTGGAAAAGCGGTATGAGAAGCAGGAGGACGCATGCAGATAACGTATATCGGCCACAGCGGCTTTTTTGTGCGCACGCAGGAAATGTGCTATCTTTTTGACTATGAAAAGGGCCGGCTCCCACAGCCGGAGCCGGGCGAACGCATTTTGATGCTTGCCAGCCACGCGCATCCGGATCACTATAGCCCGGATACGCCTGCGGCGCTGCGGGCGCTTGGCTGGGAGGTCCCGCTGGCCGTCCTTGCACGGGATATCCGGGCGCGGAAGTATCCGCCGCAGACGGAGGTCTTATCCGTCCGCGCAGACCAGACGTATGAACTTCCGGGCGGCGCGCAGCTGCGAACGCTCCGGTCGACCGACAGCGGCGTCGCATTTCTGCTGCAGACGGCAGAAGGGACGGTCTACCACGCGGGCGATCTGAACGACTGGACGTGGGACGGCGAGCCGGAGCAGGAAAACCGTCAGATGCGCGGCAATTACCGCCATGAGATCGACAAGCTGGCGGGCATCCCCATCGACATCGCTTGCGTGCCGCTGGATTCGCGGCAGGAGGCGCATGCGGCCGACGGGATCCTGTATTTTCTGAAGACCACGCAGGCAAAGACCGTCTACCCCATGCACTACTGGGGCGAGCCTGCGATCATCGACCGCTTCTTACAGGACTATCCGCAATACGCGGGGCGCGTCATCAGCCCCGAGACGATACGGGAGGACACGATATGACAAAGGCAGAACGGGCAAGAGAACTGTTTTTTGCGGGCTGCAACTGCGCGCAGGCGGTGCTGCTGGCATTTGCGGAGGAAAAAATGGACCGGGAGACCGCAATGAAGCTGTCCTCCGGCTTTGGCGGCGGCATGGCCGGGATGCGCGATGTCTGCGGCGCGGTGAGCGGGATGCTTATGGCCTACGGTCTGCTCCGCGGCCCTGCCGACCCGACAGACCGCGCGGCAAAGACGCGCAGCTACGAGACGCTGCGGCAGCTGGCAGGCGAATTTGAAGCGCAGAACGGCTCCATCATCTGCCGCCAGCTGCTCGGCCTTGACCCCGATTTCAAACCCCAGCCGCCCGAACCGCGGACAGACGGCTACTACAAAAAGCGCCCCTGTCCGGAGATGGTCTACTGCGCGGCAAAAATTCTGGAGGAGTATCTGGAGCAGAATCCGGAATAGAAAGCCCAAACCGCAAGCCTGGCTTGCGGTTTGGAAAGGAAGAAACGGCCTTATAGGAAAAGAGACGTCGCGAATAGCGGCGGCTCGTTCCGGTAAGGCCGTTTCTGCCGCGCCTTCGGCGACCCATTCTTTTCCGCCTTGCCGGAAAAGAATGGGGAGAAAAGAGTGCTTGGGGTACGGGGCTTGTACTGCAGTGCGTTTCAGAAGGTGCCATCAAAATTTGCTGGATGGTACGTATTCGCATTGGCCCCTTGGCTCTCCCTCTGGGAGAGCTGTCGCCGCAGGCGACTGAGAGGGCCTTCGCGGTCACGGTCTACCCTCTCCGTCTTCGCTGCGCGCAGCCACCTCTCCCAAAGGGAGAGACAAGTGGGTGCTTGAAAGAAATTTTTGGCGCATATCTGCCAATCCACGCGGGAAAGACCCAAGAAAACCGAAGCGGTTTTCTTGGTCGGTTCAAGGAGGTCCGGAGGGAAATCGAAATCCCTCCGGGCTCTTTTTCTTTTGCCAGCGTTTTCTTTTGGAGAAGCAAAAGAAAATGCTGGACCGCAGTCGCAAATTTGCAGAAGACTATCAGCCTTCTGCCGGGTGGCTCCTTAGGTTTTACGCCTTCCGCGCCAGCGTCGCCCAATAGGTCGGGATGTTATGCTCATGCAGCGGGCCGTAGCCGTTGGTGTCCTCGTAGAGGTCCAGCAGCTGCAGTCCGGCCTTGAGCTGGCCGGTCAGCTGTTCGTGCGCGGTGTGGGAGAACTGTACGCCGCAATTTTCCTTCTGCAGCTGCCGCATCTGCTCCTCATCCTCGAGCGGGTTGAAGGGCAGGGTGTTGATGATCTTCGTCTCATCCTCGTCAAAGGCAAAGTTCAGCCCGTTGTCCAGCCCGGCGAGCAGCCGTCCGCCGGGCTTCAGGATCCGCGCGCACTCGCACCAGATCGGCAGGACGGCGTAGACATAGCAGTTGGAGACGGGATGGAAGATGAGATCAAAGCTGTTCTCGTCGAACGGCAGGCGCTTCGTCATGTCCGCGCGGACGATGGTAATGTCATAGCCCTCGCGCTGCGCAACCATGCGCTCTGATTCCAGCTGCTTTTCCGAGTAATCCAGCACCGTGCATTCTGCACCCAGCGCGGCAAAAATGGGCATCTGCTGCCCGCCGCCAGAGGCCAGACCCAAAACGCGCTTGCCTTTCAGATCTCCAAACCACGCGTGCGGGACAAATTTGACCGGGGTCAGCTTCACGTCCCACGCGCCGTTTTTTGCGTTTTCGTATTCCGCATGCGAAATGGGCTTGCCCCATTCCCAGCCCTCCTCGACCCAGCGGTCGACGGTTTTGCTGTTGATATCCTGATAGGAAATTTCCATAGGGTTCTCCTTTAGTTCGATTCCTTTGCCAGCTTCCACGCCACATAGTCGTCATAGGAGCTGAGCCGGTCGACGATCGTGCCGTCGGGCTGGAACTCGATGACGCGGTTACAGGTGGTCTGCAGCAACTCGTGGTCGTGCGACGCAAGCAGGATGTTGCCCGGGAAGGCGCACAAGCCCTTGTTGACGGCCTGAATGGCTTCCATGTCAAGGTGGTTCGTCGGTTGGTCGAGAAGCAGCACATTCGCGCCCGAGAGCATCATGCGGGAGAGCATGCACCGTACTTTCTCGCCGCCGGAGAGCACGTTCACGGGCTTGAACACCTCTTCGCCGGAGAAGAGCATCCGGCCGAGGAAGCCGCGCAGGTACACGTCGTCCTTCTTGGCGGAATACTGCCGGATCCAGTCGACGAGAGATTCGCTGTGGCCCTCAAAATATTCGGTGTTGTCCTTCGGCAGATAGCTGGTCGTGACGGTCTGGCCCCATTTGACGCTGCCCTCGTCCGGCTCCAGCTCGCCCATGAG
>CAKTTB010000004.1 GCA_934613505.1 uncultured Oscillospiraceae bacterium | reverse complement strand
TTTCTGTCATTCCCAGCAGTTAAAGGCATGGCGGCCCACGGGAGGACGCCGCCATGCTGTTTTACTATCATTATAATGTAGTAAGTATAAAAGGACAAGCATATGTCATCGGACGATTCTCCGCGTTTTATGAAAAGCACTGGACGTTCTGTGACCGCTTCCCGTGGCGGAAATATTTCGCGCCGGACGCTGCGGCTCAGCCGAGTGCGAAGTGAAACGCCTTGTAGTTCTCTGCGCCGGTGTGCGGATAAAAAAGCTGCCCTGCTTGTGCGCAGGGCAGCTTGAATATTCTTAGTAATGTTGCAGCAGGCGATTTTCGCAACTGCGCATCGCCGGTTCCTCTACGCCATTTTTACGCCATTTCTGCGTGGGGATGCGTAGGGAAATAGGAACTTTTATGTTTTGACTTCATCCGAAAATGCCTGTCCTATCAAGCTTTATCGGCATTTGCGCGTTTGCGGAGAATTATAGAAACAGGCTCGCTTTCGACGATACCTAATTTCATAGTTTTCTCTATCTCCTTATTTTTCAAGGGTTTTCGGCACTTGAACGGCGCTTACTGTACCATTACTGTACCATTTTGGTTTTGCTGCATTTTTTCAAATTGTAATACGGCTTTTGACATGGAATCATTCGTCACATGAACATACCGATCCATCGTCGTTTTGATGCTGGCATGACCGAGCAGTTTTTGCAGCACCTTCGGATGCATCCCGCTTTCGATTGCACGCGTTGCATAGGTGTGGCGCAAAGCGTGCATACAGAATTTTTCAATTCCTGCTTCGTCGCATAGCTTGTAAAGGTGGGTATCATAGGAACTGTTTTTCGCCGGTTCCCCGGTACGCCAGTTGATAAAGACAAGATCACGCATGACCAGCCGGGAGATTGCCCCCGTTCGCCGGTCGATATATTCCAGTGTTTGCGAGAGCAGCGGAGATTCCTTTTGCCAAGGGCGCTTATCCTTGATTTCTTTCAGAATTTCATAGGCCCGATCTGTCAGCGGGATGGTGCGATAGCTCTGCTGCGTTTTGGGAGGACCTGCGCGCCACACCTTCTGTTTATGCCGAAACTCCAGCGTCTTATTTACCGTAAGAGTTCTTGCTTTCCAGTCGATGGCATCCCATGTCAGCCCGATCACTTCACCTGTCCGCATCCCTGTTTCTAAAATCAGGGCATACTGCGCATAGTTATGGGAGCGTTTGGCTGCCTCCATAAATTTCTGCTGCTCATCCGTTGTAAGACATTTGATGTCGTCCACAGCGCGGACGGGCTTGGTAAAGCGAACGCCGTCCATCGGGTGCTTCCGGATCATGTCGTTCATCACAGCAGCCCGAAACATCGTTCCCATAGCAATATATGTCTGGCGGATCGTTGAACCGGCATACGATGCTTCCATTTGGTTGAAAACCATCTTGCAGTGCATCGGCTTGACATCTGTGAGCCGCATCTTACCAATCACGGGCTTTACATTGTACTCATACCGCTCCCGGTAATTTCTCTTTGTGTTCGGCGCTAAGTCTCCCACGATGTGGCTGATCCAGAACTCAAACCATTCTGTTACCGTCATATCCGGCGGAGCAAACACATCCTCATGACGGTCTGCATACTTTGCATCTTCCAGCCAGTTCCGGGCTTCCGGAAGTGAGGAAAAGCACTTGACCTGACGCTTTCCTTCGCTGCTTACAAATCTTGCGCTATATAAACCGTCCTTTCTCTGGCAGATACCCTTGCCGCATTCTTTGCCTCGTAAACTTTTACCCATTCGGAAGCTCCTTTCCCACTATGAGAAGAAGCCCCTATGCATTTTATAATTGTAGCACAAGGGCTTTCTTTTCTCAATAGTGAACTTACCTTCAAATTGCCATTGTGCGGCTGATGTACTGTTCAAACTCCCGGCGCTTGACCAGCTTTTTTGCCCCGACGAACAAGACGAAGGGGCAGTTGGGGCTGCGGAGCATACTGTCGATCTTGTTGATGCCGATGTTGCTGTATTCTGCCGCTTCTCTGGCGGTCAGCGTCATTTTGAGGTGGATGGGGACGGTGCTGATTTTATCTTCCATGTTGTTCTCCTTTGCCCGAATTGTTTACTCCCGCAGAAGCTGCGCCGCTTTTTCTAAATTGTGCTTGGCGTTGCCCCTGCGGAAATTTTCCCCGTCGAAGCGGATGGGAACGCAAACTTCCAAAATGCGGTCGTAGATCCGGCGCTCATCCAGACTGGCAGCCTTTTGCATCGTGACGATTGGGATATTCGTGGTGATGATCATGGGCTTGCCGGTCAGCCGCCTGCGGTTGATGACATCAAAAACGCGCTCTTTGCCGAAGCTTGTATTTCGTTCCGCGCCCAGATCGTCCAGTATCAGCAGTTCCGGACGCATGAGAGATGTCATGTAGCTGTCACGGTCTGCGCCGAAATTGCCTTGCATCCGGTTGACCACATCGGACACCCCAACCATAAGAACCGAAACCTCCTTGTCAATCAAAGCGTTGGCAATGCAGCCAGCCGCATAGGTTTTGCCGGTGCCGACATCCCCAAACAGGAGAAGCCCGATTTCATCGCGTTTGAAGCTGTCCCAGTTCTCAACATACTGTTTCGCCTTAGAAAGCTGTGCGGTCATCACGGGGACGGCATCAAACCGCCAGAGCGCAGCGGGAATATCCCGGAACGCTTCTGCTTGGAGCATCGTTATGTTTCTTCTGTGCTGTTCTTTCTTCTCTTCTGATTCTTTTTCTGCCCTTGCTTTTGCAGCACATTTGCAAAGCGCAGGGTGCTTGTCCATCCCATTCCTGCGCAGATTTTCAGGAAAAAATGCTTCTTTCGGGGTATGACACTTGCCGCAGTATTTCAGCCCGTCGGCGGGGTTGATGTAATCACTGGAGGCTTGGCTCGGCGTGTCAGCGCTTTTCAGCAAAGCATCCACTATCGGATTCATATTCATAGGCATTCTCCTTCACCATAGTCCTCGGCGGTATAGGTTTTTGTATTCCCGCTTCGGATGTCCTCGTTCAGCCATTTCCGCAAGGTGGCGTAGTGATTGGCGTAGTGTCTCCCGTTGGAGGCCATATAGACCGACAGACGGTCGATATATTCCACATAGCGATTTGGAAAATCAGATTGCAGAGATGCCAGCTCACCCTCAGAAAGAAACACATTCTGAAATTCACCAAAGCGGCGGAGGGATTCCCTCTCCTTATTTTCACTCCTGTCTTTCTCTTTCCTATTATTCTTATTAGGGGGCAAATCCTGCACTATGCAAGAGGAAGAATTCTGCACCTCTATGGGGCAAGTTTTGCCCGCTGGACGGGAAGAAACCTGCACCTCATCCGGCACTTGCAAGAATAGACGATTTGCCCGATTTCAGCCCTGACGGACGCGCAGGAGCAGTCCCGCATTTTCCAATTCGTTCAAAGCGTTTTTGACTGTCCGCTCGCTCCGGTTCAGATCATCTGCCATCTGCCGGATGGGATAAATCACATATACATTGCCGTTCTCGTCTGCCCACCCGGAGCGTTGGGAAAGCTGGGTTCGGCTGAGGAGCAGCCCATAGAGCAGCTTTGCATTGACGGAATATTCTCCAGCCACTATGAAGCGCGGCAAGGGAATGAACGGCGGCAGCGGGGTAGTCAGTTTGTAAAAGATGATGCATCACTTCCTTTCCAGGGCAGAACATATCGTTATAGTTCATCCTTTTGCCGCGCTTTCAGCTCGGCAACGTCGTCCTCGTAGCAGCGCCCGGTGCTGTTGATGCGGCGGCAAATCTGGTTGATGTTCGAGGCGACTCTGCTGACGGCGGCAGCTAACTTTTTCTGCTCGGTGTAATCAACCTTGATGATGTAGCCGTCAATCAGCATCTTGCGGGCGTAAGCGCCGAAGTTGTGCGTCCCCAACTGGCGCATTTTGTGCTGGATGAGATTCAGTTCCTGCTCGTTCAGGCAGATTTCCTTGCGGATGGGTCGCGTGCGATCCGGCATGATAAAACACTCCTTTCACAATACAACGGACATTTTTCCTCAAAAACTTGATAGTGGCGAAAATAAAATTTTGAGAACGAGGGAATTGTCGCTTGGTTGCCCTTCACTTTACAACGGACATTTTTCCTCAAAAACTTGGCACCCTCTTTCAAAAAACTTCTTCTGCCCCTGATCCCCCCTCTACTTAGCTAAGTGAATCAGATCGCGGTTTTGTCCCAGATTTCTCAAAAAAGTTTTGAGGACGGCGAGACAAGCCTTGTGCGCTGCTCCAAATTGCCCTTTCAACTTTCCAACGGACAAAATGATGCGGCGTGTCACGGTTCTGCCTCGCGAGTGGTTCCCTCTCACTTTACAACGGACAAAATTTCTGCAAATTAGGGGGTGGCGCGAAAAATTTTCCTTCCATATAACACACGGACATGTTTTCGCCTTTTGTCCGGAAAAAGCTGCGCGATATTTTCAAAAAGCCCTCTACTATACAACGGACATTTCTCTGCTGTTTTTTAAGTATCGGAGAAGAAAAAATGTCCCCGCTTTCGAAAAAGCGGGGACATCACGATCTGCGGATATTGAGATTTGAGAGAATAGATAATATGAAGTGACCTCTCCATTGTAGGGACGCAGATTTACCTGTATACTGACAATGGAAGGCAGAGTACCGCTTCATGAACTATGACTACTTGCAGAGCAAGGGCGTCACACCGGAGCGCAGCGGCTACGACGCGATCTACACCGGAGGGTTTATGGATTATGGGAATGCCAGAACCAATCTGGATATGATTTATCAGCGGTTCAACGTGGATCACCCTGCGGATTTCAAGGGACACAGCCTGTCGGTCAGCGACATCGTTGCCCTAAAGCAAAACGGCGTAGTATCCTGTCATTACGTTGACAGCATCGGCTTCCGGGAGCTTCCCAATTTCCTCAAGCCGGAGAATTATCTCAAAAACGCGGAGATGCTGCTGGAGGACGACTACGGCATGATCGACGGCATCATCAACAACGGCCCCAAGCAGTCCACCGTGGCCGATTTGGAGGCGCAGGTCAAGGCGGGCTTTTCCATTTCCCTGACGGAGCTGGCTGCGGCCTCCCACCGCGAACAGAAGAAGCCCTCCGTGCTGGAAAAGCTCAGGGAAAGGACGCCGGAGCAGACGAAAAACAAAACAGCGCCCAAACGGAGCGCGGAAAGAGAGCTTTGATATGAAAAACAACCCATTTACCCATGAAGAAATCAGCCTCATGAGCATCTACAACGCAGACGGCACCCGCGAGGGCCTGATCGTGGCCCTCACAGAAATGTGGGGGTAAACAGTATCAACGGATGCTCCGAGAGAAGGGCATTCGGCAGAGCATGAGCCGGAAAGGGACCTGTCTGGACAATGCTGTGATAGAAAACTTCTTTGGGCTGCTCAAAAGTGAGCTGCTATATCTGCAAGAATTTCAGTCCATGGAGCACTTCAAGCAGGAACTCGTTGAATATCTGGATTACTACAACAACCGCAGGATCAAGGCAAAACTGAAGGGCTTGCCGCCTGCAATTCACAGACAACAAGCCCTTTCGGCTGCTTGAACAATTTTTACTTCAAAATATTGTCTAACTTTTTGGGGTCACTTCACACTTTTGTGAGTGTCTGCTTCCATCTTACAGGTGCTCCGGTCTGTCGGCCGGAGCGCGCGATTCATTTTCGGTTTTCGGTTCCGTATGCAGTACGGTCCATCTCACACAGAGCCGAGCATTTCTGCGTGCACAAGCCCATTCTGCAGCGGCAACCATGCCAGAATCCGCTTCAGTTCATCGTTCCAGAACTCCCAGTCGTGCACGCCGGCCTGCTCATGATAGGTGCTGTGCATTCCGATCTGCTCCAGATAGCTGTGGAACTGTCTGGTGCCAGCAAGGCAGAGTTCGTCCTCCGTTCCGCAGCAAAGATACAGCTCCGGATATTCAATCTTCCGGTCCATGATGCTCTTTGCCTGCCAATATGGATCCTCTGCCGTTCCTTTCAGCGTTTCTCCCGGCGCATATGCCGCACTCCAGGGCGTCTGCTGGCCGGATTCGATCAGCTCCGGAATAAAAAAGGCAGGCGAAAGGCAGGCCGCTGCCGCAAATCTGTCCGGCCGGTCCATGGCAAGCTTGAACGCCGCCGCGCCGCCCATGCTGATTCCCCCGATAAAGGTATCCGCACGCCGTCTGGAGACCGGGAGCATCCACGAAATCATGCGTGGCAGTTCTTCCGCTACATAGTCAAAATACGCGCAGCCATCCGGGATATTATGGACATTGCTGTTCTGTACACTCGGAAGCACGACCGCAAGGCAGTGGTCCTGCGCATACTTCTCCAGCATGGAAAAGCGGATCCAGTCGAAGCAGTCGCCGGTCGTTCCGTGGTACAGATAGAGAACCTGGTACACCATCCCGTCCTGATAGAAGCCGTAATTGGGGATACGCTGCATCTCCGGAAGACTTTTCGTCGGGAGAATCACGACAACATCTGTTTTCGTCGAAAGTGCCTGCGATGTAAGCTTGATCTGCAGTATCGCCATAGTCCGTTCTGCCTCCTCTATTGCTGTCACGCCCGGTCGGTGCGCAGCATCTGCACTCCGGCCGGGCGTCAATGGTTCTTATTCTACTGCCGGGTATTCGTTGCAGAGCAGCCGATAGGGCGGCTCATCCTCTTCAATCTTCGGGAAGCGGCCCACATTGTCGTAGAAGCTGTTGTCCGTATTGTCATCGTTGCACATGGAGACCTCGCCAACCAGTACGGTGCCGTGGCCGGGCTTGCCCCAGAAGCGATGATACAGGCCCGGTGTCAGCGTGATGGAAGAGCCGGGCAGCAGCGTAACAATGCCGCCTGCCGGAACAATCTTCTTCACGCCGTCCATGCTCACACAGATTTCACGCTCCTGATCGAGCTCATTGCCGTTTTTGGATTCGTACAGCTGAATGTCAAGCTGTCCGCCGCCGCGGTTGATGATGTCCTCCATCTTGCTCCAGTGATAGTGCATGGGCGTTACCTGTTCCTCACGGACAATCATGATCTTTTCCGCATAGGGCTTCGGATATTTTTCCGGGTTTTTCTGGTTTCCGTTTCTGACCGTGACCAGCAGCAGGCCGATCTTTGAGAAATCCCCCATTCCATAATCGGTGATATCCCAGCCAAGCATATTTTCCCGGATTTCCGTGCACTCTGTGCCCTTCTTTGCCCAGTCTTTCGGCGTCCAGTATGCAAACTCAGGAAGAATGTACTGATGCGCCTGCAGGAACTGCTCCGCTTCACGAATGATTTGATTGATTTCAGACCGTTTCATAGTAAGCACCTCTCCATCGGCAAGCGGCAGCGTATCGCTGCCGCTTTGTGTGATTCAGTTCAGCTCATTCTGCGGGCGGATCCCCTGCAGAACATCCAGAACGATTTTCGCATCGAATTGTCCGACTGCGTCAAATGTCTCATAGGTATCCGCTGCCTGATGCGGCATGCAGATCAGATTCTTGGCTGTAAGGATCGGAGAATCCTTCTCGACCGGCTCGACCGCAAAGACATCGAGCGCCGCAGCCGCGATCCAGCCCTCGTTCAGCGCCTTGCAGAGCGCCTGCGTGTCAACGATGGGGCCGCGCGCAACATTTACGAATACCGTATCCTTCTTCATCTTCCTGAACATTTCTTCGTTGAACAGGCCGGTCGTCTCCGGCGTGCACGGAACATGCAGGGAGATTACATCGCACTCACGGACAATCGTGTCCAGATCCGTCATGGTTACGCCCAGACGCTCCGCTTCTGCCATGTTGGGATACAGGTCATATGCATAGATCTTTGCCACATCAAAGCTGGTCAGCAGCTTTGCAACATACCGTGCGACTGCGCCAAAGCCTACCAGGCCATATGTCTTTCCCTTCAGCGTATGCCCCGTATAGCGCATCCACTGTCCCTCTTTCGTCGTATCGGTCAGCGTTACGAGGTTGCGCAGGCAAGCCAGTACGAACATGATGGTTGCCTCACCGACTGAGTCACAGTTGACACCGCGGACATTGCAGACCTTTACCCCATGCCTGGTTGCCGCGTCCAGATCGATATTTTCATAGCCGATACCAAACCGCGCAATGACCTTCAGCTGCGGGCAGGCGTCGAAAACTTCATCGTTCCATTCGTCACAGCCGATGATTGCACCGACGATATCGCTACCGACTGCACGGATCTCCTCTGTCGTCATGACAAGATCACCCTTGTATTCGATGACCTCGAGGCCGGCGTCTTCCAGCATTTTCTTTGCCTGCGCGCAGCGCATGGAGAACAGGGGGACAGTTGCTAAGATTTTCTTTTTCATCGTTTCAGACTCCTTTTATCCCTTTACAGCGCCGCCTGTCAGTCCGGCAACGACGTACCGCTGTAAGAACAGAGAAATGATGATGATCGGGAGCGTAATGACAACAGAGGCCGCCATAATTCCGCCCCAGTCAACATTCGAATACGAAATGAACTGATAAATTGCCATGGGCAGCGTCATCGTCTTTGTCGAGCAGAGGATCAGTGCAAACATGAAGTTGTTCCAAGAAAAGACGAAAGACAAAATTGCGGATGTCAGGATGCCGGGAACTGCAAGCGGCAGGAGAATCCTGTTGAATGCGCCCAGCTTGTTGCACCCGTCGATATAGGCTGACTCTTCCAGCTCCTTCGGGATCGTTTCAAAATACGGTATCATGATCCAGATGACCGTCGGCAGGGAAACGATCAGATGGCAGATGATCAGAGACAGATAGGTTCCCGTCAGATGCAGCTTTGAGAACAGCAGGAACCACGGCACCAGGAACGATACGGCCGGGACGATTCGTATCATCAGGATAATGCCGGAGGATACGTGCATCTTTGCCCGCCCGATTGCATACGCGGCCGGCAGGCCGAGCAGCATGGCCAGGCCCGTCGAGACCAGACTGATAATCAGGCTGTTCTTAATCGGCTGGATAAAATCATATTTTACGAAGACGTTGGTATAGTTCTTCAGCGTAGGCGTAAACGAGAACATTTTCGCCACGTTCAGAAGGTCGCCGTTTCTCTTGAACGATGCGAGCAGCATCCAAAGCAGGGGGAACAGTGTGACGCACAGCAGCAGCACGACAACAACGTAAAAAAGAATCTGCTTGAGCAGCTTATGTCTGACGCCCGCCATTACAGTTCCACCTCCATCTTACTTTTTACTTTGATCGTAATCGCAGCGATCGCCATAACGATCACAAAGAAGACGATCAGCATCGAACAGGCCGACCCGAAGTTCATAAACTCAAACGCCTCCCGGAAGGAGAGGATGTTCATGGTTTCCGTGTCAAAGCCGGGGCCGCCCTGCGTCATCGAGTACATGATATCGAACGTCTTCAGGACGTCGATTAGACGCAGCAGCACAGCAGTAAAGATCGTGGGCCGCAGCAGCGGCATCTGGACCTTCCACAACACCTGCCACTTGCTTGCGCCGTCCACGCACGCAGCCTCCAGCGGCTCGCTGGGGATTGCGGTCAGGCCGGCCAGCATGATCAGCATAACGAACGGAGTCCACTGCCAGATATCAACAGCCATCAGTGAAAACAGTGCGATCTTGCCGTCACCCAGGAAATCGATCCGCGTGCCGCCCAGGGCCTTGATGATATAGTTGAAAATGCCGATGCTCGGGTCATACATCAGTTTCCAGATCATGCCGACCGCCACGGGAGTCGCAACCATCGGCAGAAGGAATGCAGTCTTTACAAGGCTCTTTCCTTTAAAATCTCTGTTCAGGAACAGCGCAATCGCCGTTCCGAAAACCATTTCCACGCAAAGGCAGATCGCCGAATATTCAAACGTCCGGACAATCGCGTCTGTAAATCTGCCGCCGCCCAGCACGGAGAGGTAGTTCTTCAGTCCGATGAACTCCATTGTGCTCGTTGCGGACATGCGCCAGGAGGTAAAGCTGACCACCAACGTATAAATGATAGGGAATCCGACCATCAGTATAACAAAAATCAGCGTTGGCAGTGTAAAGACCCATTTTAGATTCCGGTCAAACCATTTTGAGAGTCTGCTCAATCCTTGTGTCTCCTTTCTGTGATAATAAAAGAATATCCAACGCATCCGCGCAGCTCCTGCGAAGATGCGTTGGATAAGCTACGTTAAATCTGTCTAGTTCTCAGGACTGTGCTTACTGCTTTTCGCTGTCCAGAAGCGCCTGGAACTGTGCGTTCTTCTCATCTGCCAGCTTCTGCAGGGACGCATCATCGGTGCCCTCAATTGCAGCCACGATGACTTCGCCGATCAGGTCACGCGCCTCGGAAACGTTGATGCAGTACGGACGGTCAGTGCCGTAGCTCTTGTTGCCGGCGATTGCTGCGATCTCCTGAGCCTCCTGCGGCCAGGGCAGGTAGTCCTCTGCCCAGCAGGACAGACGGGCGCCGGAGTTGCCGTTCTGCTGTGCACGGATCTGCATTTCCTTGCTGGAAGCCCACTTGACAAACTGCCATGCAGCCTCCTTGTTCGGAGAGCCGGAGCTGATAGCCAGCGCCCAAGAAGTGATGTAATAGTTGCCGTAGTCGCCGTTCGGGCCGGTCGGCACGTCGAAGAAGCCAACCTCGTCCAGAGAAATCACAGAATCGTCGTCGTTCCAGGAGCCAAGGTTCGTGTTGGCGTCAAGACGCATCGCGCACTTGCCCTGTGTGAAGAGGTTCCAAGTCTCGATCCAGCCCATGTTCAGAACGCCTGCCGGGCCGGCATCACGCAGAAGCTTGCCGTAGAACTGGAAAGCCTCGATCGCTTCCGGGGTGTTGATCGTTGCATTCTTGTTCTCATCGAAGAAGTCGCCGCCGAAGGAACGGATCACAGCGGAGAACTGGGTAACGGCGGGGTTGCCGGAACCACGGCATGCAAAGCCACAGATGTCGTTTGCCGGGTCATTCAGCTTGACAGCCGTCTCATACAGCTCTTCCCAGGTTTCCGGGGTCTTCGTAATGCCAGCCTTCTCGAACAGGGTCTTGTTGTAGAAGATAACGCCGGATTCTGTCATAACAGGCAGGCAGACCGTATCGCCATCCGCATCCGTGCAGACATCTGCGCAGGCAGTCATGAAGTCATCATATTCCACGGACGGATCTGCGTCGATGTAGGGCTGCAGGTTCTCCAGCCAGCCGTTCTGGGAATAAAGAAGCGTTCCGTCGAGCGGGCGGATCATCATGACGTCGATGTCCGAGCCGCCGGCCGCCATGCTGACTGCGATCTTGTTGGAGGACTGCTCGTTGCTGAACTGCTGGAAATCAATGGTGATACCGTACAGTTCTTCGAGCTCGTCGGCATACTGCATAAACGTCGTGGAAACGACGTTGTCAACGCCTACCACATGGAGAGTTACGTTGTACTTCTTGGTTTCGCCCTCAGCGGTTTCCGTGCTGTCCTGGCTTGTCTGTGCCGGGGCTTCAGCGTCGGTCGCCGGAGTAGCGTCTTCCACCTTTTTGCTGCAGCCGGTCAGGGCGGCAAAAAGCATCAGCGCTGCAAGAATCAAACAAATAATTTTTTTCATCTGGTTTCGCTCCTTTTCTTTTTTATTGACTTACCATACTCCCTGTTCAAACACGCTACACGCTGTGTCCTTGGATATTATTTTACCGGTGCTGTGCCGAAAGAACAATTCTTTTTGCGAATTGCACTATTCCTCTTTTGAATTCTACGTCTGCATTGTGCATATTTACAAAATATCAATGCAAGTTTTGGTGGATATGGACAGCAAATCCCGCGGTGCGCCGTGTTTTCTGCGCAAACACGCGCCATTTCCGGGACAGATCTGCCGCACCGGGTATGCGCAACGCCCCTCTGATGCCTGCTGCATCAGAGGGGCTCCTGATTATCCGGTCTCTGGTTTTTCCGTTCTGCTCCGTTACACCAGCTGATTGACCGGCGTTCTGTTGTTCAGAATGTCAACAACAGCTTCTGCCGTCATATAGCCGACCTTGTCGTACACTTCATAGGACTCGGCCGCCGTATGCGGGGTGCAGATAAAGTTTTTCTGGGCGAGAAGCGGATTGTCCATTCTGACAGGGTCGCTCTCGAACACGTCGCTGGCCATGGCACCGAGCCGGCCGCTTGCCAGTGCCCGTGCAGCAGCCTCTTCGTCCACGATCGGTCCGCGGGCCGTATTGATGAGATATGCCCCCGGCTTCATCTGCGCAAGCGTCTTGTCGCAGATCAGATGGTGCGTCTCGGGAATGGACGGGACATGGATCGACACAATGTCGCTCTCGCTGAGGACCGTCTCCAGATCACACATGGTGACATGTAGACGCTCGGCCTCTTCATAGTTGGGATATGCGTCATACGCAAGGATCTTTGCGGGATGGAACGGCTGCAGCTTTTCAGCCACCTTCCGGGCGATGTTCCCGAAGCCGAGCAGGCCGATGGTGCACGCGTTGATCTCATGGACCATCACGCGCTCCCACATGCCCTGTCTGGTCGTTTCATTCAGCCGCGGAAGATAGCGTTCCATCGCAAGCATCAGCATGATCGCATGCTCAGAGACAGAGTTGCTGTTGATCCCCGGGCAATATGTCACATGGACGCCATGCCGCTTTGCCGCTTCGAGATCCAGATTGTCGATGCCGACGCCGAATCTGGCAATTGCCTTCAGCTTGTGTGCTTTGGAAAGAACTTCCTCGCCCCAGCTGTCACAGCCGACGATTGCAGCGTCATAATCGGCGATCATATCCAGAAGCTCCTGCTGGGTATACGGACGGTCGTTCTTTGTCTCATCGACCTGGAATCCATTTTCAAGAAGATACTGCTTTCCTCTTGCGCAGTACTTCGAATAATTTGTAGCTGATACAAGTACACGATACATAGAAGAGTGCACCTCCATTTATTTCATGCAGTCAATAAGAACCTTGATTGTCATCGTGTCCGGGTCTGCAAGCAGGTCAAAAACGCCGTCCGCCTGCTCCAGCGGAATAATCTGGGATACCGTTTTCTCCAGATCCTTCTGCACGGCGGGCAAGTACTGAACGGCCTGCTGGAACTCCGCCTGGGTATGTCCGCGAGAGCCGCGGATCGTCTGTTCGCGGAAATTGACATCACGGAGGTTGACCTCGCGGAGCTGCTTGGGAACGCTCACCAGGCAGATCGTCCCGCCGATCTTGCAGGCGATGCTCATCTCCAGCATGCCCTTTGCAGAGCCGCTGCATTCAAATACATAGTCCGTGCCGTTTCCGTCCGTCTGTTCCATCACATAGTTGGAAACTGTCGTCTGCGACGCGTTGACTGCTTCAAAGCCAAGCTCCCGGCAGCGCTTCAGCCGCTCTTCCGAGTGGTCGGAGATAATAATCCTGGAGGCACCGGCTGCTTTCAGCATGATCGCCGTCGTAAAGCCGATCGGACCTGCCCCGATCACCGTCGCAGTGGACAGTGTCCGGAAATCGGCCTGATGCACGCTCCGGACGCCGACTGCAAGCGGCTCCACAACAGCAGCCGCACGGTCGGAGACAGACGGATCGAGCTTGTAGATCCGGTCCCACCGGCAGATGACATATTCAGCCATGCCGCCGTCCCGGTCGATTCCGATAATTCTGAGGTTCTTGCACACATGCGGTGTTCCGCTCTTGCAGAAGAGACATTCTTCGCACGGGATATTAGGCCAGAGTGCGACACGGTCACCTATTTCATAGTCGCCCTTATCCGTATTCTTTTTGTCCACGTATCCGATAATCTCGTGTCCAAGCACAAGCGGTGCCTGCGCGCGGGGATGCATTCCCATATAAATCGAAACATCGGAACCGCAGACGCCGCAATAACGGACACGAATGCGGACATAGCCCTCTTCAGGCTCCGGAATGGGAACGTCCCGGACCTGAACCTGCCTGCTTCCGGTGTAAACCAGTGCCTTCATGTTACCCTCCTGGAAAAGTTTTTGCGCGGCCCCGATACGGTTTCATATCGGGGCCGGCATACATTATGAAAATAATCTATGATCAGACGTTCGTGTCGAGATAGCGCAGACGCTCAAGCGCCTCGATGAGTTCCTTTTCGCTCTCTTCCGAGATGCTGCGCAGCGGCTTGCGCATGGCTGCGCACTTGATCACGCCGCGGTACTTCAGGCCGACCTTGTATCTGGACATGTTGTTCGGACCGGAAAGATAGTCAATGATCAGATTGACACGGGCCTGCAGCTTGCGGCCGGTCTCATAATCGCCCTTCTTGAATGCATCATAGATGGCAAGATACAGCTCGGGGATCACGTTCGAGTTGCCGGAGATCGTGCCGTCGCCGCCGGAGCAGAGCGTAGCAAAGAACAGATCATCCGGGCCGGCAAGCACGGAGAACGTGCCGTCATGGACGTTCATGAACTTCAGCAGACGCGGCATATCCGGGTAGCTGTACTTGATGCCGACCACATTCGGGCAGGCCTCAGCCACACGTTCGGCCAGAGCCGGGGTGATATCATTCACAGCGAGCTGCGGGATTCCGTACAGATAGATGGGGAAATCCGAGGAAACGCTCTCGGACACCGCCTTGAAATGGCCCAGAAGCTCTTCGTCATCCAGCTTGTAGTAGAACGGGGTCACAACGCCAATTCCGTCTGCACCGACTTTTTCGGCATGCTGTGCCAGTTCGACCGTCTCCTGCGTCGTCAGAGAGCCGACCATTGCGAAAACCTGCGATCTGCCGGCATTGGCCTTGATCACGGTCTCAAGCACTTCTTTCCGCTCCTGCGTGCTCAGATAGCACATTTCGCCGGTAGAGCCGTTGACGTACAGGCCGTGAATGCCCTTGCCCGCCAGAAAATCGCTCAACGATGCAAGTCCGTCATGATCAACTGCTCCATTTTCTTTCATCGGACAACTCAAGGGTGTATTAACGCCATACATTTTTTTCATGGTATATCCGCTCCTTATTCGATAGTTACAGCTTCCGCTGTATATGTAAAAGTATAAAGCGTCTTCTCAGGCAGAGCAATTCGAATGTTGAATCAGCCAATTTTGATTTGGAATCGAACCCGCACTGCGTACGCCGTTTGTTTTTATTTGACACATTTCGCCCGATACCTTATAATAACTGTAATCTGTTTCAATATACGCAATTTGCTGTAGCAGATACCGGTGCAGCAGGTTCCTGTCTGCACCGGCAGATTATCACCTGATTCTGGAGGCATTATCTATGGATACCACGCAGATCCGATATTTTATCTCCGCAGTCGATGTCGGCAATTTTACAGTTGCGGCTGCAGATAACAATATTTCACAATCCTCCTTTTCAAAGAAAATCATGGCGCTCGAAAGAGAGCTGGGCGTTGAGCTGTTTACCCGCAGCAAGCGGAATTTGGTCCTGACTGACGCCGGACAGTTTTTTTTCAAATACGCAAAGGACTTTGAGCTCAACTACTACAGCATGCGCGCCTCCCTTCAGCAGTTCAGCGCCGCGCATACCGGTTTGGTCCGGGTCTCATCGATTCCGGTCATCCATCCGTATTCCCTTGCTTCCTTCTTTTCCGGCTTCAAATCCGCATATCCCGGAATTGCTCTGTCCATCATCGAGCTTTCGGAGAGTACCTTTGTATATGACAGTCTTCGCCGCGGTGAGTATGACTGCGCTATTACCCGGATTGACTTTCTGGATATGGATCAGTATGATGTGATCCCGCTTGTTCAGGATGAACTGATCATACTTGTCCCACTCGGGCACCGGCTTGCACAATACGACACCGTTTCCGCTGCACAGCTGCAGAATGAAAAAATCGCGTTTCCCATGAAAGGGACCGACTTCTACAATCTCTGTGAAGCCGCCTGCCTGAAAGGCGGATTTACACCGAACCCATATTTCACGATCGGTGGGCGAACTGCGTTGATCGATATGATGCAGAACGATCAGTTTATCGCCTTCTCTATGGAGAAAATCGCAATCCGCACCCCGTCAGAACATCTGAAGATCGTGCATCTGCACGAAAAAATCATCAGCACAACGGCACTTATCCGCCGCCGGAAGCATGCCATGCATGATAATATGAAGCACTTCTGGAGCTATGCACAGAAATACTGGGCAGAAACGCCCTGAGACGCCTCGCAGATGCAGGGCCGCAGCTTACCGCTGCGGCCCTTTTTGTATAAAAAGCGGATGCCCGGAGGATCACTTCCGGGCATCCGCACCGTATTGTGTTTTACAGCAGGCGTTCACGCCTGCTTCTGCTTGCAGGTTTCCCCCCATGTCCACATGGCGTCGAGAATGGGCTTGAGACTGCAGCCCAGTTCCATCAGCGTGTAGTCTACGTGGGGCGGCACCTCGGGGTAGACCGTGCGGGTAAGAAGGCCGCTCTCCTCCATCTGCCGCAGCTGGGCAGTCAGCACCTTTTTCAATTTCATACTTCTTCATTATGGAGCAGCCGTAGATTTCAAAACAAATCCACGGCTTTCTTTATACCTTGACGGAAGCCGCAAATGTATCAAAAAGAGCAGCAAACCTGCGGATTATCTCTCTGTGGCTTGCGTTCTGAACAGGGCGTGGATATTTTCCCATGTGGAAGGCAACGGAGGCGTACAGACAGATAAACCGCTCAAAATCAACACTTTATATTTTCACAGGAAGGAGGTGCGGAAGTGGCAGTTTTCCGTATCGAAAAAACCGTGATTGCACGGTCATGCCGAACCAGCATCTGCGGAATATGTCCCCGTCACTGAAAGCAAGGGGGCTACTGTCCCTCATGCTGTCCCTATAGTCCTTCTTGAACTGGTTCGTCCAAATGATGTCTAAATGCTTGCTCATTCCTTTAACGCCCTCAACGCTTCCTCGACATCAGAGTAGCGCTTCACAGACGGATCACGGGCAATGCGCTCTGCTTCCAACATCGCCGCCATGGTCTCCTTGTTCGGTTGTTTCATGCGAACATCAAAAGGAAAACCGCCGACACGGAGCGATTGACGAAGAAAGACATTGATAGCGGTGGTCAGGTTGACACCCCATTCGCCATACAGAGCTTCACACTGCTTTTTAATATCGCTGTCCATACGGACGCTGAAATTCGTAGTGGTAGCCATATCTCCAACTCCTTCCTCAATAGAAAAACTAAATTCCGGTTGGATGGGCGGTCGGGCTGAAGTTAATCTTGCAAAAAAGTGCCCGGAAGTAACTCTTACAAACATTGCAGCAGTTCTTGACTCGCACCCAACGGTAACTTACAATAATCATGCTTTACCTATGCGCAGGATAGGGCAACGCTGAGGAGCGACCTGAGCGGCGCGTAGGGCTTGCGGGAAAGCAGCATCTGGGTCAACCGCTATCAGGACGCGCTCAGGCCGGTGTATGAAGCGTTTCTGGCGCTGGTAAAAGACAAGGACTATTTTGTGCTGACCACCAATGTGGACCACTGCTTCCAGAAGGCGGGCTTTGGCAAAAAGCGGCTGTTCTATACGCAGGGCGGCTACGGCCTGTTCCAGTGCAGAGCGGTACAGCGATTTTCTCCGCGCCCGTAAGGGTCAGAAGCTTCTGTCTCTGGAACTTGGTGTCGGCTATAATACCCCGGCCATTATCAAATATCCCTTCTGGCAGATGACAGCAGAGAACCCGAATGCTGTCTATGTCTGCATCAACTAGGGCCAGGCGTCCTGTCCCGCTGCGCTCGGCAGGGGGGATCGCACTGAATGCCAATCTGTCCGATATATTCTCCTTCCTCACCGCATGAAATGCTGTGATTCTGTTTCCGGCAGAAAACCGTCCGGCGGGCTGTGGGTCTGCACCCGCATTCTGCCGGACGGTCACTTTTTTTACTTTGCTGTCGGTGCAGCCGGGACGGTCGAGCCGGCGCGGCGGCTGTAGAGCCGGGCGAGGCCGCCCTCGCTCGTCTCGCGGAAGGCGCGGTTCATGCTGATGCCGGTCTCATACATCGTTCGCACGACCATATCAAAGGAGATCGTTCTTGTACCGACCAGCATGTGCGCCAGATTTGCAGAGTCGATGGCGCGCTTGGCGGCGACGGCGTTGCGTTCGATGCAGGGGATCTGCACAAGACCGCAGATGGGGTCGCAGGTGAGGCCCAGATGGTGCTCCATGGCGATCTCGGCGGCGTACTCGATCTGCTCGATCGGGAACTCCATCAGCTCGCACATGGCGGCCGCCGCCATGGAACAGGCCGAGCCGATCTCCGCCTGACAGCCGCATTCGGCGCCGGAAATGGACGCGTTGCGCCGGATGAGATTGCCGATGATGCCGGCCACGCCCAGCGCGTGCGCCATGCGCAGATCGGAATAATGGTATTTGCCCTGCAGGTACATGAGCACGGCCGGCAGAACACCGCAGCTGCCGCAGGTCGGCGCGGTGACGATGGTGCCGTTGTCCGCGTTCTGCTCGGCGGCGGCAAAGGCGTAGGCGCAGACCAGCTGCAGCTCGCGCACCTGCGGGATCTCCTGCGAATGCTGGCGGTCATACAGGTATTTTGCCTTGCGCTGCACGTTCAATCCGCCCGGCAGAACGCCGGTCGCCTCCAGTCCCGCTTCGACCTCGGCGCGCATGGTGCTCCAGATCTCCTCCAGAAACGACCAGATCTCCGCGCCCTCGTTCAGTTCCACATACTCACGCAGGGAGATGTAGCGCCACTTACAGTACTGGGCGATCTCCGCGAAGGAGTTTTCCGGATAGGTCTCGTCGGTGCCCTGCGCCTCGCGGCCCTCGATGACGATATCGCCGCCGCCGATGGACTCCACGCGCATGCCGGCCGTCTGCGCGCCGTCCTTGAACGCGGCGAAGTCCATGGTGTTCGGGTGCCTGAGATCGTCCGGGTTCTTGTCGGAGAAGATAATCTCCGCCGGCGTGGGAGACAGGACCTCAGACAGCACGCGGTCCGTGCCGTGGCCGACGCCGGTCAGCGACAGCGAGCCGTAGAGCGTGACCTCGTACCGGTCCGCGTCCGGATTTTCCTGCTTGAAGATTTTTGCGGCGCGCTCCGGCCCCATGGTATGCGAACTGGACGGGCCTTTTCCTACTTTATACAAATCACGAATCGATTTCATGATGTATTCCTCCGGTTTCTTATACTGAAAAAATCCCGAAATTCTTTCAGTATAACTATAGCAGAGAAATATGCAAAATACAACCTTATTTCGTGCCGGAATTGCTGCGGGCCAGCGCCTCGAGCGACAGCTCCCCCGCGAGCTTAAACAAAGCATCGTGCAGCACCTGCTCCAGCGGCAGACCGGCTGCACGGGCGACGGAGCGATAGAACTGCTCCGTCGCCGCGTCGAGCGGAATACAAAAAACAGACATGGCAAACGCTCCTCCAATCACTCCATCTTATGTACAGACGCTTGACAAGTGTGATAGAATAATAGCATTGACTGGAAAAGTAATTTTGAAGTACTTCCGAAAGGATGAATGGATATGGCAAAAGAGAAGAAAGTGGAGCAGATCACCGATATGGAGGTCGATTTTGCCCAGTGGTACACCGATATCTGCCGCAAGGCGGAGCTGGTTGAATACGCGTCGGTCAAGGGCTTTACGATCCTGCGGCCGTATGGCTATGCGATCTGGGAGAACATCCAGCGCATCATGGACGGCGAGTTCAAAAAGACCGGCCACGAGAATGTGGCCATGCCGGTCCTGATCCCCGAGAGCCTGCTCAAGAAAGAGGGCGAGCTGGTCAACGGCTTCGCACCGGAGGTCGCGTGGGTCACGATGGGCGGCAGCGAAAAGCTCGAGGAGCGTCTGGCCTTCCGCCCGACGTCCGAGACGATGTTCTGCGACCACTGGTCCCGCGTCCTGCAGACCTACCGTGAGCTGCCGATGCTCTATAATCAGTGGTGTTCCGTCATCCGCTGGGAAAAGACGACCCGCCCGTTCCTGCGTTCCAGAGAGTTCTGGTGGCAGGAGGGTCATACCATCCACGAGACCGCCGAGGAGGCCATCCACGAGACCGAGCAGCAGCTGAAGTGCTACGCCGATTTCTTTGAGAACGTCCTCGCCATCCCCGTCGTTCCCGGCCAGAAGACCGAGAAGGAGAAGTTCGCCGGCGCGGAAGCCACCTACACCGTCGAGTGCCTCATGAAGGACCACAAGGCGCTGCAGGGCGCGACGAGCCACTACTTCGGCGACAAGTTCTCCCGCGCCTACAACGTGACCTTCACCGGCCGCGACAACAAGCTCCAGTATCCGTTCCAGACCTCCTGGGGCTCCACCACGCGCATGATCGGCGCCGTCATCATGGCACACGGCGACAACAACGGCCTCGTCCTGCCGCCCAAGATCGCACCCGTGCAGGTCATCGTCCTGCCCGTCGCCATGCACAAGGCAGGCGTTCTGGAAAAGGCAGCCGAGCTGCGCGACCGTCTGGCCGCCGCAGGCCTGCGCGTCAAGATGGACGATTCCGACAATTCGATGGGCTGGAAGTGCGCGCAGTATGAGATGAAGGGTGTGCCCGTGCGCGTTGAGATCGGCCCGCGCGATATTGAGGCCGGTCAGTGCGTCCTCGTCCGCCGCAATGACGGTGAAAAGACCGTCGTCGCCCTTGAGGGCCTTGAGGCTGCCGTCAAGGAGCAGCTGGAGCTGGTGCAGAAGGGCATGTATGAAAAGGCCAAACAGAACCTCGACAGCCACATCTTTGAGGCGCACTCGCTCGAAGAGGCCAAGAAGCTGCAGGCCGAGCACGGCGGCTTCATCAAAACCATGTGGTGCGGCGAGCTGGAATGCGAGCTGAAGATGAAGGAAGAGGGCGGTATGTCCTCCCGCTGCATGCCCTTGAAGCAGGAGCATCTCGGCGAAACTTGCCCGATCTGCGGCAAGCCCGCCAAGAAGATGATCTACTGGGGCATTGCGTACTAAATGATCATAAAAACAGCCGTTGCTTTCGGATGAAAGCAGCGGCTGTTTGATTTATCAGAAACATCAATGTCCATTCTGTGCTGAAAACCTTCCGTTTTGTCTGTAGGGGTCGATGCCTACATCGACCCCTACAGACCGATTTTACGGAAGCTTACGGCAACTACGTAATCTCTACAGCGGGACGATGTGGGCATCGTCCCCTACAAACAGGTTCGAAGTATTGCCGCTAAGAACAGAACATGCTGTTTGGGCAGTGCGTCAGCCTTCCTCCCGCTCGCGCAGGCCGGCGACGGAGGAGATGGGCAGCGAGAAGCAGATCGCGCCGGCCCTGGTGCCGGGGCCTGCCTTTTCGCTGATCGCGCGCATGATCGCGGCTTTTTCGTCCGCGTGGGCGATGATATAGACCATGTCCTTTTCGTCGGCAAGGCTCACGCCGAAGAACTTTTCGCCGCGCGTCGAACCGGTCCCCTTGGCATGCAGCACCGTGCCGCCGCCGGCGCCCGCTTCGCGCGCCGCGTCCATGACGTAATCGGCGCAGCCCTCATTCAAGATCACAACGATGAGTTCGTGCTGAAATTCCATATCCGGCGCTCCTCCTGTTTTGGGATTGTTGGTAAGATAGGCAAGGGTCCTGCCGCCCGCCACGCTCTTGAGCGGAACGGTCAGCATGATGCCGTTGCCGGGAATGTCGATAAAAAGCCGACGCTTGGCAGCCTTCATCAGCTGCGCGGCCTCCTGCGCACCGGTCACGGCGCTGATGATGGTCTTCGGCGCGGCATCCAGACCGTAGACGGCCAGATGCTCGCTCTTCGCCGTTCCGCGGCCTGGCATGCTGAGGATCATCGGCAGCCCGGCGTCGCGGTACAGCGCGCCCATGGCTTCACCGCGGTCCGCGTCGGTCACGGCAATGGTATAATACAGCTCCATATCAGCACGCCTCCCACAGTTCGATGATTTCGTTGTCGCCGAACGCCGGCAGCGCAGGCTCGGCTGCGGCCCGGCGGGATTTGACGACATAGATCGCGCCCATGACCTGCACCGTGATGAGCGGCATCATGGCGACCAGCGCGACGAGGCCGAAGGCGTCTGTCATGACGTTTCCGCCCAGCGCCTGACATGCACCCATGGCGAACGGCAGCATGAACGTCGCCGTCAGTGGGCCGGAGGCGACGCCGCCGGAGTCGAACGCGATGGCCGTAAACGTACGCGGCACGAAGAATGTCAGGGCCAGCGCGATAAAATAGCCCGGAATGAGGAAATACAGGATCGGGATCCCGGTGATAACGCGCAACATGGCAAGCCCGCCCGCAGCCGAGACCGCGATGGAAAGGCTCATGCCCATCGCCCTGGCCGAAATGGCGCCGGCGCTCAGATCCTCGACCTGCTTGTTGAGGATGTGGACGGCAGGCTCTGCATTGATGATGAACCAGCCCATGAGCATCGCCAGCGGGATCAGCAGCCAGATGCGCCACCCCTCCGTCAGTGCCGCGCCCAGCACATAGCCCAGCGGCGAGAAACCGACGTTCACGCCCGTGAGGAACAGAACAAGGCCAAGGTATGTATACAGAATGCCGACCATGACCCGCAGGAACGGCAGCTTCCGCAGCCGCAGCGAGACGAACTGGAAGATCAGGAAGAAGACAACGATCGGCAGCAGCGCGACCGTGACCTCCTTCAGGTATTCCGGAATGGCATGCAGATAGTCGCGGCCAAGCAGGACCGTATCGGTGATCGCAGCGACCGTTTGCGTCTCGGCCTGCGCGGGCTGCGTCCGGTAGATCGCGCCCAGCAGCAGGACGGACGCGATCGGCCCGATAGAGCACAGGCCGACAAGGCCGAACGAGTCCGCCTTGGCGTTTTCGTCGGAACGGATGGACGCAACGCCGACGCCGAGCGCCATGATAAACGGCACCGTCATCGGCCCCGTCGTCACGCCGCCGGAATCAAACGCCACGGCGAGGATGCCCTGATCGGACAGGAACGCCGCGAGGAACACCAGCACGTAAAACACGATCAGCAGCAGCCGCAGCGAGATGCCGAACAGGATACGCACCATGCACAGCATCAGGAAAATGCCGACGCCGACGGAGACCGTCAGGATGAGGACCGTCTTGTCGATATCCGGCACGTTCGCGGCCAGCACCTGCAGATCCGGCTCCGCCACGGTGATGGCAACGCCGAGCAGGAAGCTCACCGCAAGGATCAGCCACAGCTTGCGCGATTTTGTCAGCTTGGAGCCGATATAGTTGCCGATCTTGCTCATGGACATCTCCGCGCCCAGCGTGAACAGCCCCATGCCGAGGATCAGCATAGCCGTCGCAAGCAGGAACGAGAGCATCAGCCCCGTGTCGACCGGCACGAGGACAAAGCAGATGAGCAGCACGATCAGGCTGATCGGCAGAACGGAGGCCGCGGCCTCCCGCAGTTTTTCAAACAGGACCTCTTTTTGGTACAAAGGCTCACTCCTTTTCGAGAATTATTCTTATTTTATCATAAACCTGCCGCTCTGAACAGACCGCAACTGTAAAAAAGCTGTTAATTTTCTGTGTAGATCGGCCCCGCATTATCCACCCCGACTGTATTTTTATGCAGAATCACCAAAGAATCGGCGCTTCGCTTGACGGAAGGCTGGAAACCCGATACAATATTGCAGTTCATGTACGAAGGCCCCGGCTGCATCTGCAGTCAGGGCCAGATTTTTAGGAAGAGAGAGAATCATATGGAAAAGAAACCCGCACGCGCGATCGCGCTGCTGCCGATCGGCGTCTTTCTGGTCCTGTATCTGGGGCTTGGTCTTGTTTTTGAATACGGACTGCATATCAAGATGGGCTTTTACAACATCCCCATCGTCGTGGCGTTCCTGGCAGCGATCCTGGTCGCCTGTTTGCAGAACAGGAGCCTTTCGTTCGACGAGAAGCTGGAGGTCATGGCCAGGGGCGTCGGCGATAAGAACATCATGACGATGATCCTGATCTTTCTGGCCGCGGGCGTGTTTGTCGGCGTCGTCGGCCGCAGCAGCGCGGAGAGCGTCGCATATTTCATGCTCTCGCACATCCCGGCGCGCTTCGCCGTGGCGGTTCTGTTCGTGGTTGCCTGCTTTGTCTCGACGGCCATGGGGACCTCCTGCGGCACCATCACGCTGCTCGTTCCGATCGCGGTCGCTGTGGCGAAGGCGTCGGGCTTCAGCCTGCCGCTGTGCATCGGCTCCGTCATGGGCGGCGCGATGTTCGGCGACAATCTGTCGTTCATCTCCGACACGACCATCGCCGCCTGCAACACGCAGGGCTGCGCGATGAAGGATAAATTCCGCACGAACTTCCGCATTGCCCTGCCGGCCGCGCTGGCCGCGCTGGCGATGATCCTCGTCTTCTCTCTGCACAGCGACATCGGCGCGGTGCAGATCCCGGACTATAATCTGCTGCAGACGATCCCGTATATTCTGGTCCTCATCGGCGGCGTGGCGGGCGTCAACGTGTTCGTCGTGCTCCTGACCGGCATCGCCTCCGGTACGGTGATCATGCTCGCCACCGGCGCGACACATCCGACGGAGCTGCTCGGCAATATGGGCAGCGGCGCATCCGGCATGTTCGAGACGATCATGGTCACGGTCCTTGTCTCCGCCATGTGCGGCCTGATCCGCGAATACGGCGGCTTTGCAGCGCTGCTGGGCTTCATCCGCCGCATCTTCCACGGACAGAAGGGCGGCCAGCTGGGCATCGGTCTGCTTGTCGGCGCGATGGATATCGCCACGGCCAACAACACCGTCGCTATCGTCATGGCCGGCCCCATCGCCCGCCAGATGAGTGAGGAATACGGCATCAGCGCCAGAAAGAGCGCGTCGCTGCTCGATACGTTCTCCTGCATCTTCCAGGGCATCATCCCCTACGGCGCGCAGATGCTGCTGGCCATCTCTGCCTGCGCAGAGCTTGGCGAGACGCTGACCGCCTTCCAGATCATCCCGTGCCTGTTCTACCCCTACCTGCTCCTGCTCAGCTCGCTCGTGTTCATGTTCCTGGTTCCGGAGAAAAAATAAAAACCGTCCCGGCTCCGCCTGGAGCCGGGACGCGCATTTTAAAAAGCAAAACCGGCAATGCTCAAAGAACATTGCCGGTTCTGGCGCGGAAGGAGAGATTTGAACTATGGAAGTTCGTTTTATCGCTTGAAACTATGTGAAATCCCATACGAAAATCAATGCGTTCTTTTCATCGCATACAATGGCGTTCAAAGCAATGCAAAGCCCTTAGGGGAAAAAATAGGGGAAAATTCCGGGGCAAAATACAGGGGGCGCAATGGTCTGCGTCCCCCCTGTTTTTGTGATTACAACCGTGCGAGCTGTTTCAAAAGTTCAAGAAACTGTGCCTTTTCTTCCTCGGTCATCTGTGAAAGCAACTCCAGCCAGAGATGCAGTTCGTTCTCGTTCATTTCTGCTCCTTTCCCCGCCTGCGTGCCCGCTCCGAGCGGATGCCTGCGACATATCCGCTTGTCCAGATCGAACCGAGCAGCCGAATGATTCCAGTCTGATCTTCGGCGCTTCCGTAGTCAAGACCCGGAAGCGGAAGAAACGTCCGATTGTCACACTGGGCTTTGAATGCCCGGACAACGTCAATGGCAGCTCTGGCATCTGCGACCGTCCGCCCGCTCCGGTTAATTAAAATCGCCTGTTCTGGTGACGGAGTGTATTTCTCCGCGTTCACGTACGCTCTGCTTGCTCTCATCCTGCAACCTCCTGTTTCTTCTGCTGCCCATTGAGCAGCGTCTGCATCCGCTCAATTACGCGGTCTACTTCCTTCGGGGTCAGCTGCTTGACCAGCGCGATCAACTCAGCCTTCTCGCGCTCATCGTCTGCGCGGCTCGCGGCCGCAAGCGAAATATTCACTTTGTTACCTCCCAGCCGTTCACCAGATCGTATATCTGCACATACACGGCGTTGATCTCCTTGCTCACGAAATCCAGACCGGCAGCAAAGTATGAATTGCTGCTCCGCGACAGCTCCGCTTCGGTGATCGCTTCCAGCAGGTTTGCCAGATCGCCGAGCCGGTCTGTCAGCCGCTGCAGCTCCTTCGGGCTGCCGTTGGTGTTAATCGAAACATGAACTTCCATTCTGTTCTCCTTCCTGGAGCGGGCTGTTGCCCGCCCCCCGCTCATGCGACCGTGAAACGGCGGCTGGTGGTGGACTTGGTGAAGCGCTCGGCCAGCTCGGGCATTGCCTTCTTGAACGCCGTGCTGTCAAACCGGCTGCTGGTTACGGCCTTCCACGTGATCTTGTAATCCGCGCCCGTCAGTGTATCGGCATCGATGGCGGTCATGTGTGCCTTGATCGCGTCCTGAATGCTCTCGATCTCGGCTGCCAACTCGTCGGCCATGCGGCGCAGCTCGCGAAGCTCGTTGACCTTGCTCTGAATTTCTGTGTTGCTCATGTGTAAGCCCCTTTCCTTTTTCGGCGGGCTGTGCTATACTGCAAACAGCCCTTTTCGGCTGCGTCTCCTGTTCACTTCCTACGGCGGCAGGAGACGCTTTTTCTCTGCTCTTGGGGAACTCCGGCGGCTGGGGGCTTTCAACTGATCTCGCGAGCCTTGCTGCGCTTTGCTGATCCTTTCCAGCTCTTATAGGCGTTCTTGGTTTCCCTATCGGTACTTTCGTCCGCCTTCTGCCGGTGTCTGAACTGTTTTCTTTTGTTCCCCTTGACTGTCTTAATTATACACCAATATCATGGTGCAGTCAATATACGATATGCACTATTTTAATGGTGCATATCTTGTGCAATATATACACTTGAATAATGGTGCATATATGATATAATGGTATCGTAAAAGAGTAGGCTGAATTATGCCCAGCCCAACCTGAAACGAAAGGGGATTGTCATGCCGATTTCATACGACAAATTGTTTGAATTGATGAAGGAAAAAGGATTCAGTTCATATCGCTTGCGAAAGGAAAAACTCATAAGCCAGGCAATTTTGCAAAAACTTCGTATAGGCGGAAACGTGGATACAAGGACGATTGAGCGGCTGTGTGCTATGCTGGACTGTCAGCCGGGCGATATCATGGAGTATCTGCCGGGAGAAAAGGATGGTGAAGCGGAATGACCTACACTGACCGATACCACCTGACACCGGAGCAGAGCCGCTTCCTTGCGAAAAAGAAGTGGGACGAAAATGTCTACTGCGGCATGAAGATGGAAAACCGCGCCGTCACCTTCCCGCAGACAAAAACCATTCTGGAGGGTGTCAACGTCCCCGGTGTGCAGATCGACGATATTCAGGCAATTTTGAATATGCGCGACGCTTGGCGCTTTCTGATGGGTTCGATCAACGAGCCGGTCACGCTGGAATACCTCTGCAAGCTGAACGAGTTCATCGCCCGCAACGAGGCGCTGGAGTGGGGCAAGCTGCGCACAGGAAGCGTCGCCATCTCTGGTACGGACTACACGCCGCCTGTGCCGCAGGAAGTGGCCGTCCGTGCAGAGCTGGCCGCGATCCTTGCCGCCGATGCTTCGGCCACAGAAAAGGCGCTGACGGCCTTCTGCTGGGGCACACGCGGGCAGCTTTTCTGGGACGGCAACAAGCGCACCAGCCTGACGCTGGCAAACAAGATCCTGCTGCAAGCCGGAGCGGGTATGCTGACGATCTCCGCGAAGAACATGGAACAGTTCAACGAAGCGCTGCTGAACTACTACAACACAGCCGCCGCCGAGCCGATGAAAGCATTTCTGTACGAGAACGCGATACAGGGCTTGGCGCTATAAAGACAAGCAAAGCCCGCTCTCCAAATCAGGGGAGCGGGCTTCGTTCTGTTTTGAGCCACTTGCAACTCGCAGCGCGGCGCGTTTGTATGCGGCAGGGATTCTCGCTATGCCTAGGTGCTTCCGACGCTCTGCGGGCCGCTGTGCGGCTCGCAGGATAGCGTAGGCTTTAATGCTGGGGGCGAGCTACTGCTGCAGTTGCGTTCTAAGAAACTGATAGACTGTATGCTTCACAATGGATTCGGTAGCATACGTTCCAACAACACCAGCGATTTCTTTCCATTGCAGGCCGCGCAGGAACCGCAGCCGGAACACAAGCTGTACTTTTGCCTTCGGGATCGTGTCGATCCACGCGGACACGACGGCTTCTTTTTCGGCAATCTCTGTGTTTACCCGCTCGATCTGCCTGTCAAAGTCCGCAATCTCGGAAGCAAGCCTGCCGATCTTGTCTGTAACGCCGCTTCCGTGCGGCATTCCGGTCAGCTTTGTGGTCGTCTTGGTGGCTGCATCCATCAGCGACCGGCGTATTTCGGTCAGCTCCTCCAGCTCAGCGCGAAGGTCAAAGAGCGCGTTCAGTTCTTCAAGGGTCATACCTTTTCCCTCCTTGCCGCAGAACGGCACTGCGCATTCAGGAATCGATAGGTGATGGACTTGACGCAGTCTTCGGTACAAGTCTTCCCGATGTGCCCAGCGACCTCGCACCATTGCAGCCCCCTGAGAAAGCGCAGTCGGAAGATCGTTCGCGTCATGCCGTCCGCAATGCCCGCGATCCAGGCGGCAATGGGTTCTTCGCTCTTGCTGACAGCGGCCTGTTCCCACTCGATCTGCTCTGTCAGGTCTTCGATCTCGGCGGCAAACATCCCGCCGCCCGCGTCAGCGGCCTTCAGACCGTCCAGCGCCTCCCGGCTCTGTGCGAGCCGCCGAAGCTTGTCAAAATGTGCGTTCAGTGTTGAAATGTCCATAAAAATCTCCTTTGCTATGGATTCCTACGGCTGACACAAAATAATCGTAACGAAATTGTTGATTTTTTGCAAGGTAAACTGAAATCAAAATGGGGTCGTCGAGCCCGCAGCAGATAGGGGGTGGCCTCGGCAGTACCTTTTTCAGCTGCCATAGCGGTCTCATTGCACAATGCCCAGCCACCATTGATTGATTGCTCGAAAGCTGTAGGAACGCTTCTGCGTGTGGTCAGCAAGGCGGCGCGGAGGAACAATACTTTTCGTCAGAAAAGGATTGTTTAAACTGTCTTTCTCTAATTTCTATCTCTAATCTCTTTATCTCTTTCTCTATACTCTATCTCTGTGTGGAAAATTTCCACACCATATTCCATACATTGTTCTCTCATTTTTCTCTTGCGGTCGAACTCTTTTGCTGCGTTCTTTTCTGTGCAGCATAGTCGGTTTCACTGTCAATGAGATCATCGTGCCCAGAAAGCACAATAATACCATCGTCTTCTTCGTAGACCAGACCAAGCGATTTGAAGCATTCAAGCGCTGTGCGAATCGTGTCAGCAGAAAACCATTTGAGATCGCGCTGGATCTTCGGAACGTCGTATTTGATTACGACTTCACCGATCTTGCGGGATAATCGACCGCCGGTGCTGATGGTCTTGAGACAGAGCATCTGATAGAGAATGACATAGTCAGAGCCATTCGGAAGCGACATGAGATAATCAACCGTGTCCGAAGTCATAAAGCTCTCCCTGAGCTTCATCCAGTAGATTCTTTTACCCGTTGCCAAAACAAGCCCTCCCTTTGAATGCTGACCATACACAAATATGACTGACGAATTGTGCAGAGACGGTTTGCCGGCTCTGCACAATCTTTCTGTCTCTTTCTCTTGTGTCTTGTCTCTAGTCTCTATCTCTAGTCTCTATCTCTATCGCACAATGTGCGCACATTGTGCGCGGCGATCCTTTTCAGGTGAAAAGGTCGGCGCAGATAATCCTTTACTAGGCTTATCTAAACTAGACTTGCCTAAACCTATACTATCCTCTACTACTCTTACCTGTGGTTCCAAGTTGGTTCCAGATTGGTTCCGTTCTGGTTCCAAGAGCTATCGAGCGGGAGTAGCTGCCGGAAGCCGCTCTGCGTAAGCTTTGTTTGGCTTAACGCAGAGCTTGGCTAATTCTTCTTGGAAGTCCGTCGGGTGGTAGCGGTCGCTTTTCAGCATATTGTGAATCTTCCAGTGTTTGATGACGATCACGCCAGAGTTAAAGCAGATCACAAAGCGTTTGGCAATCAGAATGCTCAGATCGTCCGGTGTTGCGCTTACGTAGTTTGTGATGCTCTTTGCATTGTTCACAAAGCCATCGTCATCGGCACGCATATTGAGATGGAAATAAAGCGCCTGCGCCGAAAGCGGCATTTCAAGAAATGCGTCGCTGTCAACGACTGACCGCGCAAACATCCTTCTCTCAGCCATATGTTCCACCTTTGCCCCCGCTCACCTGCGCGTCAACCCATTCTGCCAGCAGGCGGCGGCTCACCAATGTCCGGTTTCCGATCCGGAACGCTGGGAAGTCCGCACGGTGCGTAAGCTCATAGGCTTTCGGCGCGGAAATGCCGAGCATCTGCGCAGCTTCTGCAACGGACAACGTCAGCTTCTCACGTGTTTGTTCCATCTTCGTCGTCCCCCTCTCCCACTCGGACAGCTTTTCGGCTTAAATCTTCAAGCTGCTGCATCAAGAGCGGATAGTTGACAAGAAAACGGCTCCCGCTCCAGATGCCGGGCAGCTCCCCGCGCTTCTGCATTGTGCGCAGACGGTTTGCAGTGAACGGACACGTCGGCTGCTTTGCTGCCTCATTGAACGACATGAAGTTCTGGCTTCTTTTCACATTGTCGGGCATCTTTTTCACCTTCCAATCCATTGATTTTTGTACCTGAATGTGATAGTATGTAACAAATCATAATTACACTATACCACAAAAAATCAGTATGTCAATAGTTTTGTACCCTCATAATTGAAACGGGTACAAAAATCGAAAGGAGATAATTATGCCTAACACATTGCGAGAACAGGTCGGTGAGCGGATCACTGTACTGCGAGAGGCACGGGGGTTATCACAAAGAGATCTGTCTGATGAACTTGCAAAGCTCGGTTTGGTCGTTCGCCGGGAGACCATCACACAATGGGAAAATGGTACACGCGATCTGAAAACAGAGTATCTAACAAAGCTGTCTGAGTTTTTCGGTGTCTCCGCTGACTGGCTGCTCGGATTGACAGATGCACCGGAAAGAACGCCGGCTGCTGTAGATGAACTGGGACTGTCTCCAGATGCCGTTTCGTATTTGCGCGGCCTGACTGTTTTGCGGAGAGACAGCAACGTTTCAGAAGCTGAAAAGAGATATTTCCCGATTTCTGTTCTGTCGGCAATGCTCGAATCGCGGGATTTTGAATCAGTTTTGTCTTGGTGTGCAGAGTATATCCGTCTAGTAAATACCCCATGTTCGCTGCTGTATTCCACGACCGAGGAATACAAAAAGCTCAGCGCGGTACTGGGGCAGCATGGGTATGTTGTCACTGCACCGGATCGTCTGGCGATGTGCCTATTTTCGGAACGGATTACCAACACGTTAGAAAAGCTGCTGGAGGACATTTCGAAGAAAGTAGCAGAAACTGATCCTTCCCATGTAACCGACATTCTGCATGAAGAACTTGCAGATAGCTCCAAATCGGAGGCGGACTGATATGGCAAAACGAAACGCCGCAGGAGCGGGCAGCATACGAAAAAAGACCGTCCTTCGGGACGCTCGGGAATACACGTATTGGGAAGCGCGATTGACGGTCGGCGTTGATCCGGGGACGGGCAAGCAGATTCGCCGCAGCTTCTCCGGTAAGACGCAGAAGGAAGTCCGTGAGAAGATGCAGAGCGCAGCCGTGGCGGTCAACGATTCGACCTATCAGGAGCCGACGAAACTGACCGTGTCCGACTGGCTCGACATCTGGCTCGCCGAATACACGGTCGATCTGAAGCCGCTGACCCGCTCGACCTACAAGAACAAGGTGGAAAGCGCGATCAAGCCCGCGCTCGGCGCTGTCAAGCTGCAAATGCTCAAAGCGCCGCAGATCCAGAAGATGCTCAACGACCTCCAGCGCGGCACGAGCGGGCGCAAGCCGCTTTCTGCAAAGACTGTCAAAGATATTTACGGCATTCTGCACCGGGCGCTGGGACAGGCCGTCGAGGTCGGCTATCTGCGGATCAATCCTTCCGATGCCTGTAAGCTGCCGCGCGTGGAGCGGGCAGAGATTCGCCCGCTGGACGAAGCACAGACCGCCGCCTTCCTGAACGCGATCCACGGGCAGCCGTTCGAGCGGCTGTTTATCGTCGATCTGCTGACGGGGTTGCGGCAAGGGGAGCTTCTTGGTCTGCGATGGAAAGACGTAGACTTCGATGCCGGGACAGTGACCGTCGCGCAGCAGCTTCTCAAATCCAAGGAAAAGGGCGGCGCGTATTTCTTCGGTTCCCTAAAAAACGACAAAACCCGTCTGCTGACCCCGGCGCCTTCGGTGATGAAGGCGCTCAGAGAGCAGCGGCGGGTACAGACGGAATGGAGGTTGAAGGCCGGGGAGTTTTGGGAAGATTCCGGTCTGGTATTTACGGATGAGCTGGGACACCATCTGTCCCATGTGACCGTGCGCAAGCATTTCAAGAAAGCCGTGGAGAGCATCGGCATACCAGAAGCGCGTTTTCATGATCTTCGTCATTCGTTCGCCGTCAATTCTCTGCAGGCGGGCGACAACCCGAAGACCGTGCAGGAAAACCTCGGTCACGCGACAGCGGCGTTCACGCTGGACGTTTACGCCCATGCGACGGAGCGCATGAAACGGGATTCTGCGAACCGCATGGAAGCCCTGTTTCAGAGCACAAAAAAGGCTGCATCCAGCCTGTAAGGGGAAAACATAGGGGAAAACTGCGCGTTTGGGCAAAGAAAAAGCCTCGAAAACGTAGTGTTTTCAAGGTCTTTTTCTTGGCGCGGAAGGAGAGATTTGAACTCTCGCGCGCTTTTTAGACGCCTACTCCCTTAGCAGGGGAGCCCCTTCGGCCACTTGGGTACTTCCGCAGGTCGGTCAGGCCGGTATGAAGGAAAGAAAATGGCGGAGAGAGTGGGATTCGAACCCACGGCACATTGCTGTGTCACTGGTTTTCAAGACCAGCTCCTTAAACCGCTCGGACATCTCTCCGAATGCCGGCCTCTAAAGCCGAGAATTATATTATCATATCGTTCCGGGTTTGTCAATTCCTTTTGGCCGAAACTGTGAATATTTGATGAAGAAACCTTGATGTTCCTGTAGGAAAGTGCTATACTATTGGAACGAAAATTGTTACTGGAAGGTGTTTTTGCATGACAAAAATTGATATTTATTCCGGTTTTCTCGGCGCAGGCAAGACGACGCTCATCAAAAAGATGATCAGGGAAGCCTACCACGGTCAGAAGCTGGTGCTCATCGAAAACGAATTTGGCGAGATCGGCATCGACGGCGGCTTTTTGCAGGAGGCCGGCATCCAGATCACGGAGATGAACTCCGGCTGCATCTGCTGCTCGCTGGTCGGCGACTTCGGCCGCGCGCTCAAGAAGGTCATCGCGGAGTATGCGCCCGACCGCATCCTGATCGAGCCGTCCGGCGTCGGCAAGCTGTCCGACGTCATCGGCGCCGTGCGCAAGGTCACGTCCGACGACGTGCAGCTCGGCAACTTTGTGACCGTGGCGGACGCGACGAAGTGCAAGATGTATATGAAAAACTTCGGCGAGTTCTACAACAACCAGATCGAGACAGCCAACACCATCATCCTCAGCCGCACCGACGGCATGACGGAGGAGAAGCTGGATCAGTGCGTCAGCATGATCCGCGAGCACAACAAGGACGCCATCATCGTCACGACCCCGTGGCCGGAGCTGACCGGCGAGCAGCTGATGGAGGCCATGGACCGCCGCAGCACCATCGCCATCGATCTGGCCAAGCTGGAGGAGGAAGCGCATCACCATCACGATCATGATGACGATGACGACGAATGCGACGATCCGGACTGCAGCTGCCACCACCATCACCATGATGACGACGATGAGGATGAGCACGAGCACCATCACCACCATGATGATGACGATGAAGATGAGCATGAGCACCACCATCATCACCATGACCATGATGACGATGACGAGTGCGACGATCCGGAGTGCTCCTGCCACCATCACCACGACGATGACGATGAGGACGAGCACGAGCACCATCATCACCACCACGGCCATGACGCCGACGAGGTCTTCATCAGCTGGGGCGAAGAGACCCACAAGAAGTTCACCAAGGCCGAGATCGAGCGCATCCTGAAGGCGCTTGAGGACGCTGAGACCTACGGCATCATCCTGCGTGCCAAGGGCTATGTCGCCAACGCAGAGGGCGAGAAGTGGATCCACTTCGACTATGTCCCCGGCGAGCCGGATATCCGCGACGGCGGCGCAATGGTCACGGGCCGCATCTGCGTGATCGGCTCGAAGCTGAACGAAGAAGCCGTTGCAAAGCTCTTCGGCGTAGAAAAGCAGTAAGGAGTCACCGACATGGCTATGCCCGATATCCCCATGTACGTCTTCACGGGCTTTCTGGAGTCCGGCAAGACGAAGTTCATTCAGGAAACGCTGGAGGACCCGCGGTTCAACACCGGCGAGCGCACGCTCCTGCTGTGCTTTGAAGAGGGTGTGGAGGAATATGACATTTCTACCTACCCGCACAAGGAGGTCTATGTGCAGGAGCTGGAATACGAGGATCTGAGCCCTGAGATGCTGACCGGCCTGCAGGAAAAATACCGCGCCGAGCGCGTGGTCGTCGAGCTGAACGGCATGCATCTGGCTTCGGACTTCTATCTCAAGACGCCGGAGCACTGGAAGATCGCACAGGAGATCATGTTCGCCGACGCGACGACGTTCCTGAGCTACAATGCCAACATGCGCCAGCTCGTCGTGGACAAGCTGGCCGGAGCGGAGATGCTGGTCCTCAACCGCATGGCGCCGGGCACCGACGTCATGCCGTACCACAAGATCGCACGCGCCGTCAACCGGAAAATCGATATTCTGTATGAATATACCGACGATTCGACGCATTTTGACGACATTCAGGACCCGCTTCCCTTTGACATCAACGCCCCCGTCATTGAGATCCACGACGAGGACTATGCCCTCTTCTACCGCGATATCACGGAGGAGCCGAAGAAGTACGCGGGCAAAACCGTTAAATTCAAGGGCCAGGTGGCGCGCCTGCGCCGCGAGAAGGAGGGCATGTTTGCCCCGGGCCGGTTTGTGATGACCTGCTGCGAGGCGGATATCACGTTCATGGGTCTTCCCTGCCGGTTTGCCGGCGCGGCCGGTCTTGCCGCCCGCAGCTGGGTCATGGTCACGGCGACCGTTGAGGTCAAGTACCATTCCCTCTACAAGGGCGTCGGCCCGATCCTGACGGCCACAAACATCCAGCCGGCCGAACCAGCCGCTCAAAATGTCGCAACGTTCTGACAACCGCATAGCCGCCCCATGGACGTAAGTCCATGGGGCGGCTTTTGTTTGTCCAAAAATCCGCAGATTTTTGGACAGGGCAAACCGCCCTGCCGGCATGGGAGCAGGGCGGTTTGCGGTAAGAGGAAAACTTACTTGAAAAGGGAGAAGCGCTTTTTTTCATACGGCTCGCTGGCCGCGTCTGTGACCTCGTAGCCGGTGGCGTGGATCGCCGCCTTGACGGCGTCCACGTCGAGGGGCTCTTCCGTGATGACCACGGCTTCGCCCTTCGTATGTGACGACGAGACTTTTTTGACGGCAGCAGCCTTACGAATGGTGTCGTTGATGTGCGATTCGCACATGCCGCACATCATGCCGTCGATCTTCAGCGTTGTCTTATACATGATGAGACCTCTTTATTCATGATGGTGGCAGCTGCATGCGTTTGCGCAGTGTGCGCAGTTCGCACCGCAGGAGTTTTTTCCCTGTTTCTTCTGGCGAATCAGGTATCTCACAATTGCCACGACGATCGCCAGCAGGATCGCGGAAATGATGATCGTTCCAATGTTCTGTGCAAGCCAGGCAAACATGAAACTCAACTCCTTTTCTGTTGTCTGTACAGGGGAATTACTTGATCTTTGCGGTCAGCTTGGTCGCTTCCTTATACGGCTTGGCGAGCATGTAGACGATACCTGCGAGCAGGATGACGCCGACGATCACGCCGAGGACGTTGCCGTTGCCGGTGAACAGAGCGCCGAACTGGTTGACCATAAGGGCGATCGCATACGCGAAGCCGCACTGATAGCCGATGGCGAACCAGGTCCACTTCTGGCTGTTCATCTCACGCTTGATGGCGCCGATGGCTGCGAAGCACGGAGCGCACAGGAGGTTGAAGACCAGGAAGGAGTAGCCGGTGATGCCGTTGAACGCGCCAGCAAGGTTCTGATAGACCGTGCCGTCGCCGCCGCCATAGAGGATGCCGAGCGTGCCGACGATGTTCTCCTTGGCGACAAGGCCGGTGATGGAAGCAACGACTGCCTGCCAGTTGCCCCAGCCGAGCGGAGCGAAGATCCAGGCGATCGCGCCGCCGATCTTGGCGAGGATGGAGTAGTTGATCTCTTCTTCAGAGAGCATCCGGAAGCCGTCTTCGGCCCAGCCGAAGTAGGTGGTGAACCAGACAAAGATGGTGGACAGCAGGATGATCGTGCCGGCCTTCTTGATGAAGGACCAGCCGCGCTCCCACATGCTGCGCAGGACGTTGCCGAGGGTCGGCCAGTGGTAAGCCGGCAGCTCCATGACGAACGGAGCGGGATCGCCGGAGAACATCTTGGTCTTCTTCAGCATGATGCCGGAAATGATGATGGCGGCCATGCCGATGAAGTATGCGGAGGTGGAGACCCATGCGCTGCCGCCAAAGAGAGCGCCGGCGATCATGGCGATGAACGGGACCTTCGCGCCGCAGGGGATGAAGGTGGTGGTCATGATCGTCATACGGCGGTCACGTTCGTTTTCAATGGTACGCGAAGCCATAACGCCCGGGATGCCGCAGCCGGTGCCGATGAGCATCGGGATGAAGGACTTGCCGGACAGGCCGAATTTCCGGAAGATACGGTCCAGAACGAAGGCGATACGGGCCATGTAGCCGCACGCTTCGAGGAAGGCCAGCATGAGGAACAGAACGAGCATCTGCGGCACGAAGCCGAGGACCGCGCCGACACCGGCGACGATGCCGTCGAGGATCAGGCCGTGCAGCCAGCCGTCTTCGGGAACGCTGCACGCGTCAAGCAGATTGCCGATCAGAACGGGAACGCCGGGGACCCAGACGCCGTAGTCGGCGGGATCGGGCTCGTCAAAGCCGTTCTCTTCGAAGTAGCTGACAGCGTCGACATAGGTCATGCCGATCGTGGTCTCTTCGTCCGCGTCGTCGGGGATGGAATCGTAGTAAACAGTCATGTCATTGATAGCGAGGGTCTCTTCATCCTCGACCTCAATGGTCGTGCTCTCGGAATCGGCGGTCACGGCTTTCATTTCAGCCAGAGCCGCGTCGGCATCGAAGTCTTCGGCTTCTGTGTCGAGCTCATAGTAGCCGCTGATCGCGTCGTTTGCGGCAGCGTATTCGTCAGCTGCATCGGAGTAAGCGGAGGAGCCGATGCCGAACAGGTGCCAGCCGTCGCCGAACAGGCCGTCGTTCGCCCAGTCCGTTGCCGGTGCGCCGACGCCGACCATGGCGACCCAGTAAACGATGAACATGACAGCCGCGAAGATGGGCAGGCCCAGCCAGCGGTTCGTCACGATCTTATCGATCTTGTCGGAGGTGGAGAGCTTACCGGCGCTCTTCTTCTTGTAGCAGCTCTTGATGACCTGCGCGATGTACACATAACGCTCGTTGGTGATGATGGACTCTGCATCGTCGTCCAGCTCTTTTTCCGCGTCCTTGATGTCCGCTTCGATATGCTGCATGACGTCTGCGGGGATCTTCAGCTGCGCGAGGACCTTGTCGTCACGCTCGAAGATCTTGATTGCGAACCAGCGCTGCTGCTCGATGGGCTTGTCATGCAGAACAGCTTCTTCGATGTGGGCGATGGCATGCTCGACCGGGCCGGAGAAGGTGTGCTGCGGCTCGGTGTGCGGGCCTGCGGCAGCCGTGACGGCTGCTTCCGCGGCTTCCACGATGCCGGTGCCCTTCAGAGCGGAGATCTCCATGACCGGGCAGCCGAGCTGGCGGGACAGCTCTTTGATGTTGATCTGGTCGCCGTTCTTCTTGACGATATCCATCATGTTGATGGCGATGACGACCGGGATGCCGAGCTCCGTCAGCTGGGTGGTGAGGTAGAGGTTACGCTCGAGGTTCGTGCCGTCGACGATGTTCAGGATCGCGTCGGGACGCTCGGTGATGAGGTAGTTACGGGAGACAACCTCTTCCAGCGTGTAGGGGGACAGAGAATAAATACCGGGAAGGTCCATGATGACGACGTTGTCGTGCTTCTTCAGCTTGCCTTCCTTCTTTTCGACCGTGACGCCGGGCCAGTTGCCAACGAACTGGTTCGAGCCGGTCAGTGCATTGAACAGCGTGGTTTTACCGCTGTTCGGGTTGCCCGCAAGGGCAATTTTGATCTGTTTTTCCATTTCACTGCTCCTTTTTGACCAGATACTTTATGCGATTTCGATCATTTCGGTGTCGGCCTTCCGCAAACTCAGCTCGTAGCCGCGGACCGTGACCTCCATCGGGTCGCCCAGCGGCGCGACCTTGCGGATATAGACCTCAACGCCCTTCGTGATGCCCATGTCCATGATGCGGCGCTTGACCGGGCCTTCACCGTGGAGCTTGACGACCTTGACAGTGTCGCCGATTTTTGCGTCTTTCAGCGTTTTCATATTCCTCTCTCCTTAAATCATGATTTTGCGCGCCATTTCTTCACTGATGGCCACGCGTGATTCCTTGACCTTTACGATGACGTTCCCGTTCAGGCTGGAAACGATCGTGACTGTATCGCCTGCCACAAAGCCCAGATCCTCCAGATGCTTTTTGACCTCCGGATTGCCTCCGACCTTGCGGATGATACTCTCTTCGCCAGGCGCTGCGAGTGTAAGCGGCATCAAATCCTGCGCCCCCCTGTCTCTGATTTGAAGTGTCTAATTACAATTAAGGGATGCTAACCAGATGGGAAAAACAAAGGTTAGACCTCCCTAACCAGCCCACAGTTTAACATGTCTAACCTCCATTGTCAATAGGTTTGAAAGAAAAAATTGTTTACTTGCTTTTTTTGTTTAAGTGTGTTAATGTGTAAGATAATTCTGAAGAAAGGTTGGTGCAATTTGCTGTGAGTGTGCATAGAGCGGCGGAAGATTACCTGGAAGCGATGCTGATGATGAAAGAAACGCACGGCTATATCCGCTCCATTGACGTGGCGGAGCATCTAGGCGTAACGAAACCCAGCGTGACCTACGCGACCAAACAACTCAAACAGAACGGCTTTATCACCATGGATCGCGACGGGCTGATTACACTGACCGACAGCGGCATGGAGATCGCCGACCGGATCTACACCCGGCACAAGACGCTGACGCAGTTTTTCATGCGCATCGGTGTCGACGAAGCGACCGCGCGGGAGGACGCCTGCAAGGTTGAGCACGATGTCAGCGAAAAGACCTTCGCCGCCATCTGCGCCCACGTCGCCCGGGAGGGTATGGATAAAGAAAAGCAGTAACCAGCAGCTGCGCGCCGCGATTCGCGGCGCGCTTTTTCTTTGTCTTTTCGTTGACACGGAGCTTCCTGTATGGTAGGATATTTTAGATATTTTGTTCGTATTTTGGAGGTGGGCGGATGGATCTGCTGGAGGGGCTGAACGCGGCGCAGCGGGAGGCCGTTTTATCGACTGAAGGGTTCGTGCGCGTCATCGCGGGCGCAGGCTCCGGCAAGACGCGGGCGCTCACGCGCAGGTTCGCCTATCTTGTGACGGAGCTTGGCATCCTGCCGGGGAATCTTCTTTGTGTGACGTTCACCAACAAGGCGGCTAATGAAATGCGCCAGCGCATCCACAATCTGACCGGCGACGAGGATACCGGCTATATCAATACCTTCCACGGCTTCTGCGTCTCCATCCTGCAGGAGGACAGCTACGCCGTCGGCTATCCCAAGAGCTTTCTGGTGCTTGACAACAGCGACATTGACGCCATGCTCCAGATCATCTACGACGAGCGCGGGCTGACGCTGCGCGACATGACGTTCTCCCACGCGCGCGACATGATCGAGATGCTGAAGCTCAAGGAGCGGCCGGAGTATTACGAGGACATGATCACCCTGCCCCTCGACACGCTGAAGGAAAAATATCAGAAGGCCACAAGCGCAAAGGATATCATTTTCTACGGCTATCTCTATCAGGAAAAGAAGTGCTTCGCGCTCGACTACAACGATCTGATCGAGTTCTCCCTCTATATCTTCCGCACGCACGAGGACATCCGGCTCAAATGGCAGAAGCGGCTGGAATACATCATGATCGATGAATTTCAGGATATCGACCCGCCGCAGTATGAGCTGATGCAGGTCCTGTGCGGCTACCACAAGAATCTTTTCATCGTCGGCGACCCCGATCAGACCATCTACACGTGGCGCGGCGCGGACGTGCGGTATCTGCTGGACTTTGACAAGGTCTATCCCACGACGAAGACCGTTATGATGATGGAAAACTACCGCTCGACCCCGCAGATCCTCGCCGCCTGCAACAGCCTGATCGCGAAAAATCAGAACCGCATCAAAAAGGACCTGCTCCCTGTTCTGCCCGGCGGCGCGCCCGTCCTCTGCCATCACGCGGCAAACAGCGAGCAGGAAGCAAACTGGATCGCAGAGCAGATCAAGGCGCTGCACGCGGCCGGCACGCCCTACCGCGATGCGGCGGTCCTGTATCGCGCGCACTATCTCACACGGAATCTGGAGGAGGTTTTTCTCCGGGAGAAGCTCCCCTACACGATCTACAGTGGCGTGCAGTTTTTCTCGCGGGCGGAGATCAAGGATGCGCTCTGCTATCTGCGCATGATCGCCTGCCGCGACGATCTTTCGTTCCTGCGCATCGCGAACGTGCCGAAGCGGAATCTCGGCGCGCGGCGCATGGCGTTTCTGAAGGATTACGCCGCGCAGAACGGCTGCTCGCTCTACGACGCACTGCGGAAGAATCTTGACGGTGAGCTGCTGCGCGGGACGAAGGCCGGAAAATTTGTCTCGCTCATTGAAGCATTCACCGCGACCTATGCCCAGCAGCCCGTCTCGGAGCTTCTGGCCGCCGTTCTGAACGAGAGCGGATACGAAGCCATGCTCCGCACCGAGGGCAGCCAGACGCGTCTGGACAACCTTGCAGAGCTGAAGCAGTCGATCTATGCCTACGAGACGACCTGCGGCGAGGAATGCTCGCTGGAGCATTACCTGGCGCACGTGGCCATGTTCACGAGCGCCGATCTTGACGATCCGCGCGACCAGATCCGGCTCATGACCGTCCACAGCGCGAAGGGTCTGGAGTTCCCGCATGTATTTTTATGCGCGATGAACGAGGGCGTGTTCCCCTCGCGCAAGACGCGGACGCTGCCCGGCATGGAGGAGGAGCGCCGGCTCTGCTTCGTGGCGATGACGCGTGCGCAGAAGGCGCTGTACTTAAGCGAAGCGGAGGGCCGCAATCTGGACGGCAGCCCGCGGTATCCCTCGCGGTTCCTGCTGGACATTGACGAGCAGCTTCTCACCTTCACGCGCACGCCGCGCGAGGATCTCATCCGGCAGGCGCGGGAATATATCAGCTTTTCCAGCCGGTTTCTGGACGAAGCATCGCTGCCCGACGCATTTGCCCCCGGCACGCGGGTCCATCACGCCGTTTTCGGCGACGGCACCGTGCTGGAAGTTGACCCCGTCCAGAAAGCCCAGCTCATCCAGTTCGATTCCATGCCCACGCCCCGCGCGATCTCCATGCGCGCAAAACTCGAACGTCTTTGAACATAAAACCGGCGCGTACCAACATGGTACGCGCCGGTTTTTTTATTCTCCTGCGGCCTGCAGGATGACGTTCAGGAGTTCTTCGCGGCCGGTACCCTTCTCGGCCGAGAACGGGATCAGGGCGACGGTATCCGGAAGCGAGAGCGTCTGGCGGATGCGGGAAAGATTCGGCTCGATCTCGCTCTTTTTGAGCTTGTCCAGCTTGTTGGCCACCACGACAAAGGGCCTGCCGGACTGCAGAAAATAGTTGGCCATGACCACGTCGTTGGCCGTCGGCGCGTGGCGCGCGTCGACGAGCATCACGCCGAAGGTCAGCGTGTCCGGCGCGGCGAAATACGCTTCCATCAGCCTTCCCCAGCGCTCTTTTTCCTTCTGCGGGACCTTGGCGTAGCCGTAGCCCGGCAGGTCGACGAGGTACATGGCGTCGTCGATGCGAAAAAAGTTAATATGCGTGGTCTTGCCGGGCGCTTCGCCGACACGGGCAAAATTTTTGCGGAGCAGAAGCTTATTGATGACCGAGGATTTGCCGACGTTGGACTTGCCCGCAAAGGCGATCTGCGGCAGACGATCCTTCGGGCAATCGGCCACGGCGGTCACGGAGCGGACAAATTCCGCGTTGTGCAGATTCATGGCGGGCCCTCACTGGCGGATGCCGGGCTTGCGGCGGGTCTTCGGCGCGGGTATGGACAGAACATCCGTACCGGCCGCAGCCGCAGGCTCCGCGTCGACCGCCGTCGCTGGAACGAGCGCCGCCTCAAGGACGCGGTCCGCGCTGGAAACCGTGATGAACTGCAGCGCCTGCCGCACGGTCTGGTCGATCTCCTCCAGATCCTTTTCGTTTTCCGCAGGAATGATGACCGTGTGCATGCCATGGCGCAGCGCGGCCATCGTCTTTTCCTTCAGTCCGCCGATCGGCAGCACGCGGCCGCGGATGGAGATCTCACCCGTCATCGCCACGTCGCGGCGCACCGCGCGGCCGGTCAGGGCCGAAACGATCGCCGTGCAGATCGTAATGCCGGCGGACGGCCCGTCCTTGGGGACGGCGCCCTCCGGGAAGTGGACGTGGATATCCTTCGTTTTATAGAAGTCTGGGGTCAACCCCAGCTCCTTCGTTCGCGAGCGGATATAGCTCATGGCCGCGAAGGCGGATTCCTTCATCACGTCGCCGAGATTGCCGGTCAGCTCCAGCTTGCCGGTACCGTCGACAACGTTGACCTCGACCTCGAGCGTCGTACCGCCGACAGCCGTCCATGCAAGGCCGGTCACAAGACCGACCTGATCGGTCGTGATGTTCGACTCCGGCAGGTATTTGCGCACGCCGAGGAAGTCCTCAAGATTGCCGCCGGTGACGGTGATCCGCTTTGGCGGCTCCGGCGAGACGAAGCGCATGGCGCACTTGCGGCAAAGGGCTGCCATCTGGCGCTCGAGGTTCCGGACGCCGGATTCGCGCGTGTAGCCGGAGATGATCTCGCGGATCGCATCGTCGGAGACGCGTACCTGCGTGCGCTTCAGGCCGTGCTTGGCCAGCTGCTTGGGAAGCAGGTGGCGCTTGGCGATCTGGAGCTTCTCTTCGTCGGTATACGAGCCGAGCTCTATGACCTCCATCCGGTCGAGCAGCGCCCGCGGGATGGTGTCCGTCGTGTTGGCCGTCGTGATGAACATGCAGTGGGAAAGGTCGAACGGCACCTCGATATAATGGTCGCGGAAGGTGGAATTCTGCGCAGAATCCAGCACCTCCAAGAGGGCCGACGAGGGGTCGCCCTTATAGTCGCTGCCGAGCTTGTCGATCTCGTCGAGCAGCAGGAGGGCATTTTTGCTCTTGGCCTGGATGAGCGCCGTCATGATGCGGCCGGGCATGGCGCCGATATAGGTCTTGCGGTGGCCGCGGATCTCCGCTTCGTCACGCACGCCGCCGAGCGAAAGCCGCGCGAGCTTGCGGTTGAGCGCACGCGCGATCGAGATGGCGACGGAGGTCTTGCCGACGCCCGGAGGGCCGACGAGGCACAGAATCTGCCCCGGAAGCTCCGGCGCCAGCTGGCGCACGGCCAGCGCCTCGAGAATGCGCTTTTTGACGGTCTCAAGGCCAAAATGATCCTCGTCGAGGATCTTCGCGGCGGCCCGGACGTCCAGACGCTCTTTGGTCTCTTTGTTCCACGGCAGCTCGAGAATGGTGTCGAGATAGTTGCGCAGGACGGCCGCTTCGGCGGAGCCGGACTGCTGGCGCGCGAAGCGCGAGACCTCGCGCAGGAGCTTTTCCTCGGTATCCTCTGGCAGCTTCAGGGCCTGAATTTTTGCGCGGTAGCTGTCGGCGTCGGAGTCGTCGTCCTCGCCCAGCTCCTCGCGGATCACGTGCATCTGCTCGCGCAGGTAATAGTCGCGCTGGTTCTGGTTGACGTTCTGCTGCACCTGATCGTTGATCTCGCTCTCCAGGCGCAGGATCTCCAGCTCCTTGGCCATGGCGTGCACGCACAGAAGCAGCCGCTGCACCGGCGGGAGCGTCTCGAGGATCTTCTGCTTCTGCTCATAGCCGAACGTCGCGTTCTGCGCGATGAAATCGGCAAGATGGCCCGCCTCATCCGACGCGGAACCCTGCAGCAGATTCTCCTGCCCGGATTTGACGGCAAGGTCGATGAACTGCTCAAACAGCTGGTGCGCCTGCCGCACCAGCGCCTGCGTACGTGGCAGCGCCGCGTTGTAGCCCGGCTCGTCCAGCTCCATCGCGCGGGCAAAGAAATACGGCTCGGCATGGATGAGGTCGGTCAGCTGCGCGCGGTATCTGCCCTCGACGAGAATGCGCATATTGTCGCCCGGCAGGCGCAGCACCTGACGGACATAGGCGACAGTGCCGATGGAATAGAGGTCGGCCTTTTTCGGCTTGTCGCACTGCACGTCGCGCTGGGCGATGAGGAAGATCATCTGGTCGGCGCGCATGGCCTCTTCCACGGCGCGGGCAGATTTGCTCCGGCCCACGTCAAAGTGCGTCACGCAGCCCGGGAACACGACCAGCCCGCGCAGCGCGAGCACCGGCAGGCAGGTCAGGGGTTTATAGTCACTCATATGGCTCGTCTCCTTTCATGGAGAATAAAAATACGCAGGAAGGGAGCGTGCGCTCCCTTCCTGGTGTTGTTTGTTACAGCGTCACGCCTGCGTTCTTGATGGGAGCGCGGGGCTTTGCGGCGTCACGGGTGATCTGCGGGGATTCGCCGTCACGCACGCACCGCTCGGTGATGCAGACAGACTGGATGGTGGGATCCGACGGGATCTCAAACATGATCTTCGTCATGATCTCCTCCATGATCGCGCGCAGGCCGCGCGCGCCGATCTGGCGGGCGATGGCCTTTTCCGCAATCGCTTCCAGCGCGCCCTTTTCAAAGCTCAGCTCGACCTGATCATAGGACAGCAGCTTGTGGTACTGCTTGCAGAGCGCGTTTTTAGGCTCAGTCAAAATCCGGACCAGATCGTCCTTGCCGAGGCTCTGCAGCGACGTGATAACCGGCAGCCGGCCGACAAGCTCGGGGATGATGCCGAACTTCAGAAGGTCGTGCGGCTGGACCAGCTCGAAGAGCTTGCCGACGTCGCGCTGTTTTTTGCTCTGCACCGTGGAGTTGAAGCCCACGGAGGAGGTATCGGTGCGCTGCTCGATGATCTTGTCCAGACCGTCGAACGCGCCGCCGCAGATGAAGAGGATGTTGGTCGTATCGACCTGAATGAACTCCTGCTGCGGGTGCTTGCGTCCGCCCTGCGGCGGGACGTTGGCGACGGTACCCTCGAGAATCTTCAGAAGCGCCTGCTGCACACCCTCGCCGGAAACGTCGCGGGTGATGGAGGTGTTTTCCGACTTGCGGGCGATCTTGTCCATCTCGTCGATGTAGATGATGCCGCGCTCGGCCAGCTCAACGTCGAAATCCGCCGCCTGCAGCAGGCGGAGCAGGATATTCTCCACGTCCTCGCCCACATAGCCGGCCTCGGTCAGCGTGGTCGCGTCCGCGATGGCGAACGGCACGTTCAGGATCTTGGCGAGCGTCTGGGCGAAGAGGGTCTTGCCGGAGCCGGTGGGGCCGATGAGCAGGATGTTGCTCTTCTGCAGCTCCACGTCGGAGTCCTTCTGGAAGTAGATGCGCTTATAGTGGTTATAGACCGCGACGGACAGGGCGACCTTGGCGTCCTCCTGACCGATGATATAGCGGTCCATGTAGGTCTTGATCTCCTGCGGTGTCGGGAGCGTGTCCGGCAGCTCCAGCTGCGGGGTTCCCGCACCATGCATCTCATCGCGCAGGATGGACGAGCAAAGGTCGACACATTCGTTGCAGATGTAGACGTTGGGGCCAGCGATGATGCGGCCTACCTGCTCCTGCCGCTTGCCGCAGAAGGAGCAGCGGATGGAGTCTCTTGCCAAAGCGGACTCCTCCTTTCGGGATTGGGATTATTGTCTCTTGTAGATGACCTTATCGACAAGGCCATAGGCCTGCGCTTCCTCGGCGGTCATGAAATTGTCGCGCTCGGTGTCGACCTTGATAATATCGATCGGCTTGCCGGTGTTGGCGGCCAGGATCTCGTTCAGGCGCTGCTTGATCTTCAGCATACGCTCGACCTGGATCTGCATGTCGGTCGCCTGGCCCTGCGTGCCGCCGGAGGGCTGGTGGATCATGATCTCCGCGTTGGGCAGCGCGAGCCGCTTGCCCTTCGTGCCAGAGGACAGCAGGAACGCGCCCATCGAGGCGGCCATGCCCACGCAGATGGTGGACACGTCGCACTTGATGAACTGCATCGTATCGTAGATCGCCATGCCGTCGGTCACGCTGCCGCCGGGAGAGTTGATGTAGAACTGGATATCCTTGTCGGGGTCCTGCGCCTCGAGGTACAGCATCTGCGCAACGATCAGGCTGGCTGTGGTGCTGTTGACCTCTTCGGACAGGATAATGATACGGTCATTGAGCAGGCGGGAGAAAATGTCGTACGACCGCTCGCCGCGGCTCGTCTGCTCGACAACATACGGAACTAAACTCATAATTGGGATTCTCCTTTCAGACGGATGTCAGGTTGGCTGTAGGATTCTACCCAGCCGGTTGGAGAATTATTCCTCAGTCTTGGGAGCCTCTTCTGCGGGGGCTTCCGCGGTCTCTTCCTTCTTGGCAGCCTTCTTGGCCGTCTTCTTTTCCTTCTCTACGGGCTTTGCATTGTCGACGATCAGCTTGACAGCCTTGCGGCCCTTGAGGTCGGACTTGACAGCGTCGAGATCGACCATTTCCTTGATCTTGTCGAGCTCCATCTTGTACTGCTCGGCCATCTTCTTCAGCTCTTCTTCGACTTCCTCGTCGGAGACCTCGATGTTCTCCTGGTTGACGATCTCGCTCAGAAGGATGTTGCTGCGGACGGTCTGCTCGGCCATCGGGCGCATGGAGTCGCGCATGCCCTTGACGTCGCCGCCGATCATCTTGATGTAGTCTTCCATCTTCATGCCCTGAGACTGCAGCTGATAGGCAAACTGCTCGAGGTGCTTGTCGACCTGCTCGTCGATCATGCAGGCGGGGATATTGCAGGTCATGTTGTTGCCGGCCATGACGACGGCTTCGTTTTCGAAGTCGCGGTCAACCGTCTCCTGACGCTTCTTGGCAAGATCGGCCTTGATGCTCTTCTTGAGAGCGGCCAGCGTGTCGTATTCGGAGACGTCCTTGGCAAACTCATCGTCCAGCTCGGGCTTGATGGTCTCCTTGACCTCGTGGATCTTGCACTTGAAGGTCGCGGCCTTGCCGGCCAGCTCCTTGGTGTAGTTCTCGGGGAAGGTGACCTCGACATCCTTCTCTTCGCCGGCCTTGAGACCGACCAGCTGATCCTCGAAGCCGGGGATGAACGCGCCGGAGCCGAGCGTCAGGGTGTAGCCCTCGGCCTTGCCGCCCTGGAAGGGCTTGCCGTCGACATAGCCGTCAAAGTCCAGAATAACGGTGTCGCCGCTCTTCGCTTCGCGGTCAACGGTCTCGATGCGGGCGTTGCGGTCCTGCATGCGGCCCAGCTCTGCATCGACCTCAGCCTTGGAGATGGAGACGGTCTCCTTGGGGACTTCGATGCCCTTGTATTCGCCGAGGGTGACCTCGGGGTACAGCTCGGTGGAGACAGTCAGAACGACGCTGCCGTCTTCAGGGGTCTGCATATCGGTAACGGAGGGCTGACCGACAGCCTTGATCTGCTGGTCGGTGATGGCCTCTTTATAAATCTCGGGGAAGATCTCGTTGACGGCGTCTTCATAGAACACCTGCGAGCCGTACATCCGCTCGACGAACTTGCGCGGAGCCTTGCCCTTGCGGAAGCCAGGGATCATGATGTCCTTGCGGATCTTGGCATACGCCTTGTCCAGAGCGGACTGGAACTCGTCCTTGGCGATCTCGACTGTGACCTTCGCGGAGCCGTTTTCTTTCTCTACGTTTTTGACGTTCATTGTGGTTTTTCCTCCTATGCGGTGCGGCCAGATGGCCGTAATTCACCATTCTCATTTGAATCCGTTCTATTCTAACAAACTCTTGTCAAGAAATCCACTGTTTTTTCAGGTTTTTATGCAAATTCAGAAAAAATTCAAATTCTTTCCGGTCAGCCGATCCGCTGCGGGCGGAAATCAACGAAATCCGCCGAAACCAGCCGGTACTGCACGCCTTGATACGTATCCTCGAGCGACAGCCGGATGCTCTCGGCGTGCAGGTGGCCGTAATAGCAGCGCGTCACGCCGTAGCGCGCGAACAGCTCCAGGATCTGCGGGCAGGTGTAGCCGCGGTAGCGCGGCGGATAGTGCAGGAAGCAGTATTTTTCCCGGTCGCCCGCCAGCTGCAAAGAGCGCTCCAGCCGTCCAAGCTCCCGCAGGAAGATCTTCTCGTCGTGGCCGCCCTCCTTCTGCGCGTCATACGACCACCCGCGCGTGCCGCACAGGGCAAGATCGCCGTAGAAAAAGCAGGAATTGTTCAGAACGGAAAACTCCCGGAAGCCGTTTTCCGCGCAGAAGCGGTCAAAGGCGCGCAGCGTCGTCCACCAGTAGTCGTGGTTGCCCTTCAGGATGATCTTCCGGCCCGGGATGGCATTGATGAACGCGAAATCCTCCTTTGCATCCGCAAGGCTCATCGCCCAGCTGAGATCGCCGAGCAGGATCGTCGTATCCTCCGGCCCGATCACGCGCAGATTTTCGCGGAGCTTGTCGACATAGCCCTCCCACCGGCCGCCGAAGACGTCCATCGGCTTATCGGCCGGCCCCAGCGACAGGTGCAGATCCCCGATCGCGTACAGCGCCATCAGCGCAGAAACTCCGTCACGACCTGCCGCATGTCGGCGCGGTCCGCGACCTCGTCAAAGCGGACCTTCTTGCCCGCGAGCGCGGCCAGCGGACCAGGCGCCGGCCGACCGGTCACTTCGGTCAGCTGGGCAAGGATCTGCGTGCCGGGCCGGTGCTGCGTCACGCCGAGCGCGTCCAGGACGCTCGCGCAGAACTTAAAGGGGCTGGCCGTGGATTCGATCACGGTCGGCGTCCGGTCGCCGCTCTCGGCGCGGTAGGCGTTCAGGACGGTATAGGCGACGGCGGTATGCGTATCGAGAAGGTAATTTCTCTCGCGGAACAGCTTTCCGATCGTCTCCGCGCCCTGTGCGTCGGTGCAGAAGCCGCAGGCAAACTCCGCCTGAATGGCGCGGAAGACCGGCTCCGAGACGGTATACTTCCCGGTCTCGGAAAGGCTCTTCATGTAGCCGCGCACGGCCTCGTCCGAGCCGGACAGGAGGCTCAGGAGCCGCTCGAGGTTCGACGAGATCAGGATATCCATGGACGGCGAGGCCGTCTGGTAGAACGGACGGTTGCGGTCATAGGTACCGGTCCTGATGAAGTCCGTCAGGACATTATTTTCATTCGAAGCGCAGATCAGCTTTGCGATCGGCACGCCCATTTTCTTTGCATAGAAACCCGCCAGAATGTTGCCGAAGTTGCCGGTCGGCACGCAGACGTTGATCTTCTGCCCGGCCTTGATCGCGCCGGAGGAGAGAAGATCGCAGTAGGACGAGACGTAATAGACGATCTGCGGCAGGACTCTGCCCCAGTTGATCGAGTTGGCGGAGGAGAGGAAATAGCCGCGCGCGGCCAGCTCCTCACGGAGCGCCTCGTCGGAGAAGATGCGCTTGACGCCGGTCTGGGCGTCGTCAAAGTTGCCGCGGACGGCGCACACGCCGACGTTGCCGCCCTCCTGCGTGACCATCTGCAGCTTCTGCATCTCCGATACGCCGCCGTCGGGGTAGAAGACGAGGATCTTCGTGCGGTCAACGTCGCGGAAGCCCTCGAGCGCGGCCTTGCCGGTATCGCCGGAGGTCGCGACGAGAATGCAGACGGTCTTCTTCTCGCCGGTCTTCTGCAAAGACGCGGTCAGCAGATACGGCAGCATCTGCAGCGCCATATCCTTGAACGCGCACGTCGGCCCGTGCCAAAGTTCCTGCACCCAGACGTCCGCTTCGGGATTCACGACGGGCGCTGCCGCCGGGGTGTCGAATTTCTCCGGGCCGTATGCCTTTTCGGCAAAGCCGAGCAGCTCCTCCTCGGTAAATTCATCCAGATACAGCTTCATGAGCTTCGCCGCGCGCTGCGGATACGGCAGCTTTGCAAGCGCTTCGATCTGCGCGAGGGTGATCTGCGGGATCTGCTCCGGCAGATACAGGCCGCCGTCGCGGCTGAGGCCTTCAACAATGGCTTCGCTGGCCGTCAGACGGCGATCAGCGTCTCTTGTGCTTACATAATGCATGTGGTTACGACCTTTCGTAGAGAATTGCAGAACAGATTCTGTATGGTTTCATCGGAATATCCGGTTTTTACAAGATAATCGCCGAGGGCGTTGTAATCATCCACCGCCGCGAAGTCCTCCGGCAGGATCTCGCAGCCGTCCAGATCCGCGCCGAGGGCAAGATGTCCCTCGCCGCCAAGCGCAAGGAAATGATCAAGATGGCGGCGCAGATCGTCCAGCGTCGGCGTTTTTTCCCGCGTCAGGAACGGCCCATAGAGGTTCAGGCCCACCGTCCCGCCGAGATCGCAGATCGCGCGGAACTGCGCATCCGTCAGATTGCGCGGATGCGGGCAGACGGCAAAGGCATCGGAATGGCTGGCGACGATCGGCTTTTCCGCCAGCTCCGTCATGTCCCAAAAGCCCCGTTCGGACAGATGGCTCACGTCCACGAGCATGCCGAGGCGCTGCGCGCGGCGGAAAAATTCCTTTCCCTTTTCGCTCAGTCCTTCGCCGGTCTGGCAGGAGCCGGAAAGACTGTTCGGCAGGTTCCACACGAGCGAGACCATCCGCACGCCCTTTTCATAGGCCGCTTCCAGAAGACCCGGATCCTCACGGACGGCCTCCGCACCCTCGATGGCGAGAAATGCGGCAGCTCTGCCCGCCGCCATGGCCGCGTCCGCTTCCCGCATGGTGCGGCAGAGCGTGATCCTGTCTTCATTTTCGCGCAGCTGCTCTGTGAAGTAATCCAGCGCGCGGGCAAAATGCTCCGTATGGGGCATTCTGGTCTTGAGCCACGCGGTGCAGAACGCGAAAAACTGCGTATAGCCATCCAGTTTTTCCGCCCGCTCGAGCGAGACGGCGAGGGAATTGCTGCGCAGGTTCTGCTCCTGCCGCCACAGCTCGATGGCCGTGTCGCAGTGGCCGTCAAATACACGGTATTTTTTCAAAACGCGTCCTCCATATGGTTGATCTGCGGCTTTTTTGTCGCCGTGCCGTTCGGGGCATAGATCTCGATCACGTCAAAGCGCGGCTGCAGATTTGTCTCATGCTGCGAGAGATAGACCAGCGCCGTGGTGCGCAGACGCTGCTGCTTGCGCGCGTCGACAAACTCCCGCGCGGCGGCGAAGTCCGCTGTTTTGCGGAGCTTGACCTCGCAGAAGATGAGATACCGGCGGTTGGCGGCGATAATATCGATCTCGCCCAGCCGCGTGCGGTAGTTCATGGCTTCGATCCGGCAGCCCTTTTTCCGCAGATACTCCGCGGCGAGCGCCTCTCCCCACGGGCCGAGCAGATCTCTAGTTCTCATAGAATTTTTTCAAAAATGTCATCCGGTGGATGGGGCTGGGGCCAAATTCCCGCAGGGCTTCATAGTGCCGCTTTGTGCCGTAGCCCTTGTGGATGGCGAAGCCGTACTGCGGGTAAGCTTCGTCATATTGCTCCATGAGCCGGTCACGCGTGACCTTGGCGAGGATCGACGCGGCGGCGATGGACGCGGACAGGCTGTCGCCCTTCACGATCGTCCGGACCGGCAGGCCGAAGTCCTTGGCGCGGTTGCCGTCGATGAGCGCAAGCTCCGGCTGAGGAGTTAACTTTTCCATGGCACGCGCCATGGCGAGGAAGGTCGCCTGCAGGATGTTGATCTCGTCGATCTCCTTCTCGCTTGCGAACGCGATGCCGTAGCTCACGGCTTCGGCCGTGATAACGTCATACAGCTCGCGCCGCTTTTTGTCGGTGAGCTTTTTTGAATCATTGAGGCCGGGGATCACCAGCTCCGGCGGCAGAATGACCGCCGCCGCGCACACCGGCCCGGCCAGCGGCCCGCGGCCGGCTTCGTCCACGCCGCAGACCAGCTTCACGCCGTCTGCGAAGGCTTCTCGTTCATAGGCCCACAGATCGGTGGGTTGTTCGTTTTTCATGTCAGTTCAGTCCTCCGGGGCCTCCAGCGTGAGCCGGCCCAGTTTTCCGCTGCGGTAATCGTCCATGAGCGCCTTGGCCATGCGCTCAGTGTTGACCTCGCCGCCGGAGACGAGATAGCCGCGCTTCTTCCCTGCCAGCTGGAGAAGGTCGTAGCCGTCTGCGTCCGCCGGCGCTTCGAGCTTATAGCGCTCGAGAAGCGTCTGGGGATAGTATTTCGCCAGCAGCGCGATAAAATGGCAGGCCAGCGTCTCGGTATCGATGACGTCCTCCTTGACCGCGCCCGTATAGGCCAGACGCATACCGACCTCCGGATCCTCAAACTTCGGCCAGAGAATGCCCGGCGTGTCGAGCAGCAGCAGTCCCTGATCGACCGTGATCCACTGCTTGCCGCGGGTGACGCCGGGGCGGTTCTCCGCCTTGGCACCCTTGCGCCCGGCGACCTGATTGATAAAGGTCGACTTGCCCACGTTCGGGATGCCGACGATCATCAGCTTGAGCGGTCTTCCGACCTGTCCCTTCTCCGCGTAGCGCGCCAGCTTTTCCGCCAGCAGCTCCCGCACGGCCGGGACGAAGCCGGAAATGCCCTTTTTCGTCTTGCAGTCGGTCTGCAGGACGCTATAGCCCTTTGCGCGGAAATGCTCCGCCCAGCGCTTTGTCATGGCGGGATCCGCCATATCGATGCGGTTAAGGATGATCATCCGGGGCTTATTACCGCAGATGGCGTCGATGTCCGGATTGCGGCTGGCCATGGGGATGCGCGCGTCCAGGATCTCGCACACCGCGTCGACCAGTTTCACGTCCGCCTCGATCATCCGGCGCGTCTTGGTCATGTGCCCCGGATACCACTGGATATTCATGCTTGTTTCGCTTCTGTTCGTTTCCTGCTTCATGATACTGCTCCGAATCTGCTCCATGTGCGGCCGCCGGTGATCTCACCGTATTCATTCGTCTGCCGCCCCGGGACAAGGACGATGAGCACCTTGCCCAGGATCGCGTCCTCGCTCACGCAGCCGACGCTTGCGTCGCGGCTGTCGCGGGAATGGTTGCGGTTGTCGCCCATGGCGAAAATGCTGCCCTCCGGCACCGTCAGCGGATAAGAGAGCGCCTGCCCGTAGCCGGCAAAGCTCTCATACGTCGGCTCTAAGGTATAGCTCTCGTCCAGCGCCGCGCCGTCCACATAGACCGTGCCGGTGTCAAAGTCGATATCGACCGTCTGGCCGCCGGTGGCGATGACGCGCTTGACGATCAGTTCGTTGCTTTCGGAGAACGGCGGCGTATACAGGACGACCACGTCTCCCTGCTTCACATCGCGGTACAGGAAATTGCTTTCCAGCACCAGATAATCCCGGTCGACCAGCGTCGGATACATGGAGCTGCCGTCCACGCCGACCAGCCGGAAAAAGAAAACGAAAATAAGCGTAATGACAGCCAGCAGCCGCACGAGATCGTACAGACTGAGATAGGCCTCGTAGCCCTTCGGCTGTTTTTGCTCCTGTGCTGCCTCCTCCGGCAGCTGGTTCTTCTGTTCTTCCTGATCCATTGAAAAAATCCTCCGTTTCGGCGGAAGCGTAAAGTTAAAAATATTATACACGATTTTACGCGATAAAGAAAGGGGGAAATCGCCTTTTCTTGCGGTATGTCCGCAGATGTGCTATACTGACAATAAAAGGGGGCTGAGGCAGCATGTATCGGATCTTTGTCGTCGAGGATGACCCCGGCATCGCGCAGGCCGTCTGCGCGCATCTGCGGCAGTGGGAGCTGGACGCGCGCAGCGCGCAGAATTTCCGCGCGGTCATGGAGGAGTTTTCCGCCTTTGACCCGCAGCTGGTGCTGCTGGATATCTCGCTCCCGTTTTTTAACGGCTATCACTGGTGTACGCAGATCCGGACGGTCTCGCAGGTGCCGGTCATTTTCCTCTCGTCGGCAGCGGAGAACATGAACATCGTCATGGCGATGAACATGGGCGCGGATGATTTTATCGCCAAGCCCTTTGATCTGGATGTTCTGACCGCGAAGGTGCAGGCGCTCCTGCGCCGGACGTACGACTTTGCGCCGGCGGCGCCGGCGCTGTCGCACCGGGGCGCGGTTTTGCAGACGGGTGACCAGTCGCTGCTCACAGAAGGCGGGCGGCTGCCGCTCTCCAAGAACGAATATCGCATCCTCTATACGCTTCTGCGGCAGAAAGGTACGATCGTCAGCCGGGAGAAGCTGATGGAAGCGCTCTGGCAGACGGACAGCTTTGTGGATGAAAACACGCTGTCGGTCAACATGACGCGGCTGCGGCGCAAGCTGGACGCGGCCGGGCTGGATGGGTTCATCACGACAAAGATCGGCGCGGGGTATCTGATCGAATGAAAACGGTACGTTTGTTTTTCCGGTATCTGCGCAGCAGGCGCATGGTGCTGGCTGCGTTTTTGCTGTTCTCCGCATTGTTTGCGGTGTCGTTCTGGCTGTACCATCTGCCGATCAGGGCGGTGTGGTATCCGGCGGCTCTGTGTCTCGTTCTGGGGCTGGGGCTGCTGCTTCTGGATTTCCGCGCCGTCCGCGTCCGGCATGAGACGCTGCAGATCCTTCTGCGGCAGTTGCCGGTCCTGCCGCAGGAGCTGCCGGCAGCGCCGGAGATCGCCGAAGCGGACTATGCCGCGCTGACCGCCGCCCTGTGCAGCCAGCAGAGCAGGCTCCTCACGCAGATGAACGGCCGGTATCAGGACATGATCGACTATTATACGCTCTGGGCGCACCAGATCAAAACGCCCATCGCCTCCATGCGCCTTTCCCTGCAGGCGGAGGATTCCGCCCGCTCGCGCAGGCTTTTGCAGGAGCTTTCGCGCACCGAGCAGTATGTGGAGATGGTCATGGTCTATATCCGGCTTGACGGCGGGAGCGATCTTGTGCTGCGCAGCTGCAGTGTGGACACGATCGTCCGCGCCTCGGTCCGGCGCTTTGCGGGCGAGTTTATTACGCGCAGACTGAAGCTGGACTATACGCCGCTGGACGTGTCATGCGTGACGGATGAAAAGTGGCTGCGGTTCGTCGTGGAGCAGGTTTTGTCGAACGCGCTCAAATATACGCGCGAGGGCGGCATCAGCATTTATCTGGAAGCGCCCAAAACGCTCGTCATCCGCGACACCGGCATCGGCATCGCGCCGGAGGATCTGCCCCGGATCTTTGAAAAGGGCTTCACCGGCTACAACGGCCGCGGCGACCAGAAGGCCAGCGGTCTCGGTCTGTATCTCTGCCGCCGCGTCTGCGCAAAGCTCGGCCACACGATCACTGCCGAATCCACACCGGATCACGGCACCGCCATCCGCATCGGTCTGGACCAGCAGGCCGTAACAGAATAACAAAACCAAGCGGCTTTCCGGACGGAAAGCCGCTTGGTTTTTGTGTGTCAAAGCCCGTGATAGGGGCAGGTCTTACGGTCGGCGAAGCGGTAGCTGCGCAGGAACGGCTCCGGGCGCAGGCCCTTTTCGAAGTAATTGAGCAGCAGCAGCGCGCAGGCGCGGCTGTCGCTGCCGGCGTTATGGTGGTCGAGCTGCAGCTCCAGATGATCGCAGAGCGTGTTCAGCTTGTGGTTCTGCAGGTACGGATACGCCTTCCTGCCCATCTGGCAGGTGCACAGATACGCGGTCTCCGGCTGCCAGTTGATCCTGTAATCCCGCAGGCAGGATGCCAGCACGCGCAGGTCAAACGGCGCGTTGTGCGCAACAAGTATGCTCCCGCGCATGATCGGCTCCAGCAGCTCCCACAGAACCGGGAACGTGGGCTGGCCGCGCTCCATCTCCGGCGTGATGCCAGTCAGGGCGATGTTGAACGGGTCGAAGTGCGTCTGCGGGTCGATGAGCGTATAAAGCTCCTTCACGATCTGCCCGCCCTCGATGACGCTCACGCCGATGGCGCTCATGCGCCGGTTCTGCGCGTTCGGCGTCTCCACGTCGAACGCCACATATCTTTGCTCCATGGTTCCACCCCTTTTGACAGGATGGGACCAGTATAGCAAAAATCCGCGCGATTGTCAGCTATTTTTGGCAATTGCTCCGGTGGGGCAGCCGTCCTTCGCTGCCTCCGCGGCGCTTTCCTCTTCCTCCGGCACCGCGCCCGGCTTCGCCTCGGCCAGACCGTCCTCCCGCAGGAAAAAGACCGCCGGGCAGGTCTCGGCGCACAGTCCGCAGCCGATGCAGGCGTCTTCGTCTACATGATATCGCATATCGTTTCCTCCAAAAAAGCAGTATCAGCCGGCAATGCAGCCGGCTGATACCAGTATTTCCGGAAATTCAGTTTTTCTTTCTGCGCGGCGGGAAAATTCCCTTTGCAAAGCGCCGGTTCAGCTGCGCCAGCCCCTTGCGGCAGACAAACATGACCGAGAATGCCAGCAGCCCCAGCACCACCAGAATAAGAAGCGCAGGCTTATCCAGCGCGCTGAGCGTGAACAGCTCCGGCAGGAAGAAATAACACACACCAAACGCCAGGCTCAGCAGGATCATCATGGCCTTGCGCAGCGCGTTGAACGGGCGCGAGGTCTGATACACCATCATAAGGCCCACGATGCCCATGATGCCCGTGCAGATGGTCGAGAGCATGTCCTCGTGGATATGGAACGCGAGATAGAACAGCATGACGCCCACGACGAGAACGAGGTCGGACAGCGCCGCGGGCAGCGCGCGGTAGATAACATTGCGCATAAACCGGCCGCTGACGCGGTTCTCATTCGGCTCCATGGCGAGAATGAACGACGGAATACCGATGGTCAGCGCGTTCACGAGGCTCAGCTGCGCCGGCGTATACGGATACGGCAGCGTGAAGAAGAGCGTGATGAGGGAAAGCACAAAGGTAAATATATTCTTGACCAGATACAGGGATGCGCTGCGCTCGATGTTGTTGATCACGCGCCGTCCCTCCGCCACGATGGACGGCAGAGCGGAAAACTGCGAATCGAGCAGCACGATATGCGACGCCTGACACGCCACGCCGGAGCCGGAGGCCATGGCGATGGAGCAGTCCGCTTCGCGCAGGGCCAATACGTCGTTGACGCCGTCGCCGGTCATGGCGACGGTATGGCCCGCCCGCTTCATGGCGGCGACGAGCTTTTTCTTCTGGTCGGGCGTCACACGGCCGAAGACGACCTTTTCCTCCGCCGCCTTTGCCAGCGCCTCGTCGGTCTTCAGCGTCCGCGCGTCGACATACCGGTCGGCGTCCGCGATCCCGGCGCGGCGCGCGACCTCGGAGACCGTCAGCGGGTTATCGCCGGAGATGACCTTTGTCCGCACGCCCTGCGCAGCAAAGTAGGCAAACGTTGCCTTGGCTTCCGGCCGGATCTTGTTGGACAGGAGGATCAGCGCGATCGGCAGCATGCCGGCCGTCAGCTCCTCATCGTCCAGCTGCCCGTCATACATGGCCAGCAGCAGCACGCGGCAGCCCCGGGCGGAATATTCCTCCACCTGCGGCAAAAAGCGCTCCTTGTCCGGGCAAGCCGCGAGCAGGATATCCGGCGCGCCGAGCAGATACGTCTCGTCCTCGTGGAACGACACGCCGCCGTATTTTTTTGCCGACCGGAACGGCAGCGCGCGCAGCGCCGTCTGGCGCACGTCACCGGTAAAATAGCGCTTGAGGGCGGCCATGGTGTCGTTATCCGCCTGCATGGCGTAGACATAGTCCGCCATGATCATGCGGACATCGTCCACGATAAAGCGGTCCGGCTGGAGCGGCACGACGTCGTCGACGGTCATTTTCGGCTCTGTGATCGTGCCGGTCTTGTCGACGCAGAGCGTGTCCACGCGCGCAAGCGTCTCGATGCAGTCCATGCTGTGTACCAGCGTGCGGCGGTTGGCAAGGCGCAGAACGCTCGCCACCAGCGCAAGGCTGGTCAGCAGATACAGTCCCTCCGGGATCATGCCGACAATGGAGCCGACCGTGGACGTCACGGCGGTCGCCGCGTCGCGGCCCAGCCAGAGGTATTCCTTGATGAACATGACCGCGCCCAGCGGGATGACGATCATGCCGATCCATTTGATGAGGTTCGTAAGCGAGCGCATCATCTCCGACTGCGGCTGCGAGCCGGTCTGCTTCGCCTCGGTCGTCAGGCGGGAGACGAAGCTGTCCGCGCCGACGTGCGTCAGCCGCGCGCGGCACGTTCCGCTCACAACAAAGCTGCCGGAGAGCAGCCGGTCGCCCGGCTTTTTCAAAATCTCATCCGCTTCGCCGGTTACGAGCGCCTCGTTGACCCGGCACTCGCCGGATGCAACGCACGCGTCGGCACAGATCTGGTCGCCCGCAGCAAATACGGCGATATCGTCGCGAACGAGCTCCGCCGCGTCCAGCTCCGTCACCTGCCCGTCACGGACGGCGCGGCATTTGGGCGCGGACATGATCTTCAGATCGTCGAGCTTTTTCTTCGCCCGCAGATCCTGTACGATGCCGATGACCATGTTGCAGAGGACCGGCCCCAGAAACGTCAGATTCAGCCACTGGCGCACCACGATCACGCAGACCGCCAGCAGGAAAAAAATCAGGTTAAAATACGTGAAGACATTCTTTGCAAGGATCTGCTGCACCGAAGCGCCGGGCGGCTCGACCGGAAGATTGCTCCATCCGGTCTGCTGCCGCTGCTGCACCTGCGCCTGAGTCAGCCCCTGCTCCGGGTCGGCCTGCACCTCCGGCACGGGCTGCCGCGCGGGCTGCGGCGGCTCCTTCGGTTTTCGTTTCAGGAATGACGCTGCCAAACTCTGTCGTCCTCCCTCTCTCGTTTTTGTTTTTGCTATCATATCACACTTTTTTCAAAATTTATCAACAAAGTGTATATTTTAAGAAAATCGGAAGAAACGCCGCCGCGGGCCATAGCCCGCGGCGGCGTGAGACTATCAAAATTTATTGCCGTTATAAAACCGCCAACCCCGTTGCAAGGGCGGACGGTTCTGTCCGCCCGGCAGAATACGCCGATTTTACAAAAATCTGCGGCAAATTTGCAGCCTTTCAAGGACTCTTGACAGGTCGTCCGCCCCTACAAGTGCTTTTGCAGTCCGGAGCCGTCTGCTAAATCTCCGCTTTTTCCGCCGACGCTCCCACGAAGCCTGCGAAGAGCGGATGCGGGCGGTCCGGGCGGCTCTTGAACTCGGGATGGAACTGGCAGGCGACGAACCACGGATGCTCCGGCAGCTCGACGATCTCCACCAGCCGTCCGTCCGGCGACAGGCCGGTCGGCACAAGGCCGGCCGCGACAAAGTCGTCCCGGAAATCGTTGCAGAACTCATAGCGGTGGCGGTGACGCTCGGAGATCTCCGTCTTTTCATACAGCGCCGCCGCGCGGCTGCCCGCGGACAGGACGCACGGATACGCGCCGAGGCGCATCGTGCCGCCCTTCTGGGTCACGGTCTTCTGCTCGGGCATGATATCGATGACCGGATGCTTCGTAAACTCGTCAAATTCCGCCGAGTGGGCGTCCTCCCAGCCAAGCACGTGGCGGGCAAACTCGATGACGGCGATCTGCATGCCAAGGCAGATGCCGAAATAGGGGATCTTATGCGTGCGCGCATACTGCACGGCGAGGATCATGCCCTCGATGCCGCGGTCGCCGAAGCCGCCCGGCACGAGAATGCCCGCGCAGCCGTCCAGCATACGCTCCACCGTCTCCGGCCGCAGCTGGGACGAATCCACCCAGCGGATGTCGACGATCACATGGTTGGCCGTCCCCGCGTGGAAGAGCGACTCCTCCACGGACAGATACGCGTCGTGCAGCTCGGTATATTTGCCGACGAGGGCGATGGTCACATGGCGGCTGGCCGTCTTGATGCGGGAAACCATCTGCTCCCATTCGGTCAGCTCCGGCGCACCGCAGGCAAGCTCCAGCTTGCGGCAGACAACGTTGGCCAGGCCCTCCTTTTCCAGCAGCAGCGGCACCTCGTACAGGGTGGACGCCGTCGTGTTGGGGATGACGCAGTCCGGCTCCATGTTGCAGAACAGCGCGATCTTGCGGCAGATCTCCTCCGTCATCGGCTGGTTGGTGCGGCAGACAAGAATATCCGGCTGGATGCCGATGGACAGCAGCTCCTTGACCGAGTGCTGCGTGGGCTTGCTCTTGAGTTCGCCCGAGCCGGGGATCTCGACGATCATGGGGACATGGATGAACAGGACGTTCTTCTTGCCCTGCTCGGCGGCCACCTGCCGGATGGCCTCGAGGAACGGCTGCGACTCAATGTCGCCGACCGTGCCGCCGATCTCGGTCAGCAGGACGTCGGTCTTGCCGTCGTCCATCTGGTAGATGCGGGATTTAATTTCGTCGGTGATGTGCGGGATGATCTGCACCGTACGGCCGAGGTATCCGCCCTCTCGCTCGCGGCACAGGACGCTCCAATAGACCTTGCCGGCGGAAACGGAGCTGCCGGCCGTCAGATTGACGTCGGTAAAGCGCTCGTAGTGGCCAAGATCCAGGTCGGTCTCCGCACCGTCGTCGGTGACGAAGACCTCGCCGTGCTGATACGGACTCATCGTACCCGGGTCGACGTTCAGATACGGGTCAAATTTCTGGTTCTGCACGCGTAGGCCGCGCTGCTTGAGCAGACGCCCGAGGGACGCCGCGCAGATGCCCTTGCCAAGGCCGGATACCACACCGCCGGTGATAAAAATATATTTCATCATGCGCCTCCCTGCAGATCAGACCGAGAACAGAAGATCGGTATAGCGCGGATACGGCCAGTAGTCGCCGGCCACCAGCGTTTCCAGCTTGTCTACGGACGCGCGGACCTTGCTCATGAGGGCGTAGACGGTATCGTGGTAATAGGTCACGAGCGCCGCGCTTTCGCCCTCCGGCGCCATTTCCAACGAGGTCTTGAGGGCGACCGTATCGTCCAGCAGCGTCTCGTTGAGCGACAAAATGCTCTCGGCCAGCGCCGTCTCGACGCGGCAGTCCGCGTTCGGCAGGGCCTGCTTTTTCTGCAGGATGGTCTGGCACAGGACGCCCTCATAGCGGGAGGCCGCGTGCAGGATGCTGTGCTGCACCATGTCGACGAGCGTGGACGCCTCGATGGAAATGATCTTGCAGTATTTTTCCATGTGGATCTCATGGCGCGCGAGCATCTCGCTTCTGGAATAGACGCCGTGCTTCGTCATCAGCTTCACATTCTTGGGAAGGATATAGGCGGGCAGCGCCGCAGCCGTATTGGGCAGGTTCACAAGCCCTCGGCGCTTGGCCTCGTCCATCCACGCAGCGTCATAGCCGTTGCCGCCGAAGATGATGCGGCGGTGCGCCGTGAACGCCTCGCGCAGAAGGTCGCTCAGCGCCTGCTGGAGATCGTCCGCGCTGGAAAGGCGGTCGGCGAAGCGCGCCAGCTCTTCTGCCATGATGGTGTTGAGGATGGTGTTGGGGCCGGCAATCGACTGGCTCGAGCCGGGCATACGGAACTCAAATTTGTTGCCGGTGAAGGCAAGGGGCGAGGTGCGGTTGCGGTCGGTCGTGTCCTGCGGGATGGTCGGCAGAACATCGACACCGATGCGCAGCTGACGGCCGGTGCGCTCGGTATAATCCTGCTCGGAGATGATCGCGTCGATGATCTCCTCCAGCTCAGTGCCGAGGAAGATGGAAATGACGGCCGGAGGCGCCTCCTGCGCGCCGAGGCGATGGTCATTGCCCGCAAAGGCGACCGTGCTGCGCAGCAGTTCCTGATATTCATCCACGCCGGAGATGAACGCGGCGAGGAACAGCAAAAACTGTGCGTTCTGGCTGGGCGTCTTGCCCGGGGAGAAGAGGTTTTTGCCGGTATCGGTGCAGAGCGACCAGTTGTTGTGCTTGCCGGAGCCGTTGACGCCCGCGAAGGGCTTTTCATGCAGCAGGCAGACAAGGCCGTGCCGGTCGGCGACCTTTTTCATGACCTCCATAGTCAGCTGGTTCTGGTCGTTGGCGGCGTTGCAGTCGCAGTAAATAGGGGCCATCTCATGCTGGGACGGCGCGACCTCGTTATGCTTGGTCTTGCTGAGGACGCCGAGCTTCCACAGCTCGCGGTCGAGATCCTGCATGTATTCCGCCACGCGCGGGCGGATGGCGCCGAAGTAATGGTCGTCCAGCTCCTGCCCCTTGGGCGGCTTCGCGCCGAAGAGCGTGCGGCCGCAGAACTTCAGATCCTCGCGCTTTTCATAGAGCGCCTTGTCGATCAGGAAATATTCCTGCTCCGCGCCGACCTGCGCGGTGACGCGCTGCGTCTTGTCGTCACCGAACAGATGGAGGATCCGCAGCGCCTGACGGCTGACAGCCTCCATGGAGCGCAGCAGCGGCGTCTTCTTGTCGAGCGCGTCGCCGCCATAGGAGCAGAAGACCGTCGGGATGCAGAGACTGCCGTCCTTGATAAAGGCAAAGGACGTCGGATCCCAGGCGCTGTAGCCGCGCGCCTCAAACGTAGCGCGCAGGCCGCCGGACGGGAAGCTCGACGCGTCCGGCTCGCCGCGGACCAGCTCCTTGCCGGAAAACTCCATGGTGATCTTTCCGCCGCCGACGGGGCTGATGAAGCTGTCGTGCTTTTCTGCCGTCACGCCGTTGAGCGGCTGGAACCAGTGCGTAAAGTGCGTCGCGCCATGCTCGAGCGCCCACTGCTTCATGCCGCTCGCGATCTCATTTGCGACCTCCAGCGTCAGGGGCTGGTCCTGCTCCAGACATTTCTTCCATGCGGCGACTGCGCTCGCCGCGACATACTGCGCCATGGTGGCCTCATCAAAGACCATGCTGCCGAACAGCTTGGGGATCGTGTTCTTTTCACTCATGTTTGGCGTCCTCCTCTTTTCATTCTGCTCTGAAACAAAAAATATGCATCGATTGTACCGCCGCGCGTGCTTTGCGTCAAGAATAAAACTTTTACGAAGATAAAATCAGGAAAAACCCGGTCCGTTGTGGAAGACTCTGAAATTTTTCCGCCCTTAAAAGTTTTCCTTGCATCGCCCGCCCCGCTATGCTATAGTAAGCCTGTACCCGCCGCAGAAGGAGTCCTTCTGCGGCGGGCTTTTCTTTTGTGTGTCCGTGCAGCGCTGACGCGCGTGAATCGTTCCGCAAACAGGCAGACATCCGCAGGAATACAGTATTCTGCGGATGTCTGCGATCTTATCTTAATTTTCAGCTCACGGGCTTCGGATTGGCGGCGCTTGCGTCCGCGGCGGCCGTGTCCGTATCCGTGTCGGTCTCGATCTTCGGGGCGACGACGTCGTCCGCGTGGATCTCGATGCGGCTGCTGCCGGGCGTCAGCACCAGCGTGCCGGGTTCGACCTTGACGTCGGACGTCGTGCCGCGCACGGGGTTCTTGGTCTCATAGGGGTTGCCGTTGGCCGGCTCGTACCATTTGTTCTGGCCGTGCATGAGAACGGGCGTGCCGTCCTCGATCAGGTTCCAGATCAGCACCATGGCCTCTTCCGGCGTATTGACGCAGCCGTGGGAGCCGCCGTAGACATAGAAGCTCGCGCCGAAGTTCGAGCGCCACGACGCGTCGTGCAGACCGACGAGGTCGCCGACCACGCTGACCCAGTATTTGACGAAGACGAGATAATCGTCGCCCTTGAGCCAGACGTCATGCTCCTTGCCGTGCGCCTCGTACAGGCCCGTCGGCGTCTGGTGGCCGTTGAGTGCGCCGGAGACGATATTGGTGTTGACGATCAGACGGCCGTCCTTGATGAACGTCATCTGCTGATTGTCAAAGTCGACCTCCACATAGCTCTCGCCGAGGGAGAACGGCTTGCCGTTCTTGTCATAGCAGGCCGCGTCGGCGTCCACCTCGCCGGATTCCATGGTCAAAAGCTGCGCGCGGATCTGCTCCATGACGCTCTGGGCGTCGATGAGATAGTCGCAGGTCACAAAGTCGATCTGCGTCAGGCCCTTGACCCAGGAATCGAAGATGAACGGCGCGTCATACTGATTATATTTGGTCGCCCACTTCGAGATCGTCTCGGCCAGCACTTTTTCGTCGATCGTGACCTTGCCGTCGGCGTCCAGATCGAGGATGGAGGCGAGGTCATGGCTTGTGAGCGTCTCTTCGCCGTGCGGCAGGAACTCAGAATCCTTGTTGAAATCCACCTTGACCTCCAGCTCGGCCAGCGCCGTGCGGAACAGGCTGTCCGGGGTGTCGGTCAGAGAATCTGTGGTGATGGCGGGCTTACGGTAGCAGTCGACCGAGGTCAGCTCGAACGTCACATTTTCCGCGCCGGACGGCGTCACGGCCAGACCGGCGGCTGCGGTCTGCAGCCCCTCCTGCACGGCGGAGACATTCAGCTCGTCGCCGTCTACCGCGTCATGGACGGTATAGACGCCGTCCACCAGATCGATATAGGCGTCCTCCGGCGCGGTGCGCTTCACGCTCTGCAGATCGGCGAGCACGGCGGACAGCTCCAGTTGCCCGAGATCCGGCGTGACACGATCCGTGGCGCCCAGGTCCCGCTTGGCCCAGTCCAGCCGGTCCTGCAGCGGCAGAGCGGCAAACTGCTCGTCCGTCATACGGTCAAGCGCAGAGAACTGTGCCGAAACTCTGGCCAGCAGCCCGTCACGCAGGCCAAGCGTCTGCATATCATAGCTTCCGATGGGCGAACCATCCTCCGTAACGGTCAGCGACACCTGATCCACAGCCGCCGTCATGGTCTGATACTTGGCATAGACGGCCTGATGCGCCTGCTGCGTTTCGTCCAGCCGCGATTGCAGCCAGAACCAGACGCCCGCGGCAGCCGCCGCGAGTACCACAATTACAATGATGATCACCCAAAGGGCGCGATGCTTTTTCATGCTTCTCCTCCGCTTGCTTCCGCGCGTGCGGCGCGGTCTCTTCTGCGAAAATTATAGCAGATTCAGCCGCAAATTCAACACGTTTCGCAGGCATTTCCATTTTTTCTTTGCAAGCGCCCCGGCTGCGCGATATAATGGTCCTATCAGAAACATCTGGAGGATCCTGTATGCCTGAGCTGATCTGCCCCGTCTGCGGCGCGCCGCTGCGCCGGGAGGAAAAAATCTGCCGTTGCGAAAACCGCCACTGCTTCGATCTGGCGCGCAGCGGCTATGTCAATCTGCTGCCGCCGTCGCCCGCGGGAAAGCGGCACGGCGACGACAAGCGCATGGTCGCCGCCCGGACGGCGTTTCTCTCGCGCGGGTATTATGACCCGCTCATCTCGGCCGTCGCGGAGGTCTGCGCGGGGCTTGACCGGACGCCATTGCGGATCGTGGACGCCGGGTGCGGCGAGGGGACGTATACAAAGGCGGTCTATGACGCGCTCGCCGCGCAGGGCCGCCCGCCCGAGATCCTCGGCGTCGACATTTCCACTGACGCGCTGCGGCACGCGGCCCGGCTGCTGCCGGAGGCGTTCTTCTGCGCGGCCAGCACGGCGAAGCTGCCGCTGGCGGATGAAAGCGCGGATCTGATCCTCAATATCTTCTCTCCGTTCATGCTCGCGGAGTTTGCCCGCGTGCTCGCGCCGGGCGGATGGCTGCTGCGCGCGGTGCCGATGGAGCGGCATCTGTGGGAGCTGAAAGCCGCCGTCTATGACACGCCGTATGAAAATCCACCCGTGGACGATGCCGCCGAGGGCTTTCTCCCCGTCTCCGCGCGGCAGCTGCGAGGAACCATCGAGCTGCCCACAAACGAGGATGTGCAGAACCTCTTCCTCATGACGCCATACTATTATAAAACCGGCGCAAAGGACCAGCAGAAGCTGGCAAGGATCGATTCTCTTTCCGTCACCACGGAATTTGCGCTGGTCTTATATCAGAAGCTGTGACGCAGCGCCTGCTTTGCGGGCAGCAGCCTTTTTTGACGCGCAAAACAGCCCGGCCGGATGGCCGGGCTGTTTGGTTACTGTTTTTCCGGGGGCGTGGTGATGTGGACGTGGTTGTTGATGTGGTCGATGCAGTAGCAGTAATAGCCGTTGCACTTTGAGCAGTAGCGGAACTCCAGATTCGGATATTCCGTATCTGTCCGGCCGCAGACTGTACACTTGTGGCGGTAGGGCCGCTCGCCGGTTTTGGACTGGTAGCCCTTGGCCCAGTTGGCGTTCGGGCGGGCGTTTGTGCCGGTGGTGCGGTAGTTTTTATGCTGCCGGTAGCGCAGGGCATCCGGCAGGATGTTGCGCACGTCGCTGCCGAAAAAGAGGAGGTAGTTGAGAAGCGGCACAATGGGCAGCAGCCAGTAGAACGTCAGAACGCCGTACAGCTGCAGATACGAGAAGATATTGACCGCCGTGAAGCCGAGATATACCCACGCCATATATTTCATCTTGATGGGGATCACGAAGAACAGCAGCACCTTCGCCTCCGGCGCAATGGTGGCCACGGCGAGAAACAGGCTGAGGTTTAGCGCGCCCGCATCCGCGCCGGAGCCAAGCAGGAGCGCGGCCAGATCGGTCAGCAGGATGCCCGTCAGATAATAGAGGTTGAAGCGGAACGCGCCCCAATAGCTCTCAAGGATGCGGCCGAACTGATAATAACAGAACAGCGACACCGCAGCCAGGAAGAAGGACCACCCGCGTGTATCGAGAAGATACGTGAAGATGTACGAGACCAGCCGCCACACCTGCCCGTGCAGAATGGCCGACCGGCTGAAGCAGAGATAGCGGTAGACCACGTTGCTGGGGTCAATGAGCGAGAGCACATAGACGGCCAGATTGCCGATGGCAATGACGAGCATGAGATTCGGAATGCCCTTGTTCCGGTTTTTCAGGCAGAACCGCTCAAACCGCCTGCGAAGATCCTTCATACGATCACCCTCCTAATAGTATCGATTATCATACAGAGCCGCCGCGGAAAAATCTACCCTGTAAATGTAAACATTCTGTTCTGTGTGGAGTATGGGCGCGTTTGACGCGGGATAAACAGAGAAAGCTGCCGGAATAAAAACTTTTCTCTTGACATTTCCGGCGCTTTTTGTATAATCGAGGTACAACTGAACAGCCTTATCAAGAGTGGTGGAGGGAACGGCCCAATGAAACCCGGCAACCTGCAGGATGCAAGGTGCCAAATCCGGCGAAGGAATCGAAAGATGAGGGAGCGGATCTGGATGCGTTCTGCCCCTTGGGCAGGGCGTTTTTTTGATACCCGGAAAGGAATTTATGATGCATAACAAGAAAATTTTCACCTCGGAATCCGTCACGCAGGGCCATCCGGACAAGCTCTGCGATCTGGTCTCGGACAGCGTGCTGGACGCTGTTCTGGCGCAGGATCCCATGGGCCGCGTGGCCTGTGAGACGGCGGCAACGACCGGTCTCGTCCTCGTCATGGGTGAGATCAGCACGTCCGCCCGCATCGACATTGCGCAGCTCGCGCGCAAGGCCGTCTGCGACGCCGGCTATGACCGGCTGGAGATGGGCTTTGACGGCCACAGCTGCAACGTCATGGTCGCCATGGGTCGCCAGTCGCCGGACATCGCCATGGGCGTCGACAATGCCTATGACGACGGCACGACCGGCGCCGGCGATCAGGGCATGATGTTCGGCTTCGCCTGCACGCAGACGAAGGAGCTGATGCCCGCACCGATCGCCTACGCACACAATCTGACCCGCGCGCTGACGGCCGCGCGTGAATCCGGCCGGCTCTCGTGGCTGCGCCCGGACGGCAAGAGCCAGGTGTCCGTTGAATACGGTGACGACGGTATGCCCGCGCGCATCGATACGGTCGTCGTTTCGACCCAGCACGCGGAGGACATTGCCATCGACGATCTGCGGCAGGCGATCGTCGAGACGGTCATCGAGCCGAATCTCCCGTCCCGTCTGCTGGACAAGGACACGAAATACTACGTGAACCCGACCGGCCGCTTCGTCATCGGTGGCCCGGCTGGCGACTCCGGCCTGACCGGCCGCAAGATCATCGTCGACACCTACGGCGGCTACGCAGCCCACGGTGGCGGCGCGTTCTCCGGCAAGGATCCGACGAAGGTCGACCGCAGCGGCGCATATATGGCACGGTATATCGCAAAGAACATCGTCGCGGCGGGTCTCGCGACAAAGTGCCAGCTCCAGCTGGCCTACGCCATCGGCGTTGCCCATCCGGTCTCCGTTCTGGTCGAGACCTACGGCACCGGCCAGCTGCCCGATGAAAAGCTCGCCCAGCTCGTGCGCGAGTGCTTTGACCTGCGTCCGGCGGCCATCATCAAGACGCTCGATCTGCGCCGCCCGATCTACCGCCAGACGGCGGCCTACGGCCACTTTGGCCGCGCCGATCTCGATCTGCCGTGGGAAAAGACCGATATGGTGCAGACGCTGCTTGCAAAAGCATAAAAAATAGGATATAGTATCTTTGTATGTTTCCATACAAAGGAGCGAAAAGCATGAAAAAAATTGAAATCATGGGCTGCGGCTACATCGGCCTTCCCACTGCCATCACCTTTACGCTGGCAGGGTATGAGGTCTGCGGCTTCGACGTCAAGGAGTCTGTCGTCGAGACGCTGAACGCCGGCCATATCCATATCGTCGAACCCGGCCTGCAGGACGCCATGACGAAAGCGATGGCCACCGGCCGCCTGCACTTCACCACAAAGCCGGAGCCTGCCGACGTCTTCATCATCTGCGTCCAGACCCCGTACCGCGAGACGGAGGATCACAAGCGCGTATCCGACATGCGCTTCGTCGAATCCGCCGCGCGCGAGGTCGGCTCTGTCCTGCACGAGGGGAACCTCTGCGTGCTGGAGTCCACCTCGCCCCCGTATTCCACGCGCATGGTGGAAAAAATCGTCTCCGAGGTCTCCGGCCTTGCACCCGGGACGTTCATGACGGCGCACTGCCCCGAGCGCATCATTCCCGGCCGCATGCTCATTGAGCTGCGGGAGAATGACCGCATCATCGGCTCGAACCGGCCGGAGGCGGCGGAATACGCCAAGGAGATCTATGAAAAGGTCGTCACCGGCGGCACGATCCGCCTGACGGACGATCTGACCGCCGAGATGTGCAAGCTGACGGAAAACACGTTCCGCGACATCAACATCGCCTACGCGAACGAGCTGAGCAAGGTCTGCGACCGGCTGGGCATCGACGTCTTCAAGCTCATCGAGCTGGCCAACTGCCATCCGCGCGTCAATGTCCATTCGCCCGGCGTCGGCGTCGGCGGCCACTGCATCGCGGTCGACCCGTGGTTCATCCATGAGAAGTTCGAGGACATCACGCCCCTCATCTATGAAGCGCGTCTCGTCAACGACGGCAAGCCCGCGTGGACGGCGGAGCGTATCGCAAAGGATGTGAAGCCCGGCGCAAAGATCGCCGTGCTTGGCATGAGCTTCAAGGCCAACATCGACGACACGCGCGAAAGCCCGTCCGTCCTGTTTGCGAACATCCTGAAGGAGCGCGGCTACGAAGTTCTCGCCTGCGAGCCGTATATCAGGGGCGATGTGGCGGGATACCACAATTATTCCCTCGAGGAAGCCATGGCGCAGTGCGATTACGCCGTCATTACGCTCATGCATAACGTCTTCAAGGAGAATAAAGCCCTCATCGCGTCCAAGCCGTATTACGACTGTGTGGGCCTGATGGAGAAATGATCAAAAGAAAAAAACAGCTGTGCTGGTGTTCAGCACAGCTGTTTTTTGTAGGGGACTTACTGGATGCCGGTCACGGTGTAATCCTGCGCCTCGACGGCGGATTTCAAAATGTCGTTTGCCACGTCCTTTGTCAGCGTGACGACGGCGGTGCCGCTCACATGGCTGACATTGGCGGACTGGACACCGTCCACGGCCTCCAGCGCCTTCTTGACGCGTGCTTCGCAGTGGCCGCACATCATACCGGTAATGTTCAAAGTCTTTGTCATAACAGATTCCTCCTTGTGTTGTTCTGCCAGATGAAATTCCGGCAGCGGTTTTCCTTTATGGTCATGCTTCGGGCTGTACAGCCGGCAGAGATTCAGCCGCAGCGCGTTCGTTACCACGCAGAAGCTGGACAGGCTCATGGCTGCCGCGCCGAACATCGGGTTGAGCGTCAGACCAAGACCCACGAAGACGCCGGCCGCGAGCGGGATGCCGATGACGTTGTAGATAAACGCCCAGAACAGGTTTTCGTGGATATTCCGCAGCGCCGCACGGCTGAGCCGGATGGCCGCCGGGACGTCCAGAAGCGTACTCTTCATGAGAACGACGTCTGCCGCGTCGATGGCGACGTCCGCACCCGCGCCGATGGCAATGCCGGTGTCGGCGGCGGTCAGCGCCGGAGCGTCGTTGATGCCGTCGCCGACCATGGCGACAGGGCCGTACTTCTGCAGCTCGCGGATGACGGCCTCCTTGCCGCCCGGCAGGACGCCAGCGACGACGTCGTCAACGCCGGCGAGCTTGCCGATGGCGGCTGCAGTGCGGGCGTTGTCTCCCGTCAGCATCACGACGCGCACGCCCATCCCGCGCAGCTGGCGGATGGCCTCCGGGCTGTCCGGCTTGATGGCGTCCGCCACTGCAATGAGGCCGAGCAGCTTTCCATTCTTTGCGAACAGCAGCGGCGTCTTGCCCGCCTGCGAGAGTTCGTCCGCCTGCCGGGCAAGCTCCGGCGAAAGGGTCAGCTGCGAGGTCATATATCTGACGCTGCCGCCCAGCAGCTGCGCGCCCGAGACCTCCGCGCGCAGGCCGCTGCCTGCGATGGCCTGGAACGCCGTGGCAGGCTCCGGCTGCGTGCCGGTCTCCGCCGCGCGCTTCATGATGGCCGCAGCCAGCGGATGCTCGCTCTTTGCCTCGAGCGAGACGGCGGCCTGCAGAAGCTCCGCTTCGCTGACGCCGGAGACGGGGATGAGGTCTGTGACCTCCGGCTGGCCGGAGGTGATGGTGCCGGTCTTGTCGAGCGCGACGATGCGCGTCCGGCCCGTATGCTCGAGACTGGCGGCCGTTTTGAACAGAATGCCGTTCTTTGCGCCGACGCCGCTGCCGACCATGATGGCGACCGGCGTCGCCAGACCCAGCGCGCACGGGCAGCTGATGACCAGCACGGAAATGCCGCGCGCAAGCGCGAAGGAAAATTCCCGCCCGATGAGCAGCCACACGATCGTCGTCACGACGGCGATGGAAATGACCGCCGGGACGAACACGCCTGCGACCTTGTCCGCCGTCTTGGCGATCGGCGCTTTTGTTGCCGCCGCGTCGGAGACCATGCGGATGATCTGGCTGAGCGTGGTGTCTTCGCCGACGCGGATCGCTTCGCACCGGAGGAAACCGGAGCAGTTGACCGTCGCGGCGGAGACGCCGTCGCCGGGCGCCTTGTCGACCGGGACGCTCTCGCCCGTGAGGGCGGCTTCGTTGACGGCGCTTTCACCCTCAAGGACGGTGCCGTCGACCGGGATGCTCTGGCCGGGACGGACGACAAAAATCTCGCCTTTTTTCACCTGCGCTGCAGGGATCCTGACCTCCCTGCCGTCGCGGATGACCGTCGCCGTCTCGGGCGCGAGCGCCATGAGGCTTTTGAGCGCGTCCGTGGTCTTGCCCTTGGAATGCGCTTCCAGGAGCTTGCCGACAGTGATGAGCGTCAGGATCATGGCGGCGGATTCAAAGTAAAATTCGTCCATATAGGCCATGGCTGCTTCGCTGCCGCCGTGCAGCTGCGCGTTCGTCATGGCAAAGAGCGCATAGACGCTCCACCCGAACGACGCCGCCGAGCCGAGCGCGACGAGCGTGTCCATATTGGGCGAGCCGCGCAGAAGGCTCTTCGTGCCGCTGATGAAAAATTCCTGATTGATGACCATGATGATGCCCGCCAGCAGCAGCTGGACAAGCCCCATGGCCACGTGGTTGCCGTCAAACCAGGCGGGAAGCGGCCAGCCCCACATCATGTGACCCATCGAGAAATACATCAGGATGAGCAGGAAAATGACGGACGCGATCAGACGCTTTCTCAGGTGCGGCGTCTGCCGGTCGACGAGCGCGTCGGCCCCGGCGGCGGCCGGTGCGGCTTCCTGGCCGCGCAGGCTCGCGCCGTAGCCCGCGTCTACGACGGCCTTGATAATGGCGGAAGGCTCTGCCATGCCTTCCACGCCCATGGAATTGGTAAGCAGGCTCACGGCGCAGGACGTGACGCCGGGGACCTTTTTGACCGCTTTTTCTACGCTTGCGCTGCAGGCGGCGCAGTGCATGCCGGTCACAGTGAATTGCTGCATGGAACTCCCTCCTCGGGATCGATCTTACTTCATTAGTTTTTGCAGTGTGGCGGCCAGTTCATCCACGATTTCTTCATGGCCCTCCCTGAGATCACGCGCCACGCACGTGCGCAGGTGCTCTGTCAGCAGCTCGCGGTTAAAGGCGTTGATGGCGGCGTTGACGGCGGCGGACTGCGTAAGGATATCGTTGCAGTAGGCGTCGGCTTCCACCATCGCCTGCAAGCCGCGAACCTGCCCCTCAATGCGGCGCAGGCGGTTGAGCAGCTTCTTTTTCTGCTCCTCCTGCCGCAGCGTGTGCTTCTCACAGCAGGAACATTGTTTGGGTTCGGGCATGAAACCGGCCTCCTTTGAACAGGTAATATCAAATACCCCGGCGGGGTATCTTGAATATATACCCTGCGGGGGTATTTGTCAAGAGGGAAAACCGGGAATCTTACAAAACTGTAAGACGCGCCCGGCAAATTGTAAGCCGAATCGATAGCGGCGGTCCTTGCCGTGCGGTATACTTGGCGCAGAAAATTTCATGGAAGGAAGAAATTCAAATGCAGATTCTTGAAGTAAACGCATTGCGCAAGGTCTATACCACACGCTTTGGCGGCGCGTCGGTCGAGGCGCTCAAAAACATCAATTTCAGCGTGGAAAACGGCGAATACGTCGCCATCATGGGCGAATCCGGCTCCGGCAAGACGACGCTCCTCAACATCCTCGCCGGGCTTGACAAGCCCACGTCCGGGCAGGTGCTGCTGGACGGCAAGGATCTTGCCACGGTCAGGGAGGCCGACCGCGCGGCCTTCCGCCGGGACAATCTGGGCTTCGTGTTTCAGGAGTTCAACCTGCTCGATACCTTCTCGGTCGAGGATAATATCTATCTGCCGCTGGTGCTGGCCGGTGTGCCGCAGAAGGAGCTTGGCCCGCGGCTCGAGCCGATCGCAGCAAGGCTCGGCATCACAGAGCTGCTGAAAAAATACCCGTATGAAATTTCCGGCGGCCAGAAGCAGCGCGCGGCCGTCGCCCGCGCCATCATCACGAATCCCCGGTTGCTGCTGGCCGACGAGCCGACCGGCGCGCTCGATTCCAAGGCGACGGATGAGCTGCTGCGCGTCTTTTCCGACATCAGCGCTGGCGGCCAGACGATTCTGATGGTCACGCACTCCGTCCGCGCGGCCAGCCGCGCAGGCCGCGTCCTCTTCATCAAGGACGGCGAGGTCTATCACCAGCTCTACCGCGGCGGGCTGACCGACGATCAGCTCTATCAGAAGATCGCCGACGCCCTGACCGTCCTGCAGGCGGGAGGCGAGCGGGCATGAGACACAAGCTCTATCCACGCCTTGCCTGGCAGGGCATCACGAAAAACAAGCGGCTGTATCTGCCGTTCCTTCTGACCTGCGTCGGCATGGTGATGATGACGTATATCCTGCTCGCGCTGGCGTCCTCCCCGGTCCTCAAGACGTTCCCGGGCGGCGACGCCATGCCGATGATCCTCGGCATGGGCAGCTTCGTCATGGCGGCGTTCGCCGTTCTGTTCCTGTTTTATACGAATTCCTTCCTCATCCGCCGCAGAAACCGGGAGTTTGGCCTTTATAACATCCTCGGCATGGGCAAGGGGAATCTAGCCAAGGTCCTTGCATGGGAAGCCGTCATCATGGCGCTCATCTCCATCACGGCCGGTGAAGCGCTGGGTATTCTGCTCGGCAAGCTCTTTGAGCTGGTGCTCATCAACATCGTGGAGGGCAGCGTGCAGATGGATTTTACCGTCTCTGTACCGGCTGTCACGATGACGACGCTTTTGTATCTCGGCATTTTTGCCCTCCTGTTCCTGCGCTCTCTGGTGACGGTCTGCCGGACGAACGCCGCGGCCCTGCTGCGCAGCGAGTCCTACGGCGAGAAGCCGCCGAAGGCAAACTGGGCGTTCGGCCTTGCGGGCTTTGGGATCCTCGGCGCGGCGTATTATATTGCGGTGACCATCAAGCAGCCGCTGACCGCACTGGCCGTGTTCTTCATCGCCGTTCTGATGGTCATTGTGGGGACGTATCTGATCTTCATTTCCGGCTCCGTCCTGCTGTGCCGTGTGCTGCAGAAGAACAAGCGGTATTACTATCAGAAGAACCACTTCATCTCCGTCTCCTCCATGGCCTACCGCATGAAGCGCAACGGCGCAGGTCTCGCGTCCGTGTGCATTCTGGCCACGATGGTGCTCGTCATGCTCTCGTCGACGACGTGCCTGTACTTCGGCACCGAGGATGCGCTGCGCACCCGCTATCCGCAGGATCTTTCCATCGAGCTGCGCTTTGTAAAGGACGATGGCGGCGCAAACGAGGAGAACATCGGGATCGCGCGCGGCATGATCGAATCGGTCATCGCGCAGGACAACCTTGACGTGCAGGAGCAGTTCGATACGCGCAGCGCATGGTTCTCCGGCCTTCTCACCGGCAACACCTTTACCCGCGCGCAGAAAAGCACGCTCATGGACTATGAACGCGCAGTCGATCTGACGATCCTGCCGCTGGAGGATTACAACCACATGACGGGGCAAAGCCTGACGCTGGCGCCGGATGAGGCATACATTTGCAGCCCGCGGCTTGCCTACACGCAGCCTGATCTCAACATCGGGGAGCTGTGCTACCGGATCAAGGGGCAGCAGCCGAACTTCGGCGGCTTTGGCGCGGACAGCGCGAACATCACGACGACATTCTATCTCATCGTCCCGGACTTTGACGCCGCGATCGACGCGCTGCAGACGCAGGACACCCGCTATCCGGTCGTCGTGGGCTGGCAGTATTCGTTCGATTCCACCAGCCCGGACGAAGCGCAGATCGCATTCGTCGCCGATGTGCTGGGGACGTTTGCAGACAACAAGGAGGGGCTGACCTATGCATTCTACACGGTGGAGTCTCTGGCGTTCAATCGCGATGATTTCCAGGGCACCTACGGAAGCCTGTTCTTCCTCGCGATCCTGCTGAGTATCGTCTTCCTCGCCGCAGCGGTTCTGATCCTTTATTATAAGCAGGTCTCCGAGGGCTATGAGGATCAGGCGCGGTTCGAGATCATGCAGCGCGTGGGCATGACGAAGACGGACATCCGCAAGTCCATCAACTCGCAGCTGCTGCTGGTCTTCTTCCTGCCGCTTCTGTTTGCGGGGCTGCATCTGGGCTTTGCGTTCCCGTTCGTGCATAAGATGCTCGTGCTCTTCAACCTCACGGACCTGAAGCTGCTCATCGGCACGACGGTCATTACCTTCGCGGTCTACGCGGTCTTCTATACCATCGTCTACCGCATCACATCCAATTCGTATTATTCCATCGTCGCGGGCGCAAAGGAGGATGCTGCATGATCCGTCTGCTTGTGCGTCTGGTGTTGGTATTGGTGCTGATCGCGGCGCTGCTCATCGGCATGACCTGCTGCGCGGCCAGAGCAGTGTTCGGCAATTGTGCAGAGGTCGGCGTGCAGCAGACGGTCCGCAATCTCGAGGACTTTTTCCACTGGCTGCGGGACGTGTGGACGCTTGCACGGGGGAAACTGGAACTATGCACAGTAATACCATGAAAAAAGCGAGATCCGGGCTTTCCGGCGGGATCTTTTATCTGGGGCTGGCGCTGATCGGCGTGCTGGCGATCCCGGCAGCGCTGCTGCTGGGATTGATCGCAGGTGTGTGGACGCTGACAGACCGGCTCACGGCGCTGCTGGAGACCCGCAAAAATGCAGGCTGACGAAAGTCGGCCTGCATTTTTTAATTCGAATAGAATCGAAAAGAAATTTAACTTGCATTTTATATGATGAAAACGGGCAATAATTTGATAAAATCGAAAATATATGAATAAATCAAAAAATACTCTTGCATTTTGAGACTCGGTTTTGTATAATGCAGAAAACAAAACTTGCAGGAGGGTGATCCCCATGGCAGAGCAGAACGAACTTCTGAGAAACGATATTGCACAGCTGAGCCAGACGCTTGCGCAGGATTACGCGATCCCTGCGGAGTATTTCGCCGACCAGAGCATCAAGCGCGGTCTGCGAAACGCCGACGGCACCGGTGTGATCATCGGCGTCAGCCAGGTCGGCAGCGTCCAGGGCTACTATATGATGGACGGCGAGCGCGTGCCGATGCCCGGCAAGCTCTATTACCGCGGCATCAGCGTCGAGGATATCGTGACGGCCCACCGGACGAACGGTACCTTCGGCTATGAAGAGGTGGCCTACCTCCTGCTCCTCGGCCATCTGCCGACGAGGCAGCAGCAGAAGCTCTTCAACGACGTCATGGCCCGCGCGCGCAGCATGCCCGCCGCCTTCACCGAGGACATGATCCTCAAGGCACCCAGCCGCAACATCATGAACCAGCTGGCCCGCAGTGTTCTGGGCCTGTATTCCTATGACGAGCAGGCGGACGATACGTCCCTGCAGAACGTTCTGCGGCAGTCCATCGGCCTGATCGCCCGCTTCCCGCTGATCGCGGCCAACGCGCTGGCGGCCAAGCGGCACTATTTTGACGGCACTTCCCTGATCCTCCACAATCCGGAGCCGGAATTGTCCGTGGCGGAGAATATCCTGCGCATGATCCGGCCCGATAAGGCCTATACGCCGGAGGAATCGCACCTGCTCGATCTCATGCTGATCCTGCACGCGGAGCATTCCAGCAACAACTCCACCTTTGTCTGCCGCGCCATGACGTCCTCCGGCACCGATACCTACAGTGCCATCGCCGGTGCGGTCGGCTCGCTCAAAGGCCCGTTGCACGGCGGCGCGAACGCCAAGGTCATGCAGATGTACCGCGATATCCGCGAAAATGTCGGCCTGACGCCGACGGACGAAGCGCTCGGCGCATATCTCGACCGGATCCTCGACGGCGAAGCCGGTGACCGCTCCGGTAAGATCTACGGTCTCGGCCACGCGGTCTATACCATGTCCGACCCGCGCGCGATCGTCATCCAGAAGTATGCCGCGGCGCTGGCGCGCGAAAAGGGCCGCGCCGATGAGCTGGAACTGATGGAACGCATCGAGCAGCTCGGCATCCCGAAGATCATGGCGCGCAAGCACCAGACGATCCCCATGTGTGCGAATGTCGACATGTATTCCGGCCTCATCTACAGCATGCTGGATATCCCGGAGGAAATGTACACGCCGCTGTTTGCCACGGCCCGCATCTCCGGCTGGTGCGCCCACCGGCTCGAAGAGCTTGCCACCGGCAACCGCATCATGCGCCCGGCCTACCGCGCAAGGCTCAGACAGGTTCCGTATACCCCGATCGAGGAACGCGAATAAAACAATCAGCCGCAGGCGAATGCCTGCGGCTGATTGTTTTATTTGCTTATTTCCCGGGCTTGAAGCCGTCCTTCAGGAGGACGCTGCGGTTGAAGACCAGATGGTCGGCATGGCAGTCGCGGGAGTCCATGCAGAAGTAGCCCACGCGCATGAACTGGAAGCCGGGCGCAGTGTGCGCGGTGCGGCCTTCGCCCTCGGCGTCGTACTTCTTCGCTTCTTCGACGAGCGCCGCTTCGACCTTGCAGCCGGTCAGAACCTGCAGGGAATCGGGGTTCAGGCAGTCGAGGAAGTTCTTGTCCGGGCCATCGGGCTGGGCGTCGGAGAAGAGATTGCCGTAGAGCCGGACCTCGGCGTCGACGGCAGTTTTGCTGTCGACCCAGTGGATCGTCGCACCCTTGACCTTGCGGCCGTCGGCGGGATCGCCGCCGCGGGACTCGGGGTCATAGGTCGCGTAAATTTCTTCAACGCTTCCATCTGCGGCCAGCTTGCAGCCGGTGCAGGTGATGAGATATGCGCCTTTCAGGCGGCACTCCGGTCCGTTGGGATACAGGCGCTTGTATTTGGGGATCGGCTCCGGCAGGAAATCTTCCGCCTCGACCCAGACCTCGCGCGAGAACGTGACAGTGTGTGTCCCCTGCTCGGGATGGACGGGGTTATTCTCGACCTCGAAGGTCTCGGTCTTACCCTCGGGATAGTTCGTGATGATGAGCTTCACCGGGCGCAGGACTGCCATGGTGCGCTCCGCCGTGTCGTTGAGATCCTCACGCAGGCAGTGCTCCAGAAGGGCATATTCGACGGTGTTCGCAGACTTTGCCACGCCGATGCGCTCGCAGAAGTCACGGATGGAATGGCTGGTATAGCCGCGGCGGCGCAGACCGCAGAGCGTCGGCATGCGCGGATCGTCCCAGCCGGAGACATAATTCTGCTCGACCAACTGCCGAAGCTTGCGCTTGGACATGACGGTGTGGTCAATGCCGAGGCGGGCGAACTCGATCTGCCGGGGCTTAGCCGGGACAGAGACATTGTTCACGACCCAGTCGTAAAGCGGCCGGTGCGCCTCAAATTCCAGCGAGCACAGACTATGCGTGATGCCCTCGAGCGCGTCCTGGATGGGGTGGGCAAAGTCGTACATCGGGTAGATGCACCACTTGTCGCCCTGCCGGTGGTGATGCATGTAGCGGATGCGGTAGATGACGGGGTCGCGCATGTTGAAGTTGCCGGAGGCCAGATCGATCTTCACGCGCAGCGTGCGGCTGCCCTCGGGGAACTCACCGTTTTTCATGCGCTCGAACAGGTCAAGGTTTTCCTCGACCGAGCGGTCGCGGTACGGAGAGACGGCGGGCTTGCCGATCTCGCCGCGGTACTCGCGGAACTGCTCCGCAGTCAGGTCGCAGACGTAGGCCAGTCCCTTTTTGATGAGTTCGACCGCGAACTCGTAGTCCTTTTCAAAATAATCCGAGCCATAGAAGAAGCGGTCGCCCCAGTCGAAGCCCAGCCAGTGAATGTCGGCCTGGATGGCGTCGACGTATTCGGTATCCTCCTTCGTCGGGTTCGTGTCGTCCATGCGCAGGTTGCACAGGCCGCCGAATTTCTCCGCGGTGCCGAAGTCGATCGTCAGCGCCTTGCAGTGGCCGATGTGCAGATATCCGTTCGGCTCCGGCGGGAACCGGGTGTGAACGGTCTTGCCCTCGAACCGGCCGCCGGGCGCCAGATCCTCTTCAATGAAGGCGTCAATGAAATTTCGGTTCTCCAACGGCTTTCTTTCTTCGTCCATATTTGAACTCCTCCGGATGCTTATCTTGTACTGAATTTATTCATTATACCCGACGCGCGCAGAAAGCGCAATCACGAAATCACGCAAACATGCCGGAATGTGAAAAAAATGAAAACATTCCCGGAAAAAATGATTTTCCCTCTTTTCAACTCGGCCATTCTATTATAAAATAGACGAGAAGTTAAAAAGGAGAGAGTTTCAGATTATGAGCGAACCAAAATATAAACGCGTCCTTCTGAAGATCAGCGGCGAAGCGCTGGCCGGAGACGCGCACCGCGGGCTGGACTTTTCCGTCATCGGCGGCGTGTGCGACGTGATCAAGCAGTGTGTGGCGGCCGGCGTGCAGATCGGCGTTGTGGTCGGCGGCGGCAACTTCTGGCGCGGCGTCAAGGACGGCGGCGGCAAGATGGAGCGCACGCGCGCGGACCATATGGGCATGCTCGCGACGGTCATCAACGCGCTGGCCGTGGCCGACTGCCTCGAGCAGCGCGGCGTTGAGGTCCGGGTACAGACCGCCATCGCCATGAACCAGATTGCAGAACCCTATATCCGCAGCAAGGCCATCCGGCACCTTGAAAAGGGCCGCGTCGTTATTTTCGGCTGCGGCACCGGCAATCCCTTCTTCTCCACCGACACCGGCGCGGTGCTGCGCGCGGCGGAGATCAATGCCGACGCCATCCTGCTCGCCAAGAACATCGACGGCGTCTATTCCGCCGACCCCGCCAAGGATCCGAATGCCGTCAAGTATGACGCCATCACCTACGACGAGGTGCTGGCCCGTCATCTGGCCGTCATGGACACCACGGCGACATCGCTTTCCATGGACAATCATATCCCCGTTCAGGTCTTTGCCCTCAAAGATCCGCAGAACATCCTGCGCGTCGTCATGGGCGAGCCGATCGGAACCATTGTAAAGGAGGAACTTTAATATGGCAGATCTCAAGGAATTTCAGCGCAAAATGGAAAAGACTCTGGAGGTTCTCGCCTCCGACTTCGGTGCTGTGCGCGCCGGCCGCGCCAACGCGCAGGTGCTTGACCGCATCACGGTAGAATACTACGGCCAGCCCAGCCCCATCAATCAGGTCGGCACGGTCTCGTCTCCCGACCCTCGCACGCTCGTCATCCAGCCGTGGGACGGCTCGCTTCTCAAGGCCATTGAGAAGGCCATTCAGACCTCCGATCTCGGCATCAACCCGCAGAATGACGGCCGCGTCATCCGCCTTGTCTTCCCGCAGCTGACTGAGGAGCGCCGCAAGGATCTCATCAAGCAGGTCCGCAAGTACGCCGAGGACGCCAAGGTCGCCGTCCGCAACATCCGCCGCGACGCCGTTGACACCGTCAAGAAGGCGCAGAAGAAGGGTGAAATGACCGAGGACGACCAGAAGAAGGCCGAAAAGGACATTCAGGACCTGACCGACAAGCACGTCAAGAAGATCGACGAGATGTGCGCCAAGAAGGAAAAGGAACTGATGGAGATCTAAGCGCGGCTAAGCGCCTCGCAGAGTTTGCGCCCGCAGGCGCAAATAAAATAGAACTCATTTTTGACGGGAGCCCCTGCTCTCGGCAAAAATACTGCTCGCCGGCAAACGTGAATTTTGGCCGCTATGCGGCCAAAACTTTGCGATGCAGCCGGCGCAACCAGATTGCCCAAAAGCCCCGGCTTTTGGGCAGATAAAAAGCCGCCGGACGGCGGCTTTTGTCGTGAAAGGCTGTTTATCATGGAAAACAACGCTCTGCCCCGGCACATCGCCATCATCATGGACGGCAACGGCCGCTGGGCAAAACAGCGCGGGCTGCCGCGCAAAATGGGTCACGCGGCCGGCTCGGAGACGTTCCGCCGCATCGCGACCTACTGCAAAAATCTCGGCGTCGAATATCTGACGGTCTACGCGTTCTCCACGGAGAACTGGAAGCGCTCGCAGGACGAGGTGCAGGCCATCATGGCGCTGTTTGAAAAATACCTGCACGAGGCCATCGACGAGATGGAGCAGGATCATATCCGGCTGAAGGTCCTGGGTGAGCTTGGGCCGATCTCGCCGAAGCTGCGCGCACTCATCGCCCGCACGGACGAGCTCTCCACGCACTATCAGGGCTTTCAGGCCAATATCTGCATCAATTACGGCGGCCGGGACGAGATTGTTCACGCCGCGCGGCGCTTTGCCGCCGACTGCGTAAAGGGGCTGAAAACGCCGGAGGAACTGACGGAGTGCGATTTCGCGCACTATCTCTATACCGACGGCATCCCCGACCCGGAGCTGATCATCCGGCCCTCGGGCGAGATCCGCACGTCCAACTTCCTGCTGTGGCAGTCGGCGTATGCCGAGTATTATTTTACGGACGTCCTCTGGCCCGATTTTGATGAAAAAGAACTCGACAAGGCGATCGCGTCCTACCGCTCCCGCGAGCGCCGGTTTGGAGGTCGCAAATGAAACAGAGACTTCTCGTGGCCGCCGTCGGCGTGCCGCTTCTGATCGTTGTACTCGTCATCCTGCCGCCTGTCGCCACATGGATCCTGACCGCGGCCATCGCGGCGGCTGCCGCGTGGGAGCTGCTGCATACAGCGGGCAAGCATGTTACGCCGCTCGTCTATGGGCTGACGATGCTGATGGCTGTCCTGACGGTGGCATACATCTCAATGGACGGCTGGTGGACAGAAACGGGCGGGCGGCTGTATCTCGTGTGCGCGTATATTTTCGTCGCGGCGCTGTTTTTCATTGCAGTCGTGACGCACGGAAAGGAAACGGCGCTGCCATTTGCCACCGTGGCCGTCTGCATCGTCGGCGGGCTTCTGTTCCCGGCGATGTACAGCTGCATCGCGCTTCTGCGCAATGTTTCGCCCGCGTGCGTCCTGATGCCGTTTGTCATCGCGTTCATCGGCGACAGCTTTTCGATGCTGGGCGGCATGGCCTTCGGCCATAAAAAATTCGCCCCGCACGTGAGTCCCAACAAGACGTGGGCAGGCTTTATCGCGGGTCCCATCGGCAGTGCGCTCGGCATGGTGATTTTGGGGCTTGCCGCAAAGCACATCTGGTGGCTGCATCTTCCCGTGTGGTTTTTGATCGTCACCGGCGTGGTCGCCAACCTCTTCGGCCAGCTGGGCGATCTTTCGACGAGCCTCATTAAGCGCGAGGCGGGCATCAAGGACTACAGTCACATTTTCCTGACGCACGGCGGCGTCCTTGACCGGTTTGATTCCACGCTCTTTATCGCGCCCGTCGTGTATGCAATGCTGTTTTTACTGGAGAAGCTGGTATGACGAAAACAATGGTGATTCTCGGCTCCACCGGCTCGATCGGGCGGCAGACGCTGTCTGTCGCGGACGAGCTGGGGTTATCTGCCGCGGCGCTGACCGCGGAGCGGAACGTGGAGCTTCTGGAGACGCAGTGCCGCAGATACCGGCCGAAGCTGGCCGTAATGGCCGATCCCGCCGCTGCGGAGGAATTAAAGACGCGTCTTGCGGATATGAATATAAGGGTACTCGCCGGCAGCGATGCACTGTGCGAAGCGGCGGCTCTGCCGGAGGCAGATACCGTCGTGGCAGCGGTATGCGGCTTTGCCGCCCTGCGGCCCACGCTCACGGCCATTCATGAGAAAAAGCGCATCGCGCTTGCCAACAAGGAGACGATGGTCTGTGCCGGCCCCATCATGCAGGCCGCCGCAAAGGCCTCCGGCGCAGAGATCATCCCGGTCGATTCCGAGCATTCGGCCATTTTCCAGTGCCTCATGGGCTGCCGGGACCGACGCGAAGTCAAGCGGCTGATTTTGACCTGCTCCGGCGGGCCGTTTTTCGGGAAGGACCGCGAGGCGCTATCATCCGTGACCAGGTCCGACGCGCTGCGTCACCCCAACTGGAAAATGGGTGCGAAGATCACCGTCGACTGCGCGACGCTCATGAACAAGGGGCTGGAGATCATCGAGGCCATGCGGCTGTATGATCTGCCGCTTTCCAAGGTCACCGCCGTCATCCACCGGCAGTCGGTCGTGCATTCGCTGGTCGAATTTGTTGACGGAGCCGTCCTGGCGCAGTTGGGCGTGCCGGATATGCGCATCCCCATCGGCCTTGCCATGACCTATCCGAACCGGCTGCACAACCCTGCGCCGGCGCTCGATCTTCTTACCTGCGGCCCTCTGACCTTTGATCCCATCGACGAAGCGGCGTTCCCCTGCTTTGCCCTTGCCAAAGAGGCGGCAAAGCTGGGCGGCACGGCCTGCACGGCGATGAACGCGGCCAATGAAGAGGCTGTCTCCCTGTTCCTGCAGGACAACATCCGGTTCTATGACATCGCGGACGCCGTTTCCCGCGCGCTTGCGCTGCCGGTTGTGCAGGAGCCGACGCTGGACGATATTTTTGCCGCCGACCGCCTTGCCCGCATCCATACCCGCGAAGCTTTTCTGTTCAGGTGATTTCATGTATATTCTCATCGCAATTCTCATCTTCGGCTTTCTCATCTTCATCCACGAGCTCGGGCACTTTTTGGCCGCCAAGGCGCTGGATGTGCAGGTGAACGAGTTTTCCATCTGCATGGGTCCGGCCATCGTCAAAAAGCAGCGCGGCGAGACGCTCTATGCCCTGCGCTGTATCCCGGTCGGCGGCTACTGCGCCATGGAGGGCGAGGATGAAGCGTCCGACAATCCCCGCGCGTTCACCTCAAAGGCCTGGTGGAAGCGGCTGATCATTCTCTCGGCCGGCTCCTTTATGAACTTTCTGACGGGTCTTGTGGTGCTGACCATCATTTATTCCTGCGTGGCAGGCTTCTCGACCGCGAAGATCTCCGGCTTTTTTGACGGCTGCGAGCTGCAGTCGGAGCAGGGTCTGCAGGTCGGCGACGAGCTTTATAAGATCGACGGCCGCCGCGTGTATATCTACTCGGACGTCGGCACGCTTCTGGCGCGCAATAAGACAGGCTACTACGATCTCGTCGTGAAGCGGGACGGAAAGCTCGTGGAGCTGCAGGATTTCTCTATGCAGCAGCGGCTTTATGACGTGGACGGCGTGCAGCAGTATAAATACGGCCTGTATTTTGGTTATGAGGAGAAGACCGTCGGGACGGTCCTCAAAAACACGTGGTATACCGCGCTGGATTTTGCGCGGCTCGTGTGGATGAGCCTCGGGGATCTGATCTCAGGTGCGGTCTCGGTCAATGACATGTCCGGGCCGGTCGGCGTCGTCTCGGCCATTGCGCAGACCGGCGAAGCCGCCGCCACGACAGCAGACGGCATTCTGAACGTTCTATATCTCGGCGCGTTCATCGCGATCAATCTGGCTGTCATGAACATGCTGCCCCTGCCCGCGCTGGACGGCGGGCGCGTCTTCCTGCTGCTGGTCAATACGGTGTTTGCCGCCGTCACGAAGAAAAAGATCCCATCCAAATACGAGGGCTATATCCACGCCGCGGGCATGATCCTGCTGCTGGGCTTTATGGCGTTCGTCACCTTCAAAGATATCTGGAAGCTGGTAACATAAATGAAACGCAAAGAAACGAAGCAAATCATGGTCGGCGGCGTCCCGGTCGGCGGCGGCGCGCCGGTCTCGATCCAGTCGATGCTGAACACCCGCACAACGGACGTGGAGGGCTCGCTCCGGCAGATCCGCGCGCTGGCGGCCGCCGGGTGCGAGATCGCGCGGCTGGCCGTGCCGGATATGCAGGCCGCAGAGGCCTTCGGCGAGATCTGCCAGGCCTCTCCCCTGCCGCTGGTCGCCGATATCCATTTTGATTACCGCCTTGCCATCCGCGCGGCGGAAAACGGTGCAGCCAAGATCCGCATCAACCCCGGCAACATTGGCGGCGAGGATCGCGTCAAAGCTGTGGTCGAGGCCTGCGGCGCACGGCATATCCCCATCCGCATCGGCGTCAACGGCGGAAGTCTGGAGCCGCGGCTGCTGGAAAAATACGGCCGCCCCACGCCGGAGGCGCTGGTCGAGAGTGCATTCGGCCATATCGCGCTGCTGGAAAAATACAATTTCCACGACATCTGCGTGTCAATGAAATCCAGCTCTGTACCGCTGATGATCGAGGCGTATCGCCTGTTCTCCGAGCGGTCGGACTATCCCCTGCATGTCGGCGTGACCGAGACAGGGACCGAGCGCATGGGCATCCTCAAATCCGCCATGGGCATCGGCGCGCTTCTGTGCCAGGGCATCGGCGACACGATGCGCGTGTCGCTGACGGCCGATCCCGTGCGGGAGGTACTCGCCGCAAAAGATATCTTAAAAGCAGCTGGCCTGCGTAAGGACGGCGTGAACATCATCGCCTGCCCGACCTGCGGGCGGACGCGCATTGACCTCATTGGCCTTGCCAATCAGGTGGAGCAGGCGCTCGCCGCCTGCAAAAAGCCCCTGACCGTGGCCGTGATGGGCTGCGTGGTCAACGGCCCCGGCGAAGCGCGGGAAGCCGACATCGGCATTGCCGGCGGCGACGGCTGCGGCATTCTGTTCGTAAAGGGCAAGCAGCTCAAAAAGCTCCCGTATGACGAGCTTCTGCCCGCCCTGCTGGACTATATTGAACATCTGTAAGCCATGAGTGAAATTTTCTTTCCTGCGCTGTTTCCGGGCTTTGCGCCGCCGGAGGAGCTGGCTGGGGCGCTTGACCGCCTCGCCGTCGTCCATGCGGAGCTGGACCGGGAAGCGCGCACCATCCGCCTGCAGGCGCAGGCGGAGACCTATATTGCCGAAAAACAGCTCCAGTCGCTCTGTCAGGCCGTGGAAAAGGCATACGGCCTGCGAAAGCTGGAGCTTTTGGTGCGTTATCCGGCCTCGGAGCTGCCGAATATGGACTTCCGCGATCTGGCGCAGGTCTTTATCCGTGCCTTTTCGCCCTCGGCGGCCATTCTGGCCGGCGCGGCGTATGAAGTCACGGACGACGCCGTCATCATCCGGCTGAAGGCCAACGGCAAAGACAACATCCTGCAGAACGCCAAAAAGGCCGAGCAGTTCCTGCGCGACCGCTTCGGCGTGACGAAAAGGATCGGGGTCGAAGCCCACAGTAATCTCGAGGGCAAGGCCCTCTTTGAAGAGACGGCGCGCATCCGCGCCGAAGCGCTCAAAAATGCCCCGGTCATCGCGGCTTCCGCACCGTCCGGCGGCGGGAAGTCCTCCGGCGGCGCATCTGCCCCGGCAGAGCCGACGGGCGCGCTGTTCTACGGCCGTCCGTTCTCCGGCAAGCCGGTGCGGATGGACGAGCTGAACCTCGACATGTTCCGCGTGATCGTCGAGGGTAAGGTCTTCGCCGTTCAGCACAAGGAACTCAAAAAGCGCGGGGCGTGGGTCGTCTGCTTCGACATGACGGACTATACCAGCTCCGTTCGCATCAATCAGTTCATGGAGGCCGCCAAGGCCAAGCCCATCATCGACAACGTCCAGCCCGGCATGTGGCTGCGCGTGCAGGGCAAGATGAGCTTTGACCGCTATGACAACGAAATGGTCCTGCAGCCGAACGCCATGGAGAAGATCGAAGCGCCCAGGCGCCGCGACACCTACCCCGAAAAGCGCGTCGAGCTGCATCTGCATACGACCATGTCCTCCATGGACGCTCTGACCGACACCGGCGCCGCCGTCAAGCGCGCGGCCAGCTGGGGCCACCGCGCCATCGCCATCACCGACCACGGCGGCGCGCAGTCGTTCCCGGACGCGATGAAGGCCGCGAGCAAGGCCAAGGTCGCGGGAACCGACCAGAACATCAAAATTCTCTACGGCTGCGAGGGCTATTACGTCAATGACGTCGACGACCGCATCGCCGTCCACGGCGACGGAGATTTCTCGTTCGACGAGGAATATGTCGCTTTTGACCTCGAGACGACCGGCCTTTCGTCTCTCCACGACACGATCATCGAGATCGGCGCGGCCATCATGAAGGGCAGCGAGGTCCTCAGCACCTTCCAGATGTTCGTCGACCCGCACCGGCCGCTGCAGCCGAAGATCATCGATCTGACCGGCATCACCGACCAGATGCTCGCCGGGCAGCCGGATATCTCTGAGGCCATCCCCAAATTTCTGGAGTACGTCGGCGGCCGCCCGCTCTGCGCGCATAACGCGGATTTTGACATCGGCTTCGTGACCGCCGCGTGCGAAAAGCTTGGGATCCCATTCCAGCCGACGTATGTCGATACGCTCATTCTGGCGCAGAACCTGATGCCGGAGCTTGGCAAATACAAGCTCAATATTGTGGCCGACGCCCTGAGCCTGCCGGATTTCAACCATCACCGCGCGTCCGACGACGCGATCACGTGCGGATATCTTCTCATGCGCTTTTTCAGGATGCTGCGGGAGCAGGACATCGATTCCCTGCAGAAGATCAATCCGCGCATGGAGACGCTCCGCTCCGGCAGCAAGATCATGGACCGCCGCGCGCGGCACATCATCGTCTTTGCCAAAAACTCCATCGGTCTGCGGAACCTCTACCGGCTCATCTCCTACGGCAACCTCAAATATTTCCGCCGCGTGCCGATCATGCCGAAGTCGGAGCTGCTGCAGTGGCGCGAGGGGCTGATCATCGGCTCGGCCTGCGAGGCGGGCGAGCTGTTTCAGGCGATCCTGAACCACAAGAGCTGGGCGGAGCTGAAGCGCATCGCGTCTTTCTATGATTTCCTTGAGATCCAGCCCATCTGCAACAACCGCTTCATGCTGGACAAGGGCCTGGCCGAGGACGAGGAGGAACTGCGCGGCTTCAACCGCACCATCGTCCGGCTCGGCGAGGAACTGGGCAAGCCCGTCGTCGCCACCGGCGACGTGCACTTCCTTGACCCGGAGGATGAAATTTTCCGCCACATCCTGCTTGCCACCAAGCAGATGCCCGACGCCGACCGTCCTCTGCCCCTGTATCTGCGCACGACGGATGAGATGATGGAGGAATTTTCGTATCTCGGCCCGGAAAAGGCGCACGAGGTCGTCATCGACAACCCCAACCGCATCGTCGACTGGTGTGAGACGCTGCGGCCCGTACCGCACAATCTGTTCGCGCCGAAGATCGAAAACTCGGTCGAGGACCTCAAATCCCTCGTCTACGGCAAGCTCCACCGGCTCTATGGCGAAAACCCGCCGGAGCTGGTGCAGAAGCGCGTCGACACGGAGATGCACGACATCATCTCCTGCCACTACGACGTCATCTACATGTCCGCGCAGAAGCTGGTGCAGAACTCGCTGGAGCACGGATATCTCGTCGGCTCGCGTGGCTCCGTCGGCTCGTCCATCGTGGCGTTCATGTCCGGCATTACGGAGGTCAACTCCTACCCGCCGCACTACCGCTGCCCGGAATGCAAGTTCACAACGTTTGATGTTCCGGCCGACTGCGCCTGCGGCGCGGACCTGCCGGACGCCGTGTGCCCGAAGTGCGGGGCAAAGCTTGACAAAGACGGATTCAATATCCCGTTCGAGACGTTCCTCGGCTTCGGCGGCGACAAGGTTCCGGATATCGACCTCAACTTCTCCGGCGAATATCAGGCCAAGGCGCACGCCTACTGCGTGCAGATGTTCGGCAAGACGCACGTCTTCCGTGCCGGAACCATCGGCACCGTCGCGGAAAAGACAGCCTATGGCTACGCAAAAAAATACCTGTCGGAGCGCAATAAGACCGTCCCCAAGGCGGAAGAGAACCGGCTGGCGCTCGGCTGCGTCAACGTCAAGCGCACGACCGGCCAGCATCCGGGCGGCCTTGTCGTCATCCCGCAGGAGAACGAGATCTGGGATTTCTGCCCCGTGCAGCACCCGGCGGACGATAAGGATTCCGAGTGGATCACGACGCATTTTGAATATCACTCCATGGAGGAAAACCTCCTGAAGCTCGACATGCTGGGTCACGATGACCCAACCATGATCCGCATGCTGGAGGATATGACCGGCGTCGACGCGCAGAAAATCCCGCTCGACGATCAGGACACTATGTCCATTTTCACCTCCAGCAAGGTGCTGGGCTATGAGAACGACCCCATTCTGGGGCCGGTCGGCTCGGTCGCCATTCCGGAGTTCGGCACGGGCTTCACCCGCGGCATGCTGCAGGAGACGCAGCCGACAAAGTTTGACACGCTCATCCGCCTGTCCGGCTTCTCCCACGGCACGGACGTGTGGCTGGGCAACGCACGAGACCTCATTTTGTCCAAGACCGCCTCCGTCAACGACGCCATCGGCTGCCGCGACGATATCATGCTCTATCTCATCAAGTGCGGCATGCCGGAAAAGCGGTCGTTCAAGATCATGGAGGCCGTCCGAAAGGGACGCGGTCTGCCCGAGGGCGCGGAGGAAGAAATGAAGGCCGCTGGCGTGCCGGAATGGTACATCGGCTCGTGCAAGAAGATCAAATACCTCTTCCCGAAGGCGCACGCGACAGCCTACGTCATGATGGCCTTCCGCATCGCGTGGTTCAAGGTGCATGAGCCGCTGGCGTTCTACGCCGCCTACTTCTATCGCCGCAGCCAGAAGGGCGGCTTCGATGCCGGCATGATGTGCCACGGCATTGAGCTTGTCAAGCAGAAGCTGCAGGAGATCAAGGCCGACGAGGATTCGACCGCCAAGGACGACGACCTGTTCACGACGCTCGAGGTCTGCTATGAGTTTTATCTGCGCGGCTTCACATTCGCGCCAATCGACATTTACCACTCCCACGCGACGAAATTCCTCATTGAAAACGGCCAGCTCCGCCCGCCGTTCGTGGCCGTCTCCGGCCTCGGCGAGACGGCGGCGTGGGACATCATGAACTCCCGCGAGGGCAAGGAGTTTCTCTCCGTCGAGGAATTTGCCGACGCCTGCCCGAAGGTCTCCAAGACGCTCATCGACCAGCTGCAGGCCGCCGGCGCCTTCGGCGATCTGCCCCTGACCAGCCAGCTGACGCTGTTCTGAGCAGAAAACCAGCGCAGTCCAATGTGGACTGCGCTGGTTTTTCTGCTGTTTTTCAGAATGCCCATGTGCCGTCCCGGAAGATGGGGACGGTTTTGCCGTCCTCGCAGACGGCGTCGATGGCAAGATCGGCGGAGCCGATCATGAAGTCCTCGTGGATCATGGAGTCGTTGACGCCGAGCTTGCGGCACTCGTCCAGCGTCTTGTTCTGGAAGTCCCGGATGGTATCGGCAAAGCCCATACCGAGCGCCAGATGGCAGCAGGCATTTTCGTCGAACAGGGTGTTATAGAACAGGATCCCGGTCTGGTTGATGGGCGAATCAAACGGCACCAGCGCGCATTCACCGAGATAGCAGCTGCCCTCGTCCATGGTGATGAGCTTGGTGAGAAGGTCGTTGTTCTGCTCCGCGTGCCATTCGACGGCCTTGCCCTCGTGGAAGCGGATCCAGAAGCCGTCAATCAGCTGGCCCTGATAGGAAAGCGGCTTTGTCGCATAGACGATGCCCTCGGCCACGCCGCGCATCGGGGAGATGAAGCATTCCTCGGTGGGGATATTGGGGTTAAAGAAGATGCCCTGCAGGCTCGTCTCGCCGCCGCCGCAGAACTGCGCTTCGGGGATCATGCCGACGGCAAAGTCGGTGCCGTTCGAAGATTTATACCGCAGCTCGCGGATATGCAGGTTGTTGAGATACGCGCAGCGGTCGTGCAGGTCCTTGTTGTGGTCTTCCCAGGCCTGGATCGGGTCGTCCGTCACGCGGGCGGTCTTGAGGATGGCTTCCCACAGCTTTTCCACGGCCTGCGACGCGCGCAGCTCCGGGAAGAGCTTCTTCGCCCACTTCTCGCCCGGCACAGCCGCGATGCACCACTGATATTTATTCTCGATCTGGTCGCGGTAGCCCTTGATGATGGGGTATTTGGCCTGCTGGGACTTGGCCATCTTCTCCTGATTGACGCCGCGCAGGCCGTCGGGATCCTCGCTGATGAGGTAGATGCGGCAGGGGATCGTATCGACATAGTGCTGCCAGCGCGCTTCCTCGTAGTTATCGAGCGTAGACAGCGTCTTCAGACTGCGGTAGCGCACGTGCAGCTTCGTGAGCGGCTGATAGCTCCAGTCGACGACGACCTTTTTGGCCTTCAGCTTGTAGCACTCGTCAACGACCATCGCGACGAACTCCGGCTGATCCAGCTCCGCCTGGATAAAGACCTCCTGTCCCTTCTGGACATTCGCGCCGGCCTTGGCGATCAGCTTCGCATATTCGCGCAGGACTGTTTTCTTCATAAATAAAGCCTCCAATGCTTTGATTTCTGTCTGTTTGCTGCTATAGTTTACCACAAACTGTCCGTCTTGAAAAGACATTCCGCAAAAATCGCCCTTGCAGGCGGCCGCCGCGCGCGGTATACTGAAAGAAAACAAACCTTTGGAGGACCGCATGCTTACCGAACAGCTTTTTGATTTTCTCGCCGCCAGCCCCAGCTGCTACCACGCCGTCCGCGCCATTTCCGACCGTCTGATCACAGACGGCTACACGCAGCTGCGCGAGCAGGACGCATGGACGCTCGTGCCGGGCGGGAAATATTTTACCACGCGCAACGGCTCGTCCCTGATCGCCTTCCGCGTGCCGGAGGGTGCGCCGGCAGGCTTTCTGATGGCCGCGGCGCACACCGATTCGCCCACGTTCAAGATCAAGCACAATCCGGAGAAAAACGCCGGCCCGTATGTCCAGCTGACGACGGAAAAATACGGCGGGATGCTCATGAACACGTGGTTTGACCGCCCGCTCTCGATCGCGGGCCGCGTCGTCGCGGCGAAGGACGGCAGGCTGCAGACGGTGCTCGTGGATCTGGACCGCGATCTGGCCGTCATCCCATCCGTCGCCATCCACATGAACCGCGCGGCCAACGACGGCTTCAAGCTGCTGGCAAACGTCGATACGCTGCCGCTCTATGGCATGCAGGAATCCGCCGGGAGCTTCCGCGCCATCATCGCGCAGGCCGCGGGCGTCGAGGAAGGCGAGGTCCTCGGCGAGGATCTGAGCCTCTATGTCCGCACGCGCGGCACCGTCTTTGGCGCAAAGAGCGAGTTTATTCTCGCGCCGCGGCTGGACGATCTCGGCTGCGTGTTCGGCTTGCTGGAGGGATTCCTGGCCGCCGGAGCTTCTGGCAGCGTGCCGGTCTTCTGCGCGTTTGATAATGAAGAGGTCGGCAGTGAGACGAAGCAGGGCGCGGCATCCAGCCTGCTCTCCGATACGCTCCGCCGCATCGCGCTCGCGCTGGGGATCGGCGAAGAGGGATATCTGCGCATGCTCGCCCAGAGCTTCCTCGTCTCGGCAGACAACGCCCATGCCGTCCATCCGAACCATCCGGAATATGCCGACCCGCTCAACTGCCCGAAGCTGAACGGCGGCGTGGTCATCAAGTTCAACGCCAACCAGCGCTACACGACCGACGGCGTGTCCTGTGCGCTCTTTACCGCCGTCTGCCATGAAGCGAACGCGCCCGTGCAGGTCTATGCCAACCGGTCGGATATCCCCGGCGGCTCCACCCTCGGCTCGATCGCGACAGCCAAGGTCTCCGTCCCGAGTGTGGACATTGGCCTTGCGCAGTTGGCCATGCACGCGAGCGTCGAGACCGCCGGTGCGGAGGATCTGAACGCGCTTGTCCGCGCCATGACCGTCTATTACGGCAAAACGCTGCAGCGGACCGGCGATCTGATCGCATTCTGAATCCACGGGCCAAGCGGCCCGCAGCCATAGAAGAAAGAAAAGGAGGCAGATCCATCATGGGCATGATCCTGACAGACGAACAGCAGGCCATTCTTGACGGCAAACGCGGCGACACCATGGCCAAGGTCATGAAGACGCTTGTCATGTTCGGCGAAGCATTCCACGCGGAGAAGATGGTCCCGGTCACGAGCCGGTATAACCATCTTGTCACATCCTTCGGTCTCGGCGTTCTGCAGCCGGTGTATGATCTCATGCAGCAGCTGATCGACGCCGGCGCCGTCTCCGGCCAGAAATTCTCGGCCGACCCCCGCCCGCTCGATCCGAACGTCCCGGCAAACCTTCTGCAGCAGCTGGTGTTCAAGAAGTTCATGTATAACAAGCAGGACTTCTACGAGGGCCAGCTGGAAAAGCTGGGGCTTCTGAGCGAAGACGCGTTCACCTGCACCTGCTATATGCCGGAGGTCGGCAACCGGCCGGAAAAGGGGGAGATCCTGTCGTGGTCGGAATCCTCCGCCGTCGTGTACGCCAACTCCGTCCTCGGCGCGCGCTGCAACCGCAATTCCGGCATTCTGGACATCATGGGCTCGATCGTGGGCTATGTCCCCTACTTTGGTCTTCTGACCGACGAGGGGCGCAGGGCCACGTGGATCGTGAAGATCGAGACCAGTCAGAAGCCCGAGGCGCAGCTGCTCGGCTCCGCCATCGGCATGAAGGTCATGGAGGACGTGCCGTATATCGTCGGTCTTGACAAGTGGCTCGGCACGGAGCTGGATGATGCCGCCTGCACGTATCTCAAGGACTTCGGCGCAGCCACGGCATCGAACGGCGCGGTGGGCCTGTATCACGTTGCCGGTCTCACGCCCGAGGCGAAGGAGCTGGGCGAGGGGCTGATCGCAGAGGGCGCGAAGGTCTACGTCGTGGACGACGCGGAGCTTCAGCGCGTCAAAAGCAGCTACCCTATCGTCTGGAAAAACCGGGACGCAAAGCCGAAGCTATGCTTCATGGGCTGTCCCCACATGTCGCTGGAGCAGCTCAAGACATGGACGGACCGCGTGGAAAAAGCGCTCGCGGAAGCGGGGCGCAGCAAGGTCTGTATCCCGACGGTCTTTACCGCCGCACCCGGCGTTCTCAAGGAGTTTGAGAAGACGCCCTATGCCGCGCGCCTCAAAAAAACCGGTGTCATCACATCCTACATCTGTCCGCTCATGTACATGAACAACCCGCTCTGCGGAAAGATGCCGGTCATCACCTCCTCCAATAAACTGCGCACGTATACCACCGCGCGCTATTATACCGACGACGAGATCCTCGTTCAAATCACGAAAGGGGGCAGCCGCGCATGAGAACCTTCCATGGCCGCGTCGTGACGCCCGGCTGCGCGCAGGCGGAGGCGCTTGTGTCGCACGGCGGACTCAACACGCTCGCATCGTTCCAAAAATCGCTGCAGTTCGGTGACAAGACCGCCAAATGCGGCGACCAGAATAACCCCGATCTCTATGGCAAGCCTATGGCCGGCAAGGCGCTGTGCCTGCCGCAGACCATCGGCTCGACCACCGGCGGACTTGTCCTCTACTGCGCCTGCGCGATGGACCGGCAGCCGGCATGCATGCTGTTCGCCAATCCCATCGACTCTCTGGCGGCCGCGGGGGCAATCCTCGCCGACGTGTGGCTCCAGCCGGGCAAAATGCCGGTCGTCGACTCGCTGGGCGAGGAATTTCTCACCTATGTGAAGGACGGCATGTCCATCACCATCGGCCCGGACGGCCTTGTAACGGTGGAAGAAACCGCCGCTTTGTGAAAACTGACTTTTGGGAAAACCGGCATGCGCTTCTTTTGAAAGGCGCATGCCGGTTGTTTTCTCTTGCAAAGCTTCCCCGCCCGTGATACCATAAAGAAAAAAAGGGGGGCTCTGCCATGAACTATGCGACGATCAAATCCTGCGACATTGCCAACGGCCCCGGCGTGCGCGTGAGCCTGTTCGTTTCCGGCTGCCGGCACCACTGCAAGGATTGCTTCAACCCCGAAACATGGGATTTTGCCTATGGCAAACCGTTTGACGAGGCCGTCATGGCGCAGATCCTCGCCCTGCTGGCGCCCGGCTATATCCGCGGCATCACGTATCTCGGCGGCGAGCCGTTCGAGCCGGAGAATCAGCCGGCCCTGCTGGAGCTTTCCCGCAGGATCAAGGCAAAATACCCCGAAAAATCCATCTGGTCCTTCACCGGATACCTGTTCGACCGGGACATTCTGGCAAAAAGGCTCGGCCCGTGGGAGATCACGCAGGCGCTTTTGTCGTATCTCGACGTGCTGGTCGACGGACCGTTCATCGCCGCGCAGAAGAACCTGAGCCTGCGCTTCCGCGGCTCGTCCAACCAGCGTCTCATCGACGTCCCCGCAAGTCTCAAAACCGGCCAGATCGTCCTATGGGACGAGCGGCAATAGGAGGAAGCCATGCCCACCATCAAGATCCATTATTTTTCCGACGATCTGCCCCGCCTGCAGAAAACCGAAAAGGGCGACTGGATCGACCTTTACTGCGCGCAGACCATGCAGCTGCACGCGGGCGAATTTGCCCTTGTTCCGCTGGGCGTGTCCATGCAGCTGCCGGAGGGCTATGAGGCGCGGACCGTGCCGCGCTCGTCCACGTTCAAGCGCTGGGGCATCCTGCAGGCCAACTCCGTCGGCGTGATCGACAACAGCTACTGCGGCACGAACGACGAATGGAAGCTCCCGGTCTATGCCACGCGCGACACCGTCCTGGAAAAGGGCGACCGCATCTGTCAGTTCCGCATCTACGAGGTCCAGCCTCCTATCACGTTTGAGGAATGCGAGACGCTCAGCGAAACGGACCGCGGCGGCTTCGGCTCCACCGGCGTCAAGTAAAAAACCAACGCGGCCGTACCGCCGCGCAGCGTGGGACCGTCCGGGTCCCGGACTCTATGCAGAAAGGAAGAATTACATGAAAACGTTACTCAAAGGCGGCACCATCGTCTCCGCAGCCGGTTCCCGTGTCGCCGATCTTCTGATCGACGGGGAAACCATCGTCCAGATCGGCGAACATCTGTCCGCGGACGGGGCCACCGTCGTGGACGTCAGCGGCAAGCTGCTCTTCCCGGGCTTTATCGACGCCCACACGCATTTTGATCTCGACGTCTGCAACACCACCACGGCCGACGATTTTGAATCCGGCACGCGCAGCGCCGTCTGCGGCGGCACGACCATGGTCATCGACTTTGCCTGCCCCAACAAAGGTGAGACGCTGGGCTACGGCCTCGATCTCTGGCACAAAAAGGCCGACGGCCGCTCGAGCTGCGATTACAGCTTCCACATGACCATCGACGACTGGAACGAAGGTATCAAGGCGGAGATCCCCGCCATGTTTGCAGCCGGTATCCCATCGTTCAAGATGTATATGACCTACCCTGCCATGATGATCGGCGATCAGGATATGTTCTATGCCTTGCAGGAGCTGAAAAAATACGGCGGTATTGCGGGCGTCCACTGCGAAAACGCAGGCGTCATCGACGCGCTGATCGCCGAGCATAAGGCCGCCGGCAAAACTGCACCGTCGTCGCACCCCGAATGCCGCCCGAACCCGCTGGAGGCGGAAGCGGTCGCGCATCTGCTGCGCATCACGCAGGTCGCGGACACGCCCATCGTCATTGTCCATCTGAGTACGAAGGAAGCGCTGGCCGAGGTCATGCAGGCGCGCACGCGCGGCCAGAAGGTCTACGTTGAGACCTGCCCGCATTACCTGCTGCTGGACGACAGCGTTTATTATCAGGAGGAATATTCCGCCTCTGCCCGCTATATCTGCGCGCCCCCGATGCGCAAGAAGGAGGACCAGGAGGTCCTTTGGAAGGCGCTGGCCAACGGCACCATCCAGACCATCTCCACCGACCACTGCAGCTTCACCCTGCAGCAGAAGGACGCCGGCAAGGGCGATTTCACGAAGATCCCCGGTGGTCTGCCCGGCGTGGAGACGCGCGGCGTGCTGCTCTATACCGCAGGTGTCGCCGCGGGCCGCATCACGAAGGAGCAGATGTGCGCCCTTCTGTCGGAGAATCCCGCCCGTCTGTACGGCGCATACCCGCGCAAGGGCGTTCTGGCCGTCGGCAGCGACGCGGATATCGTCGTCTATGACCCCGAAGCCGATGCCGTCATCACCGCCGAAAGCCAGCATTCCGCTGCCGGCTACACCCCGTATGAGGGCTTCCGGACGCGCGGCTCGATCGCGCAGGTCTATCTGCGTGGCCAACTGGCCGCCGAAAACGGCGTGCCGAAGCTCGGCCCCGCCGGCGTCTATATCCCCCGCAAGCCCGGTATGCTGTAAGATAAAACGCCCTGTTCCGAATGAGCGAGCTGCATCAGACAATTAACAGGCACAGCAGGATCCTCAGCTGTGCCTGTTCCTGTTTCATCTGAGCATCCCTTGTCTCTCCCTCTGGGAGCGGTGGCTGAGCGAAGCGAAGACGGAGAGGACACCCGTCGGCCGCGCCTGTCAAGCCCTCTCAGTCACCTTCGGTGACCGCTCTCCCAGAGGGAGAGACAAGCAGCATGCTGGCATGAGAAATGGAGCGTATCTGTACCGATACGCTCCATGAGCTTGTTTTACGACCACGCATCAAACGGTGCTGGCTGCGCCAGCGGTTTGAAAACGAACGGCTCTGTTCCGGTTGGAACAGAGCCGTTTCTGTTTATCTGAGGATTCAATTACGCTTTGCCGTTTTCCTTATCCAGCTCCGTCAGGAATCTGATGAGGCGAGCCTCGTCTTCGTGCTTGTCGGCAAACAGCTCAAGGTTGTCGCCCTGCTCGCCCAGGAGCTGACCCAGCGCGATATACTCGCTCAGTGCGCTCTTGAGGTTAAAAACGTCGCCTTCCTGGCTCTTGAGGTACACATCGCCCTCGCACTCGTGGACGACCTTGCGGAATTGTTCGACTTCTTTGATGTTCTTCAGTTTCATGTTCATTGCCTCCCATGCAATTTTTCAGTTCTTTGATCTCATTTACGGTTGCAGTATACGCTGTCGGGGTCAAAAAATCAAGCGTAGGATTAAACAAAATAAACAAACTATAGGCTCTATTTTTGGTCAGGATACCGTAAATAGAGGATATTCCTGGAATCTCGTAAGGGCCGCGCGGCGGTTTGACGTACCCGGCGCAAGGAAATGGGCCGCAGCCGAGGACATGGACGTGCTGCCGTCCTCCCGGCTCTCCCAGAGGACGATCAGGACGGAGCCAAAATTCTTGTCCGCAAAGATGGCATAGATGGGCGACGTGTCCTGCTCATGAAGGCCGCACCAGCGGCCATTCTCCCGCGTCAGCTCCAGCGGATACGGCTGCTCCATGCCGTCGACGCCTGAGATGGTCAGCGAGCCGATGAACATATTCTTGTGGATCATACTCTTGGTCAGCGTACCGGTGAGCGTCACGGTATGCTCCACGGCGAAGCCCTCATCGTCCAGCGCGTATTCCGTAACGGTCTGCTCGATGGAGATGGGCGTCTGCGTCGGCACGAGGATCAGTACAATGACGTTGAGGATCAGGATCGCGATCGCAAATCCGAAGACCAATCCCCGGTTTCTGGCAAACCAGCTGTTATTCTCCTGTCCCATGGATGTCCTCCCGCTTATTCTTCATAGATTCTTCAGGATTGGCGGCTTGAAATGGTTACAATTTGATGTATAATAGATACAAATCGATAAACAGTGCCGTTTGTCCATGAAAGGAGTTGATGCGATGCAGTAGGCACGTGCTTTTTACACAACCAACCAAAACCAGTCAGGGCGCGCCGCGGGCAGATCCGCGGCGCGCCCTGTATTATTATACCGGAAATCCGATCTTTGCGCAAGTCCTGTTATCCGGCGTAGGGCACCAACTCAAAATAACTGAGCTCCGGCTCGCCGTTAATATACCATTGCCAATCGCCTTCCGGCTTTTCAATGTAGACGCGGCCAGCCGTTCCGTCCTCGGTAACGACGTCGACAAAGCTTTTGCCGTCGGTGCCCGTGACCTGCAGGACGGTGCCCTGCGGGAACGTGGTCTGTGTGCCGTCGTCCAGCGTGACCGGCAACTCCATGACAACGGACAGTCTGGAATAGCTGGTGTTGGCCGGGACGATCTGCCATGCATCGCCAAGCGGACGCAGCTCGCCGTCGCACAGGACATAGGCGCGGACCGCCTGATAGGAGCCGAGCACATCCTGCGTGCTCTCGAGCTGCAGACTGCCGTCGGAGATGTCCAGAATTTCCGCCTCCAGATACTGCTCGCCGTCAATGGGGATCAGCTCCGGCGCGCCGGATTTGAACGACCAGACATTCAGCACATAATCGTCGCTGGCCATGTCTCCGCAGAAATAGATCTCGGGATAGCCGTCGGCGTCCAGATCGGCCAGCCAGACATGGGCGTTGAAGCTGGGCGGATAGCTGCTCTGCTCGACCATGCCGGTGTCAAAGATCTCGTCGTCCTTCTGCACGCGCAGGATGAACGACTGCTGGTCGTACTGATCCCAGATACGCAGTATCTGAACCTCCTCCGGGGTGCCGCAGCCGTCCAGATCGGCTTCGCCGCGGCTGACGATCTCCGTGCGGACCGCCTGGAAGCCATAGAGCGTCAGGCCGTCATACGGGATCTTCGCGGGGACGGCGTCCTGAATGGGCAGTTCGATGGTGGTGAACGGTTCATAGACCGGCTCCTCCGGCTGCGGTTCGACCGGCTGCGCAGGAGTCGGGTCGGGCTGCACCGGTGTCACGTCCTCGTCCGGCACGACGCGGATGGCCACAGCGATCACCTCCGCCGGGTCGCCCGGCGTGGGGTCGCCGAGATACGTGATATCCACGCACAGCTCCGGCGAAAGCTCGGAAATAGCGATCGGCCAGCCGTCTGCGCCGGTCGGCACCAGTCCCTCGGCCAGCTGGACGGCGACGGAGGTCGCCGAAGCGTCGGCGAAGCTGCCCGACTCGGGCGAGACCATCAGCATATCGCCGCCGGCAGAAAGAATATCCGCGGTAAACGTCGCGACGCGAACCGGCTCCGCGGCGGCCTGTTCCGCTTCATCCTGATCCTGCACGGGCGCAGGGTCGGCGGCGCAGCCGCACAGCAGCACCAGAACCAGCGCCGCCAGAATGATAGAAATCTTTTTCATATATCCTCCTCATGGCTCCGCCGCTTGCCCGGGAATGGGACGGCGGGGCTAAGACCTCTCTTTGTTTGCTGCTTTCCCAGCGTCACCATCATAGCGGATTGACGCGCATTCGTCAATGGACAGTTTCGCATATTTTGGATTTATTTTGCCCGGTTTGTCCGTCAGAATGCGGTTTTTTCGTGATTATGTGAACTTGCGGAAACAATTTGTAATGTTTGAAAAAGCAGTCCCGGCAAAAGCCGGGACTGCTGGATCTATATGGGTACGGTCACTCGATGTCGTGGTTGACCGCTGCGGGCGGCTTGTCCAGCAGCTCGGGACGGGACAGCAGCCGCTTGAGGTGCTTGAGCGTGGTCGCATAGTAGAAGCCGTCGCAGATGCGCTCGTCGGTGTTGACGGTGTAGTCGATATACTTGCGGCGGACGACGGTGCCGTCGTCGAGGACTTCATTTTTGTGGCGTTTGCAGCCAAAGGAGACGAACACCGGCATGTTGCCGAAGTCGTACAGGTGATGCACGATCGGCGGGATACCGAGGGAGCCCATGGAGGTAAAGAAGATCGACGCATGGAACGGGCTGACTTCCAGCAGGAACTTCGGCAGCAGGCCGAAATAATCCATGGTCTTCAGCACCCAGACCACAAACTTGAACAGCACGCCCGGAATGAGCGAGAGGGCCTTGGCCGTCTTGTCAAAGTCGCTGCCGCCGATGGCCTGCCCCTGAATGGCGCGGATGCCGTCGTTGACCTTCTGATAGATTTCCTCGATGCCATCGGTGGGCTTGAGGTGCAGCTTCATGATGGATTCCGGCGCGCTCGTGTCCATCTCGGTCTTGACGACCATGCAGAACTGGATATCGTCGCCGCGGCTATAGACCTGCTGGCCGGAGAGGAAGCGGTTGAGCGCAGGATATTTGGCCACGCACTGCACATAGGCGGCAAGGAACACATGCGTCATGCCGAAGCTGGTGTAGCCCTGCTTGCGCTTTTCACGGATATAGCGCTCGATGGCCGAAATTTCGACCGTTTCATGGATGCAGTTCGACGCACCGCAGCGAACCGGCATGATATAGTTTGCCACGACCGTCATCGGGTCGAGCGTGCGGAGCTTGCGGCCGTCCGGCCGGTCGCCCCAGGTGGGATGATAGCCTCCGTCCAGATAAATGCCCGTGCCGAAGAGCGTCAGAATGCCGCCCAGCAAAAACAGCATATCCGGCAGCGTCTGGCGCAGCTGATCCCAGCTGCCGCGGGCGAACGCCGTCTTGTGCATGGCGCACAGCACGCCGAGGGCCGCAAGGAGCAGCAGCAGAAGCGGAACGGTACTCTTGATCAGGCCGCTGACCGTCACGGTATAGAACGCAGCGACGGCCAGATACGCGACCCAGCAGACAAAGATCAGCCAGATCGGCATGCCGCTCATGCTGATCTTGATGCCGTAGTAAAGCGTCAGCAGCATGACGGGAATGGAAGACCGGTAAAGCCGTTCCTTGCCGTCACACAGAATATTCAGCACATAGAACAGGCAGCCCGCAACCGGCAGCACAACCAGAAGCCACATCGTCCTTGCGTCCGCGCCTTTCCCGCAGACATTTGCAATGCGGAGCGCCGCCGAAGCCACCATCGCCAGTGCCGCCAGCCAGATAAGCACGCTCCTCCGGCTGACATAGTAAGCAACTCTCTTCTTCATATACATGTGTTTATCATATCAGGCCGGCACGGAAAATGCAAGAAAAAGTCACGCCGCCCGGATGGGCGGCGATAATTGACATTTTGTTCGGGATATGGTAGACTGAATGTGGTTCTTTTGAACCCCAAGGCTCCAACACAGCGATAGGCGGTTTTGCCTCACCTCTGAAAGGAGGTGATTCTGATGCCGATCACACTGACGTTCCATATTTTTGGGTTCACCGTCACGATTCGTATCAAAAGCAGAAACCGCCACTCTGCCAAGTGACGGTTTCTTGAGTCGATGACTCATCTTTCCTTCGCATAACCAGAGGAAAACCGCTTGTCGCGGAGCCTTTGGCTATTTTCATTATAACAGGTCACCCGGATTTGTCAAGAGGCGCGTATTCGCCGGGATTTGACATTTTGTTCGGGATATGGTAAAGTAAATATGGTTCTTACGAACCCTAAGGGCACCAACACAGCGACGGGCGGTTTGACCTCGGAATCCTCTTGTAAAGGGGGGATTCGAAATGCCGATCACATTGACTTTCCATATCTTTGGACTGACGATCTCGATTTGCATTAAAGGCAGAAACCGCCACTCGGCCAAGTGACGGTTTCAATGATTTTTTGAAGCTCTCATAAACCGAGGTCAAACCGCTTGTCGAGGTGCCCTTGGCTATTTTTATTATAACAGACGTGCCGGATTTGTCAAGAGGCCATAGATAGCTGAAACCGCCACTCGGCAAAGTGGGGGTGCGGGAGAGGCAAGGGGGGTGCGCCGCTTTTGCTGCAGGCCCCTGCTTGGCTCTCCCTTTGGGAGAGCTGTCACCGGAGGTGACTGAGAGGGCTTGGCAGTCTTTTTTGAATGGTAAGATCAATTTGTGTGCACACACTGCGAAAATCCCTGTCGATCTCCCGGTTGGTGAATCGCAGAACTTCCAAGCCAAGATTCGTCAGGAATTGCGAACGTTCAGCATCATATGCAAGCGCCTGTGGTTCATAATGCTGAGAGCCGTCCAATTCAATGACCAGTCTGGCCGCGGCGCAGTAAAAGTCCACGATGAAGCCGCCGATGATCCGCTGTTTGTAGATCTTGACCGGATATTTGCGCAGGAAAAGATACCAGAGCTTCCGTTCGTGGGGTGTCAGTTCCCTGCGGAGCTGGCGGGCATTTTCTAATTGGGCGTTGTCTTTTGGTATGGTCATTGTATACCCTCTCCGTCCTCGCTGTGCTCGGCCACCTCTCCCAAGGGGAGAGGCAAGGGGCGCGCGCGGGACACCGATCTGGTTCTATCTTATCACACGAAATCAAATGAAACAAGGACTGTCCCCTGCTTGGCTCTCCCTTTGGGAGAGGTGGTGCCGGAGGTGACTGGGAGGGCTGGCGGAGCTTCGACAGCGCGTACCCTCTCCGTCTTCGCTGCGCTCAGACACCTCTCCCAAAGGGAGAGGCAAGAATGGGTGCGGGAGAGGCAAGTGGGGTTGGTGCGAGGAGGCGGAGGGACGGCGGAGCTTCGACAGCGCGTACCCTCTCCGTCTTCGCTGCGCTCAGACACCTCTCCCAAAGGGAGAGGCAAGAATGGGTGCGGGAGAGGCAAGTGGGGTTGGTGCGAGGAGGCGGAGGGACGGCGGGGCGCAAAAAAGAGACCCCCGAAGGGGTCTCTCTTTTTGCTGGGGTTTCAGGTAGGAAATCTCAGATTACTTGTTGGGAACTACGCCGTCGAGCATGACGTAGATAGCCTTCAGGACATACTCACCCTTCTCGAGTTCGTAGTGCATGTAGATCTTTCTGCCGTCCTTCTCGGTCAGATCATCCGTCGTGCCAACAGTCAGGCCAGCCATCTCAACGAGGTAGACCGGAATTTCGTCCAAAACGACTGCCTGGCCATCGGTGGTTTCCAGAACGCCCTTGTCGAAGCTCTTGACAGTGTGCAGATCATCGTTATCAACAGGGCTGAAGGCATCAACCTTGTAGATCATGACGCCGTTCTTGTCGACCTCAGTCTTGAAGGTGTAGAAGCCGGTGCCGTTGATAGCGCCTTCATCGTCAGCAGCGTGGCTCAGACGGACAATGGTAGCTTCGCCGTTAACGTAGACAGTCTTCAGCTCGTAGGTGATGCCGGTCTTGGTGTCAACCCATTCGTTGTCCCACGGGCCATTGTTGATCACGAAGCCGGTGACCTTGTCGCTCTCGTAAGCAGCGCCGGTGATGTAAACATACTCAGCATAGTTGTTATCATCAACAACAAAGTCGATGGTAGAACCAGTCAGAGCAGGCAGGCCAGCATAGCCGGTGTAAGCCTTGTACTCGCCGGTGACGTCCTTGACGAGGAACTTGGTAGCGTTGTTGATCTTAACGCCATAGGATGTGCCGTTAACATCATAATCAACCCAAGCTTCGCCCTTCTTGTAGCTGACAAATGCGTCGCTCTCGAACTTGTTGGCAGTGTAGGTCAGGACATACTTGCCATCCTTGTTCACAGTGTAGGTGAAGATCTCACCAGCCCAGCGAGTGTTCTTCTGAGCGGCGGTCATCAGCAGGCTGTTGAGGGAAGCATCGTCGTAAGCCTTCACCCAGTCGGTCAGCTTATCAACGAAAATCTTGTCGGTCGGCTTAGCGTCGAAGTCAACGAGAACAGCAGCGTTCAGCATGTCGCCGGAAGCTTCTGCGTTAGCATTCCAAGTCTTGTCGATGACAACATAGGTCTTGCTGTCGGTGTGCTCAACAACGCCGATGACATTGCCGAACGGATCCATAGCGAAGTCGAAGGTCGTGCCGTTGTTGTAAGCCAGCTTGGAAGTAGCATAGCCATAGACAAACTGGCAAGCATCCTTGTAGGAGGTGCCGTCGATCTTGGTGACGGTCGGCTCAACATTGATCGCGGAACCGGTCAGCTTGCCGGTCTTGATCTCAGCAGCAGCGACATCAACGACCTGAGCGCCGTAGTCTTTGTCATAACCAGCTGCAACATTGAAGCTGCTGTTGGTCTTATTGTCGATACGGGAGATCGTAACGATCACATAGGTATCCTTTGCAAAGTCGTTGCCATCAATCGTCTGGTTAACAACGTGGCCGCGGTGGGTGTGCGGAGTAGCGGCATCGTCGACAGCGACAATCACATTGCTGGTAGCGGCAGCATTGTGGGTAGCCTTGTTGACAGTCTCAACCTGAGCGAGGAAGTAGTGGATCTCGGTGATACGATATTCCGTACCGACCTTCCAGACCTGCGTCAGAACGCCCTGGCAGCCAATGGTGTCCTTCTTGCAGCTTCTGGCAGTGCCTGCGTGGGTCGCTGCGAAGGTATCTTCGCCAGCGATGCCCATGACACCGTCGGTGTAGACATTAGCAGTGATCTTGGTGGGATCGCTCTCAGCAACGCCGTAAGCCTTCAGAACGTCGCAGACGGAAACAGCGGTGTTGTAAGTAGCCTTGGCGGTGTCCATGTAGAACTTGCTCCAGGACTTGTAGGTCCATCTGGTGCCCGGACGCATGAACTTGTCGTTGTCAGCCTTGACGGTGATGCCCATCTTGGAAGCGAGGGTCAGGCCAGTCTTGTTGACGGTCTCCTTGGAGACGAAAGCAACGTCGAACATGCCGGTAGCGCCGAACTTAGCCATGACCTTGTCATATGCAGCCTTGCCAGCCTTGATGCCAGCGTCATCAGCAGCTTCTTCGATAGCAGCGATGTCGTCAGCAGTCAGGGTCTTGCCAGCCTTCTGAGCGGCAGCATATGCGTCCTTGATGTACTTGTCCTGAGCTGCGCGGTAGGCAATACCATACTCGGCAGATGCCTTGCTCTCAGCAACAGGGCTGTAGTCGATGGTGGAGGGAGCCTTGATCTTGGTGCCGTACTCGACCAGGTAAGCGGTCAGAGCGTTGACAAGGATCTGAGCAGCTTCGCCACGCTTGACAGGTGCGATAGCCTTCCAGCCGTCAGCCAGACCAGCGGTCAGGCCGATCTCGTTGGCGCGGTTCAGGACGTTGATGTCCCAGCCGGTGCCGGTGTAGCCTTCCTTCGAGGTGTCGAAGTTCAGGGTGGTGAGCATCAGCTTGAGGAACTGAACGCCGGTGACCTCACGCTTCGGAGCGTAGGTGGTAGCGGTCATGCCATCAGCCAGGCCGGTGATGCGGCAGTAGTTGATGTAGGGCAGAGCCCAGTTGCCGTTGCAGTCGACGAACGGATTCTGTGCGTTGGCGTACAGATCAGCGATGTCGGACTGGATCTTGCCGTTGGTAGCTGCGTTGTGGACGATAGCCACAATCTTAGCCGCCTGGGCACGGGTGAGGGTCCCGTCAGCTCTGAACTCGTACTTATCGTCCGAGACCTTGAAGCCGTCCAGGATCTTGAGGTTGGACAGGATATCGATAGCTTCGGCGTAAGTGTCGTCAGCCTTGACATCCGTGTAGGTCACTGCACTAGCAGTAGCGATGGTGCCAAGAATCATGACAACCGCCAGAACCAGTGCAAGAACCTTCTTCAGATTCTTCATTTGGATTTCCTCCTGTTTTAATTTTACACACGCGGCCAGATGGCCCCCTGTGTAATTTGTACTTGCATCTTAGCGCATCCGCCCCCATTCGTCAAGCGGTTCGCGGCGTTTGTAATTTAACTGTAACATTGCGGGGGTATGTAACAGAAAATCCCCTCTCAGCCGCCTGCGGCGACAGCTCTCCCGGAGGGAGAGCCAAGTGCCCTTCCCTTGCCTCTCCCTTTGGGAGAGGTGGCCGAGCGAAGCGAGGCCGGAGAGGGTATACGCTGAACGCGGCTGCCAAGGCCCTCTCAGCCGCCTGCGGCGACAGCTCTCCCAGAGGGAGAGCCAAGCGCCCTTCCCTTGCCTCTCCCTTTGGGAGAGGTGGCCGAGCGAAGCGAGGCCGGAGAGGGTATACGCTGAACGTGACTGCCAAGGCCCTCTCAGCCGCCTCCGGCGACAGCTCTCCCGGAGGGAGAGCCAAGGGGGATGTGCCTGCAAAAACAGAAACCGCCACTCGGCAAAGTGACGGTTTCTTAACATAGTTTAAGAATCAGCATTCAACCGGGGCCAAACCGCTTGTCGAGGGGCCTTGGTTATTTCCCCCGGATTTGTCAAGGGTGCGGGGTCAATAGGTGCTGATGGGGAGAGATTCGTCGTCGGCGCCCTTCTGGACGCTGCGGATCACGATGTCGTAGCTGTAGGTGTCATTGACGTGGACGGTCACGCGGTCGCCGGTTTTATGGCCCATAACGGCTTTGCCGACGGGGGATTCCTTGCTGATGAGACCCTTGAGCGCGTTCTGGCGGAGGGTGGTGACCAGCTCGATGGTCTGCTCTTCGTCGTCCTCTTCTATATAAATGGTGACTTTATCGAACAGGCCGATCTCGTCGGGCTTTGAAGACGCGTCGATGACCTTCGCGGTCTTGATCATGCGCTCGAGATAGCGGATGCGGCTGTCGTTGCGGCTTTTTTCGCGTTTGGCCGCCTTATATTCGAAATTCTCGCTCAGATCGCCAAATTCGCGGGCGGTCTTGACGTCCTCCAGCAGCTTCGGCCGCAGCTCCAGCCGGCGGTATTCGACCTCCTGCTCCATCTTTTTGATATCAACAGCTGTCAATTCGTCATTCATTGCTTCTGCACCTCCTGTGCAGGGTTTATTTTACTCCAATTCCTGTGAAAAGTAAAACGAATTTTGACTTTTCCTCGGCGTGTGGTATGATACAGGAAAGATTCTGAACGAAGCAGGTGCTTTCTTATGCAAATAGAGCCTATCGCGCGCATCCGGACCGATTTTCCGACGAAGTTCGGCGTCCCGCGGCAGTCCGGACTGGCGTCCGGGCTGGTTTCCACGATCGTTTTTGAGCCGCCGTACCGCAACCCCGACTGTCTGCGGGGCATCGCGGATTTTTCGCATCTGTGGCTCATCTGGGAATTTGACAAGGTGGCCGGGGCCGGATGGTCGCCGACGGTGCTGCCGCCGAAGCTCGGCGGCAAGACGCGCGTGGGCGTATTTGCCACGCGCTCGCCCTTCCGGCCGAACCCGCTGGGGCTTTCGTGCGTGAAGCTGATAAAGGCCGACCTCCACGCGAAGGACGGCCCGGTCCTGTATGTGGCGGGCGCGGATCTGGTGAGCGGCACGCCGATCTATGATATTAAGCCGTATCTGCCCTACGCCGACAGCCACCCCGAGGCCGTCGACGGCTTTGACGGCCGGCGCGACGCCGAGCCGCTCGCGGTCGTTTTCCCGCCGGAGCTGGAGGCGATGATCCCGGAGGAAAAGCGCGAGGGGCTGCGGCAGGCCCTCGCCTGCGGGCCGATCCCCGGCTATCAGCACGACCCGGAGCGGCGGTACGGGTTTAATTTCGCGGGCTTCGACGTGCGGTTCCAGATCCGGGAACGGACGGTGACGGTGGTGGAGGTCGTGCGGCTGTAGGGCGTGAAAAACCGCTCCCCTTGGCTCTCCCTCTGGGAGAGCCAAGAAGCTTTCCTTCCTTAATAATCCACCCGCATCAGACACAGTCCCTGCGGCGGTGCGGTGTAGCCGGCCCGGGTGCGGTCTCTGGCTTCGAGGGCGGCTTTCACGCTCTCCGGCGTGCGTTTGCCCTGCCCGACCTCCAGAAGCGTCCCGGTCAGGATGCGGACCATGTTCTGCAGGAAGCCGGTGCCGTGATAATTAAAATAGATGTACTCCTTCCGCCGGACGATCTCGATGGAATCGACGATCCGCACGGTGGATTTTTTCATCTGCGGGTTTGAGCAGAAGCTTTTATAGTCGTGTTCGCCGGTCAGATATTCCGCCGCGCACTGCATGGCGGCAAGATCGGGCTGGTAATCCAGCACGGTCACGTATTTGCGGTTGAAGACCGGCTTGGTATCGCCGACATAGCAGGTGTAGGTATAGAGCTTGCCGACGGCGCGGTAGCGCGCGTGGAAGCGGTCGGCGGCGAGCTTTGCCTCCTGCACGCAGATATCGTCCGGCAGGTAGTGATTCATGTAATCGCGCACCTCGTCGGGCGTTTTTTCCGTGTCCATGTATGCGTTGGCGGCCATCGCCTTCGCGTGGACGCCCGCGTCGGTGCGTCCCGCGCCGATGACCTGCACGTCCGCGCCGCACATGCGCGTCAGGACGGTCTCGAGCTTGCCCTGAATGGTCTCGCGGCCCGGCTGGCGCTCCCAGCCGGAATAGCGGGAGCCGTCGTAGCTGATGATGAATTTGAAGTTTTTCATGCGTCCTCTTCCAGATTTTTGGTATACCGGCAGGCCGGATAGTTGGAGCAGCCCCAGAATTTCTGCCCCTTGCGTGCGCCGGACTGGCCGGTGCGCAGCACCATCCGCGCGCCGCAGCGCGCGCAGGTCGGGACCTCATGCGTGGACGCCCGGCGGACATGGCGCTCCGCCGCCGTCTCGGTGGCTCCGGCAAGCTGCAGCGTGTCATAGCGGACGGCGGTGCAGCGCACCTTCATGGCGATCTCGATCGCCAGCATATCGTAAAGCCGCTTCAGCTCCGCCTCCGGCATGCCGCCGGCAAGCTTGCGGCGCAGATACTGCTCCGGCGTGCAGCCGACCTTTTTGCCGAATGCGTCATAGAACCGCTCGCGGTCGGTCTTGGGCTTCTTCTTCGGGTACATGTCTGTCGCCCTCCTTTTCATTACCATTATCATAGCACATCCGCCGGGCGGAAATCCACCCCGGTTTTCACGGTGCCCTTATATATAATATGTATCAGCCGTCCTCCGCGCATGCGGCGCTGGCCTCCGCAGCTTCGCGGCAGAGCGCAAGATAGCTCTCGCGCACGTGTGCCGGGCCGAGGACCGCCGCGCGGCGGCCGAACGAAGCGAGCCAGCCGAAGAAATTCGGCGAGACCGCCACGTCCACCGTGCAGGTGAACGCGTCCGGCCCGTCGGGGATCAGCAGCGTCTGCCGTCCGAACCGGTCGACGACCACGCCGGTGAGCGTCCGGTCAAAGCGCAGGTGCACCTGCTCGCGCGCGCCGCCGAACATACCGAACACGTTTTTGCCGTATTCCGACAGGTCGATGCTCCGCATCTGCGCGTCCATGTAGCGCGGCTTGTCCGTAATGGAGATCTGCGCCATCTTATCCACGCGGTAATGGGTCAGCCCATGGCGTTCGGAATGGGCGATCAGGTAATAATTTTCATCCTGCCAGCACAGCGCGTACGGACTGGCCGTGTACTTGCCCGGGCGATAGCGGCGGCCGCCGTCCAGCTTCCAGTCGAAGTAGCGGAACGAGATCTGGCTGTTGCGCGCGATGGCCTCGTGCAGGAGGTCGACAGAATAATAGATGCTTTCGTTCATGGTCTTGACGCGGCCGGAGACGACGACCTGCCGCCGCAGGCTCCCCGCCTGCTCGCGGCTGGCGAGCGTGCCGAGCTTCGCGATCAGCTGCATGGACTTCTTTTCCGTCAGAAAACGGCTGGACTGCACCGCGTCGACCAGCAGCTTCAGTTCCGGCAGCTCAAACGGACGCGACGCAAGAAAATATCCGCCGCCCGGCCCACGGATGCAGACGATATCCATACCGTACTGCTGCAGGCAGGCAATATCGTCGTAGACGCTTTTCCGCTCCGCCTGAATGCCCTGCCGGGCCAGCGCGTCGACGATCGCCTGCGTGCTGAGCGGATGCGTCTCGTCCGACTGCTGCTCCAGAAGATCTTTAATATACAGAAGCTTCAGCTTCTGGCGTTCGCTCCTTGCCATATGCACGCCCCCTTTTCTTTGATTGTACCGAAATTTGCGCGGCGCGGCAAGCGGAATTGCAGATTTTCCGAAATTATGATAGACTATATTATAATGTACAAACAACCATGCAGGAGGAACGCATGCTGTATCTCGGCTGTCATTTATCCTCGTCCAGGGGCTTTGCCGCCATGGGAAAGACGGCGCTGGAGCTGGGCGCGAACACCTTTCAGTTTTTTACGCGCAACCCGCGCGGCGGCGCGGCCAGGGCTGCCGACCCGGCGGATGCGGCGGTGCTCTGTAAGATGCAGGCGGACGGACTTCTCGGCCCGCTCATCGCGCATGCGCCGTATACGGTCAACCCCTGCTCCAAGGACGCGCGCACGCGGGAGTTTGCGCGCGAGGTGCTTGCCGACGATCTGTCGCGCATGGAGTTGCTGCCCGGCAATTTCTATAACTTCCATCCCGGCAGCCATGTCGGGCAGGGTGCGGACGCCGGGATCGCGGAGATCGCCGCGTGCCTCGATGAAGTGATGCAGCCCGACCAGCGGACGATGGTTCTGCTTGAGACCATGTCCGGCAAGGGAAGCGAGGTCGGCGGCCGGTTCGAGGAGCTGCGGGCGATCATCGACACGTGCCGGTATGGAGATCTGCTCGGCGTGTGTCTTGACACCTGCCATGTGAGCGACGCGGGATATGACATCGTTCATGACCTTGACGGCGTGCTGGCCGAGTTTGACCGGGTGATCGGGCTTTCCCGCCTGCGGGCGCTGCATCTGAACGACAGTAAAAATCCCTGCGGCGCGCACAAGGACCGGCACGAAAGGATCGGCTGCGGGTATCTTGGCGAGGAGACGTTCCGCCGGATCGTAAACCATCCGGCACTGCACGATCTCCCCATGATCCTCGAAACGCCGAACGAGCTGCCGGGCTATGCCGCGGAGATCGCGCTGCTGCGCGGATTTTGTCAGGATTCCGTATGAAAGATACAGGGATTCTTGACCTTTCCCGGCGAATATGCTACCCTGAAAAAAACGCCTAAAAGGAGCCGTAAAAACATTGAAGGAACATGAAGACCGGAAGTATATCAAAGTTGGACTGACCGCGCTGGCTGTTATTTTTATCAGCATTCTGCTCGTCGTGATTTTTACGAATCTGCCGGGCTTTTTCGCCATGCTGCAGGCGCTGGGCGCCATTCTGGAGCCGCTGATCTTCGGCGTGGTGATCGCGTTCCTGCTGAACCCGATCGTCCGGTTCTTTGATACCCGGCTCATCCCGCTGCTGGAAAAGCATACAAAATGGAAGCCGGCCGCCATCCGGCACCTGAGCCGCGCGTCCGGCGTCGTGGTGGCCCTCGTTGTCGCGGCGCTCATTCTCTACGCGTTCTTCTCCATGCTCCTGCCGCAGCTGTATGACAGCGTCGTCGGGATCGTGAGCCACGCGGAGGATTATTACAAGAGCATCGACCGCTGGGTCACGAATATTCTCGAGGATAACCCGGATCTGCGCGGCTATGTCGATACGGCGCTGGGCAAGATCTACGATTTCGTCAACAACTGGATCACGACGACCTTCCTGCAGGATGTGCAGAAAATGCTGACCACGCTGACAAGCTCGGTCGTCTCGATCGTCAAGAGCCTCATGAATCTGCTGATCGGCCTTGTGGCCTCCGTCTATATCCTCTGGTCAAAGGATACGTTCCACGCGCAGGCCAAGAAGATCACCGTCGCCCTGTTCCCGGAGAAGCATGCAGACCATCTGTTTTATCTCGGGCGCAATATTTACCGGGTGTTCAACGGCTTTGTCATTGGCAAGATCGTCGATTCGGCGATCATCGGCGCGCTGTGCTACTTTGGGCTGCTGGCGCTCAAGATGCCGTATCCGGCTCTTGTGGCCACGGTCGTCGGCGTGACGAACGTCATCCCGTTCTTCGGCCCCATCATCGGCCTTGTGCCGTGCGCGTTCCTCATTCTGCTGGTCAATCCGCTGCAGGCGTTCTATTTTGTGATCTTCATCCTCGTTCTGCAGCAGATCGACGGCAACGTCATCGGGCCGAAGATCCTCGGCAACACCGTCGGCATCTCCGGCTTCTGGGTCCTCGCCTCGATCACGATCGCGGCAAGCCTCTTTGGCTTCGCCGGGATGATCCTCGGCGTGCCGGTCTTCGCCATCATCTATCTGCTCATTTCCGACTCCGTCAACAATAAGCTCCGCAAAAAGCAGCTGACGACCGATACCGATGCCTACTGCGGCATCGACACTGTCGCCGATCTGCCGCAGGAAGGACCGGCGGAGCAGGACACATAACGCTGGGGACAAACATATGCAGGAAGCTTTGACAACCTTTTTTTCAAAATTTGAGCCGGTCCCGTGGCTGTGCTATGTGTTCCCGGTGCTGGCCCTGGGGATCCTGGTGCGCTGCGCGGTCAGCCTTCTCATGTTCCGGCGCGAGCCGGAGGTCTGGGCGTGGCTGACGACGCCGGACGGCGAGCATATCCCCGTGACGCACTGGGAAAGTCTCGTCGGCCGCGGCGCAGGCTGCGACGTGCAGCTGGGCTATCCGACGATCTCCCGCACGCACGCGGTCCTGACGCGCTATGACGACGGCAGCTGGACCGTCAGCGACGCGCATTCCAAATCCGGCGTGTTTGTGAACGGCAAACAGACGGAACTTTCGGCCGTCCGCTTCGGCGATATCATCACCATGGGCGGCGTCAACTTTACGCTCGTCCCCATCACAAAGGAGCAGGAGCGCATTCAGGCCGGCACGCGCACGCGGGCGGGCCGTTCGGTGCGTCAGGCGCCGACGCTGCTGCTTCTCACGCTCTTCCAGCTTCTCACGGCGATGCAGCTCATGCTGGGCGGCGGCGACGTGATGCTGGAGCTGACGGCGTTCGGCGGTCTCATTGCGCTGGAGTGGGCGCTGTATCTCGGCCTGCGCATTTTCCGCCGGACAAGCTATGAGGTCGAGACGCTGGCATTTTTCCTGTGTACGATGGGCCTTGCCGTCGTGTCCAGCTCTGCACCGAAGAGCCTTGTGAAGGAGCTGCTCGCGATCGCCGCGGGCGTGTGCGTGTTTCTTGTCGTGTGCTGGTCGCTGCGCGATCTGGAGCGCGCGAAGGCCGTGCGGTATCTCGCGGCCGTGGCGGGCATCGGCCTGCTCGCATTCAACCTCCTGTTCGGCGTAGAAAAATACGGCGCGCGCAACTGGATCCAGCTGGGCGGCGTTTCGTTCCAGCCGTCGGAATTTGTCAAGATCTGCTTTATCTACGTCGGCGCGTCCACGCTCTCGCGGCTGATGGCCAAGCGCAATATCATCCTGTTCATCGCCTATTCCGCCGCGATCTGCGCGTGTCTGGCGCTCATGAAGGATTTCGGCACAGCTGTTATCTTCTTTGTGGCGTTTCTTGTCATCGCGTTCATGCGCTCCGGCAACTTTGCGACCATCGCGCTGGCGATCGCCGCGACGGGCTTCGCGGGTGTCCTCGTCCTTCGGTTTCTGCCGTATGCGCGGAACCGGTTTGAGGCGTGGGGCCACGTGTGGGACTATGCGCTCACGACCGGCTATTCCCAGACCCGCTCGATGATGTGCATTGCGTCCGGCGGTCTGTTCGGCCTCGGGCCGGGAAAGGGCTGGCTCAAATATGTCGCGGCGTCAGACACCGATCTGGTCTTCGCCTTCGTGTCGGAGGAATGGGGACTGATCATGGCCGTCCTGATGGTCGTGTGCATCGTGGTGCTGGCATGCTTCGTCGTGCGCTCGGCGCCGGCGGGGCGCAGCTGCTTCTATACCATCGGCGCCTGCGCGGCGGCGACGGTCATGGTCACGCAGACGATTTTGAACGTCTTCGGCATGGCGGACTTTCTGCCGCTGACGGGCGTGACGTTCCCATTCGTCTCCAACGGCGGCTCCAGCATGGTCTGCGTGTGGGGGCTTCTGGCCTTTATCAAGGCGGCGGATACCCGGCAGAACGCGTCGTTCGCCATCCGCGTGCCGCACGGCGTGAAGCAGGCTCCGCAACCGGAGGAAGAAGAGGCGGACGAAGATGTTCAAATGCCGGAGGACGACGCGGTCTGGCAGCGGTCGGAGAAAAAGGAGGCGCGGAAATGAAAAAGGTATCGCGCCGCGCGCTCTTTGCGCTGGCTCTGGCCGCCGTACTGGCGGTCGGGACGCTGGCCTTCTGCGTCAAATACGCCGTCAACGCGGAAAAATGGGTGACCTTCTCCGGAAGCCCGCATGTCTACACCGGGACGAATCTTTCCGGCGGCAAGATCTATGACCGGACGGGCGTCCGGATCCTCAATACGACCGACGGCCGCATCTACAGCTCTGACGCGTCCGTCCGTGCCGCAACGGTCCATCTGCTCGGCGACCGCTACGGCTATATCAGCGCGCCGCTGCTCGGACACTTTGCCGAGCAGATGATCGGTTATGACAAAATCACCGGCCTGAACGCTGCCGCGCAGGGTACGGCCAGCGCGCGCCTGACGATCTCCGCCAGCGCGCAGACGGCGGCTTTACAGGCGCTCGGCAGCTATCACGGCACCATCGGCGTCTATAACTACAAGACCGGCGAGATCCTTTGCGCCGTGACCAGCCCCAGCTATGACCCGGACAACGTCCCCGACATTGCGGGCGACGAGACGGGCGCGTATGACGGCGTGTATCTCAACCGCTTCTTTGACGCGGCCTATACCCCCGGCTCGATCTTCAAGCTGGTGACGACCGCCGCCGCGCTCGAGACCATCCCCGACGCGCAGCAGCTGCAGTTCACCTGCACGGGCAAGACCGTGATCGGCGGACAGGAGATCATCTGCATGGGCGATCACGGGACGATCTCCATGGCGCAGGCGCTGGCGCACTCCTGCAACGTCTATTATGGCGAGCTGGCCGCGAAGGTCGGCAAGGATGCCCTGCAGCGCACCTGCGATAAGCTTGGTCTCAACGGTACGCTGTCCTGCGACGGCTATAAGGCCCGCTCGACCGTTGATCTGTCACAGGCGGACGAGGGAAGCGTCGCCTGGGCCGGCATCGGCCAGTATACGGATCAGATCACCGCCCTGCAGTTCATGCGCTATATGGGTGCGATCGCGGGCGGCGGCGATGCGGCGGAGCCGTATCTCATGCAGAAAATTTCCCGCGCCGGCCAGACCGTCTATGAAGCAAAAACAGAATCGACCGGCACGCTTCTGCCCGCGGACGCCGCGCAGGCGCTCGGCGCGATGATGCGCAGCACAGTCGTGAACCAGTACGGCGCATGGCAGTTCGGCACGCTGGCCGTCTGCGGCAAGACCGGCACTGCCGAGCGCGAGACCGGCCCCGCCGACGCGATGTTCGCAGGTTTTGTTCAGGACGACGCGTATCCGCTGGCGTTCGTCGTGTTTGTCGAGCGCGGCGGCTCCGGCAGTCAGGTCGCCGTACCGATCGCAGCGAAGGTGCTGAGCGCCTGCCAGCAGGCGCTGGACGCGCCGAACCCGAACGAATAGTGTCCCTCTGAATACAGAAAGGAGCTGCGCGCGATGGATTGTCCCTACTGCGGAAAGCCGATGGAAGCCGGACGTATCCCCGGCGTCGACCGCTTTTTATGCGTCCCATGGATCCCGGCGGAGCGGAAGGCCGGTGCGATGCTCCCGGCAAAGGCGACGCTTCTGGACTGGGGCGGCCTGATCCTGCGGGACAAGCCGTTCCCGGCCGTCCCCTATAAAGAGGTCTTCATCTGCCGTACCTGCGGGAAGGGCGTCTTTTCCTTCTCCAGCCCGGCAGGCGATATTGACAGCGACTGACCCTCACCAACCTAGAAGGAGGATCCCTCATGACAGATTTTCACGCGCTCATTGACAGCTACCGCGGCTGCACCTGCGGACAGGAGCATGAATGCGCCATTCAGGAGATCGCCATTGGCAGCGGACTCGTCCACGAGACCGGAGAAATCCTCCGGAAAAACGGCTTCGGCCCGCGGCTTTTGCTGACGGCGGATGCGCAGACGCTCGCCGCGGCAGACGGGATCCTTCCGTCGCTGCGCGGCTTTACGGTCCGGCAGCATATCTGGCCGTCTCTTCGCGTATCGACCATGCAGAATGTCGAGGCGATCGAGCGCGAGCTTGACAGCGTGGACGGCGTGCTTGCCGTCGGCACCGGGTCGGTCCACGATCCGTGCAGACTGGCTTGCGCGCGGCGCGGCAAGAAGCTCTGCCTGTTCGCGACCGCCCCGTCCATGGATGGCTTCGCGTCCTATTCCGCGCCCATTGTAAACGGGAATTTCAAGATCACCTACCCTGCCAAATGCCCCGAGGTCATCATCGGCGACACGAAGATATTGGCGGAGGCCCCGGCGGCACTCAAATCGGCGGGCTTCGGCGACATGATGGCAAAATATGTCGCGCTGATCGACTGGCAGGTATCGAATCTTCTGACCGGGGAAAGCTATTGTACCCGTGTGGCAGAGCTGACACGCACGGCGGCCGACCGGATCTTCGCCATGGCGAATCGCGTGACGCAGCGCGACGAGAAAACGGCCGCGGCCATCTTTGAAGCGCTCCTTCTGACCGGCATCGCCATGAGCTTTACCAAGACCTCGCGCCCGGGAAGCGGAACAGAGCATATTCTGGCGCATTTCTGGGAGTGCATGGAGCTTCTGGAGGGAAAAACGCCCAATTATCACGGCGTGGACGTCGGCGTGGCAACGCTGATGGTCCTGCAATACTATGAAAAACTCGCGCAGCTCCGGCAGGTCACGGCCCATCCGGAGGTCTGCAACTGGAATGAGATCTACAGCATCTACGGCGAGCTTGCCCCGGATGTGCGCCGGCTCAACACGCCGGACACGATCACAGACGGGCTGGACCCGCGCAAAATCGAGACCTGCTGGCCGGAGATCCGCCGGATCGTGCAAGCGGCGCCGTCCTATGACGCCGTCCTTGCGGCAATGCGCGCGGCAGGCTGCATCCTGACACCGGAGGAAGCCGGGCTGGACCCGGCGCTCGTGACGATCGGCTTCCGGTTCCATCCGTACATGCGGCGCAGGCTCTCGCTCAAGCGTGTGAGTCACATGCTGGAGCTTCCGGCAGAGCTGTTTTGAGAGAATACACAAGGAGAGCAGAACATGGATCATTATGAGGAAAAGATGAATTACAGCTTCGAGCCGCTGGAGCAGGAACCTGCCCCGCAGCAGGAGCCGCCGCTCGAACAGGCAAAGAAAGAGATCCGCCGCGGCAGGCACACGGGGCTGAAGCTGGCAGCGCTTCTTGCGGCGGTGGCGATCGTCGCGGCGCTCGGCGGCTCAGCCCTTACGGCGGCGATCCACGCGCTCGGCCAGCAGAATCTGGCGCAGCAGGACACCGTGGACGCCATGGCCGAGCAGCCGGCGGAGGAACAGCCGGCAGACGCGGCCGAACCGGAAGCGCCGTATCAGCTCGCACGCAAGCCGCTCCCGGCGGAGCTGCCGTCCAACGACGGTGACAAGACGCTCACGCCGAAGCAGGTCTATAAAATGAACGTCGGCGCGGTCTGCGGCATTGCGACGCAGGTCACGACGAATGTCTGGGGCCAGACGGCCACGGCCTCCTGCGCAGGCAGCGGCTTCGTCCTGACGCAGGACGGCTATATCGTGACCAACAACCACGTGGTGAGCGACGCCGACGAAGGCACGATCGTCGTCCGCCTCTATTCCGGCGAGGAATACACGGCGGACGTCGTCGGTACCGACAGCATGAACGACGTCGCCCTCCTGAAGATCGAGACCGAGGGCCTGCAGACCGTCACCATCGGCGATTCCGACGAGATCGAGGTCGGCGAGATCGTCGAGGCCATCGGCAACCCGCTGGGCGAGCTGACGTTCACGATGACGGCGGGCTATATCAGCGCGCTCGACCGCGAGATCAACGCCGACGGCACGCCCATCAACATGCTGCAGACCGACGCTGCCATCAACTCCGGCAACTCCGGCGGCCCGCTGTTCGACATGAACGGCAACGTCATCGGCATCACGACGGCCAAGGTCTCCGGCGAGACGGAATCCGGCGTGACGATCGAGGGTATCGGTTTTGCCATCCCCATCAACGACGTTCTGCGCGTGGTCTATGATCTGCAGCAGTATGGCCGCGTCCGCGGCCGCGCCTATCTCGGCGTGACGCTGCAGGACCTGGACAGCACCGTCGCCGCCACGTACAATCTCCCGGCCGGCCCCCAGATCGTCACCGTGACCGAGGGCAGCTGCGCAGAAACAGCCGGTCTGCAGCCGAGCGACATCATTCTGGAATTTGAGGGCCGCGAGATCGGCTCCTACACCGATCTGGTCTCCGCCCTGTCCAAGCAGCAGGCGGGCGACACTGTTACAATGCGGATCTACCGCGCCGGTGCGGAGCTGGAGATAACGCTGACGCTCGACGAGCGGCCCGATGAGACCGAGATCGCCGCCGCAGAACAGCAGGCCAACCAGCAGCTCCCGTCCGATTCCGAATTTTCCTTCCCCGACTTCGGAGACTTTGACGGCTACGGGTACAATTACGGCGGATAAAAAATGCGCCCCGGATCGAACGATCCGGGGCGCTTGCTGTAGATTATTTAGAAGATCGCAACGACTGCGCCGTTGTAGGTGTTCTCGATGTACGTCTTGACAGCGTCGGACTGCAGAGCCTTGACGAGGGCCTGGATCTTGGCGCTGTTTTCATCACCTGCGCGGCAGGCGACGATGTTGGCGTAGGTCTGGGCGGCGTCGCCGGAGGCGTCTTCGATGGCCAGCGCGTCAGATGCGTGGAGGCCTGCCTGCAGAGCGTAGTTGCCGTTGATGACAGCGACGGTGCCGGGGTTGGAGTTGGCCAGCTGTGCCGGGACGGTATCGGCCTGCAGGGCCTGCACGTCGTGACCCTTGGCGTCAACGATATCCAGCGTAGTCACGCCCTTTTCGGCGGAAGCGTCAGCGGGCAGCTCGATGAGGCCTTCCTGCGCGAGCAGGAGCAGGGCGCGGGTCTCGTTGGAATCGTCAGCCGGAACAAGGATCGTTGCGTCAGCTGCGATATCGGCGACAGAGTCGACACCGTTGCCATAGAGGCCGAACGGCTCATAGTGGATCTTGGCGGCGGAGACGAGGTCGGTGCCGTTGGCGGCGTTGAAGCTGTTCAGGTACGGGGTGTGCTGGAAGTAGTTGGCGTCAAGCGAGCCGTCAGCCAGAGACTGATTCGGCAGGACGTAATCGTCATAGACAACGATCTGCAGATCATAGCCCTCAGCGGCCAGCGTGTCCTTGACCTGCTCGAGGATCTCGGCGTGCGGCGTGGAGGAGGCGCCGACCTTGATGACTTCCAGCTCGCCGGAAGCGGCGGAATCGTCGGAAGCAGCTGCATCCGCAGCGGGTTCGGCGGCGGTATCGGCAGAGGTGTCGGCGGTCTCGCTCTTGGCGGCGCAGCCGGCCAGAGCGGCAACGATCAGAAGGGCAGCCAGTACGATGGCAAGAATCTTTTTCATGATAAAATCTCCTTTATACAAATTTATATTCAAGTGATACGGATGGACGGACAATGCAAAGCCGGTCACATTCGTCCGTATCGCCAGTTGATGCGCAGCAGGCGCTCAAAGATCAGACGCATGGGAAAACTCCTTTCAGCGGGCGCGCTTGTCGGTCTTGCGCAGGATACGCGTGCCGACGATCTGGATGACCTGCACGATGATGACGATCAGCAGGACGCAGACCCAGATGACGAGCTTCTGGCTTCTCTGGTGCCCATAGATGATGGCGACCTGACCGAGGCCGGTGCCGCCGAGCGTTGCGGCCAGCGCGGTATAACTCAGGATCGTGACCGTGGAGATGACCGCGCCCGAGATGAGCGACGGCTTTGCCTCCGGCAGAAGCACGTGCCAGATGATCTGCAGGTTGGTGCAGCCCATGGCCTGCGCGGCTTCGATGACGCCGGCGGGGACCTCCTTGAGGGACGATTCCACCATCCGCGCCACGTAGGGAGCCGCGGCAATGATGAGCGTGACGATGACCGCGCCGTTGCCCGTCGAGGTGCCGAGCAGGATGCGCGCCACCGGGATCATGGCGACCATCAAGATGACCGCCGGGATGGAGCGGAAGAAGTTCACGATGAATCCGAGGATGGTGTTGACGCTCTTCTGCGGGCGAAGCCCGTCCTTATCCGTGACCCAGAGCACAACGCCGAGCGGCAGGCCGATGATATAGGCAAAGAGCGTGGTGAGGAGCGTCATATACACGGTCTGCCAGACGCCAAGCTGGATGATGTGGTTCTGCCACAGCTTCACAAAAAATTCCGTTGCCATGTTCAGCGCTCCTCCTTCCATGTCAGCCCGCTGTGCTGCAGCCAGCTGACGACCTTTTCTGCCTCATGCGCGTCATTCGGCAGCTCGAGGATCATGTGGCCGTAGGCCGCGCCCTCGATCGACTTGGTATCGGCAAACAGGACGTTGATCGGCACGCGGCAGGCGAGGATCATTTCGGAAATGACCGGGTTCTGTGTGTTTTCGCCATTGAAGATCAGGCGGAGCTTGCGCCCGCCGGTCGTCGCGTCGAGGACCGGCCGTTCCTGCGGCAGGACCAGCTCGCGCGCGATATCGGACTGCGGATTGGTGAAGACCTCGGCGACCTTGCCTTCTTCTGCGATGCAGCTCTTGTCGATGACGGCCACGCGGTCGCAGATCTGGTCGATGACCTTCATTTCGTGGGTGATGACGATGATGGTGACGCCGAGCGTCTTGTTGATCTCACGCAGCAGCTCGAGGATCGAGCGTGTCGTGTTGGGATCCAGCGCGCTGGTCGCTTCGTCGCAGAGGAGGTACTTGGGGTTCGTCGCGAGCGCGCGGGCAATGGCCACGCGCTGCTTCTGGCCGCCAGAGAGCTGTGAGGGATAGCTCTGCGCCTTGTCGGACAGACCGACGATCTTCAGAAGCTCTTCGGCGCGGCTTTTTGCCTGCGCCTTCGGCGTGCCGGAGATCTCCAGCGGGAAGCAGATGTTGCGCAGGACCGTCCGCTGCTCAAGCAGGTTGAAGCCCTGGAAGATCATACCGATCTGCCGCCGCACCTGCAGCAGCTCCTTCTGGCTCAGCGCCGTGAGGTTCTGCCCATCGACCCAAACCTCGCCGCTGGTCGGGCGCTCGAGCAGGTTGATGCAGCGCACGAGCGTCGATTTGCCCGCGCCGGACAGGCCGATGATGCCGAAAATTTCGCCGTCCGCGATCGTCAGGTTTACATCCTTCAGCGCTTCCACGCTGCCGGAGGCCGAGGAATAGATTTTGCCGAGATGCTTCAGCTCGATCATAGGGGATCCCCTTCCATAGTCGTAGGTTTTTTGCCGGGCAAGAAAAAAGAGCCGGGAAACTCACAGCGTTTCTCAGCTCCGGGATTGGCCTTTTTGTGCCAAACTGGAAATTTATGAAACAAAGCGAGCCGAATTTTGCGTATGCAGAAGCATGCACATGCAGCGCATGCACATCGGCATCATCATGGTGTTCACGGTACGTTCCATCACAAAAACGGCTCCTTTCCTGTTTTCTTGGCCACATTATATATGCCCTCCGCAGAAATGTCAATGGGGGAAGCGGCGAAAAAAGGAAAGGATTCGCCCTGTTTTTTGTGCATAGAAGCAAGAAATCTAGCGTCAGTTGACAAGATCCGCCGCCCAAAAGTCCGCAGCCGCATTCAGCCGCCGTTAAGATGCGATCTGCGCACTTGACAGGCCGGGCTTTTTATGGTTCAATAGCCCTGATAAAAGGGAGTAACAGGCGGGATCCCCCGCGTTGTCTGCGTCAATACGGTTTTTGCCCGCAGACGACTGAAATTGTGAGACTTTTACCGGAGCATCGGGTATGCTCTGGTAAAGGTCTCTTTTTTACTTCCCAAACTACCTGTAAGGAGGACATTTTGTGGCACAGCTTTTTTCAAACGTAGGCAATCTCAGCTGGCAGCAGGTCGTGATGTGGCTGATCGGCGGAGTGCTGATCTATCTGGCGATCAGAAAGGACATGGAGCCGTCGCTCCTGCTTCCGATGGGCTTCGGGACGATTCTTGTCAATCTGCCGCTGTCCGGCGCGGTGACGCAGATCATGGACGGCGCGAAGGAGATCGGCGTCCTGAACGTGCTCTTTGACGCGGGGATCGCGAACGAGCTGTTCCCGCTCCTGCTGTTCGTCGGCATCGGCGCGATGATCGATTTTGAGCCGCTTCTGAACGACCCGAAGCTCATGATCTTCGGCGCGGCGGCGCAGTTCGGCATTTTCTTCACGTTCAGCCTTGCGGCGCTTCTGGGCTTCCCAATTAAGGACGCAGCCGCTATCGGCATCATCGGCGCGGCGGACGGCCCGACGGCCATCTTTATGGCGAACTTCCTGAACTCTCAGTATCTCGGTGCGATCATGGTTGCGGCGTATTCGTATATGGCGCTCGTGCCGATCGTGCAGCCGCCGGTCATCCGCGCGCTCACCACGAAGCACGAGCGGAGCATCCGCATGCCCTACCGGCAGCACAGCGTCTCCAAACGCACAAAGATCCTTTTCCCGATCCTTATTACGATGGTCTGCGGCATCGTCTCGCCGCGCAGCGTCGCGCTGATCGGATTTCTGATGTTCGGAAATCTGATCCGCGTCTGCGGCGTATTGGATGCCCTGTCCGAGACGGCGCAGAAGACGCTTTCCAATCTCGTCACGCTTTTCCTTGGGCTCACCATCGCAGTCAAGATGCAGGCGGAGGCCTTCCTCACGGCGCAGACGCTCATGATCCTTGCGCTGGGGCTGGTCGCGTTCGTGTTTGACACGGCGGGCGGTGTACTGGTGGCAAAGCTCATCAATCTCTTCCTGCCTGCGGGCAGAAAGCTCAATCCCATGATCGGCGCCTGCGGCATTTCGGCCTTCCCGATGTCCGCGCGCGTCGTATACAAGATGGCCCTGAAGGAGGACCCGCAGAATTATCTGCTCATGCACTGTGTGGGCGTCAACGTATCCGGGCAGGTCGCGTCCGTCATTGCGGGCGGTCTGCTTCTGAATCTTCTGGTGTGAGGTGAACGACATGCATGTAGACGCTTTTTTACAGACGCTGCCCATCATGGCCAAGGGTATGGCAGGGATCTTCCTTGTGACGGCCGTCATCATCGCGGCAGTTCTGCTGCTGCGTGGTTTCTCAAAAAATCACGATCAGAAAACAGAAAAATAAAACAAATCACACTTGAAACAACATCGGATCCCATATATAATAGAAGCATCACTTCAGAAAAGAGGATGCTTCTATGTCTGTAGATATGACCAAGTGGTGTGAGCTCGCAAAGGAAAATATTAGCAAACGTCCGGCAGGCACCGGCCGGCTGGCCGGAAAGATCTGCATCGTGACCGGGGCAGCGCAGGGCTTTGGCAAGGGTATCGCCGAAGAGCTGCACAAGGAGGGCGCAACCATCGTCATCGCCGACCTCAATGAGCCGCTGGCGAAGGAAGTCGCGGCCAATCTCGGCGAGCGTGCGGCGGCCATCGCCGTCAACGTGGTTGACGAAGCATCCGTTGCGAATATGGTCGCGCAGACGGTCGAGCTGTACGGCGGTCTGGATCTGATGCTGTCCAACGCGGGCGTCGTCCGCGCAGGCCCGGTGGCAGAGCTGGAAAAGAAGGATTTTGACTTCGTCACCAGCATCAACTACGGCGGCTTCTTCCTCTGCGCGAAATACGCCGCTATCATCATGGAGGCCCAGCACGAGGCCGATCCGAACGCCATGTTCGATATCATTGAGCTGAACTCCAAATCCGGCCTCGAAGGCTCCAACAAGAACTGCGCGTATGCCGGTTCGAAGTTCGGCGGCATCGGCCTGACGCAGTCGTTCGCCATGGAGCTGTGTGCCTATAACATCAAGGTCAACGCCGTCTGCCCCGGCAACTACCTCGATGGTCCCCTGTGGTCCGATCCGGTCCGCGGTCTGTTCGTGCAGTATCTGCACGCCGGCAAGGTGCCGGGCGCCAAGACCGTCGACGACGTGCGCCGGTATTACGAGGCCAAGGTCCCGATGAACCGCGGCTGCCTGCCTATCGACGTGGCAAGAGCCGTCATGTACTGCGTCGAGCAGCGCTATGAGACCGGTCAGGCCGTTCCTGTCACGGGCGGTCAGGTCATGCTGAACTGAGCGCCGCGAGGATTCCTTATGATCGATCTTGCTATTTTGGAAACACTCAACGCACCGACGCGGGATGAGCGGCTGGAGAATCTGAAGTCGGTTCTCCGGACGGCGCAGTTCCCGCCGATGGTGCCGCAGTATATCAACAACCACATCCATACGACCTATTCCTTCTCGCCGTATTCTCCGACGGCGGCCGTCTATGCCGCGCGGGCGGAGGGTCTCTGCACGGCGGGGATCATCGATCATGACTCCATCGCGGGCGCGCGGGAGTTTCTGGCTGCGGCAAAGCTTGTCGGCATGCCGGTGACGGTCGGAATGGAGTGCCGCGTGTCAATGAACGGCACCGCCATTGAGGGAAAGCGCACCAACAATCCCGATCAGGCTGGCGTCAGCTACATGACCATCCAGTCCGTTCCGCACGAACACATCGAAGAACTGAACGACTGGTTCGCGCCCTACCGCGCCGCGCGCAGCCGCCGCAACCGCAAGATGGTGGAAAACATCAACGCCCTGCTGGATGGGATCCGACTGGACTATGACCGGGACGTTCTGCCGCTGACGCAGGCCGCCGACGGCGGCGGCGTGACCGAGCGGCATCTCATGTACGCGCTGGCAAAGAAAATGGTGCAGAAGGCCGGGAAGGGACAGCCGATGGCTGACTATCTCGCCTCCATCGGCCTGAAGCTCTCGCCGAAGCAGCAGGCGCAGATGCTGGACGTGTCGTATTCGTTCTACGAATATGACCTGCTCGGCATTCTGAAGGCCGCCTTCGTCCCGCGGATCTACGTGGACGCGACTGACGAATGCCCGAATGTCCGGGATGTCGCGGCGCTCTGCGAAAAAATGGACGCGCTTCTTTGCTACGCGTATCTCGGCGACGTGACCGCATCCGTCACCGGCGATAAGAAGGCGCAGAAATTTGAGGACGACTATCTGGACGACGTCATTGCCTGCATCAAGGGCTGCGACATCCGCGCCGTCACGTATATGCCGACCCGCAACACGCCGGAGCAGCTCGCGCGCCTGCGCGCGCTCTGCGAGGAAAACGGCCTGTTCCAGGTCTCGGGCGAGGATATCAACTCTCCGCGGCAGTCGTTCATCATCCGCGCGATGGAAAACCCGCTGTTCTCCAATCTCATCGACGCAACATGGAAACTGATCGAACACGAAAGCTCCGGCGCAGCCATCTGTTGACCGGAACGGAAAGGGCATGACACCATGAGAAATCTTCTGGCGTTCGACCTCGGCGCGAGCAACGGCCGCGCCATCCTCGGGCAGTTTGACGGTGAGAAAATCACCATGCGCGAGCTGCACCGGTTCGAAAACAACTATATCGAGCTGAACGGCGTGTTCTACTGGGATCTGCCGTATCTCTATGACCAGCTGAAAAAGGGCTTTCTGGCCTTCAGGCAGGCGGACATCGGCGAGCTGGACTGCTTCGGCATCGACACATGGGGCGTGGATTACGGCCTGCTGGACCGAAACGACCAGCTGCTGTCCAATCCCCGCTCGTACCGTCTGTCTCTGGACACGGATATGGACGCGGCGCACGCCGTCGTCCCCTTCCCGACGCTCTTCGCCCGCAGCGGCATCGCGCAGGCCAATTTCAACACGCTCTATCAGCTTTACCGGCGCAAGCGCGAGGGCGATCCCGCGCTGGAAAACGCCGAGACCATGCTGCTGATGCCCGATCTTCTGGGCTTCTTCCTGACGGGTGAGAAAAAATCGGAATACACCGAGGTCACGACCACCATGCTTTACAATCCCACGACACGTGGCTGGGACTGGCGGACCATCCGTGACTTCGGTCTGCCCGAAAAGATGTTCACACCCATCGACCGTGCGGGCATGCTGCGCGGCAAACTCCGGCCGGAGCTGGCTGCGGAGCTGGGCATCAATCAGGCGAACTTCGCCGCCGTCGGCACGCACGATACGGCGTCCGCGCTGGCCGCGATCCCCGGCACAGGCAGCTTTGCCTTCTGCTCGTCCGGCACATGGTCGCTGTTCGGCGTGGAGACGGATCACCCGATCCTGACCGACGCCGTCCGCGACGCAGGCTTCTCCAACGAAGGAAACGCGCAGGGCGGCTTCTGCCCGCTGAGCAACATTATGGGTCTCTGGCTCATTCAGGAGTGCCGCCGGCAGTGGCAGAAGCAGTCCGGCCCGATCAGCTGGGACGAGATCGTCGTGCAGGCACAGCAGGCCGAGCCGTTCCGGACCGTGATCGACCCGTGCTACGGCGAATTTTTCGCCGGCGGCCGGATGAGCGAGAAAATTCAGGCCTTCGCCCGCCGCACCGGCCAGCCGGAGCCGCAGAGCGTCGGCCAGATCGCCCGCTGCATCTATGAGTCGCTGGCGCTCAAATACCGCTGGGCGCTCGAGCGGCTGGAGGAGATCAAGGGACAGCGCATCGACACGCTGAACATCGTCGGCGGCGGCGGCCAGAACAAGCTTCTGAACCAGTTTGCAGCGGATTCCATCGATCGCCCGGTCATCACCGGCCCGGTCGAGGGTGCGGCCATCGGCAACCTTCTGACGCAGGCCATGGCGCTGGGCGATATCGGCTCTCTTGCCGAGCTGCGCGCCGTCGTCCGCCGGTCGGAGGCCGTCGAGACCTATCAGCCGCACCACACGCCGCAGTGGGAAGCCGCCTATCAGACGCTTCTGCGCTTCGACCATCTGTAATACAAACGAACCGCCGCCGGAAGCATGGCTTCCGGCGGCTTGCAAAAGGAGCTTTCTCATGAACACTGAAGAACTCGTCTGCGCCCAGCGGGCCTATTTTGAGACCGGCGCGACCCGGCCGCTGGAATTTCGTCTGGCGCAGCTGCGTAAGCTCCAACGCGCGCTGCAGGACAATGAAGCGCTGCTGGAGAGCGCCATGTACAGCGATTTCCGCAAAGCGCCGATGGAGGTCTACATGTGCGAGACCGGCATAGTACTGGAGGAAGTGCGCTTCCATCTGAAGCATCTGCGCAGCTGGATACGCGAGCGCACCGTCCCGACGCCGCTGGCGCAGTTCCACGCAAAAAGCTTCGTCTCGCCAGAGCCGTACGGCGTGGCGCTGATCATCGCGCCGTGGAACTACCCGGTGCAGCTGTGCCTGTCGCCGCTGGTGGGCGCGATCTCGGGCGGCAACTGCGCCGTTCTGAAGCCGTCGGCCTATGCCCCGGCGACCAGCGCGGCCATTGCAAAGATCATCGCCCAGACCTTTGAGCCGCAGTACATTGCTGTCATCGAGGGCGGGCGTGCGGAAAACAGCGCACTTCTGGCGCAGCGGTTCGACACGATCTTCTTTACCGGCAGCGTCGCCGTCGGCAAGGTCGTCATGGAAGCGGCTGCGAAGCATCTGACGCCCGTCACGCTGGAGCTGGGCGGAAAAAGCCCCGTCATCGTCGACGAGACCGCCGATCTGAAGCTGGCCGCGCGGCGCATCGCGTTCGGTAAGGTCCTGAACGCCGGCCAGACATGCGTGGAGCCGGACTATCTGCTGATCCAGCGGTCAGTCAAGGACGCTTTTGTCGATGCTTACCGGCAGGCGCTGCAGGAGTTTTTCCCGGACGGGAATATGGACGAGATGCCGGTCATCGCCTCGGAAAAGCACTTTGCCCGCGTGAAGCACCTTCTGGAGGGCCAGAACGCCGTTCTCGGCGGCCAGACGGACACAGCCACGCGCTTTGTCGCGCCGACGCTTCTGGACGATGTCAGCCCGGACAGCCCCGTCATGCAGGAGGAGATCTTCGGGCCGCTCCTGCCGATGCTGTGCTACGACCGGCTGGACGAGGCGATCGCCTTTATCCGCAGCCGGGAAAAGCCGCTCGCCCTGTACCTGTTCACATCCGACCGGCAGACGGAGCGGCGCGTGCTTGATTCCTGCTCCTTCGGCGGCGGCTGCATCAACGACACCATCATCCATCTGGCCACCACGCACATGCCCTTCGGCGGCGTCGGTCACAGCGGGATGGGCAGCTATCACGGAAAAAAGAGCTTCGAGACCTTTACCCACGCACGCAGTATCGTCAAAAAATCCACCTGGCTCGACCTCCCGATGCGCTACCACCCCTATTCCGAAAAAAAGCTGCATCTGATCCAGAAATTCATGAAGTAAAAATCCCCCGCACACGAATGCGCGGGCCGCATGAGACAGTTAACAGGCACAGCAGAATGATCTGCTGTGCCTGTTTCTGTATCATTTGATTTTGCACAGGCCTTCCTTGCCTCTCAGCCGCGTGCGGGGCTCTGCTTATTTCATATACTTTTCCGCCGTGAATCCATACGGAAGCAGGTCTTCCAGGCGGACGGCCACGTAGCTGCCGTCGCCGCGGCCCATATAGATCGGGAACTCCGGCCCGCAGAACTCCTGCATGACCTGCCGGCAGACGCCGCAGGGCGGGAAAATATCCGTGACCACGCCGTCCTTGCCGCCGACGACCGCGATGGCGGCGAACTCCCGCTCGCCCTCGGAAACGGCCTTGAAAATGGCGGTGCGCTCCGCGCAGTTGGACGGGCCGTAGGCCGCGTTTTCGATGTTGCACCCGCGGTAGACCGTCCCGCCCTTCGTCAGCAGCGCCGCGCCGACCTTGAAGCCGGAATACGGCACGTAGGCATTCTGCAAAGCCTGCAGGGCCTCCTGCACCAATGCTTCTGGCGTCATCATATACTCCCTCCTGTCACGCAGTTACGATCTCATCTGCAAAGCTCTTGCCCGGCGTCTGGAACGGGACGCCCAGAAGCTGCGTCACCGTCGCGGCGATGTCGCAGAAGCCGGCCCGCGTGCCGAGATTGACCGGGCGGATCTTTTTGCCCAGCGCGATCATCGGGATATACTCGCGCGTGTGGTCGGTGTGCTTCAGATAACCGGGGTCGCAGCCGTGGTCGGCGGTGATGATCACGCAGTCCTCGTCCCCGAGCTTCTGCAAAAAGCCGGGCAGCCAGTCGTCAAACTCATGCAGCGCCTTTGCATACCCGTCCGGGTTGCGGCGATGGCCATAGAGCATGTCAAAATCGACCAGATTGACGAAGCACAGGCCGCGGAACTCCCGGTCCGCCAGCGCGAGTGTTTTCTGCAGGCCGTCGGTGTTACCGGTCGTATAGGTGAACTCCGTCATGCCCTCGCCGGCGAAGATATCGTGGATCTTGCCGACGGCGATCACGTCCTGTCCCGCGTCCTTGACGGCGTCCAGCATCGTCTTCTCCGGCGGCTCCAGCGAGAAATCGTGCCGCCGCGGCGTGCGGCTGAACGGCCATTCTCCCTCGAACGGGCGGGCAATGACGCGGCCGACGCCATATTTGCCGCGCAGGAGCTTGCGCGCGATGCGGCAGTATGCATACAGCTGCTCCGGCGGAACGACCGATTCATGTGCCGCGATCTGGAACACGGAATCGGCGGAGGTATAGACGATCAGATCGCCGGTCGCCACATGCTCGCGGCCATAGTCCTTGATGACCTCCGTGCCGGAATAGGGCTTGTTGCACAGGACGCCGCGCCCGGTCTGCTCGCGGAAGGGCTTCAGGATCTCCTCCGGGAAGCCGCCCGGGAATGTCGGCAGCGGCTGCGGCGAGACGATGCCCGCGATCTCCCAATGGCCGATGGTCGTGTCCTTGCCGCGCGAGAGTTCCTGCAATCGCGCGAGCGCCGCGGCGGGCTTGTCCGTCTTCGGCAGATAGTCCACACCGTCGAGGCTGCCAAGGCCCATGGAGATCAGATTGTCCATATGAAATTCCGGCGACAGGCTGCACGTGTGCAGCGTGTTGGCCCCGACGTCGCCGAAGTCCGCGGCGTCCGGCTCAAAGCCGATGCCGCAGGAATCGAGTACAATTACAAAGACGCGTTTCATGCTCTCACTTCTCCAGTTTGACCGCTGTTTCCAGCGCGAGCTTCATCATGTTGGTAAAGCCGTTCTGCCGCTCTTCCGCCGTGCAGTTTTCCTCCCGCAGCAGATGGTCGGAGACGGTGCAGATGGCAAGCGCATGCTTGCCCGTGCGCGCGGCGTTCATATAGAGCGCAGCCGCCTCCATCTCTACGGCCAGCACGCCCATCTTGCCCCAGCCGTTGTTCGCGATCCAGCCGCCAGTCATATCTTCGTCGTCGCCGTAGAAACGGTCGGAGGACAGCAGATTGCCGACGTGATACGGGAGCTGCAGCTTCTTGGCCGTCTCCACGCAGGTCTCCAGCATGTGATAATCCGCGATCGGCGCAAATGTGCCGGCCAGATGATACTGGCTGGCCCAGTTGGAGTCGGTGCAGGCGCCCTGGCCGATGACGATGTCGCGCAGGTTGATCTTCTCCTGCATGGCGCCGGTCGAGCCGATGCGTATGATGTTCTCCACGCCGAAGACCGTATACAGCTCCCACGAGTAGATGCCGATGGACGGCATGCCCATACCGGAAGCCATGACCGATACGCGGGTACCATGATACAGGCCGGTATAGCCCTGCACGCCGCGGACGTTATTGACGAGTACCGGATTTTCCAAAAAGTTTTCCGCAATGAATTTTGCGCGCAGCGGATCGCCCGGCATGAGAACCGTCTGACCGAAATCGCCGGGTTTGGCGCTGATGTGCGGAGTCGGATAATTTGCCATGTTGTATCCCCTTTCCAAATATATGCGCGGGCAGGCGCCGATATTCTTACTTCTGCTCCGCTTCCTGCTTTTTGACGATCTTCACCACGCGGCTGGTGCCGAGGCGGGAAGCTCCAAGCTCGATGAACTTTTCCGCATCCTCCAGAGAAGAGATGCCGCCGGAGGCCTTGATCCGCACGCCGGGCTTCAGATGCTTGGCAAACAGCTCGATATCGTGGAATGTCGCGCCGCCAGTCGAGAAGCCGGTCGAGGTCTTGATGAAGTCCGCACCGGAATCGGAGACGATCTCGCACATCTTGATCTTCTCGTCGTCAGTCAGCAAGCAGGTCTCAATGATGACCTTCAGGAGCTTACCGTGGCAGGCTGCCTTGACGGCCTTGATCTCGGCCAGCAGGTCATCCCAGCGCTGATCCTTGACCCAGCCGATATTGATGACCATATCGACCTCGTCCGCGCCGTTTTCTACGGCGTCCGACGCCTCAAAGCACTTGGCCTTCGTGGTGTCGTAGCCGTTCGGGAAGCCGATGACGGTGCAGATCGTGAGCTTGTCGCCCACGTAATCCTTGGCCTGCTTGACATAGGAGGCCGGAATACAGACGGAGGCCGTCTGGTATTTCATGCCGTCGTCGCAGATCACCTTGATCTCGGCCCAGGTCGCCGCCTGCGTCAGCAGCGTATGGTCGACCTTACTGAGGATCTCTTTCAGTTCCATGGAGTAGTTCCACCTTTCTATGTTCTTTAATATAGTCCTGATAGCATTTATGGCACATGGCGATATAGCTGTCATTGCCGCCCAGGAAGACCTGATCGCCCTCGGTGATCACATAGCCGTCCGGGCTGATACGGGCGTTGGTCGTGGCCTTGCGCCCGCAGTCGCAGATGGTTTTGATCTCGGTGATCGAATCCGCCAGCTCGAAAAGCCTCCGGCTGCCGGGGAAGAGCTTCGTCTGGAAATCCGTCCGCAGGCCGAAGCAGAGGACCGGCAGATTCTCGCGGTCCACAAGCTCCCGCAGCTGGTCGATCTGCTCGCCGGTCATGAACTGGCACTCGTCGACGATGATCACATCGACCTTGTCATGCGCGGCGTACCGTTCCCGCAGGTCGCACTCCGGGGAGATCGCCTCGCACTGCGCCGTCAGGCCGATGCGCGAGCGCAGGGTAAATTCTCCGTCCCGCCGGTCGGCGGCCGGCTTCATCAGCCAGACGCGCATGCCGCGCTCTTCATAATTATACTTGGTGATCAGCGCCGTCGCCGTCTTGCTGGAGCCCATCGCTCCGTACTTGAAATACAGCTTTGCCATGATGTCATCCCTTCTTCTATGGGGTGTTGTTTATTATACCAATTTCTCCGCCCTTTTGGAAGAGGGATTTCACGATTTTCGCCATGGGAAATCCGTGCAGAGGGCACGTGTCTCCGACGGCCCAATCTTTTCTCTCGCAAGAGAAAAGATTGGGGAGAAAAGAGTGCGTGGGGTACGGGGCTTGTGCCGCAGTGCGCTTTAGGTAAAAACTAATTTGAAGGTTTCTGCAATCGCATTGAGTCACAATACGGACACTTTGGTACGCGCCGCCCGTAGGTGCAGGCATCAAACTTGCTGTATATTGCCTTTGAATAGGTGCAGTCAATAGCAGGTACCATCGAAATATGCTAAATTGTACGTATTCGCACCGCCCCCTTGGCTCTCTCTGGGAGAGCTGTCGCCGCAGGCGACTGAGAGGGTCTTGGCGGTCACGGGTTACCCTCTCAATCTTCTCTCCGCTCGGGCACCTCCGCGCAGCGTCCTCTCTTGCACTTTTTTCCCAATCATGATATACTTCCTCTGAAGTTCTGACACAGGAGGCTGTTCCATGGCAATTCTTTTGACCGGCGGCGCCGGTTTTATCGGCAGCCATACGGCGCTGGCGCTGCTGGATGCGGATGAGGATATTATTATTGTTGATAATTTCTGCAACAGCTCCTTGAAGGTTCTCGATCGCCTTGTTGCGATCACGGACAAGCATCCGTCGCTGATCCGCGCGGACTGCTGCGACAGAGCTGCCATGAACCAGCTCTTCCGTGATTTTGATATTTCCGCCGTCATCCACTTCGCAGGGCTCAAGGCCGTCGGCGAATCCGTCGGGAAGCCGCTGCTCTACTACCGCAACAATCTTGACTCCACGCTGAGCATTCTGGAGGCCATGCGCGCGCACGGCTGTCACCGGTTCGTGTTCTCCTCCTCCGCGACGGTCTATGGCGATCAGCCTGCGCCGCTGCTGGAGACCATGCCGGCCGGCGGCTGCTCCAACCCATACGGCTGGACAAAGTTTATGATCGAAGAGATCCTCAAGTCCGCCTGTCAGGCAGACCCGGAGCTGTCCGTTGTCCTGCTCCGTTACTTTAATCCCATCGGCGCGCATCCGTCCGGCCTGATCGGCGAAAATCCAAATGGCATTCCGAATAATCTGATGCCGTATATCACGCAGGTCGCCATCGGCCGACGCGAAAAGCTGACCGTCTTCGGCAATGACTACGACACGCCCGACGGCACCGGCGTCCGCGATTATATCCACGTCGTCGATCTGGCCGAGGGGCATCTGTGCGCGCTCCGCTATGCCCAGTCGCACACCGGCTGCGAGATTTTCAATCTCGGCACCGGCCATGGCGTCAGTGTTCTGGAGCTGGTCAACACGTTTTCGTCCGTAAACCACATTCCGGTCCCCTATGAGATCGGCCCGCGCCGGGCCGGTGATCTCGCTACTGTTTACGCCGACGTCGCGAAGGCAACGAAGGTCCTTGGCTGGGAAGCAAAAAAGACGCTTGCCGACATGTGCCGCGACAGCTGGAACTGGCAGACCAAAAATCCGTCTGGATATTAACGAAAAACGGGAAGGCTGTACGGCCTTCCCGTTTTGTCATATCGTAAAAACACAGCCCGCATATGCGAGCTGCGTTTCATGTCGGCATTCCCTATTTTCCCGGCCAGTCGCCCGGCAAGTATTTTCGACGATCATGAGCTTAACTTCTGTGTTCGGTATGGGAACAGGTGGACCCTCATGCCAATCAACACCGACTGTAAAAAAGAAACCTGATCGAAATCAGGTTTCTTCCTATGTTGGCACTACCTATTTTCCCGGTCAGTCACCCGACAAGTATCTTCGGCGCATGTGAGCTTAACTTCTGTGTTC